>JAHCHP010000005.1 GCA_026129765.1 Fimbriimonadia bacterium | reverse complement strand
ATCCGACCAAACCGAAATGATGCGGCGCCATTTGTGGAACCCGCTTAAGGCATTCGTGGAATTGTTGAAAACGACCGAGGTTGGGAAGACCGGCAAAAGCTACTTCGACTGTTCGACCATCGTACTGAATTCTGAGTTTGGGCGTTCGATTCATGGAACAGTAGACGACATCTTAAAAATGAATCTGCCGGAAGACAAGAAAAAGCAGTTGATCGATGACCAAGATATTTGTCAACATTGGCAGGTAACTTCATGCGCTTTTTTGGGAGGCAACGTGAAAGGCAACACGCAGTTTGGTGGAGCAGGCGAAAAAACGCTGATGCCGGTGCCGATCCTGCCCGATGGCTCGATGGACCCCGCTTATGACCCTCGATTAGGCGATCTGCGTGAAGGGAAGAAACCGGCGAAAGAGGGATTTGTGCCAAACCATGGGCATGTGTACGCGACCGCGCTCTATCTCAGCGGAATCGACCCCAAAGGCAAAGGACGTAACCAAGCGCCGCCGCTGAAGTTCATCCACAGAAGGGGATAAAGGCGAAAAGATAAGTTATTCGCCTTGTCATGCCGAGCGAAGCCGACGCCTCTGTTCTATTTCTTTTCTGAGGGAGTAGTCGCAATAGACTGCCCCCTCATGTCTACAGACGATATTAAATACTTAATGCGCTGAGCTGCAAGAGCCGCAACCGCCGCCGCCCTCGCTGCCTTCGGTCTGGAACGAAGAACCGCAGCCACAACCGCCCACTGCCATGGGATTCTCGATTTTGAAGCCGCCTCCCAGTGTATCCTCAATGAAATCGACCTCCGAGCCATCCATGTACTGTAGGCTCATTGAATCGACATAGACTTTAACGCCCTGAGAATGAAAGATCATATCATGCTCTTCCGGCTGCTCTTCATCAATCGCCATCCCATACTGCAAACCCGAACAGCCGCCGCCTGCCACCCAAATGCGCAGACCCGCTTCCGGCTTCCCATTCTCTAACAAAAGACCTTGCAGCTCTTTCGCTGCTCGCTCGCTCAGTGTAATTGCCATTTTCATTTCCTCCAACTGCTAATAGGTACTATGCGCCGTTGCTTCCAAAATCTTTAGCGTGACTAAATTATACCTCGAACGCGCTGTCTCAGTTCCGCAACGCATGCAGGCTAATCTCCGCCTCAAGAGGTATAATACCCTATGGAGGTTCATTTTGTGGAGCAGCGATTGTGGGCGCCTTGGCGATTGGACTATGTGAAGAATGCGGAGCAGCAGCCGGGCTGTATCTTCTGCGTAAAACCTGCCGAAACAACGGATGAGGAGAACCTGATCCTATTTCGGGGCGAGCATTGTTTCGTAATTTTGAACCTGTTTCCCTATACAACAGGACATTTGATGATCGCGCCCTACCAGCACACTGCCGACTTGGCGGCGTTAAGCGAATCTGAGCGCTTGGAAATCTGGGCGTTGGCAGACCGGGCTATACGCGCCTTGAAGCAGGTCTACAGCCCGCACGGGTTTAACATTGGCATGAATTTGGGGCGCGCGGCGGGCGCGGGTATTCCAGACCATATGCATCTTCACATTGTGCCTCGCTGGGGGGGCGATACCAATTTTATCCCGGTTCTGACCGGTGTTCGGGTTATTCCCGAATCGTTGGAAGATACCTATCGCAAAATGAGGGAAGCATTCGATGGATGCGCATGAACAATCGGTAGAAGAGGCTTTGCTTGAGATCGAGCGTAAAGCGAAAAGTTGTGTCGCTTGCGGGCTGGCGAACCACCGGACGAATGTGGTATTTGCCGATGGCAACCCGCGCTCGCCATTAGTGATTGTGGGCGAAGGTCCCGGCGAAAATGAAGATTTGCAGGGGCTGCCATTTGTGGGCAGGGCAGGGCAACTGCTGGATAAGGCATTGATCGCTGCCGGCATGGCGCGCAAACATGTCTATATCTGCAATGTTGTGAAGTGCCGGGCGGCGAACTTGGAGAATGGTAAGTGGCGCAACCGCCCTCCGCTGCCCGACGAGATTCAGGCATGCAACCCCTGGCTTGATGCGCAATTGACGCTGATTCAACCGTTGGTGGTCGTCTGCTTGGGCGCGCCTGCCGCATCAACGGTCATCCAAAGGAACTTCCGTATCACGCAAGATCGGGGGAAATGGTTCTCCTGCAAGTGGTCGCCTGCCGCGATAGCCGCGTTCCATCCCGCCTACATTCTGCGCAATGGCGGCGAAGCGTACGAAGCCACTTATGGCTTGTTGGTGCAAGACCTGAAAGCCGCGCGCGCGAAAGTGATCGAGCTGAAAAAATTGAAAGACCAGCAGCAGCCCATTCTACCCGTCAGTGAAACCGACCCACAAATGAGCCTGTTTTAAGGGAGCAGACCTATGACCTCAGAAAGCCAAGCCCAAAAACATGAACGAATCAGAGGGCGGACCGAGACCCTAACGCGATTAAGCATTTCAGGATTTAAGTCGATTCGCGAACTGAATGATTTTGAGATGTGTCCGTTCAATGTCTTTATTGGCGCGAACGGCTCTGGAAAATCGAACTTTATCGATTTCTTTCGAATGCTCAATCACGCTTTCAAAAGCGCAGAGGGACACTTGCAGCATTATATTGCTGAGAGCGGGAACGCCTCGTCACTTTTACATTATGGAGCTAAGCAATTTAGGCATATCGATAGTGCGCTTAAGTTCGATGGTAATAACCAATGGAGCCAATATTCATTTAGTCTGGCGTGGGGCGCGCCAGATGAGCTGTTTTATGCAAGTGAGTTGCTGGAGTATCAACGAGATGGTAAAGATTTTCAGCCAAGAAAAACGCAGTTGGGTAGCGGGCATCGCGAAACGGCAGTGTTAAAGGCAGCGAAAGAAGACTCCTTAGTAAAGAAAACCGCCTCGGTTTTTCTTATGCGATTGCGGGGTATCCAAGTCTACCATTTTCATGATACCAGCAGCAGCGCGTATGTGAGATTAACGCAAGATATCGATGGAAACCAGTATCTGGCGCATCATGCAGGCAATTTAGCAGCATTTCTGTATGGGTTAAAAATCAATAAATTTCATCACTACCAGCGCATACTCGCGACGCTTCAACTTGTTTTGCCTTTCATTCGCGATTTTGTTCTAGAACCAGAGGTGTTTAACCAAAGGTCCATTCTATTGCGCTGGATGGATCAATCAGGTGAAACCTTTGGTCCACACCAACTGTCAGACGGCGCTATTCGTTTGATTTCACTTGTGACTGCCCTATTGCAACCTGAAGAGACCTTGCCCAGCATCATGATTGTTGATGAACCGGAGTTGGGGTTGCATCCTGCTGCCGTAAGCTTAGTGGCAAGTTTGCTAAAAGCCGTCTCATTAAAAAGGCAAGTGATTGTTGCGACCCAATCACCCTTGCTTATTCGCGCTTATGACCCAGAGGATATAGTCGTTGTAGAAAGACAGGCATATGCCGCAGGACGTGAAGAGTCTATCTTTTCGCGATTAGAGTCCAAGCCTCTTAAAAGATGGTTGAAAAACTTTGATTTAGGCGAGCTTTATGAAAAGAATGTGACGGGGGGCGCTCCGCAATAAATATGCCTGAAATATCGCTGACTATCTTGTGTGAGGGGCAAACAGAGGCGCGTTTTGTTAGTTCGATTCTCCGACCATACTTGAAAGAACGATCCATATTTGTAAAGTCGGTGGAACTAAACGGTTCGCCTTCCTTGAAGCAATTAAAAAACCAAGTTGAAAGTCTGAGGTCTCAACATCGAGGACATGCTCACATCAGCACGATGATAGACTACTATAAACAGCGCCTCTTATCCAATGAACAAATCATCGGGAGAACTCCTTTTGAGCGCGTCCAATATTTAGAAGCAGAAATAGCCCAAAGAATTGCTCATTCAAACTTTCTTCCTTACCTCCAACTTCATGAATTCGAAGCCTTGTTATTGACCGATCTGGACAAGTTGCAATTCGCATTTCCTGACGAAGACGTCACGAACCAACTACTGGGATTACGTAAAGACTTAGGGAATAAATCTCCAGAGGAGGTAAATGACGGTGAGAACACCGCGCCTTCGAAAAGAATTGCAAAATTTTTTCCTGAATATGAGTTAAGCAAGCCAGCTATCGGACCGAACATTGCCAAGCAGATTGGACTGGACACGCTGAGAAACGCCTGCCCACATTTTGACGAATGGGTCACAAAGCTTGAGAATTTATCCGTTTGAAATCCTATGACCCCAGTCATACCCCTCACGCCTGAACTACTTGCGTGAAATCCGCTAATGCCATAAAGAGGCGGTTCGCGCATGCAAGCAGGTTCAGCCGATTTTTGCGAATCGCTTCGTCGTCTGCCATCACCATCACATCATCAAACAGCCGGTTCACGGCGGGTTGCAAGGCGCGCAGGGTCTCATAAAGCGCGTCAAAGCGATGCAAGTTGTATTCCGCTTCCACCTTCGGAGTCAATTCGTGCAACAAACGATACAAGTCGCGCTCCGCGTCCGCTTCCATCAAGTCAGGGTTTATCGCGCCCAAACTGGAGACCGCGCGAATGTTCTTCTTCTCTGCAGAACTCAAAATATTTGCGGGGCGGGTGGCGGTGGTCACTAACTCTGTCCAACTTTCGTCCGACGCATGCGCCTGCAGGGTCTGCGCGCGTTTCAAAATCGCGTGCGCTGAATCGTCCCAGCCTGCCCCCAGAGTAGCGCGTATCATATCGTAACGGATACCCTGTTCTTCCAAGTATGACTCCAGCCGTGTCATAAACAGACCACGTAGATCGCTTTGCGCTTGCATCAGGGGCTTTAACGCGACGCCCGATTCCCGGTATGCGTCGTGCGCGGCTTGCACCAGTTCCGACAACGTGGGGTAATACTGTTCCTGCGCTAAGATTTCAATAACGCCGTTCGCGCTCCGGCGCAAACCATAAGGGTCAGACGAACCTTTCGGCAGATAACCCAGCCCCACATAACCCACCAGCGTATCCATCCGATCCAGCAGCGCTAAGGCTCTGCCCGCTTCCGATACTGGCAGGTCATCGCCTGCGTGGCGCGGCATATAATGTTCGCGAATGGCGGTCGCGACCCCTTCCGATTCGCCCGCTTTCAGAGCGTACTCCTGCCCGATAGTCCCTTGCAACTCTGGCAGTTCTTTCACCATTTGGGAGGCTAAATCGGCTTTGCAAAGCTGCGCGGCACGTCGAATCGTGGCGATTTCGGTCTGGTTCCAATCCAAAGCGGTTGCCAACTGAACCGCCAATTTCCCCAACCGCTCCGTTTTGGCAAGCAGTGTGCCTAACTTCTGCTGGAACAAGATTCGATCCAATTTAGGCACTAACGACTCAAACGGGTGCTTCAAATCTTCATCAAAGAAAAACTTCGCGTCGTTAAAACGCGCTACCAGAACCCATTCATTCCCTTCGCGCACGCTCGATTCTTGTCCAGCGTTGCTCACCGACAGGAAATTGGGCATGAGGTTGCCGTTTTGATCTTTCAATGGGAAATACTTCTGGTGTTTTTTCATAGCGGTCACCAGAACCGGCACAGGCAGGATCAGGAACTCTTTAGGGAACTCACCCAAAATCACTTTAGGGTATTCACTCAGAAAAACGTTCTCTTCAAGCAACTCCTCATCCAGGAGTGCAGTGGCGTTCAGCGTTTTCGCTAACTGTTCCGATTCTTCCCGAATCTTTTGCTTGCGCTCTTCCGGATCAGACAGCACGAAGGCTTCGCACAGTTTCGCGAAGAACTCGTTGGAGTCACGAACCTCAAACTCGCTGGGCGCATGGAAACGGTGTCCGCGCGTTTTATTGCCGCTGCGAATCCCCTCTATTTCACAAGGGACAACCTCGCCGCCCAGAAGGCAGAGGAGCCAGCGGAGGGGGCGCGCAAAACGAATTTGACTATCGCCCCAACGCAGCATTTTGGGAAAAGTCATGGAGAGAATCGTTTCCGGAATCAGTTCTGAGAGAACCTCAACGGACGGTCTGCCTTGATCCAAGACCCGGACTGTGGCGTACTCGTTTTGCCCTTGAGCGACAAACTCGACCGACTCCAAAGTGGCGTTTTGCGAGCGCAGGAACCCTGATAAGGCTTGGGTGGGATTGCCTTGCTCATCGAAGCAGGCGCGCTTCGCCGGTCCCCGCGCCACACGCTCTTCCGAGGTTTGCTGGAGCGCAACCGATTCCACAACCGCGATTAACCGGCGCGGTGTGCCGCAGACGCTCACTTTCCCAAAGCTTAGCCTCGCCTCTGTGAGACGATCCGACAGGTTCGTTTTCAACTGTTCCAGCGAATCGCGCATAAAGGCGGCAGGAATCTCTTCACACCCAATCTCAATCAATAGTTCCGCGCTTACCTGCGACACTCTTTAACCTCCTTGCTTCTATCCACAGAAAATTACTCAACCCACGCGAGATCGGCTTTGGGCGTAATACCGGCTTCCGCGCCGCGCTGTAAGAACAGCTCGATGGAACGCCTGCCGCGCTCGCCCATATTGATCGTCATCTCGTTCACATACATGCCCACAAACTGATCGGCGGTGTTGGGATCGATGCCCCGCCCAAACTGGAGGGCATATCTCAGCGCGTCTGCTCGGTGGGTCAAACTCATTCGAATGGTCTCTTTCATGACACGCGCGATTTCTTGCATCACCGTTTCGCCCAAATCGCGCCGCACGACATTGACCCCTAAAGGCAACGGCAGCCCGCCATTCTCTTCGCCCCACCAAACGCCCAAATCGACCAGAGTTTTTAAGCCTGCCTGCTGGTGGGTCAACTGTCCCTCATGAATCAAAAGCCCCACGGCGGCTTCTCCCTTCTCAACCGCTGGTTGGATTTCGTCAAACGGCATCACCTGCACTTGCGCTTCCGGCAAAAACAGTTTTAAGGCGAGATACGCGCTGGTCAACAGTCCCGGTACCACAATCGTCTGTCGAGCCAATTCTTCACGAGAGAAAGGCTCCCGCGCCACTAACATCGGACCGTACCCGTCGCCGAAGCTTCCACCACACACCAAAACCGCATATTGATCCGCCACATAAGCCAAATTATGAACCGAAATCGCCGTAAACTCTAATTTCCCCTCACGCGACCATTCGTTCAGGGTTTGAATGTCGCGCAGGTCATGTTCAAAACGAAGAGGGGTCTCGATGCGTTCTTCTGCCAATGCCCAAAACATAAAAGCGTCATCGGCATCGGGACTATGTCCCAATCGGATCAAGGTTTGGTTCATGGTTCGCTCCTGGACACCTGATTCGCTTTGTTTTTGGCGTCTTCGATGCCCTTCACAATGGTATTCGCGATGTCTTCATCAAAAATCGGCATGATTTGGATATCGGACGTTTGCAGGGGCGAAAAACGCGCCAACAGCCACCAACTGCTGGCAACTTCCCCTTTAATGACCGGCGCAGCCCAAAACATATCGCCCACCGCCACTAAGAGCCGTTCATCTTTCTGCGTTTCGCCCAATCCGCCTCGTTTGTTAAAAGAATTACGCGCATAATTCCAAACTCGCCCCTTGCCTTCATCCGTTAGTTTGATATGTACCAAAAAGATGTTGGGAGTTAACCGCAGGGTTTCCGCGTCACGCTTTTCCACCCAGGCTTTCTCGATAAACTGCTCGGTTAAGACCACAGGCAGCGACTTCATCGCCTCTTCAGGCGCGACCCGCGCGCGGCTGGACTGATCCTCCGCGCCAAAATCGGGCTTGGATAAGCCGCCCTGTTCGCGAAGCACCTGGTACACATTGGGGACCTCGTGCGTGATGATCACAACCCAGCGTTTTTCGTTGGCAATCTCATGAGGAAAGCCATAAATGGAGAAATAGGAGGGCTTTAACTCAGCGTAATTCGCTCCCTTCAGCTTGAAGTAAGCCACAAGCGTACTGCCAATATAAATCAGCAGCAACACGCCAAGAACCAGAATTACTAACCGGGAAGTGCTTTTTTGTCGTAAGCCTAACATGCAATCGGTCGCCTCTGGGATAAAGTTTACCCGATAGGCTCCAGCATAGAAATCTCTCGTGTCGCGTCCTTTGGATTCAGCACTGGCTCATCCGAAACGATCTTACCGTCGCGAAACCGGACGATGCGCTTCGCATGCTCTGCGATGTCGTTTTCATGGGTTACTAACAGCACCGTGCGTCCCTGTTGATTGAGACTTTGAAAGATCGCCATAATCTCTTCGCTGGACCGCGAGTCCAGGTTTCCGGTCGGTTCGTCTGCCAATACCAACACCGGGTCTGTCACAATCGCGCGCGCAATAGCGACTCGCTGCTGCTGACCGCCCGACATTTCATTCGGTTTATGATGGATGCGATCTCCCAAACCCACTCGCTCCAACGCTGCTTTCGCCCCGGCTGTACGGTCTTTTGAGCCGCCATACAGCAAAGGCAGTTCCACATTGCGCAGAGCGTTGACACGGGGAAGCAAGTTAAAGGTTTGAAACACGAAACCGATATACTTATTGCGTATCTGCGCCAGGCGAGCATCGTTCAACGCGCTGACCAGTTCGCCATTCAAATAGTAATCGCCACTGGTAGGACGATCTAAGCATCCCAAAATGTTCATAAAGGTCGATTTCCCCGACCCAGACGGACCCATGATCGCGACAAATTCGCCTCCCTGAATCGTCAAATCAACCCCGCGCAGGGCAGGCACAACGATCTTGCCCATGCGGTACTCTTTCGTAACGTTTCGAATTTCAATGACTGATTTCATAGATATATGGTTCAAGGGATGCGCGGGTTCCCCTTGCGCGCAAGGGGAACCCGCAGAACAGCCTTTACTTCGCTTGTTTCGCCAGCGTGTTTAGGTACTGTTTCAACTGGGTTTGGAAACGCTCCATTTGTGGCATCGGGGGCTTCTGAGCCGTGTTTAAGGGGTTCACATCTTTAAGCTTAGAAACATCCATCGCCAGCATGCGATTGACCCATTCCTGCGGATTCCCGCCCTGTCCGCCGCCTTGTCGACCGCCTCCACCGCCAGCGCCGCCGGGACCACCCGGTCCACCGCCTCCGAAGCCCATGCGACCACCGCCTCCACCACCACCACCGGGTCCGCGTCGTTGCTGAGAAGAAACACGGCTAATCGCGTTCAACTGAGCGGTCGTCAGCGGTTTCTTCAAATCGGCTAACGCTTTTTTGGCTTCATCCTGCGTTAATTTCGATTTGGCGGTCAAGGGTTTCAGGGTGGCTTGAATCTTCTTCGCCTGATCCTTGTTGAGCGGTTTACCTTCCTGATCCAGGTTCATAATCCCACGCACAAACCCCATCAGTTGGAAGCTGTATTTATGTTGGTCTTGGAACTTGCGCATTTCATCGAACTTTTTGCGCAATTTTGCCTGCGTTTCCGGCGGCAGATTCGCCATCGGTCCACCGCCTCCACCAGGGGGCTGCGCCCATACGGCGCCCATCGTCAATACCACTGCTAACATCAATCCTGATATACGCATCATTTGTTTCTCCTGTGGTTCTGCATACGCTTGAAGGGGTTAAACCCCATCGGTTTAGACGAATCTTAGCGCGCAAAGTTCTTTGGGAAGGCTGCGCGCTGGAAACCTGGTCATCATCCCATTATTCATAACGCAGCGCTTCAATCGGCTGCAACTGCGCTGCCCGCCAAGCAGGATACAATCCAAAAAAGACCCCGATAAAGGCAGCAAATCCAAACGCGACCGCAATCGCCATCGGCGGGATAGAGACCGCCCAGTTGGCTTGACTGCTGATATAACCGGCAGCGAGGTAACCCAACGCGATTCCTAACAAACCACCCAGAACGCTCATGACCACTGCCTCAATCAAAAACTGCGTCATGATGTTCATCGGGGTCGCGCCAATCGCTTTCCGCAATCCGATTTCGCGGGTACGTTCTGTGACCGACACCAGCATAATGTTCATAATTCCGATGCCGCCCACAATCAACGAAACGAGCGCGACACCTGCCAAAAGGAAAGTGAAAGTGGAGGAGGTCTGCTCGGCGGTTTCGGTGAACTCCGCCTGATTAAAAATGCGGAAATCCAGGGTTCCGTTGGCAGGCAGGCGGTGTTCCTTGATCAGCGTCTCTTCGACTTGCGCTTGCGCATCATTCAGCGCGTCCGCGCTGCGCGCCTGTACACTGATCGAGCGAATGTAGTTCACGCCGATCAAACGACGCATCGCTGTCGTGTAGGGAATATAGATCGCGTCGTCGGGGTTGCGGAAACCGGTGGAGCCTTTATAGGCGGCTCTGCCCACCACCTCATACGTCTGACCGTTTATACGAATGCGTTTGCCCATAGCCGGTTGCCCAGCAAACAGGCTTTCCCAAGCGGTGTACCCCAGCACCGCTACGCGAGCCATACTGCGCGTTTCACGGTCATTGAAATACCTGCCCTCCACAATCTTGAGGTTCCGTATGACAGGGTGGTCATGTCCGGTGCCATTAATTGAGGTGAAGGTGTTGCTATTGCCATATTTGACTTGGTAAGATTGTGAGACTTCGGGGGAAACGCGAATCACTGCGGGACAGCTTTTGAGGATCGCCTCCGCATCGGAAACTTTCAGCGTTTGCGCCGATCCAAAACCCATCGATGCTCCGCCGCGCCGCGATTGACCTGACATAACGGTCAAGACATTTGCGCCCAAGGCTTGAATCTGCTCTAAAGTCTGCTGGCGCGCGCCTTGCGCGATACCGATCATCGAAATCACCGATCCCACGCCGATAATCACGCCCAGCATCGTCAAAATCGTGCGCATTTTATTGGCGCGCAAGCTTTCTAAAGCGGTTGTGAAACTTTCGGTCACATTCATAGAGGCTTTTCTCCGTGTTTAATTCTACCCCAAGCCCACAGGAATAGGTTCCTGACGGTCAGAGCGTATTTAGACATTCCTATTCAGAAAAGACACGCTTCAGCGGAAAACGTGTCATTTTTCTTACTGTAAACTCGTTCTGAGCAATTGAAAGTCTGCGGGCGGATCACAACGAAATACCAACGGTTGATGCGTGATGGGATGAATGAATTCCAAAGAATAGGCATGCAAGGCTTGACCGCCCAGCCCGCGCAGCGCGTTCTCCACGGCTTTCGTTTGATCGCGCCCAAACAATCCTTGCGGCAGCCTGCGCTCGCCTCCATACAGCGGATCGCCCACTACCGGATGCCCCAACGACATCGCATGCAGTCTCACTTGATGGGTGCGCCCCGTATGCAAAGTCGCTTCCAACAGAGCAAAACCGGGATACCGTTCGCAAGCTTCAAAGTCGGTTTCCGCATGGCGCGCGCCGGAAGGCGCGTCCTCTTCGGAGTAAACCGCCATCTTTTTGCGATCCACTGGATGACGCCCGATCCAAAGTTCTACGCGTGTTCGCTGCCAGCGCGGTTCGCCCCAAACCAAGGCAAGGTACCGGCGGTGAATTTGGCGGTTCTGCAGCATTTCGCCCAAGCGCCAGTGCGTTTTGTCTTCGCGAGCGACAATAATCAACCCGGTGGTGTCCTTATCCAGCCGATGAACGATGCCCGGTCGGAATTGCGCGCTGCCGGTGGAGAGGTTAATATACCGCGCCAAAAGCGCATTGACCATCGTGCCTTGCGGGTGTCCGGGCGAAGGATGAACTGCCAGACCGCGCGGCTTGTTGAGAACTATCAGCCATTCATCTTCATAAACGACATCGAGAGGAATCGATTCCGGAATCAGGTGATCGGGCGGCGCGTCCGGCGGGGGCAAGGTGTAATCGATGCGGTCGCCTTCGCGCAATTTGTAAGAGGGTTTGGAGGCGGCTTGATTGACCGTTACTTCCCTTGCTTCGATCCATTCCTGCCATCGCTGCCGGCTGACATCCGGTTCCAAGACCGCCATCGCCTGGTCCAGCCGTCTGCCCGCATGCTCCGAAAGCGCGTAAATGGTTTTCAATAGGGAGCCTCTTTAAATACAGATATGAATTGTACCCTTACGAGGCATTTGTTTTTCTAACAGCAGACCCTTCGCTTCGCTCAGGGTGACAATGGCTTTGTCATGCAGAGCGTAGCCGTGGGATGTGCCAATCGTGTCATGCCGAGCGCAGCCGAGGTATCTGCTTTTCTAACAGCAGACCCATTCGCTTCGCTCAGGGTGACAATGGCTTTGTCATGCAGAGCGTAGCCGTGGGATGTGCTTCTGTAGGGTTCCCCTTTAACGCAAGGGGAACCCTGTTGCCATCTTTCAATCCTTCACGATGATGACTCGGAACTTAGACAAGAACCCGGAAGCCTTGTCTGCGCTGATCAACAGGCTGGCGTCGGCGGCAGGCAGAATCAAATCAGACTTGAAATTGCCGACCGCGCGGGTGGCTCGAACAACAAGCGGACGGTTGCCAGCGCGGGGATGCAGGCGCGCCTCTTCAATGCTGCGCGCATAGACCGCGATTCCTTCGCCAATCACGAACTCATGATCCGCGTAGACATCGCCCCAAATCACAGATCCGTTCTCGAACAGCAGGCGGGGCGACATGCTGCGATCTACGCGAGTGCCGCGCGCATCGATAATCACGCTGGTATACCCCTTTTCAACGGGTGGAGCGACATCCACCACTGGCGGAACCGGACGAGGACGCGGATTCTGCGCAGGTTTAATCACAGGGACAGGTTCCGGCTGCCGGTCTAATTTGGGTACGCCCACGATCACCTCGACCGCAGGCGAACCGTTGATCAAGACCTGCCGCTCAGACAGAGTTTCCATACCTTGCAAGTTGCCCGAAGCCTCGAGACGGGCATTCATGCGGCGCGCTTCATAATCTTCGATCTGCACGCTGTGTTGAACAGAAATACCATTCAATCGGGTTACGAGGTTGGAGAGCGCGCTGGCATACGCCACATCGCGCGCCTTGATATACGCTTTAGCGGGATCAGGCTCCTTGTAAGAAATAGAGCCCAACCCTTTGGCATAGATAAAACCGCTCAGGTCGACCGCCGGAGCCGCTGCGGGCTTCGCTGTGAACCCAGCTGCCTTCGCGGGACGAGCAACCTTTGTTGTGTTAACGATCCACATCAACGCACCCGACGTTAAACGCCCATTATGCGCCAATCCAGAAACCGTCAGTGTCAAACTGACCAAACCCATCATCCATAATTTCGGTGTATTCATGACCACGAAACCTCCTCTTTGTGTTGTGGTTTTCGTGGCAAGCGCTTGCCGTGTGATGATGGACGGATAAAGTGGGAAAGGCGTTACGCTATTCTGAGATACTAACTTCAAATTTTTACTGATTACTTTCGCTCTTGACAAATCGATAAATTTGTGATATAATACTCTTGGTTGTCCGCAATTGTGACGGGCAAAACGAAACAAAAAGACAGGAGGTCTCAGTTCATGAAGCGAAGTATGAGGATCTGTTTGATTGATTCAGTCTCTCTCCTATTCCAAAACGCGGGGGGGGGCAGAGAGTTTATGCATAATCCCCGCCCTGAACCTGTGGGTTAAGCAGCTCCAACGAGGTATTTTCGGAATGACCTGCGTCGGTAGTTTCTTTCTTGCGGCTTCTTCCCAAGCGCAAGGGGGTACTTATGATCTCGGAAAATGGGATTGGATCATGGATGCGCAACAGAATATCATTACCTGGCGAACAGGCTCAGCCCAGAATCAAGACCAAAGTTATGGTCCCAGTAATGCCTGGAAAGACATTTATGGAATCCACTCAGCCTTACTTCCCCATACAGATTTGAGCGGGAACTTGAAACACGGATGGGTTATCCTATGGGGCTATGGACATCAACGCCACGTAAATAGTCAGAGTCGCTTGGATGCGCCCACTGCCGACGAAAAATACCCGAACAACTACTTTGTGTCCAGAGTAGGTATGACACCCTTTTTGCTCTGGCATCCAAAAGATACGAATACCACCAACAATGCGCACTTGTACGGGTATGTCCGTTATCTCTTTGATGATGATTTATGGACAAGCACCTATGGCGACTGGCCCATCTACAAGATGTTTTGCGCGGGACACGCCTTTCTTCCTGATGGGAGGCTCTATTTAGCGGGCGGCGATGGCGACCTCTATAACAGTTCCAATAACGTGGCGGGCTATGTTGGCTTACGCCTCAAAGCCATTCTTGATCCTTGGGCGTTTGATCCTTTCAATACCAATCAATCGCAATCGTTATGGTCGGCGAATAACGCGATGAGCGAACCTCGTTGGTATCCGACGGTGACGGCGCTGCCTTCGGGCAAGTTGTTGATTTTGGGGGGCACCCATTACAAAATCAACGGCGCTTCAGCCGTCGTATCTGAAACACACGAAGTCTATGATCCTTGCACCGATTCTTTGAACCAAAGAGACCTTCCCGCGGGTACTAACGAGTTCCTAGGCTTCCTTTATCCTCGCTTGCACTTAGTGTCGTATATGAACAGCGAAGGGAACGGCTTGGACACTCCCAGAGTAGTCTATACCGGTTTTGACAAAAAAACTTACTGGCTCGACGCGCTTCAGCCGGATTCAGAGTGGGAAGATTACACTCAACAACGCAATCGTCATCGCACCTGGGGCAGTTCGGTTTTATTGCCCAATCCAGTGGATAACCCGCAAGGTCTTAGCCAACAGGTTCTGAAACAGGTGATGGTTGTGGGGGGCGATAATGGTACGACGGTGACCAACACAACGGAGGTCATGACTTTTAACCACAGCGGCTCTCTTGCGATTGATTGGGGTCCGTCGATGGCTCATGACCGAATGCACCTAAACACCATTCTGCTTCCCACGGGCGAGGTTTTAGCGATTGGAGGGATTAACACCCGAGTAAACAATTGGACCTATCCAAATAACGTGGTGTTTGCAACCGAATTATACACGAAGAACCCTTCAACGGGACAATACTACTGGAAAAGCGTGGCGGCAGCGCCGAACGACCCAAACAACGATGACAAAGATGGGGATGCCATTGTCGATGGTACAAGGGTTTATCACTCCACGGCATTGTTGTTGCCGGATGGAAGCGTGCTAACCGCTGGGTCCGCAACAAAAGACCAAAGCAACCCGCAAGTCATCGTGAATAATCATGTTCCCACGATCTATTCGCCCCCCTACTTGTTTAAATCCGAAAATTGCAAGCGATCTTCTTCTGAACGAACTCAGATTCTTGATGTCTCTCATTCAGAAGTGGACTATGGGAATACCTTCTCGGTTGAATATCAACTTCCTGAAGATGCCAGCGGGGTTCAATCCGTCGTGTTCGTTCGTCCCGGCTCAGTGACCCATTCCTTCAACTTTGAACAGCGATTGATCCGTTTGCGTTTCCAGGAAGGCGATCCTCTCTTGGAAGTCACAGCACCATGGGACCCTGCAATTGCGCCTCCGGGCTGGTACATGCTATTTGTCATTGATGTCAACGGCGTGCCTTCAGAAGCGGCATGGGTTCGCCTGAAATCCGCCGAATGTGAGGGAGAACCCACCTCGCTTCTGCATATAGAGTTGGGCGGCACTGCTGCCCTTGTAGATTTCAGATCAAGCAGAGCAAGTGGAACATTCGCCCATTCAGGTCGAATTTCGGGATCCGTGGTTGGGCGAAGTGATTGAGCGATACACCTTGCCGATGTTTGCGCCAGACACAGAAGGGCGGGTATCGCTGCCCCTCTATTCCACCCTTCCTGACACGACGTGCCAATTGTACATTCGCCCTTACCGATCGTGGTTAGGTAAACGTGTTTCTGTGGACTGGGAGCGGGGTGGGTCGCTTTTGATTGTCCTGCGTAATGGCGATGTGAATGGTGATAATGTTGTGGATGCGTTGGACTTAGCGATCGCTTTGGAGCAGATAAGCGCGAGCGATAGCGCGTCCGAGACCGTGTGGTCTGCCGATGTGAACTTGGATGGCGTGGTGGATGAGAGTGACTTAGCGATCATCGCTGAAAATCTGGGGTCCGAAGGCGACCAGTGAGGGATTATCTGGTATGGAGCGAATGATTCGCTCCATACCTCCCATTTGAAAGGAGGATACTGTATGCGATTCAAAACGTGGTGTCGAATGTTTCTTGGAAGCAGTCTCATGTTTTTTCTTGTTTGTGTCTCCGTTGCTCAGCGATTGGTTCTGATTAGTTCTACGCAAGACCGGCACATTTCCGACTGGACTAATATTTCTTCAGATGGTTCAAGAGTGGGAGGATCCATGCGGATAACATCACTCAATCAGAGCTATCCCTTTGTGTGGTCGGAGCGGGAAGGATTTCGGTATCTGACTCCTCAAGGGGGCTACACCCAGAACCCAAACGAAGCGATCACCGGGCGGGTCTGGGGTATGTCTGGCAGCGGGGTCGTAGTGGGCAGCTCAGGAAATCTCGCCTTTCGTTGGAAATCTGGACAGGGAGTGCAATATCTTTCACCCCCGCCCGGTGCGCCTTCGGCTTGGGCATACTCAGCCTCGTGGGATGGTTCGATTGCAGTAGGATCCTCTACAATTGGAGCCTTAATCTGGGATACCAATAGAACACCGAGAGTCATTGTTCAGGGAACAGCACGAGGAGTCTCTGCAGATGGTCGGGTGGTTGTCGGCGGACTTTTAGGCGATGCTGGCAGTGGCATGTTTCGTTGGACTGAAGAGACTGGACTACAACGATTGGCGTGGGGAGGGTCTGCCCGCGCCACCTCCGCCGATGGCAGCGTGATTGTTGGGAATGGATTGGTCAGTGAAGGCTCGGGCGCGATCCGCTGGACCGCGGAGACAGGCGCGCATCTGATTGCGCCTTCGCATTTAGGCGGCTGGGGGAGAGCAGTTTCCGCAAATGGGCGAGTGGTGGTAGGAGAAGTGCATATCGGTCCTCAGCGCGCCTTTCGCTGGACAGAGAGTGGCGGATTCGAATTGTTGGGCGAGACCTATCGGAGTATTCTGCCTTCGGGTGTGCGTTTGCATCAGGCGTCAGGCGTGTCGGGAAACGGTCGGTACATCGTGGGAAGTGCAGATACTCGAGACGGAACTAAGTACTATCTCTTAGACACTGTACCCGAGCCGTCAGGCTTATTAGCATTAGGTCTGGGTTTAGGGCTTTTGTGGAAACAGCGGAAGCAAATTGGGCTTTCAACGAAAAAGTAAGCTCATCGAGATACAGGGGCAGGAAGTCGGCGCGCGTTTTCGAACCAGATAGCATGCAAACTTTGTTTGAAGGCGCGCTCATTTATACGATGGACAACCGCGCGCCGCTCGTGGAGTCGCTGGTCGTGGAGGCGGGGCGGGTGGTCGCGGTGGGCAGCCGCGAAGAGATGCGGGATCGCTTTCCCCATGCCCGTCGCGTCGAGTTGGAAGGCAAGGCGGTGGTTCCTGCTTTCAACGACTGCCATTGCCACATCCTTTCGTTGGGACTGGACTTAGCCAAAGCCGATTTGCGCGGATGCCGTTCCATCGCCGAAATTCAAAATGCCTTGCGCGCCTGGGCATCGCAAAACCCGGAAGCCCCCTGGATTTTAGGGCGCGCTTATGACCAAAACCGGTTGCAGGAATTACGGCATATCACGCGCCAAGAGCTGGATGCCGTGAGCGCGGACCGCCCTATCTATTTGAACCATGTCAGCAAACACGGCGCAGCCGTCAACAGTGCCGCCTTGAAAGTAGCAGGCATTCACCGGGAGACTCCCAACCCCGATGATGGCGTGATTATGCGCGATGAGCGGGGGGAGCCGATGGGTATTCTGTTGGAAAGCGCGTCGAATTTAGTCAGTCGTCATATGCCCAAACCCGATGAAGCGCAGATGACCGAGGCGATCTCGCTGGCGACTCGAGACATGGCGAGGCGGGGCATTTTGGCGGCGTCGGATGCGACCGCAGGCTGGCAAAATTTAACCGCTGAAATTGCAGCTTACACCCGCGCCTTGGAGCAGGGCGCGCCGGTCCGCATGACCTTGATGCCCACCTTCGGTTCCGCGGCGCGCGCGGGCTGGTTCCAAAACGAGGCAGCCGATTCAGAAGGGGGCGGGCGTTCCGCGCCTCCTATCTTGTCGCATCCGAACTTACGCTGGGGCTGTATCAAACTGTTTGCCGATGGCGCGCTCACGACCCGAACCGCCGCTATGCGTGAACCTTATATCGATACGGGCGGCAGAGGGGTGCTGATGTATGAGGCGGAGGAACTGATAGGGCGAATTTTGACGATTCACCGGGCAGGCTTCCAATGCGCCGTGCATGCCATTGGCGACCATGCCATCGAGGTCGTGCTTCAAGGCTATCGTCGCGCGCAAGAAGAACGCCCCCGCGAAGATGCGCGCCATCGAATCGAGCATGCGATGTTGATGGCAGAAGACCTCTTGGATGAGATGGTGGCGTTGGGGGTGGTCGCGGTTTCCCAGCCAGAGTTTTTCTGGTGGCTCGCGCCCGCTTACTTGCAAGGATTGGGCGACCGCGCGTTGCAATTGAAACCACACAAGACTTGGCTTCAACGCGGGATTCCGGTCGCGTTCAGTTCTGATCAGCCTGTCGTGCCGGGCGACCCGATTGTGGGATGGCGCGCCGCTGTGACCCGGCAGGCGCAAGATGGAAGCGCGCTGGACCCCTCCGAATGTCTGGACCCGCTGGCAGCGCTCAGGCTCTTTACGGTCGGCAGCGCGTATGCCACCTTCGACAACGAGATCGGCTCGCTGACGCCAGGCAAGCAGGCGCGTTTTGTGACGCTTTCTGAACGCCCCGAACAGATTGCTGACTCGGAGATGAAAGTTCTGCAGACGTTTTGTGAGACGGATTTTTGCTGAAGTGTGCCTTACCCAAAGCAACAGCAAACCCATTCGCTCCGCTCAGGGTAACAACGGCTTTGTCATGCCGAGCGTTCCCGAGGCATTTGCTTCGGCTTCTAAGCCGCTTCTTGAACTTGATTACGCCCAGCGCGTTTGGCGGCATAGAGCGCTTGATCGGCGCGATAGACTAAATTCGCGGGGATGATTGTTTCGCGCGCTGTCGCGACTCCCAAGCTGGCGGTAACGGGCATATAGTCGTTTTCAATCGCGGCGATGTTCTCCCGGATACGATCCGCCACCCGCAACGCCTCTTGCATATCGGTGTTGGGCAGCAGAATGGCAAACTCCTCGCCCCCATATCGAGCGACCAAATCATAAGCGCGCGCTGTATCGCGCAAGGCGTCTGCCGTCAACTTCAACAGTTCATCGCCTGCCGGGTGACCGAAGGTATCGTTAAAGTTCTTGAAGTAATCGATATCCAGCAGTATCAACGAAAGCGGCTGCCCTGACCGCTGTGCCTGCATCGCTTCTTTGCGCAACTGATCCTGAAAAGCGCGGTGATTTAACAGCCCTGTCAGCCCATCTGTGAAGGCTGCCTCTTCCAAGCGGCGGTTTGCTTCTTGCAAATCTTCATTGGAGGTTTCCAAAGACGCATGCGCGTTTTGCAGTTCATTATAGAGCGCTTCCAGTTCGGTCTTTTGATGTTCTATCTCTTGGTGTTGATGATTCAACTGGTCGAACGAAACCTGTAAGTCATTCGCCATGCGATTGAACGCGCGCGCTAACTCGCCAAATTCATCCCGCGCGGCGTAGGGAACCCGGACACTCCATAAATGGGATGCCAATTGATGGGAAGCATGCACGAACATTTTCAGGTTGCGTCGAATCAGCGAGGCAACCACCCACACCACAAAGAGCGACATCAGAACCGACAAGACCAGAAAATAGCGATGCGCCCGGTCCGCGGCAGCGCGAACCGCGCGCGCAGTTTCGATAGAAGGACGCGCTTCTAAAACCCCAACCACATGCCCATGCGCATCGGTCAGCGGCATTTGAAGCGCGACTTCTTGATTCTCTCCCTCGCGCAATTGGGGCAGGGTACTGCTGAATTCGCCAGGCGCGGCGGTCAATAAGACGACTTGATTGCTGATTTGGCTCCAGAGCTGGGCGACGCCCTGTTCATCGATGGCTTGCGCGAACATAAGGACGCCCGCTTGAGGCGGTTTACCGGCGTTGTCCATGATCGGCGTATAAGAGACCTGGTAAATCGCGTTGCCTTCGCGAAGCAGCCCGGAACCCGCCTCCCCTCGACGCGCGCGCGCCAACAGGGGATTTTCGCTCATACCCGAAGTATAAACGCCGTCATGGAAAAGCCGCTTGCCATCAGAGGAGAAGATGACGACCGATTCATAGCCGTTGAATTCGCGGCACCAATCGATCACGTTGTCTCTTAGCCATTCCTCGTCTCGCTTCAAAACCGCCTGCTGGCACTCAGTCCACCAGGCAAACGCTTTGGTATTGGTGAGCTGGTTGTTGAGGTCATATTCCAGCATGGAGCGCGCCGCTTGAGCCGCTTGGTAAAGCCCCAGACGCTTCTGATGCAAGAGAGCATTCTCAATAATGTACCGCGTCAGGAAGCCAAACGGCACGAAGAAAATCAGCAACGCGCCAAAGAACGCGGCAAAGAGTTTTCTGCCCAACGGCATCGCCTGCCAAGCCATGCTTAGCCGGGTGCCATAGTAGCGCATGATCGTTAGGATCAGCCGTCCTTTTCCGTACCGTCGCATCCCCATGAATTTCTACCTGCATGAGAGTTATTCCATAGAGAGGGGATGGTTTGAATACAGCTATTCTTCTAAAAGTGACTGAGCCAGTAATTCCACGGGGTGATAGAAGGGCAGCGGTCTGCCCGCTTCATGCAATCCCTGCGAAAGCCAGAGCGTGCAGCCGGGATTCGCGCTCACCACCGCTGCCGGGTTCGCGTCCAAAATGTGCTTCACTTTTCGCTTTAGGTTGCGGCGCGCCATGTCCGGTTGCAGCATATTGTAAATGCCCGCCGAACCGCAACAGAGATCCGCGCCCTCCATCTCGACCAGTTCCAAACCGGGAATTGCCTTCAATATCTGGCGGGGCTGGCTGTGAACCCCTTGCCCGTGCAACAGGTGGCAGGCATCTTGGTAAACCACACGCATGGGAACGGGCTTCAAACCGCTGGGGATCCCCCACTCTGCAATCAACTCCGATACATCGCGGGTTCGCTGGGAGAACGACTCGGCGTCGGGCAACGCGCGCGAGTCTTCAAAGAGATGCGTATACTCCTTCATCGTCGACCCGCAACCCGCCGCATTGACCGCGATGTAATCCACCGACTCAAAAACTTTGATAAGCGATACCGCTTGGCGTTTCGCCAATTCAGGATAACCATTATGCGCCCACAACGCGCCGCAACAACCCTGCCGCTTGGGAACAATGACCTCTGCGCCCAAAAGACGTAAAACCTCTACTGTTGCTTGGTGAACCGAGGGAAACAGCGTCTTCATCGCGCATCCCAGAAGCAACCCCACCCGCGCGCGCCTTTCGCCCACCGCAGGGTAGACCGATTGTGGCTGCCATTTCGTTTTCGGCAGGGTGGGGAGCTTGACGATCGTTTCGGGCGCGCCCAGCAAGCGCGCCACGGGGATGGGCATCCGGCGCATACGCAGCAGCCTGCCCATCCGCAAAAGCAGGTTCAAACGCGAGGGGGTTGTGAAAGAACGAATAAGGGTCCGGCGAATGAACCGCTGCAACGGGGAACGGGCATGATGTTCCACTTGAGCGCGCGCCGACTCAATAAGATTCGAGTAGGGGACGCCAGAAGGGCATGCGGTTTGACAGCTCAGACAGCCCAAACACTGGTCGATATGCGGCGCGGCTTGCTTCCACTCAATTTGCCCTTCGACAGCGGCGCGCATCAGATAGATTCTGCCGCGGGGCGAATCGGCTTCCTCGCCCCGCTCCACAAAGGTCGGGCATGCTTGCAGGCATAACCCGCAATGAATACACTTCTGTAGGTCTAATCGTTTCGGCTCCAAGAATGTTACTCCGACGGATAAGAAGAACCGCCTGTCCCTTCAAACGCCTGCTTGACCCGCGGATTGCTCATGACCATCAAGGTTGCAATGGGATAAATCAGCCCGATAAGCACACCGCAGCCCAGCGCGATGTTCATAAATAGTGCGGTCATATTAGCGATCTGTTGCGATTGTTCATCCGTATACTGCTTCATGACTTCCTGTATGCTGGGGTTGACCACCATGAGATACATAGCGGTGGAACCCAAGGTGTTCAGGATAGAAATGACAGCATAGATGAGCATAGCGGTTCGTCCCCAAGCCTTCAACATTAAGGAGCCAATACTGCCCGCAAAAAGTAATGGAACCAAAATAAAGCCAGCAATCATACCTAAGTTCGAGTAGCGTTGCATGGCTTCGTTTTCTTGAAGCGCTTTTTGAAACTCCATGCCGGGACCCTCGGCACCGCCGCCCATACCACTCATCGCATTGCCCATCAACTGAAAAACTAAGCCGCACAGGCTTAGAGTGCCAAAAATTATGCCCAGAACAGCGATCACCGTTACCGATGTTGGACGCTGCATATCAACACCTCCGTGTTTAAGAGATTAACAACTTGCTTCACAACAGCATGTAATCGCTTATACTTTCTCCTTTGTACCCGTTTCTCCTGCAGGAACCGGACCGTTCAAGCCGAACCATCCATCCTATGAAGGTTCTGTTAACAGGCGCAAGCGGGCGCATCGGCGCGAACATCGTATTACAACTTTTGCAAGCAGGGCATGAGGTCTTGGCGGCGGTTCGCCCTGGCTCAGACCGAGTGGGAAAACTGCAGTCGCTTCAAGAGAAGTTTGGCTCCTTATTGCAAATCAAAGCATGCGACTTATCCGACCGGAAAGGGCTGGAAATGCTCGCCCACGAATCGGAAGCGGTCATTCATAACGGCGCGCATCTCTATTCAGGCGATACTTTCGCGCAGTTCGATAACACGCTGGGTTCCACCGTTACGCTGCTGGAAGCGGTTCGCGATAGAAAGGACCTGAAGCGGTTTGTCTTCATCAGTTCTACCTCGGTCTACGAAGGTCCCACCGTTCGCGAAACGCCCCAAGCGGAGCATGAATCGACGTGGCAGTTGTTGGGCGGCGCGTATGCGGTCTCAAAAATCGCGGGCGAGTCGTTCGGTTATTTGTTCCATCATCGCTGGGGCGTGCCAGTGGTCAGCCTGCGTTTTCCGTTGGTTTTTGCGGGCAAGGAACTGTTGAATCCCGATGTGGAAAACAGTATCTTCGGGGTTGCAGGACAATTGAAACGCTTGGAAGGCAGATCGGTGAATGAGGCGGAATCGGCGATGGCTCAGCAACTGGAGTCGTTGCAAACGCGCGGCATAAAACTCGCGATTCCCTTGAACGAGAATGGTAGTCCGCACCGCCGTCACTGGTGCGATGTACGCGATGCGGCAAGAGGAACCCTACTCGCGCTGACAGAGCCGGGCGCGGTAGGACATTCGCTGAACATCATGAGCCAGCCTTTTGATTTCGCGGTCGCGGCACAGACTCTCGCGGAACTGTCCGGTTGGACGGCAGAATCCGTAACAGCCGCTGAACAATATGATTACACCTTCGACCAGACCCTCGCCAAAGAGACCATCGGTTTCGAATCACGGTTAGACACGCGCCAGATGATCACCGATGCATACCGCCACCTGCAGGGCGAAGATATCGGCGTCATTGCGCGAGATTAGCCCCATGAACACGCGCTCACATTTTGCTCAGCGGGCGATGGGCTGCCAGTTCGACCTGTGGTTGGAAACCGGCTCCGAAACGCTGGCGGCACAGGTCGCGGTGGAGGTTTGGGACGAAATCCAACGGTTAGAAAGACAACTCAGCCTTTATCAGCCCGACAGCGACCTCAACTTTGTGAACGCGCATGCGGTTCAAGAACCCACCCGCGTGGAGCCTGCGCTGTTTCAACTGTTCCAAACGTGCAAACAGATATGGGAAGAGACCGGGGGCGCGTTTGATCCCGCCATCACGCCGCTGTTGCGCTTGTGGGGATTTATTGATAAGCAGTGGCGGGTTCCAGCACAGGAAGAGATCGAGAAGGTACTGGCGGAGACTGGCATGGCGGGCGTGCTATTGGAACCGGAAGGTCGTTGGGTCTTTTATGCTTTACCCCAAATCGAGGTTAGTTTTGGCGCGGTGGGTAAAGGTTATGCGGTCATGCAGGCGGCGCGCTTGATCCAAGAATATGGTGTCGAGGCTGCGCTCATCAGCGCGGGCGGCAGCACCCTCTATGGGCTGGGCGCGCCGGAAGAGAGTCCCGAAGGCTGGCAGGTCGGCATTCGAGACCCGCGCTCCGAAGGTGAACGCCTCGATACGCTTTGGCTGCAAAACCGCGCGCTTTCGACCTCTGGCGGTTATGAACAGTTTTTTGAACATGAGGGCAAACGATACTCGCATATTTTGGACCCGCGTTCGGGCATGCCTGCACGGGGAATTCTCAGCGCGTCGGTCGCTGCCCCTGATGCGACGCTTTCCGATGCGCTCTCCACCGCTTTTTATGTGGCGGGCAAGGAACTGGCAGGCACTTATCAGCATCGTCACTTAGAGACTAAGGTATGGTTCGTGCCGGACTTGGAAGCGAACGGGTAGAATCATGATTGCGCTATGAGGAGGAATTATTTTAGGATGAAAGAGCGTTTAACTGCAGGCAAAATGCATTGGTCCACTTGGAGCATTCTCGCGATGCTTGTCATTATTGTTATTGTGGCGGTTGTCAGTTACTTGCCCCAATTGACGAAACCAGAGTATGCAAGAACGGGCGATTCTTTCATTCAGTACTTAAATGAGGGCAAACTCTCCGAAGCCGGTAAGCTGTTGTCTGCCTCCATCGCGGAAAAAGACCGCAATCTTGAAGCCGCTTGGGGTCCCCGCGCCCAAATGACCGGATTCTTAGAGAAACAGTTGAGCGCGGAAATCATCGACTCGCCCGCCGATTTGGATCATCCCCAAGCAGCAGAAGCGCATCGCTTAGATTACGTTTTCAAAGGCGAACTGCGCAACATGACGATTATACTCTACCTTATTCCTGAAGACGGCACTTGGAAAATTATCCGATACGATATCGATTGAGGAACCACCTCTCACCGGAACAGCGCGCTCGCCTCAATAAAGTAGAACACCTGTTGCCGTTCATCGATTCCGACGCCGACCTTGATCCGCTGGAGCAGCCGGTTCTGCACGGGCAGCCGGTAGAACAAGCGCGCTTGCCATTGTTGATTTTGAGTGGCGAAACTGCGCCGGTAAGCGATTCCGACCCCATCAAACAGGTTCTTGACGATGTAGACGCTGAACGGCGCGCGCGGGCTATAATCCAACACTAATTGCTCCAATCCAAACGCAGCCGATAAACCCGTCTCGATGTTTTCAAACAAAGCGGGCAGCACCTGACCCGTAGCGACGTCCAGCAGCTGCTCCCGCAGAATCTGGGAGGGATCGCGCCCGCTTGCCAAGTCCTCAATCACAGCTCCGCGCCCCAACAGCGTCAAAATGCGCCGTTCCGAGAGACCGGGCGGGTCCGATTGCGCGGTCATCTGGAATCGATTGGGGTCATCCAACGGTCCGCGAATGTTCAACTCGATTCGATAGCGGATGGGGTCACCCGTAAAATCAGTATAGACCACCGACGTCGTCGCGCGTAGATTCAAGTCCAAGCGCATGGTGGATTCGCCCTCTAAGTTGGTGAAGGGATAACTCATCAAGATAGAGCTGTCCGGTTCCAATCGCAGGCGTGTTGTGGGCAGGCTAAGCGACCCGCGGGAGAGAATAAAGGTACCGTTCATGGCGGGTTCCTGTAAAGAACCGCTGACCCCCATACTGCCTTCCAAATAAGCTTGCAGCCCGGCGTTGCTCAGCTCAAAATTGGGCTTCACATCCACCGTAATCAAGAAGCGCGGGTTGAACTCATATTCGCGGGGCGTCTGCTCTCCGCCCCACTCAGTGGGCAGCCTCAGCGTGCCGTTAGATATCTCCACCCGCCCCTCAATTAAAGGGTTGCGCCAAGGACCAACCGCTTTCAATGTGCCGTTCAGAGAGCCGCGCGCAATCAACGGGACGCCCATCGGGTTCAACTCCTCGATGCGAAAATCGCTCAGGGTCAGGGAAGTGTTCAATCGCAGCGATTCTATATCTTGAAGATCCAACGTAACGGGGTCTATTCGCAAGCTTCCACCTGCAGAAGAGAGGGCAGAGGCTTCCATAATCGTAGCGATCCCTTTGTCAAAGCGCGCTTCCAATCGCAGGTTTTCCAGCAGGGTCCGCGCGCCGGAGAAACCCAAAGTGCCGCCTTTGATCTCTACAAATCCCGTCGGCTCCAATTGATCCAGCGTTCCGGTCAGATCCATGCGCGCCGAAATGAAACCACTGGTACGGTCCGCATCGATAGGCGCGTAGAGGCTCAGCACCGAGAGCGGAGTACCTTCTTGCAAACGAACCGCCAGATCGACCGGCTCATCTTTGGGAATCTCAAAGGGGTCCCAACGGAACGGGAGCTTGCCTGAGACCTGTCCGATATAGCCGTCGATAGTCACACTCGAATCTTGAATCTGGATACTGCCTTCTTGAATCCGCAGGCTGCCCACCGATACCGCCTCCACCGGCTGCCCGCGCGCGACCAAATCTTGCGCTTGAACCGAAGCCGTGATGTCGGGCGATTGGGTTCTGCCCGTTGCCTGCGCGTTCAAATTCAAGGTTCCTTCAATCCCTGTCAAGTTGGGGTCCCAAACCTGCAGGAGCGTGAGCGGGAACTTCTCCAGTTGAATATTCGCTTGTATGGAACCCTCCATTTCTGCGATGCCGCTCACCAGAAGACGCGCTTCTTCGCGCTCCCAGCGTAGACGCTCAATTGTCAGCGTCTCGCGCGACCATGCGCCATTCAAAAACGCTTCGCCTAAAGGCTGGTCATCCCACAGCAAATTCTGCGCCCTGATTGTCGCCGTAACCTCAGGCTGTTTTGTCGAGCCAGACATCGACCAATCGCCGGAGAGTGTCCCCTGAATCGCTTGCAGTTTCGCAATCAGGGCAGGGTCTGCCTGTTCGGTTTTCATCACGGCAAGGGCAAGGCGGCGAACCCAAGACACTGGCAGTTGCTCCGCTTTGCCGTTGAACCTCAGCGCGTCGTTGTCAGGGTCATACAAAACATCGGTTAATTCCAACAGATCGCGCTCTTCTTTCAGGGTGAGCCGTTCCGACCGCCAAAGCCCGTCCACAACTTCGATACGCCCCTCGATGTTGCCGACAGGCGCGCGATTGAGGGTGATGGGTTGAGTTGACACGTTCACAAAGCCGTTGGGTTTCTCAATAGAGCCGTTAAATTCCCCTTGCAGGTTCACCAAACCTCTCAAACTAACCTCTTCGGGCAGGTAAGCAGCAAAAGCGCGCAGGGGCAGTTCATTCGCTTGGAAAAGGACTTTCAATTCATCCGCTTGGTAGGAGCCATTCAGCTCGATAATGCCGTCCTCCAATCGGGCGTTTGCCTGCTCAATCTCTAAGCCCCTCGCGTTTTGATAACGCAGGGTCGCGCTGAGGCTTTGAAATGGCAACTGATCCACCACGAGCCGCTCCGACTGTATTTCTGCCAAGACACGGGGAATTTCGACGCTGCCTGTCAGCCTCAGGCTGCCATTGATCAATCCACTGACTTGAATTTTATCGCCTAAGTAGGTGTTCAGGTCTTCCGCATTCACTTCTTGAGCGGTCAGCGCAAAATCGATGGTCGGGCTTTGAGGTTGCAGGTTGATGGAACCGTTGCCAAAAACCCGCGCGGACCGGCGTAAAATTTGGATGTCACTCAACTGCGCGCGCTTTGTCGAAGCAGCCACTTTCGCCGTTGCCACTTCTGCCCCAAAAGACCCCACGCGCCCGCCATACACTTCGACACTACCCTCAAACACCGGATTCTCAAGCGACCCGGTGAGGGAGCCGCGCGCATAGCCGATACCATCCAATTCGAAATCGGTTTTCTGTTTACGGGTTGCGCGCTGGGAACCATTCCCTTCTGATTGAAAAGCATCAAGATAGGTCTGCAGCCGTTCCAGGTCAATCTCCGTTCCAGACACCTGAAAGTCCAGTTTTCCGCCCCGATACTCGCCAAACGCTTTCACAAAGCCCGCATGTCCAGTCAACGCTGCGCTTTCCACTCGCAGGAGATCATCCCGGTAGATTGCGCGGGCGCGGAGACTGCCCACCGCGCGATTTTTGTAGCGCAAATCTTCGCCGGTCAAGTTCAGGGTTGCTTCTAACGCCTCCGGCGTTCCCGACAGCAGCGCGCGCCCGGAAACCGTGCCTTGAAAACCCGAACGGCGCAGGGAAGCGATCTGCTCGAGGCGGAGACGATGTGCCGACACATAAGCTTTGAGCGGCGCGCGCGCTTGGTTGAAGCGGTACTCCACTTTCGCGTTGATAGGCGCGTTTTCTACCCGCGCTTGAAGATTGGGCAGCCAAACGCCTTCCCGCGTGAGCAAAAACGAACTGCTCAAACGCTCTGCCCGGTACTCTTGCGTCTGCGTGCTGTCCACTCGCGCTTCGCCCTCGAAGACGGGTTCGGAAAAGGAACCATACCCGCGCCCTTTCACCGCATAACCTCCACGAATGACCGGATTATTCTCTGCAAAGGTTCTCCAAAGACGCGCCGCGTTTGCGCCCCGCGCCTCTAACTCCAAAGCAAACTGCCAATCGTCCTGTGCGGGTTGCAGCGCTAATTTCACTTGCGCGTTGTCTGCGCCTTGAGCGCGCAAATCCGCCGTGACACCCGCATTGCTGAATTGAACGGAACCCGCGATATTGCGCCATGGCGCGGGACGCCGGTCGACCCGAAAACTCTCCACTTCTAAGTTACCCTCACCTGAATAGTACAACGCTTCTTGTCCTTCCGCCGAAAGGGTCTGGAACTTCACTTGAGTTGCAAAGGCGTTATAAGGGTTGACCGGAATTTTGGGGATATAATGCTTGGCTAACTGCCAACTGAGGCGGCTTGCGCTCCCATTCAATGCCGTTTGCTGGTCATCTCGAAACAACTCCAGGCGCGTTTCGCCGGTCTGTTCATGGGTGAATTGGAGGTCCGCTTTCAGCCATCGTTCCCGGATAAGCGCGCTGCCCTCAATGTCCGAAACTTCTGCTTGAACAGGCGCGCGCCCTTTTGCCACCATCGTGTCGCGCAGGTGAACCGTTCCCCTTCTGACCTGGATATTGATGGGGATTTGCAACCCCGCTTCTGTATCAGTTTCCTGAAAAAACTTCTCCACATTCCAGACACCGCGCCGGTCTCGATGCAACCAGATTTCGGGATTGGTCGCCCGGATGTCTAAGGTTCGCTGCCCCCAAAGCGGGAATACCACCTCCAATGCAGGGGCGCGGGCAATGGGAATTTGATTGTAATCTAAGGTGACTCCCGTGGCTTGTAAACCTGTCCACGTGAGTCGAAACGTGCCAATGCCTAAATCTGCGCCCGTTTCTTCTGCGACATATTGGGTAATGACATTGGGGAGATGATCTAAGGCAGACAGCCAGACCGATTGCACGCGAAACAGGCTGATCAGCAGAATCGCGACGAGGGGCAGTATCGTCAACGAGAGCTGTATCAGCCAAAGTAAAATCGGTTTACGCTTCCGCTTTGCCAACTTTTGCCAACCGTTCCGCCATCAATCGCTTGGAAAACTCGATGGCATTATAAGAACTTCGGATAAAAGGTCCTGAAGCCACAAACAAGAAACCCATCTCCTCGCCTGCCTGCTGGTACTCTTGGAATTTAGCAGGCGGAACATACTCCATGACGGGCAGGTGTTTACCCGTCGGACGCAAATATTGACCGATTGTCAAGGTATCGACACCCACCGAGCGCAGGTCGCGCATCGTTTGAAGCACTTCCGGTTCCGCTTCTCCCAATCCCAGCATAATGCCCGATTTGGTATAGATGCTGGAGTCCATCTGTTTGACGCTCTCTAACACGCGCAGGGTTCGCTCATATTTCGCTTGAGGGCGCACAATACTGTGCAGGCGCGCCACCGTTTCGATGTTATGATTGAAAATTTCGGGTTTGGCTTCCACCACCCGCGCGATGCACCATCGTTTCGCCTTGAAGTCGGGGGTAAGCACCTCCACAATCGCGAAGGGAATTTGCTGGTGTAAGGCGCGAATCGTTGCCGCAAACTGTCCCGCGCCCTCATCGGGTAGGTCATCCCGCGCCACCGACGTCACAACGATATGCTTCAATCCCATCGCCTGTGCCGCTTCCGCCAAACGGTCCGGTTCTTGGGGGTCTAATTCTAAGGGTTTGCCTGTTTTGATCGCGCAAAAGCCGCAATGCCGGGTGCAAATATCACCCAAGATCATAAAGGTCGCGGAACCTTTGGACCAACATTCGGGTAAGTTGGGACAGCGCGCGCTCTCACAGACGGTATGCAGGCGTGACGCGCGCATCATCTCCTGCACCTGCTGAATCTTATCCGGTTTGGGCAGCCGGATGGTCAGCCATTCTGGTAAGCGGTTGTTCACCATCTTCAAGTTATTCACAGCCATGATTATACCTATAACTGCCTGCCTTGCCGGTTCCACAGGTACTATCAATCACTTATGAAAAGCACAGACGTCATTGCTGCTCTCAAGCAGCGCGCAAACCCAGCGCGAGTCGAGAGTTTAGAGCATTTTTTCAAAACGGAAAAAGGCGGCTATGGAGAGGGCGACCAATTCTTAAGCGTGATGGTTCCCGACTCGCGCCACATCGCCAAACAGTTCAATACATTGCCCATCAACGAGGTCGAGAAGTTGCTAACTTCGCCCTTGCATGAAGCGCGCCTCACGGCTCTGTTTATCCTTATTCACCAGTATGAGAAAGGCAGTTCGGCTCAAAAAGAGCAGGTTTTTCGGTGTTACCTAAACAATTTGGGGGCGGTAAACAATTGGGATTTGGTGGACGCATCTGCATCTAAGATCATTGGAGCGCACTTGCTGGACAAGGAATTTGACCTGCTGCGAGAACTCGCACGCTCTGAGAACCTTTGGAGGCGGCGCATTGCCATGGTGGCAACCCATGCTTTTATTCGCCAGCGAAAATTTGACGCGCCCCTGGAAATCGCCGAAACGCTTCTGTTCGATTCTCATGATCTGATTCACAAAGCGGTCGGCTGGATGTTGAGAGAAATCGGTCATCGCGATGAACAGGTTTTGCGCGATTTTCTGGATCGATGGGCGTCCACGATGCCTCGAACTGCGCTCCGATACGCGATTGAACGCTTCGAACCAGCCGTTCGAAAACAGTATTTGGCGATGAAAAGTCGCGAATCATGATGAAATTTTAACAAAAAAGGATTATAATAAAGAGGTGGCGAATCTATCATTCGTGGCAACGTTCTAAAACAGTTAGAATTCCAAAGGAGGTTTCTTGTTCTATGCGAGTAACAAAACATGTGAAAGCAGTCTCTCTCGTGAGCCTGCTAATGACTGTCGTGGCTTTAGCCGACCCGCCGGATAATCTGGCGGCAGGCGGCAACTTTTCTATTCGTCTTCTGGGAGGGCAATATACTCTATCAGGCGCGATTAACGGTTCAGGTCCCTTTACCTCCAGCAGTGCATACAACTTCGCTTTCTTAAACGATGGCACAGGCTTAGATTGGCAACTGCGCGTGCGTGACTTAGTCAACGCCATTCAGTCGAATTTCGTGATACGGTACAATGCGACCGTGCTTCCTAATGGCGATATCCAATGGGATATGAATGCCTTTCCCAATGACTGCACCCTTATTCGTTTAGGGGGACAGGATGTGCCGTTCCTACTGACGCGCATTTGGGGACGCTGGACGGCGACAATGACCAGCATAGATTGCGCTAATGACCCATTGGGCGCGCGCTCTTCGCCTAATATTAACATCCAGCTTGATGCCACAGGCGGTGACGCGGGCAACTTCTTGCAATTAGAGGGATACGCCTTTGCATGCCAAGAAATACCCACCCTTCTGACGTATGGCAACGTTTACAGCGTGTCTTGGGTGGGTTATGGCGGTGGCGTGCAGAAGAGCAAGGGCAACGTTGTGGACGATTGCGCAGTCAACGATGATGACTTGCTGTTGGTGCTGTTTAATTTCGGAATCAATTTTGAGGATGCCGATGTGAACGGCGACGGCATCGTGAATGACGAAGACCTTTTATTGGTCTTGTTCAACTTTGGCGCGGGCAACTAAGGTAGCCAACGCCCTCGTCCGCTCTATCCTTCGCTTTCTCCGCGGGGGATGGAGCGAAATATTGATATAGAGGACTCACAATGATGTCAAAAAAAGGCTTTACCTTGATCGAACTTTTGGTAGTCATTGCAATTATCGCGATTCTTGCCGCGATATTGTTCCCCGTATTTGCGCAAGCGCGTGAAAAAGCGCGCCAGACGCAATGTGTCAGCAATCTTCGCAATTCGGCGACCGCCGTGTTGATGTACGCGCAGGACTATGACGAAACAATGCCTATGTCCTTTTACTATATGGTAGGAACTAATAATTTGCCCTGCGCAATGACGATGCTCTCATTGGTCGCTCCTTATCTCAAAAATAAGGATGTCTACCGGTGCCCTTCCGAACCGGATGCCTACGATGTGGATGCAGAGTTCAAAGCGTTGATTCCGGGCGGCGAATGTGGCGGGTTCACCAAGATCGGCTACTCCTATAACTATGGGGTCTTTTTAACAACGCGAGTCGATCGTCCCGCGCTTCCTCTTTCGTCCGTTGTTCTGGCTGCAGAAACCACCATGATTTCTGATGCCGATTTGGTTCTGTTTGAGGGCAACTGCCGCGCGGCGATGAATCTTCGTCAAGGCGACGCGCCGGTCCGTCCAAGACACAACGAGATGGTCAATGCGAACTATGTGGATGGACATACGAAAACCATCAAAGCGGTTCAGCGTCCCACCCTCACCGACTGCAATTATATCATTCGCAGGGTCGTCAATGTGGATGTCCAGCGCAATCCGTATTGTGTTGCGCAGGGACCCTACACGCGAAAATGCGGCGAGTCGACCCCGCGCGCCTGCGCCTTTGAACTGGACGGCTTAGTGGAGGAAGACACATTGGGCAAATGCTTCCAGTAAGAGCATATGACTCCTTCCCCCTGCTTTAGGGGGAAGGCTGGGAAGGGGTTCTTCTTGATTGCCCCCGTCTCCGTCAATTTATGACCTTCAAGGGGCAAAGACCCGTCAGAATCGCCTTCCAGCAGTTAGATTCGTCATTCCCGCGAACGCGGGAATCCAGCCTTTGAAAATCAAACCCATTCGCGACGCTCTCAGTGACAGTATGGGCAGAGCCTGACCATGCTGCTGAGGTTTTCAGATAGGTTTCACTGTGAATGCCCAATGAAGGAGGTCGAAGCTCCGTCTTAGCCCTCCTTTTAGAGGCGCGTCAACTGAGCCACGAAACAGCCCCCTATCCCTTCTTTTTATGGTATAATTTTCTCTACCTATGAGCCAGAATCAGACAAGTACCCCCTCATTTCGAGCGCAAACTCCCATGCTCCAGCAATACTTTCGCGTGAAAGCGGAGCATCCAGAGGTGCTGCTGGCGATGCAGGTAGGCGACTTCTTTGAGTTCTATGGTGAGGATGCGGAAGTGGCTGCTCGCGCGCTGGAAATCGTTCTGACCGGACGCGAAGACGGCAGCAACGGCAAAATCGCGATGGCAGGCGTTCCCATCCATGCGTTTGAACGATACATCGCGCGCTTAGTGCAAAAAGGGTTCAAAGTCGCGCTGTGCGAGCAGGTCGAAGACCCAAAATTCGCCAAAGGGCTTGTGAAGCGCAAAGTCACGCGGATCATGACCCCCGGCACGGTTCTGGAAGATTCCATGCTTGGCTCGAATGCCAACAACTATTTGGTGGCTGCTGTCATAGGCGAACCGGTGCATGGGCTGGGTGTGGTGGACGTCTCCACAGGCGAATTTTTGGTGACCGAAATCCGGGGCGATCATCGCAATGAGAAGCTGATCGATGAAATCTTCCGGTTGGAACCCGCCGAAATTTTGGTCCCAGAAGACCAACAGGAACTGATCTTAACCCTTCAAGAACAGGTCAAAGCCACTGTCACGCCCATCGCTTTACAAGAGTTGATAGGGCGGGGAGCGCGTCAATTGTTGTTGAACCATTTCAATGCGCATAACTTGAGCGGTTTTGGCTGCGACGATTATACGCGGGGCTTGGACGCGGCAGCCATCGTTTTGAAATATTTAGAGCGCAACGAAATCAAAATTGCCCAGCATATTCACACCCTCGCGACCTACTCGGTCGAGAAGTATGTCTATCTGGATCAAGTGGCGCGCCGCCACCTGGAACTGACACAAAACTTGATGGATGGCTCACGCCGTCATACGCTTTTGGCGACCTTGGATATGACACGCTGTCCGATGGGAGCGCGCCTGCTCAAACGCTGGCTGGATGAACCGTTATTATCGGTGGAAATGATCCATGAACGGCTGGATGCGGTTCAAAGATTGCTGCATGCGCCGGTTGCGCGCGAGGCGCTTCGAGCAACGCTCAAGCAAATCGCCGATATCGAACGCTTAATTGCCCGCGCCGCCACCGGAACGGCGAACGGTAGGGACCTTGTGGGGTTGCGCCAATCCCTGGACTTATTGCCCGCGCTGCAAAACGAACTGGCAGCGGTCTTAAAACAACCCGAAGAGGGTCTAAACGACTCCCGTTTGCAAAGCCTGTTGACCTCGCTTCAGCCGGTGCAATCGGTGTCGGACCTGTTGGAGCGCGCCTTAGTGGATGAACCGCCCGCGACATTGAAAGAGGGTGGCTTGATTCGAGCAGGGTACGATCCCGAACTGGATGCCCTTCGCCAGAAAAGGCATAGTGGTAAACAATGGATCGCGGAACTGGAATCGCAAGAGCGCGCCCGGACCGGTATTCCTTCGCTGAAAGTGGGTTATAATGCCGTTTTCGGCTATTATCTGGAGGTCTCCAAAAACCAACTCTCAAAGGTCCCTTCCTACTACATTCGCAAGCAGACGACCGCCAATGCCGAACGGTATATCACGCCGGAACTGAAGGAGCAGGAAGCGATTCTACTGGGAGCCGAAGAGCGAATCCTTGCGCTGGAATATGACCTGTTCTGCCGGGTTCGCGAAGAGGTCGCGCGCGCCGCACCCCAAGTACTGAGCGTTGCGAAAGCCATCGCCGAATTGGATGTCTACTGTAATTTCGCGGAGGTGGCTGCCCGTCAGCGCTATACCCGCCCAGAACCCAGTTTAGAAAACCGAATTGCAATCGTGGGAGGCAGGCATCCGGTGGTGGAACGATTCTCAGAAACAGCCTTTGTTCCCAACGATTGCCGTCTGGATGATGATCGGCAGCGTCTCATGATCCTCACAGGTCCGAATATGTCGGGTAAAAGCACCTACATTCGTCAGGTCGCCCTCATTACATTGATGGCGCAGGTGGGCAGTTTTGTGCCTGCCGATACCGCGTTTATCGGACTGGTCGACCGTATTTTCACGCGGGTCGGCGCGCGCGATGAATTGGCGACAGGGCAGTCGACCTTCATGGTGGAGATGGCGGAAACCGCCAACATTCTTAATAATGCCACCCCGCGCAGCTTAGTGGTTCTGGATGAAATCGGTCGTGGAACCAGCACCTACGACGGCTTAGCCATTGCTTGGTCCGTATGCGAATACCTGCATGCGATTGGCTGCAAAGCGCTGTTTGCGACCCATTACCACTATTTGAACGAATTAGCCAACCGTCTGGAAGGCGTGATGAACTATCGCGTGGCGGTGAAGGAGATGGGGGATCGCGTTATTTGGCTGCACAAGGTGCTGCCGGGAGGAACCGACCGCAGTTATGGCATTCAAGTGGCGCGAATGGCAGGCGCGCCGCCCGAAGTGATTGAACGCGCCCAACAGATTTTGAATGAACTTGAGAAACGAGGCGCGTCACAGCCTGCAGAAGTCGCGCCCGATTCAGAATCGCCCGCGATTCGTCATCAAAAGCTGCAACTCACCCTATTTGAAGCGGAACAGCATCCGGTGCTGGAAGAACTCAAACGGTTAGATGTTTCTTCATTGACCCCTGTGGAAGCGCTCATGAAACTGGATGAATGGAAAAGAAAGCTATGACTGCTTGAATTCTTCCGAGAATTCCTTCAGACTGTTCGCCAACACCGCCCGCCGCAGCCAATAGCGCAACTGATCCGGGTCCTCCATACGATGAACCTGCGCCTCCAGCGAACGCGGCGTCTTGCCAAACTTCGCGCGCAACACCTCTATCAACGACTCTCGAGCAAGAAGAAGCCCTTCTTGTCGTCCTTCCTGTCGTCCGCGCTCCATCGCTTGCCGCTCAAATCGTGAGAGTAAGGTGGTTTCTGGCATTTCCTGTTTCAACTCCTTCAACTGTTGGTCAAATTCCAACTCCAACTGAGGCGGCAAATCCAGCATAAACTCCAATAACCGAAACAGACTCACTGCCTCCTCTACATTATACCCTTGTTTGACCAAGTTGCGCACTAAATGCAAGCGTTCGCTCACTCTCAACCGCAAATCGTCGCGTGTCGCTAATTTCTTCAGGTAGGCTAACACCACCCACGCAAGGGGTTCTGGCTCTCGTTCCAATGCCTCCATCTGGTTCTCAAAATCCAGCAGTTTCAATACACAGAGGAACTCAAAATGCATTTGGGCTCTGTGAGGCATAATCATACGCTGCGGGTCGCCACTGCTGGGAGGTATCCGCCAGTATCGCCGATATGACGGGACGGCGATAGCGATCCATCGCGGTGAAGTATTCAAACATCCGCTGGGCGAAATCCCCCTTGTGCTGGGCTTGTATCTCGGTATGGACCAGGATCCATTGCTGACTGCCATTGAGCAGGTAGACTTTGACCAGTTTATCGACCAGTCGTCGTTTGGTTTGATGTTGGGGGTGAATTTGTTGGAGTTCTTTATCCAAGAATTCATAAGGTTGATCCCATCGATGAGGGGATAAAGGTGGGGGCAGAAGAGTTGGATCATGGGTTGGAAGAAGAGTTCAATCGCGATTTTGAAGGTCTCATCGGTTTCAAAGCGTGGCGATTCTGAGCCGTTGATCGTGTGAGTGGACATGGTAGTGCCTGTATTTGGACAGCCAACAGCAAACTCCTGCATGATCCCAGTCGCAAGGGTGGTATCACCCAAAAATGAGAAAAAAAGCGCATGGAATGAAACGAATTAGCAGGAATAGCAGTCTATCTTGTAGAATATCGAACTGAATTACGAAGGAGGCTTATCAAGCAAATGAATTGGAAAACTCGGCGGTGGCTATGGATGGCGTGTGCGCCAGCAATCCTGATCTTTAATGGCTGCGGCGGCGGCGGTTCAGGCGGAACCAATAATGTCACGCCCAGCAACACGCGCGTGGCGACCATCAATGTTGTCGACTCGCAGACCAAGGCGAACATTCCCAATCTGAACCTCGTGTTCTATATTGGAAATGTCCAATTTTCTTTCAAGCAGGTGGTTAGCTCACTGACCAATCCGAGCAGGCAAATCTTGCTGGATGCTGCCAGAGTGCTGAATCCGAACGCGAAATTAGGCGATTATATCATCAGCGACTTGCCAGTCAGTGGGACTTTCCAGGGAATCTGGTTACAGCGACCGGCGGGCTACACCGCGATTGCGGTTCACAGAGACCCGAAAACCAACAACACAACGCGAGTCGTGCAGATTCCGGACAGCCCTGTCACCAGTGTGGGTTGTCTGCTGGCAACCAACCGGTTCCCCAGCGACTTCCAACTGGGCGTGATCGCGAATTTAGGCACGGTGGAACTCTATCCTTCAAACTCTACCACACCGCCGCCCCCACCGGATGCAAACTGTCCTTAAATCCTTTCTTAGAAGGTTCATGATATTGATGGGCAGCCTCTGCGTGATGGCTGCCCTCCTCTGGACTATCGAACTCCTGCGCAGACAAGACCCCTTTGCGCGTTTTAACCAGCGGTTTGCGGAAGCGGGCTTGGGCAATGTGGCCGTCCGTTTCGAGCAAGTGGAACTGACCCTGCGCGATGAACAAAAGAAATGGGCAGAGGTGACGGCAGACCGTATCGACCTCTCTCGCGACCGGATTGAATGGCGCGTGATCAATATCAAAGAGAGTCAACTGTATGAAGAAGGCGAGCTTTTCGCGAAAGCGACCGCCAAACTCCTGCTCTACCAAACATCTAAACAGCAGGCGCAACTATCGGGCAACCCCAAAATCACGATCTTAAAGAACCGCTGGCTCCAGGACCAACCCATGACCGCGCGCGTTTCAGAGATACAATGGGATACGCGCGCCCGGAAGATCAACGCTCCCAGCGAAACTCATCTCCAATGGAAGGAGGGTCGCGCCACCGTTAAAGGCTTCACGCTTGACTTATCCAACCGTCAGATTATCTTGGGCGCGGGCGCGCTCTTTATGCAGGCACAGCCGCCCGGCTCAGAAAACGACAAGAAAAGGGAACTGAAAATCACCTATAGCGGCGCAAAGGGAATCAAAGATGTGTTGGATGTGGACGATTTGACCGTGACCGACGAAGACACGGTGATGAAAGCCAAGCGCGCCTCCTACAATGAAAAAACGCGCTATGTGACGGCGACCGGATCGCTCTCATTGACCGACCCCAAAGTGGAACTGACGGGCGATAAAATGGAGGCATGGCTCAGAGAGAAGCGCGCGCTGCTTTCCAACAAGGTGCAGTTGTTAGTGAAGCCCAAAGAGGAAGATATCGCCCCCCCGAACACGGACCAAGAAGAGACCACCTTGCAGAGCGCGCGCCGCTATCCCGTGGTGATTACCTGCGATCAAATCGAATATTTCTACCGGAAGAAAATCGCCTATCTGAAAGGCAACCTGAAAGCGGTTCAAAAAGTGAAGGATGGTAAAACCCGAACCTTGACAGCGCAAAGCGCGGAGTATGACCAAAAGAAAGAGATACTCATTCTGAAGGGCAATGTGGTTTTGGAACATGAGGATGGCAGGTTCAATGCGCCTGAAGTGATTGTCTCGGTGAAAGAGGGCGATGAATGGATCCAAGTCAAGGGAGGCAGCGGGGTCGTATTCGTAGAAGATGAGGAGGAGGAAAAATGAGTAGGATCTTTGTTGTTCTTTGAGTGTCTCCTCAGTCTCAATGATTTCTCTCGGTAATTACAATGTGGTCGACTCTTCAGTTATGAAACCATCCTCAACGAGCATAGGGAGCCACAATTTCTAACTGTGGAATGCTTTGAAAATGCTTTTGATTGAAGGAGTAAAGTGTGCCGTTCAGACCGATTACGGTCGCGCCTATCAAAGCATCTAATAAGCCCAGCGAATGAGATAAGCGTGTAGAGGGGAAAAAGAGAGCGCATGCAAACAATCTTCTTCTCTCGCCCAAAGTAAACGAATTCTTGACAACATACTGGATACCACTTGCGCCTCGTCAGTATTTCGGCATCCCTGATAAAGTTCTAAGGCAGAGTATCCTGTTGTCGCTAAAGGTTCCTTCAACGATTTGACCCAAGCTACGGCAGGCGGATGTTTTCTGAGTAAATCAATCAGAATATCGGTATCCAGCACAATCATGAAGGATCCTTCTGCCGGGTCTCGGCAACTCGACGCAAATCACGGGCAAACTCCAGGCTGTCTTTAATATCAACGCGGTTTGTCCATGCGCCCAAGACCCCATCTCTTTCCCATATCTCAATGAGTTCCTCACCTGTGGTAGGCATAGCGGCTTGCTTGATTACATATTCGAGATAAGCTTCTAAGGTCATACCCAGCGATTCCGCTTGGCTTTTTACACGAGTTTCTAATTCAGAAGGCAGTTCTAAAATTACAGTTATTGCCTATCCACCTCTGAATGAATTGTACCTTGGCTTGCTCAAAGTCATATTCCCCGGCTGCCGCGCTTGGTTAAGGGAATGCCTTGCTGGCAGAGAGGGCATGCGTCGGGCGCATACGTTTTGCCTTCCAACCGCAAAGCCGCGGTGAAATCACACCCAAAATCTGGTGGGGTCTCAGAACGGTCAATCAAAACCGCAACCCCTGCCACTTTCAAGCCAGCCGACTGAGAGGCTCCGATCATCTCATGAACCGACAGCCCGGTCGTCAACACATCATCCACTACCAGCGCGCGCATGTTGGGCTCAAAGCGCAGTCCGCGTCGGAAAACCCGCTGTTCGCCCTCACGTTCCGCATAGCCTGCCCAGAGATTGAGCTGGCGCGCCGCCTCATAAGCCACCAATAGACCGCCTATCGTGGGACCTACCACCACCTCGATCCCTTTCTCTCGCCAAGGCGCTACCATCGCCTGTACCAGGGGCGTCAGCAACGCGGGTCTTTCCAAAAGCCTGAACTTCTCGAAATAGAGGGCACTGTGCCGCCCGGACGACAGTTGAAAATGCCCGTTCAGCACAGCGCCTGCTTGCTCCAAAGTTTGGATATCCATCGCTTACTGGTTCGGATTATCCAGAGAGACATCCTGATTCAGACGGGTTCGTGATCCCGCGCCGCCCGCAACGGTGGGATGCTGATCCATGAAAGTAGAATGGTTCATGTTCTTTGCATGGCCATCTGCAAACGCGACGTTCCATTGATCTGGCAGCTGCGCTCCGTTGGGCGCGGCAGTCGTGCCATGCCAAATCGGATAAGCCTCAAACATCATAATCGTCTCCGAAGGACGCGCGACGCTGGCAATAGACAAAGGTTTATAAACCCACTGGCTGGCAGCGCTGGCGTTGCGGAAACGATCCGCGTAGGAGTAAACCAGCCAAGTGTTGTACATGTAATCATGCCCGAAGGTTCGCCAATGGGGCAAACCGCTCAACTCAAACAGCGCGGCTTCACTCCCATTGTTGATTAACGAGTCAGAGTCGGAAGGACATGCCCACATGCCCGGCGCGGTTCGGGTCGGCATCGTCACCCCAGAATGTCCATCCTTCATATAAGGGTTCAGCACCCGAAACACAAAGTTCGGATAGGGATTCTGGTTCGAAACCGGCGCATTGCCCACCCGTTGCCCAATCGGTTGGTAGAGCAGGGTTTGGGGCGAGGTCCCGCTTGTGTTGCAGGCGGTAAGCTGTTGGTTTACATAACAGGGCGTCGTGCGCAGCCATGGGTTGAAATATTGGGTTGCGTTGTTCGGATTGGCTTCGTTCACGCCCGAATACATGTTCACCATGCCCGGCATTGTTTCGTCATAATCCTGCAAATAAGTAATGCCTGCGGTCGCAATCTGTTTCAGGTTGTTCATACAGGCGGTACGGTTTGCCTGTTCACGCGCGCGGGCGAAAACAGGAAAAAGAATAGCTGCCAAAATAGCAATGATCGCTATAACCACTAACAATTCAATCAAAGTGAAACCTTTTTTCATGTCGTCCTCCAATATATAATCAGGCTGACTTCAAAGCGGCGTCGCGGTGCCTTGGTTCGGATCAACGGGCTGCTGTTGAACCGGAGCCGTCTGGGTTTCCACCGGAATATCGGGCGTCCCAGACCCGCCGAAAGTCCAGAGCATGCTGAGAATCAACAAGACCAGAGCCACACCAAACAACACGTATGCCATCTTCGGATTACTTTTCAATGCGTCCATAGAGCGCGAATCTCCTTACTTACAGCGGTTCCAGATCAACCAGCGCAAATCGGCTGAGTTGAAATCGCGCCGCTCTTCGATATTGGCGCAGTTCATGCCTAACCCGGGCTGCGGCACAACCGCTTCCAAACGAAACCACTTGACATGTCCATCGCCCAAAGCGATATTGAGACCGCCGGAATGGCGCGCTGAAAGAGGCGATGTGCCTGCAGTGCCGCTGATCGCCAAACCCGATAAGACGCAACGACGACTGGCATCGCCATCGCAACCGCCAAAGCAGTTGTTGTCCGCCGCGAAGCCACGACAATTTCGGGGCGCTTCGGTGGGACCGTTCATCGTTTCCGCGAACAGCACAAACTGCGCAGCATACTTCAGCTTCGAGATGTTGGGCAGCATCAGCGTGTCGGAGAATTGCGCGCCCGGTAAGCCGATCCAATACCAGCCAGCGATATGGGCGTTATAGCCATAGGGGAACCACCCGCGTTCCATCCACGTCATGCCAGACGAAGGGTTGACCGTGTTGGGCATCGGGGGCGCGCTTGGGCAACTGAATATACCGTTGTTCTTGACATACGGCACAATCACATCCACCCAGCAGCGGCGCAACTGATCGGGGAGCGGTCCGGTGTTGCCCAGCACCATACGGTTGGGAGCCAGCACATTGTTGTAATCCGCCGAATACATCAACGCGGCTTTTGCCAATTGGTTCATATTTGAGGCGCAAGAGGCTTGACGCCCTTTTTCACGCGCCTGCGCAAAAACAGGGAATAAAATAGCAGCCAAAATCGCTATGATGGCAATCACCACCAGCAATTCAATGAGAGTGAAACCTAAACGACGATTCATCGCATTTCCCTCCTGTTAAGAAAAGATGAATAGTATATGATTAGCCCATGCTTGCCAAATTCCTGCCTGCTGAGGGTGGATTTTATCCTGTATTATTACATCGAGGTATACTCAAACAGGGCAAAGAAGCGCGCCCGAACGATCAATTTAACAAAGGAAACTGAACCGTTATGACACGCTTACTACTTGGTCCCGGTCCCAGCATGGTCTCTCCTCGCGCGCTGGCATCGATGTCACAACCGCTTTTAGGCTATTTAGACCCTCAGCTTTTCGAGATTTTGAAAAAAGTTCAACAAGGTTTGCGCCAGTTGTTCCAGACCCAAAACGAGGTCACACTCGCTTTACCGGGAACCGGCATGAGCGGGATGGAGTGCGCGCTGGGCAACCTGATCGAACCGGGGGACCCAGTGTTGATTGGCGCCATCGGCTTTTTTGGGGAACGGATGGTTGAAATCGCGCGGCGCTATGGCGCGGATGTGCATGTCGCGCGCGCAGAGTGGGGGAAACCGCTGCAGCCCGAACAGATACAAGCGGCTCTCGACCAGAAGGACCGCTGGAAATTAGTGGCATGTGTCCATGCCGAAACCTCCACCGGTGTGGTTCAACCCATCTCAGAGATCGCGCATTTAGCGAAATCGTGCGGCGCGCTGTTTGTGATGGATGCGGTCACCAGCTTGGGCGGTCTGCCCGTGAAGGTGGATGAATGGGGTGTGGACGTTTGCTACAGCGCGACCCAAAAATGCGTGGGCGCGCCGCCCGGTCTCGCTCCCATCACCCTCAGCGAGAGCGCATGGCAAGCCATTGCCAACCGGAGCCATCCCAATCGGAGTTGGTATCTGGATATACGCTTGCTGTGGGACTACTGGAACGAGAAACGAATCTATCACCACACCACGCCGGTCTCGCTCTTTTACGCTTTACAAGAGGCGTTAAAGATGATAGAGGAAGAGGGTATAGAGCAACGGTTTGAGCGTCACCGGCAAGTGGCGTCTAAATTCTACCAGGGCGCGAGCGCGTTGGGGCTCTCTTTTTGTGTTGAGCCGGAACATCGCGCTCCCACGCTCACCAGCCTTCATATTCCAGAGGGAGTGGAAGATGCCCCGTTTCGCAGCCGTTTGCTGAATGAGTTTGGTATCGAAATCGGCGGCGGGTTGGGCGATTGGAAAGGCAAAGTATGGCGCATAGGACTGATGGGACACTCCTGCCAAACCGACCATGTAAAGAAGTTGTTACAGGCAATGGAGACAATACTGCATGGCAATCATTGAAATCATCCCAGCCATCGACATTTTGGGCGGGCGTTGTGTCAGGCTGTTGAAGGGCGACTATCAACAGCAGACGGTTTATGGCAGCGATCCGTTGGTCATTGCCCGGCGGTGGGCAGAAGAGGGCGCGCCCAGACTTCATATTGTGGATTTGGGGGGCGCGTTGGAAGGCTACCCAGAGCAGTTGGAACTCATCGGCGACATCTGCCGGGCAGTTGAGATTCCCACCCAGGTCGGCGGCGGTATCCGAACCTTAGAGCATGCGCAATCGGTTTTGGAGGCGGGCGCGGATCGGGTCATTATCGGCACGACCGCTATCGAAAACCCCGAGTTGGCAGCCGCCATGTTTGAGACGCTGGGCGATCAAGCCGTGCTGGGATTGGATGCGCGCGATGGGCAGGCGGCGACTCAAGGATGGCAAGCGACCACCGCCCACAATTATCTCTCTGTGGCGCAGGCAGCGGAACAGTGGGGGGCGAAACGCATCATCTTCACCAATATCGACTTGGACGGCACCCTTTCTGGAACCCAGGTCGAACCCATTCGCGCGCTGCTTCAAGCCGTTTCCATCCCGGTCATCGCGTCGGGGGGCGTCAGCCGTTTAGAAGACCTGCAAGCCTTAAACGCGCTTTCGAAGGAGGGATTGGAAGGGGTGATTGTCGGGAAAGCGCTCTATGAGCGTCGTTTTACGATTCGAGATGCCTTAAAAACGTTTCGAGCATGACCCTCAACTTTTCGCTTTTTGTGGCGCGCTTGCTCACAAACGGTCTCTTGATGGCGGGCGCATGGTGGCTGGCAAACGATACGCTGAGCCAGTCCGCAACAGCTGCGGTTATGGGCAGCGTCAGCGCGTTGCTGATCGTTTTATTGCGCCGAACACAAGCCGCGAATGCCCCTTGGTTTGCGGTGTTGGAAACCGCTATCGATCTCGCGCTCGCGACGCTGTGGCTCTGGACACTGCGCATTCCCGAACATTTTTTCTGGCTCTACTTTCTGCCTTGTGGGGCGGCAGCTTTGACGCATGGGGTTCGGCTGGCGTGGGTCTGCAGCATCAGTTCGGCGGCTCTCTACTGGGCGGTCGTGGGCGCGCTGAACCGTCAAATGCTGCCCCTGGAGCCGGTTCATTGGCTTCACCTTATCGCTCTCATGGGGGTGGGTGCGCTCTTTGCGGTAGTTTCCCGACGGGAATTGCAGGAAACCGCCGCGCCTTCCCATCCAGCCCAGCAGCGATGGCTCCAGACTCTCAATGAAGTGGAAACCTCCCAGAGGGAACTGCGCGCCCGCTATCGAGAACTGGCATACCATTACCGCCATTTACAAGAGGCGATGAAGGAAACACAAGACTCTTTGGAGGTGTTGAGCCGGGTTCGCGCTATCGATGAAGAGGATTTCTATCAAAAGATGCTGGAATATCTAAGCGCGCGGTTCGGCGCGTCTGGCGCAGTGCTGTGGCTGTTGGACGAGTCGGGATTGCAGTTGCGCGTTCGCGCCTCGTGCGGCGCGCTTGCCCGCTACCATGAACCCCTCCAAGCCGCATCCCAGAAACGGGTTAAATGGATTCCCAGCGTGGCGCAGCGTTTGACCCAATACCTCACTTCTCTGCCCAAAGAAGAACTGCAGCAGGCGCATGCATCGCCGGTTTCTGCCCAAGGTTCGTCCCTGCGTTCCCAACAAACGCTCTCTATTCCTTTGCGTACCCCTGACCGATACTATGGCATATTGTCCTTTGCGACGGTTCACACCGGCGGTTTCGAACCCAGCGTAGAGGAGCGTTTGCTGACCGTCGCGCCCCATATCACGTCGCTGATTGCCCTGCAAGAACAACTGCAAGATACCCAGCAGCGCATGCAGGAACTGAACACCCTGCACGCGCTGGACCAAATCTTGTTCAGTACCCTTGCGCCCGGAGAAATTGCCCAAAGAACCTTGAGCCTCATTCGTTCTTCCATTCCTTTCAGCGGGGCTGCCCTCTATCTCATCAACGACCAACACCAGTGGGAGCAAACCGCAGCGGAGGGCGAATACAATGAGTCGATTCAACGCATGCGTTTTGAAAAAGGCGATGGGCTTGCGGGATGGTTCGCCAGCGATCACAAGCCCTTCCACATCGAAAATGCCCAGAACGACGCGCGTTTCAGCGCATGGGAGCCGGGAAATCCACTCAGTTTGATGGTCGCCAGTCTCGTCAGCGGTCACCAAGCGCGCGGCGCGCTGGTGCTGGAAGGGCAGGAAGCGGGAGCGTTCCACGAATCGGATTTCGAAATGGTTCAGGTGTTGGCGGCACATCTCACACTCATATTGGAGCGGGCGCGCCTGCTGAGCCAGCTGGAAACGCTGGCGATCACCGACGGCTTAACCGGGCTTTATAATTATCGCTATTTTCAGACGCGCCTTCGAGATGAAATCAAACGCGCCAAACGCTACCAGTCCCCGTTCTCGCTCATTCTTATCGACTTGGACCAGTTCAAGCAGGTGAATGACCAGTTCAGCCATTTAGAAGGCGATCATATGCTGATTCAGTTTGGCGAATTGCTGCGCGCCTCTATGCGGGAAACGGAGATCATCGCGCGTTATGGCGGCGATGAATTCGCGGTTTTGCTGCCGACTTTATCCCTGAAGGAAGCCGCCTCCGCCGCGGAGCGTGTCCGTCAGTTAATTGAATCGCATGCCTTTAGGGGGCTTCATGGCGATCAGGTTCACCATCTGACTGCCTGCTTTGGCGTGGCGGGTTACCCCGATTCTTGCGAAAATCCTGAAGAATTATTGAGAACCGCCGATGTCGCGCTGGAAAAAGCCAAGCGATTTGGCAGGAATCGCGTCGCATGGATAGAAAAACCTGAGTGAATTGCCGATTGACTCAGCGCGTCAGATAGTGGATAATATTGTCATCGAATTCGAAAGAGCCTAAAATTGATCTGCTATATGCGCTTATGGAATGGAGACGGTCCCAAATGAAAGTGACTGAATTTGAGATTGCAGAGGAGTGTGTTCGTCTGGGGAATTTGCCTCAAGCGGTTCGCGCGTTAAAGCGCGCCCTACGTAAAGGGATGAATCCGCTGCTCTGCTATGCGCGTCTCGCTGAACTGCATCGCCTGCAAAGCCGTTGGAACCAAGCGATTGCAGCCGCCCGTCAAGCCGTCCGTCTGGCGCCGGACCCGGTTCCCTACCGGGAGATGCTGGTGGAAATCTTGATGGAGAGCGGGCAACTGGAAGACGCGCTGCAAGAGAGTTTGGAGTGGTGGGAGGAAAACCCGGAGGACCTGACCGCCATGGAAAACCTGGCGCGCGCCTATTGGCAGCGTTCCGAGTTTCCCAGCGCGCTGCGCGTGCTGAACCGCCTAATCAAAATCAACCCCTTATGTTCCGAATACCGTCTGCAGCGCGCAGAAGTTCTGCAACAGCTCGGGCTTTTCTTCGATTCCGCCGATGATTTCGAAACCGTGATGAACTCGGATGCCTCGATAGAACTGCGATTTATGGCGCAAAGCGAAGTGGCGATGCTCGACCGCTGGCAGATGGAACTGATTTTGACGATGCTGATGGAAAATCCGTTGTTCCGCGTTCAGTTCTCGCGAGACCGACGTTGGGCGGTGGAAGAGCGCGGGTTCCGGCTGAGTGAGGCGGGGAAAGATCTTCTGGAGATGGTCAACTTGAGATCGCTCCCTTTGCCCCCGTGTCAGCAAGGCTATGTTCAGCCCAACTGACGCCGAACAAAGGCTTCAAGCCCTCTGGGGCAAGCGAACGCTGATTGCGGGGGTGCTGAATGTCACGCCGGACAGCTTCTATGACGGTGGTCGGTTCTTCACGCCTTCAGATGCCCTGCGTCAAGCCGAGCGTATGATTTCTGAAGGCGCGGATATCCTCGATATTGGCGGCGAATCGTCGCGTCCTGGCGCAGACCCCGTTCCCTTAGAAGAAGAACTGCGCCGTGTGATTCCCGTGATTGAAACCCTCTCCCAACAGGTCGACACGCTGATTTCCATTGATACCTACAAAGCCGAAGTGGCGCGTCAAGCATTGCGGGCGGGCGCGCATATCGTGAACGACATCAGCGCGATGAGGGCAGACTCCGCCATGTGCCAAGTGGTGGCGGAAGCGGGGGCTTATGTGATTTTGATGCATATGCAGGGCGAACCGAGAACGATGCAGAAGAATCCCACCTATGCGAATGTGACCCGCGAGGTGTTAGACCATCTTCTCCAACAAGCCGATCAAGCAATGGAGGCAGGGGTCCCTCGTCATAAAATCTGGCTGGACCCCGGCATCGGTTTCGGCAAAACCTTGGAACATAACTTGGAACTGTTGCGAAACCTGCGTCTTTTTTGTGAAACGGGTTTCCGGGTGATGATTGGCGCGTCCCGAAAATCGTTCATCGGGAGGTTGCTGGGCGATTTGCCCCCGGAAGAGCGTTTGGAAGGCGCATTGGCGACCCTCGCATTAGCCATCGCGCAAGGCGTGGATATTGTCCGCGCGCATGATGTGCAAGCCTCCGTCAGAACTGCTCGAATCGCCGACGCGATTGTGCGGGGAGTTTGAAGGATCGAAGAAACAAGGAGAACCGAATGACACTCGATAAACAGGATGTGCAATTTTATCAACAGAACGGCTATTGGATTGCCCCGACACTTTTTGGCGAGGAAGAACTGACCCTCTTCCGGGAGCATATGGACCGCATTATCCAGGGCGATTACGAAACGAAACGCCCCCCATGGGCGCGCAATATCGATCCCGGCGCGCCCATCGACCGGCTCATCAAAATCGATAACAGCTACTGGTGCGACAGCGTCATCGCGAAGCTGGTGCTAAGTCCGGTGATTGGAGAAATCGCTGCCCAATTGGCAGGCGTGGAAGGCATCCGGCTTTGGCATGACCAAATGCTCTATAAGCCCTCGCAAAGCGGCGGCGCGGTCAATGTGGGATGGCACCAAGATTACCATTATTGGCAATGCGTCACACCGCCCAATTTGCTGACCGCATGGGTCGCTTTTGATGATATTACCGAAGAAATCGGCTGTATGAAGGTGGTTCCCGGCAGCCATGAGTGGGGATTGTTGCCGGAAGGCGATTTCTTTGAGCAAGACCTGCAAAGCCTGCAAGAGAAAATCGTGAAAGCGAGCGGCAAACCCTTTGAAACAGCCAAGTGCGAAATGCCCGCAGGCGCGGTCAGCTTTCATCATTGTTTGACGCTTCATGGCAGCGGAACCAACACCAGCGGCAGACCCCGCCGCTCTATCGCGATTCACCTGATGCCGGACGGATCGCGCTACCGGGCAGGTTCACCTGCGGACGGACATATGAATGTGAAACTTCTCAGCGGACAGGATGGCGATGCGTTTCTGGGACCCTACTTCCCGATTCTGCACCGGGCGCGCCAGCAAGCCAACCCGTTTTGTTAGTCGACCGACAAAACACGATTGTCAATCAATCGCGTCTGCCCAAAATAGACCGCCAACGCGAGCAGGGCGCGGTCATGAAGTTCTGCTATCGGCTCTAATGTGTCCGCATGGACGACCTCAACGTAATCGAGGCGCGTCAACGGTTCCGCCTCGATTATGGCGCGCGCGCCTGCCTGAATCTGAGCCAGATCGCGTTCGCCCGATTCCACTTGCGATTGCGCCCACTGCAGCGCGCGATTCAGCGACAGCGCTGCTTGGCGCTGCTCCGGCGACAAGTAGACATTGCGTGAAGACATCGCCAGCCCGTCCGGTTCCCGCGTGATGGGGCAGGGAACGATCTCCACGCGCAGATTCAAATCGCGAACCATCTGCTGGATGAGTCTCATTTGCTGGTAATCTTTCTCGCCGAAGTAGGCGCGGTCCGGTTCCACAATATGAAACAGTTTCAGCACCACTACCGCTACCCCTCCGAAATGATGTGGGCGCGAAACACCGCACAGCGGCTGTGACAAACGGGTCACCTCTATTTTGGTCTGGAAGTCGGGCGGGTAGATTTCTTGAGGTTCTGGCATGAACAGCGCATCCACCCCAACCGACTCCGCCATCGCAAAGTCGCGCTCGAAATCGCGGGGATACTTCGCGAGGTCTTCGTGAGGGGCGAATTGGGTCGGGTTCACGAACAAGCTGACGATCACCGCGCCGCCATCCGCTTTCGCTTGGCGCATCAAATTCAAATGACCCTCATGAAAATAGCCCATGGTTGGCACAAAGTGGACGGCTTTGCCCGCTTTGCGCTGCGCCTGCGTCCAGTGCCGAACTTCCGCAATCGTGGTTAAGGTTTTCATCGAGAGTTAGCGGGTTTTTGTCACCTTCTGCAGCCCGCGCGGCTGATCGGGGTTCAGGTCCCGCGCCAATGCAAGATAGAACGCGAACATCTGTCCCAAAAGCACATAGACTAACGGCGAAACCATCTCTTCCACCATAACAGGGACCGGGATGGGCGCGCGCGCCAAAGACAGAAGCTGCTCATCGCGAGCGAAGATAATCGTTTCGGCTCCGCCCTCTTTCAGTTTTGCGGCAGCCTCCAGAACGGTCGGCAGGGTGGCTCCATCCGGCGCGAACAAAAAGCAGGGGAAACCTGGCTCCACCAGCGCAAAGGGACCGTGCATAAAATCGGCAACGGAGTAAGATTTCGCCATCACATAGCACGTCTCTATAAATTTCAGCCCCACCTCTTCGGCAGTGGCTTGATTGATGCCCCGCGCCAGCGAGACACACTCCCGGATATAGCGGTAACGGTCGACGCTTTGCCGGATGGTCGTTTCCAGCGTCAGCGCGCTTTGCATTGCTTGAACCAATGCCTCAATCTCTGCCTGCGGCTTTTCAAAGGACTTCAGCGCGCAAGAGAGCAAGTAAAGCGACATCAGCGTGCCAGTATAGGTTTTGGTTGCCGCGACGCTGCGTTCGGGACCGGCGTGAATCGCGAGGGGGAAATCGCTCGCCTGCGCCAGGGGCGAAAGGGGATTGTTCGTGATGGAAACCGTCACCGCGCCCGCGCTTTTGGCGTGAGTCACATATTCAATCACATCGGGCGCTTCGCCCGACTGCGAAATGCCCACCACTAAACTGCCCTTCAAATTCAGTTCGGAGCGGTACAAGGTTACCACGGAGGGCGCAGCCAACCCGCACGGCAATCCGTTTTGAACCTCAAACAGGTACTTGCCATACTTCGCGGCATTGTCCGAGGTTCCGCGCGCTGCCCACATTACATAGCGCAGGTTCTCCCGGCGAATGACCTCTGCCACCGCGCAAATCGGCTCCCACTCCTTCTCAGCAATGCGCGCTGCCACTTCCGGCTGCTCGCGAATCTCCGTCAACATCCAATGTTCATTCATAATCTTTCAACTGTTGTTTGGCTTGTTGCCATAGCGTTTCCCACTCATCTGCCGAGAGCGAATCGAGCGCGCGCTGCTGGCGTTGAGCGTTCTCTTCCATATGCCGGAAGCGGGCGATGAAACGGTTCACCATGACGCGCAGGCTCTCTTCGGAGTTGACCCGCGCATGCCGCGCCACATTGACAAGGGTGAAGAGCATGTCTCCGATTTCCGCTTCAATGCGAGCATGGTCTTGCGAGGCAATGGCGGCGCGCAGTTCGGCTTCCTCTTCAGATAATTTTTCTAACACGCCTTCTATCGTGTCCCATTCGAATCCGGCGCGCGCCGCGCGCTTGGAAACGGTTTGGGCGCGTTGCAGGGCGGGCAGGCTGCGGGGAATGCCTGCCAAAATCGAGTGATGGCTGCCGTCGCGCTCTTTCGCTTTCAGCGCGTCCCAGTTCTTTAACACCTCTTCAGCCGTTTTTGCATGGGTGTCGCCAAACACATGGGGGTGCCGGTAAACCAGTTTATCGCAGAGGCGCGTGATAATATCGTCCAAATCGAACTGTCCAGCCTCGCGCGCGAACTGCGCATGCATCACCACCTGAAGCAGCACATCGCCCAGCTCTTCACGCAATTTTTGAGGGTCGCCGCTGTCAATCGCGTCTAAAGTTTCATAGGCTTCTTCAATCAGATGAGGCTTGATACTCTGATGGGTCTGCTCAATATCCCATGGACACCCGCCCGGCCCGCGCAACGCAGCCACAATATGGGTCAGCCGCTCGATAGGGGATTGCGGTTCGGAAGAGACTTCCGATAAGGAGGGGACGAACAGGCTGGTCAGTGGGTCAAAAGTGAGAGACAGCAGATCGCCGAGCGCGACACTAAGCGTTTCCGTTTCGCCTTCCACTCCCGCCGCCCGCACCAGAATCACTTCGGTCTCTGCCGGATAAGCCTGTAGAAGCGTTCTTTGAACTTGCGACGCCAACGCATGGTCCTCCAAGTGATGATAAATCTGGGGAATTCGGAAATCGGGCTGAACATGCGGCAGCGAAGCGGCATCAATCAACTGCAGGCTGTCGCTAAGAACCCGCCCGATGGCTTCCAAGACCGGCTCCAGAAAACTGCGGCTGGGGACCAGCCGGACGGGAATACTATGTGTGTGGGCGCGTTCCAAAATGAGTTTGACCGACTCCTCGCTAAACAAGGGATGACCCGGAACGGCATAGGCGACGGGGGCATAGGTTTGCGCGGCTTCCAAAATGAGTTCCGCGACCGTTTGCGCGCGTTCGCGCTGGGATGCCATCGATTCTTGCAGCGCATCGAGCGTCTCAAACTGGATACCCGCCACCCGAAGCGACGCGACCGATGGATGATGACCGGTTCTTAAATAGACGCGCTGGGCGCGGCGTAAGGCACCCAGCGCGTCTGCGCTCATTTCCCGGACCCCGCCGGGACCTAAACCAACCAGATAAATCATCGATTATTTCGCGCTGGCTTGGGTTTCTTTCCCGGTTCGCTCCTTGAGGTTGTTCAGGTACTCTTGATAGGGAACTTTCCATTTCTCCATCAACACTTCTACCTGCGCCTCTGCCACCGACTTGTCGATTTCGGTGACCAGGTCCTTGTTCTTTTCGTTGCCTTTCTGCAGCTTCAAGCCCTCACGAATCTGCTCCTTCACCTCTTCAAAAGGTTGAACTCGCGCCTGATTGCGGGTCAAGACCTTAAACTTGAGCGATTCGCCGCCCGCCAAATCGAGCCAGCCAGTGACTTCGTTCAACTTCGCTGTCTTTAAGAAGTTTTGCACTCGCTTCAACTGTTGAACGGCGGCTGCTTGGCTGGGATCGTTGGCTTGAATCGCTGAAGGGTCCAGCGGGATGTCGCGCTCGCCCACGTTGACACCCGTTTCCGGGTTGGTTCGGTAGCGGGTGATGATCGTCTCGAAGGTATCGCCTCCCTTCAACGCATCATCGATTTTCTTCTTCATTTCGGGCTTATTCACGCTGATGAGAAGCGCGTAGGCAGAAGCGGCTTTGCGGAAAGTGGTGTTTTTATTCTCTTCGTAGTACTTCTTGATATCCTGGTCCGTGACGGTAACGCCTTGTGTAACCAGCTTGAATTGGGTGAGTTCGATTTTGACCTGCTGGAATAGATCGTCCGGTGTGAGCAATCTTTTCTCCAACTGCTCTTTGACCTGCGGGTTGACTTTTTTCAGTTCCTCGATCTTTTTCATGATTTCGTCTTCGGTCGGTTCCAACCCGGCGACTTTCGCCTTGTCCATCACGACTTGTTCACGAATCAATTGCAACATCGCGGCATAGCCCGCAGGCACTAAGGTCATTTGTCCGCCACCGGCGGAGATCGGCGTGTTTAGTCGTTCCATTCGGCGCAGATAATCGTCGCGCGTTAAAACAGTGTTGCCCACTTTGGCAACCGCTTCGTTGGAGGATGAGGACCCGCTGCAACCATTCAAAAAAATCAGAGTCGTTAACCCTGCCAACCCCCAAAAAATATGCTTCTTCATTTAATTAGAGCCTCCTAAAATCGCTTGTTTCTTTTGTAGTCGAAGAATAAGTTCCACTTCTCCGGGCGCATACCCTGTTTGTCGAGCAATCTCGATGGCGGGCAGCCCCTGAGAAGCCAGCGCGAATATCGGAGCATGTTCCGCGCTTGTCTCTTCTGTGTGTTTATACTCTATGCCGGGCAAGAAAGTTTCAGACACAGCCGCAGCCACTTGTTCCGAAACTACTTGATCAGGTTCTTTGATAAGTTCGGGTTCCGGCAGAAGATTCCTGTCTAAAACCCCTGTTTTCATAGAGAGTTCCAACTCGCGCGCCACTGCCTGCAGGCGCGCTTCCGCCGATGCTGCCTCCGACACCAGTTTATGGAGCAGGGCATCGATACTGCGCCGTACCTCGTCCAGTTCGCCCGTCAAAGAATTCCGCGCGGCTTGCGCTTTCAGTTCAGTCTGCGCTTTCAAAAAGAGCATCCAACCCGCCAGCAACAACAGCGCCTGCGCCAATAAGATCAGTTCAGCCATGCATTGTCCCTCATCTGTTTCCTATAACACTCACTCTTATTGTCGGAATATCTGAGGGATCCCTTTACTTCTCGTCTAAACCCTTAGTTCAGTAAGTGACTGCGCGATCTGAAGGGCTTCCTGTTCGCTTAAATTGGGGTTTTGAAGCGCGCGATGGGCGCGTTCCAGCGTGTCATGCAGCGGTGAATCCGGCGGCAGCGCATGGATCAACTGGAGTAAGGTCGCGCCGGCAGGCAGCCCCGCCCGGCGGCACTGCTTGCGCCGGACCTCATCCACAATCACATCCAAAGCCACATGCGCGGCTTGCGCGTTTTGATACAACTGCGCCATCGCGGAGATATACTCGCCCATCGCAGGCATGCGGATTCGCGACGGGCGAGGCAGACCGAACCGCTTCCCCACGCTGTACATCACGACTGCCGTCAGCAGCATCAGATGGAAAAACGCCAATTTCCCGCCAGCAGCGACGCCTCTCCAGAAGTTGCCTTCTTTATCCTCGCGCAAATCGCCCTGACCCGCGTCATCGATATAGATCACGCTGTTAGGCGCGAGTTGCTCACGAACAAGGGCAAGCAGCAATCGCGCATTGTCGGCATCACGCAAATGTTTATTCGTAAACAGGTCGGCATCGATCGACTCGATAATCACGCCGAATTCCAATTCCCGCAGCGCGATAATCGTACCGCGCGCATCATGCAACAGCGGAACCCAATAGTCGCCTTGCGGTTCCAGACGCCAGCCCGCATCTTTGCCCGATACCTCTTTGATTCCCTCCAGATAAGGCAGGGGCAAGGTTGGTTTCGCTTTCCAGTCGCCCGGTTTTGTCAATCGCGCGCCCACCGGATTCCCCACATCATAGACCGGGTTCAACTCATCCAAGCGTTCGTCCCCTTCCAACACCATCAGTTGACCGCCTTTGCCCACCCAGTCATAAAGCCAATCGGAGTCCTCTGCTGTCCAGCGACCGCGATTGAAGAAAAGGGCTTCCACATTCGCGGGAAAGACAATCAGCATATCGGCGTCATCGGGCAGTGATTTGAAGGTTAGATTAAAGGGCTTCACTTGGTAGCCGTTCGCTTCCAGCAGGCGCGTCATCGCTTTCACGCCCCGGTCATGGCGGCTGTAGGTCACATAGCGGGGGGTATCTTCCGGTGTGTTTAGCTTGGTTAAGTTATAAGCGATTCCCACCATAGCCGCGCCTGCCAAAAAAATGAGCGCAATCAGCCAAAACGACTCACGAGACCGCTTTCGCATAACTGCCTCCGCGCTGAATCAACTGCTCAAGTTCTCTCTCCATATCACGCCAATCGGTCTCGCGCGCTTCTTGTCCGCCATACCAGAGAAGGTCAAAGCGAAGGGTCATCGGGCGCAGCAAATCGTACAGTTCGCGATGATTGCCGGTCAACAGTTGGCGGGCATGCTCCCAGTTCGTGCGGGCTGGGTCATAATGCACATAGCCGTTCGCGTTCAAGGTATGAAGCGCAGCCTGATACAAGCAGCGCGCCGCCTCTCGATAATCGCCTTGACTCGCTTTTTGCCTCGCCCGCGCGCGCCATTCTTCGGGGGTTAAGGCGCGGGCATCCTCCAACAGCGCGCTCTCCCGCGAGGGAGTGGTTCGCAGCCCTTTACGCCACTGCATCTGATTGAACAAATAGGTTCCCACCAGCGCAAGCAACAAAATCACGATGCCGATCACCACATATTGCAGTGCGCCTGCGCCTGCCAATCCCGCGCCTAAAGCCGGTACTCCCAGCAGTTTGCCAATCGCTCGGAAAAACGCCTCGATCCGTTCGCCAAACCATCGGAAAAAGCGTTCCAGCGCGCTGGGCGGCGGCGGCTGCATTTCAGGAGAATCATAAATCGCTTTTAACTGTTGCTGTAGGTCGTTTGCCCCGACAGGTTTGGGATTGGGTCTATTCAATTGCGTGAGGTACGACTCGATGCGTCCCAGAGTTTCCCCAAGCAACAGTTCCTGTTCAATCGGATCGGAGATTCCGGAGGCTTCGGACAAGGGGGCGGTCAAAGGCACGCGCTGCTCCTTAGGCAACGGGCGCAAAAGGTTCAACGCCTCTCGTATCGACGCGTCACGCTGGGATACCGGAGCCTCCCAGGCGGCTTTCACATGCGTTTTCGCCGATTCCAATCGCGCTTGCAAGTCGCTCTCTTGCGCATGAACCACCCCCCAAAAGCAGGCGATAACGCAACACAGAAGCCAGAGCGCTTTCAAGGCTATCTTTCCTCCTGACCCAGCAGTTGTATGTCCAAACCCTCATTGCGATAGCGGAAGTCGTAATAGAGCATCAGGCTGCTGATACAGATCGCAGGCATCACTAAGATATAGGGAATATAGTTCAGTAGGTTAGAGAGTTGGTTCAGCGTGGCTTGCCATTGAAGGAGCATCACCTCTAAATCGTAATAAATGGAGATGATGCCGACCAAGATAACCAAAGCAATACCCACAAGGATCAAAGAGGAGATGAACAGCACGCTTTGCACGCCCCAAACAAAAATCACACAGCCGACCGCGCGCTTGAACTGTGGGCGAACCAACTGAAACGCGCGCGAGAATGCCTGAAGCGCGTCCACTTTTTCCAGAACGATCACCTGCGGCAATAGAATCACCCACACGGTGCCGAGCGCAGCTAATACCAACATCAGAATCGTCAATAGGAGGAAGCCAAGAAACAGCATGACCAGACCGATGACCTCGGAACCGGGCAGAACCGCAGCCACAATCACTGCCCATGCGAGATAAAGCAGAAACACTAAAATGCCAATCGCGCCCCAAAAGATAGACAGCCCAATGCTCGCTAAACCTTGATTCGCGACGAGAACCCAAAAACGAGGCTTGAAACGCGCCCAGACCTCGCGAGGTGTGGGTTTTTCGCCCATCAAGCGCATATGAGTTGCCAGGGTCAGCAGACCGCTTTGGATTCCGGGCGCAAAGATAAGACCAGGCATGGTCAGCAATGCCACCAAAAGCACAATGATGTCGGCAGGGTTAAACATGGTGGAACCGTCGGAAGAAGCGTTCAGAGCAATGACGGAGACGAGCGTCAGCAGGGAAATCCCAAGAAAAGGCAGCCATACCATCAAAGAGAGCGTGAACAAAGTCCTGAAATCTTCCCGATAGAGGGCAATTGCGTCATCGACCATCTCCTGGATCGTCATCGGGCGTAAAAACATCTGGTAGCGCGTTCGAAGCGACACGCCCTCGACACTATAACCGCTGCCCCACTGATCGCCTCGCGCAGACGAGTTGGTTTCCATATTTTTCCCGGACTATTTTACCTCGATTTCGCCTCTCGTGCCGGGGTTTTTCACCCGAATCATCAGCCAGCCCTGTGTTCTATCCAATGCCCAGCCGTTCACTACCGTAGGCGAAGACCAAACAAACGCCTCCATATCCTCCACCGGCTGCGCCTCCTGCCCTTGAAAGGTAATCTGAAAGTCGGTCGCGCGCTCAAACTTAGGCGAAGCGACCAACACATGCAGCACAGGCAGATCTAAATCAGTCTGGTATCGAATCCGCAATCTGCCGCTCTCCCGGCTCACCGAGACCAATCCCGGCATCGTGACAGCGGTCATCTCGCCCGGCTCGCGCAAAACTATCGTTCTTGGTTCAATTTGGAACCCTATCCGGCGGGCGAGAGCGGGCGCAACCAACCGCGGATTCAAATCCCAATGATACTCTTCGTCGCCTTTGACAATGCTATAAGCGTCAGGATAGAATCCCTCATGCTGGGGGTAGCGCGCAAAAGTAAACTCTTGCTGCTGAACCGCGCTCAGCGTGATCGCTTCCGCTAACTTTCGCCAATCTAAACTTTTATCATGAGAGGCAAGATGGTAAAGCGCGTTCGCATAGACCAACCCGCACCATTGAACCGCCACCCCAAACCACGGCTGCTGAGACAAGAACGTGACCCCAAAGACCGGAATCGTCGCGCCGCGCATGATGGGGCGTTCAGGAACATTCCAGAAATAGACAAATGGCAGCCCGGTCAATGCCCAATAACGCGCTTGCTCCAACTGCTTTTCATCGCCGTTCATCTCATAAGCGGCGAGACAGCTTTGAACCGCGTGCGCGCTTCCCATAATATCTGGCACATGCAACGGCAACTCCCACGTTTGCGCGCCTTCGGGGCGGGGTTGGGTTTGCAGGTATCTCAGCGATTTCTGGAGCGCAGCCTGCGCTTCGGGGTCCAGCGTTGTCAATGCATAGGCGCCGATTTGAGTAGCGAATTGTCCTGTGTGTCCCGAAGAACTGTCGCCCGGTTTGCCAAACGGCTTTTGATTCTCTTGTTGAGGTTGCCATGCCCACGAGCCGTCCTCACGCTGGCGTTGGATATGTTGCTTGATCTGTTCGCGCCAGCGGTTCATGGCAGACGGTAGACCACCCACATAAAAACTCAACTCCCAGCCCATGTCGCGTGGTGCAATCGCGCTCACGGCAGCCTGAACCTGTTCTTTCGCGCGGCTTCTGTATGGCTCTTGCGTTGAAGAGCGGTGCGCTAACGCCCACAGCGGAAGCGCAACCAATGGATCATAGTAAACCGGTCCGGTGTTGGTATGTTTCCAGGCTTTCTTTTCCGAATCCCAACTGTTCAGCAGTCCCTTGACAGAGAACTGAAGCGCAGGTTCGTCCGTTGCCTGGGGCGCGGGCGGTTGGGGCATTCCAAACTGCTTGACATAATAATTCAGCGATTCGGTGATCGACTTGGATTGCGAACGCGCTTGAATCTGGGCGCGAATCAGCACCGACTGATCTTTCAACATGCGGAACGGATCACGGGCAGGAAAACGGTTCTCATCCGACCAGCGAGGCGTGGGAGGCGCCCACAGCGCGAAACGATGATTCTGCTGCGAGTCGATAAAGTTGGGCGACGCGAAGATCGGATTGGGCGTTTTCAGCGCGCCAGACCAGTTTTGAAGCGGGTCCCAAATCATCGTGAGCAGCCACCCCTGATTGCGGACCGCCATCAAAGGCATCGTCACCTTGAATGGATGGGGATAAACGCGCTGGTTCAGAGGGGACGCGGCGAACTCGGTGCCGGACGAAGACTCGTTGCCCAAAAGGTATTCCAATCCAGGAAAGAGGGCTTCATTTTTGTTCGAGCCGAAGCCGCCGTCTCCGATGCGCCAATCGGGAAAAACGAATGCGAACAGGTGCGCGGGCTGTTTCGCGGTGAGCCGACCGCTGGTCTCCAGATTGGCGCCGTTCAAACGAAACTCAAGGGTCGAATCGGCAACGGGACCCAGGCTGCCGCGCAAGATGAGCCGGAGCGCGGTTTCATCTGCCGTCGCGCTGGTCAAGCGAAAGGTTTGCGATTTCTCAGGCGCGCCCTCCACATTCAGAATCGCTTGCGCTAATGGGGACATAACACCAATCAACACCCACTCATTCGCTAAACGCCCATACAGACGCGCCACAGTGCCTTGATTCGAGGGACTCACAAGGAGGCGCAACTGGTCATTCTGGAGCGCCCAATGATCGCCAAACGCGCGCGCCACGGGACCTGTCGCCGGAACATTGGCAGGACGTCCCGCCACCGTCAAACGCGCGCGCGCCGCATCGGAGCCTGCAGAGCTTTTCAGCACTGCCAATAACTGCGGGTCATTGCCCACCCGTACTCGGAAACGGAAAGTTTTTTCATCGCCGGGCGGCAAAATGCCTGTTTCCGTTTGGTTCGAACTCAGTTCTGTCACATCGCGTTGACCCGAAATGGTCACTTGCGCGCTGGCATCTGTGTAAGTGCCTAAGCCCACATTCGCGACGATGACGGTCAATTCAGTGGTATCGCCCGGCGCCAGCAAAGCGCGCGCGCTGCCCACCTGTTTGATCTGCAGTTTTGGCGAGAAGGAGTAGACTTTTACCGAGCCAGATTCCACACTGCGCGTAAATTGAGCGGAACGCGCGCCCGGAAAAGCATAGCGCACCCAATGAACACTCTCTTCGCCCGGTTTGCCCGCCAACCGCGCGGTCAATGGGGGCAGATCGCTCTCTTGGGGCAGCAAGCGGTACTCTTTGCCGGTCGTTCCTCGAATTTCTAAGACGCCTTCCGGCGGCAGACTCGCGCCGACGAATTTGCTGAGCCGTTCCCGAAGTCTTAAAATTTGTGGTTCGGCGACCGACGCCCAGTCATAGTTAGAGTTTTCAATCGAATCGACTTCCAGCGTGAGGGTCACGCTCTTGCCCGCGAACGCCGACATATCCGCGCTGATAGGAACCCAACCGCGAGTGAGGCAATCGACTTCATCCAGCAGTTGGTCATTCACTTTGACCCGAAACCGAACGCCGTCATGCGGATTTTGAGCATCGTCCCGGGGCGCGCTGTCGTCGACTCCGCCCCACGCCGTCAGCACTAACTTTTCCTGTGGGCTGACCACCGGCAGGGTCATTTGGAAAACGATTCGCGCTGGCTGCTGGGTCGGATGAAGGAACCCTGCCTGCCGCGTGACCTGCCCGCACTTCACAGGCTTGACCACAGTGGGCGAAAGCGTGTTCTGCGCCTGACCACTGCCCCATTCTTTCAACAAATCTTTCCATAGATATGCGCCGTTGCCATTTTGAGCATGAAGAGAAGCAGAAAAAATCAGGAGCCATAGACAGAACCAATATCTCATAGAGACTCTATTTTCGGCAGACCGCTGTCGAGTCCTGTCTGGGTCAGCCATTCGGCAAGATAACCGCTTTCACTACGCGCCGCGCTTCCACATCCGCGAGCGCGTCATTGATCTGATCCAGGGTATATCGCTGGCTGATGACCTGCCGCCAATCGAACCGGTCATGGAAACGGTCGATGACCTCCATCGCGCGCCAGAAGTGACTCATATCGGAACCCCAACAGCCCCGAATCTCCAAGTGCTTGCGATTGATGGCGGTATGCGGGTTGATTTCTACGCTGCCGTTGTCGGTATATTGTCCCACAACCACATAGCGCGCATGGTCGCGCGCCATATCGCAGCCCTGCGCTACCGCTTCGGGACGCCCGCTCGCTTCAATCACAATGTCCGCGCCGCGCCCACCCGTGGCAGTCCGGACGTCGGAAAGCAGAGAAGCAGTTAAGGTGAAACACTGGTCTGCGCCCATTTTGCGCGCTGCCTCCAAACGTTGAGGAACCGCATCGATCACGCCGACCCAACCCGCCCCGCTCGCGTTTGCCAGCGCGCATGCGTTCAATCCCACAGGACCCGCGCCTTGAATCAACACCCGGTCGCCCAATCGTATCTCTGCCCGGTCAATCGCATGCAGCGCGGTGGGCAGCCCGCAGCCGCCCGCAATCCACAATTCGGGATCGACCCGCGCGCTCATCGGTATCACCTGAACTCCAGGCTTCAGGTAGATCTGCTCAGACCATCCGCCCAGAAGTCCCTCTGACGCGCTGTAGGTGATGCCATACACTTTGCGATGAGGGCAGCGCGTGGAGGCTTTTGCCACCAAGCAGTAGTAGCAGCGATGGCAAGTCTCATGCACATCCAAAAATGTCACCCGGTCGCCCGGCTCAACAGGGCGACCGTTCATATCCAGAACTTCGCCCCCTGTCTCCAGAACCTCGCCGACACTGACATGTCCGGGAATAATCGGGTAGGGAACCCCAGACAACCGCCCATGCCACAAGTGAACATCGGTGCCGCAAACTTCGGACGCGAGCGTCTTCAAAAGAACAGCGCACGGCTCCAGCACTGGGGGCGGGAAGGCGCGTATCTCGATAGGCGCATTGGGTTCGGTCATTACGGCGGCTCTAATCATGGTTGTCTCCAACTAAAAGTATAGCCGTTTTTGCAGAAAACATCATGTGTCCCCCTGAAATCTTTACAGGAAACGCCAATAATATTTAGAGCGTCTGTCAAGAGAGTATCCTCTTAGTCAAGAGCATGTTGGGGTTGATGTGTCTATTTGTATAATTCACGGCTAAAACCGCAAATAAGTTAGTCATTGCCTGTAAAACCCTCTGAAGGTGCCGTTATAAGCAATCGTTTTCAAAAAAAGGGTATAATCTTTAACAAAGCGCGCTTGCGGCACACCCGGAGGCAACCGACCAAAGGGCATTTCTCGCGGAACTGATGAACGCTAACGGTGAACACCGGTGTTGACCTTGCGCAAGTTGCCCACTGGTCTACGGAGGGACTGAATGAGTGGAATCAAACATGAACATAAATTTTTAGGGCGTCCTATCAGCCGATGGATAGAAGTATTGAGCGCGGTGAGCGTGGACGCGCTGATATTGAATATTTGTCTCATTCTCAGTTGCGGACTTTTCTATAACTTCCGCATCCCTTCTTCTGCCTGGAATTGGGTCTTCTATAGTAGTTTAATTGCCACTCCAATCGCCTTATTGCTCTTATACCGGCGCAAACTGTATCAGACCCATATCCGCTATATTGGTTTCCGCGATTTTACGAATATCGTTCTCATCAGTTTCATCACGACCCTGATCTTAGGCAGTGTCATCGGGTGGGCGCAGTGGCGTTCTAATCAAGAGTACCATGTGGCGATCTACGCGCTCTTTGGTCTGTTGGCTGCCTCCGCTTTAGTTGGCACGCGGTTGGTCAAGCGGTTTTATGATTGGCGTTCCACTGCAGGTCCCGGAACCAATGGGCGACCCACACTGATTGTGGGCGCAGGCGACGCGGGCGAAATGATTATCCGCGAAGTGACCCGCTCGCAAGCCGCCGAATACAAGCTGATTGGTTTTGTGGATGACAATACCGACAAGAGCCACGTGATCATTCATGGAATTCGGGGCTTAGGAACAACGGAAGACATCCCGCGTTTGGCGCTGCAGCATTCGATTACCGAAATCCTGATCGCGATTCCGTCCGCCAGTGGAGCCGATCTGCGCCGAATCTTCAATTTATGCCGCGAAACCAAAGCGCGTGTGCGTATTCTGCCCTCTATTCCCGCCGTCTTTGAAGGTGACGCGACGCTCCACCAGTTCCGCGAAGTACATATAGAAGACCTGCTGCGCCGCGACCCCGTGAAATCCGATTTGAAAGAGGTCGCGACCTATGTCAGCGGCGAGCGGGTTCTCATTACGGGCGCAGGCGGTTCCATCGGCGGCGAATTAGCGAGGCAAGTCGCCAGCCTGGGACCTGCCAGCCTATTGCTGTTGGGGAAAGGCGAAAACAGCATCTATGAAATCGAGCAAGAGTTGATCCACCTGCTGGGCTTCTGTCCACGATGCATCATTGCCGATGTGCGCGACCAAGAGCGGATGCGCCGCTTGATGTTGGCAGAACAACCCAGTGTGGTATTTCACGCCGCGGCGCATAAGCATGTGCCTCTGATGGAAGCCAACCCGCACGAAGCGATTAAGAACAATATCCTCGGCACTTGGGTCACAGCAGAAGCCGCGATTCGAGCAGGGGTCAAGAAATTTATTTATGTCTCGACCGACAAAGCAGTGAACCCCGCCAGCATTATGGGCGCGACAAAGCGTGTCGGCGAAATGATTGTCAGCGCGCTCGCGCAGCGATCCGAAACCGAGTTCGCAATTGTGCGGTTTGGGAACGTGTTGGGCAGCCGCGGCAGCTTGATTCCCACGCTTCAAGCGCAGATCGCGCGCGGCGGTCCGGTCTGTATCACACACCCTGAAATGAAGCGCTACTTTATGACTATTCCCGAAGCGGTCCAGCTGATTATCCAGGCAGGCGCGATTGGGGAACACCGGGGCGTTTTTGTGCTGGATATGGGCGAACCGGTGCGTATTCTGGACATCGCGCATGACCTCATTCGTTTTTATGGCTTAGTGCCGAATGAAGACATCAAAATTATGTTTACCGGCGCGCGTCCCGGCGAGAAGTTGAGCGAAGAACTTTACTACGACAGTGAGGCTATCTGTGAAACGCGCCATCCCAAAATTTACTTCGCGCGAAACTTCGACATCCCTGATTGGGAATGGTTGAAAGGGCATTTGGTTCAGTTGGAAGAGTTGGGCGCGCAGGGACAGACTGAAGCCGCGCGCGAACTCTTAATGGAATTAGCTTGGGGTAAGTTGATGCCCTATCCGCCGACCCAGCGGGCAGGGGGTTCGGGCGGGTGAGCCGGATAGGCTGCAAACTGCTTGCTTTGGTGTTGGTAGCGAGCTTCGCGCCGGGCATCCAAGCGCAGGACGCGCTGCCCAAAAATGATCCCGCTTACGACTATTTATCCGCCCTCGATACGGCGCCGGGCGCGTTGCGTATGCGCCCTTTGACCAGGTCCGAATGGCGCGAACAGTTAGCGCGAGCCAGCGATGACAGCGTTAGCAGCCTCTTTTTGAACCCTTTTGAATTGAACATCCAGCATGCGGCAGAGTGGCGGACAGGCTTGCGCGAATCGCTGCCGTCCCAAACTTTCGGTATTACGGCTTCTGCCCATCTCCGAGCCTTTCCTGAGCGCAGCGAGATCAGCACCGCCCGCGGGAGTTACCGCATCATGGGGTTTGCCGCGCTGGGACCTCAAACCCTGCTGGAAGCCGTCTTCAGCGATCAGAGTCGATTAGAAGGCGCGCGAACCCGCGAGTTTGACTTGCTGCCATGGGTCAATCTCTATTCGCGGGTAGGGCAGACTCAGTTTCAAGCGGGACGCGCCCATTTGCGTTGGGACCCCGCCCTGAGCGGTTCGCTGTTAGTGGGCGATGAAGCGCCTCCAGTCCCCTATCTCCAGGTTCAGACTCCGTTGGATATCCCTTTTCTGGGCAGGTGGCGTTTTGAGCAGTTCTTTGCGCAACTTCGCGAATCGGGGCAGACACATTGGCAGGGCGCGCGCCGGTTCCAGAAAACTCTGAATCCCCGCTGGACATTGACCATCAACGAAGCGTTTAAGGCATTGGCGTTGCCGGAGGGCGCGATGAGCCAGATCGTGCCATATTATCTCTACCAGAAATGGGCAACAAACAAAAAACGCGGTTCCGGCTGGTTCAACTATCTGGCGGGCGGTGGGCTGGAGTATCACATCGATGCTCGTCAGTCGGTCTACGCTCAGTTGCTGGTCGATGACCTGCGCGCGCCTGACTTTTTTGGGGGGCGCAATTCTCCCACTCCTCGCAAATTCGCAGGGCTGCTGGGAGCGCGCCTCTATCCCGATGATCAATCCCGGTTCATTGTGGAGGCGGTTTTTTCTGATGGCACGCCCGACGGTGGCACCTATGGACCCTCGATCCATGCTCCAGAGTATGCTTACTATTACCGGGGCTTGCCGATGGCGCATCCGATTGGCAGCAACCGTCAAGGGCTTTTCGCGCGATACGAACGAGAACATGACCGGCTATGGTTCGCGGTAGAGGGCTTTTTCACAGACAGGGCGTCCCAAGCGTTCGATGTGAAACGAGGACATCAGATCAATGGCGAAATCGGATACCGCGCGGCGCAAGGCGGGTTGCTCTTGTTGCGCTACCGCTCCCATCTGGAACGAGACAACACCCAAACCGACCGCATGAGTGGCTGGTGGGTGGAGTGGCAGCAGCGTTTGTAGAGATGAACGCCGTTTTCAACAAACTGCACTAAGCCGCTTCCTCTTTGGACATCTGCAAGGAGGGTTGCAGCTCTCGCCACGCTTGTTCTAATGCTTCCAACAGCCCATCAATATCGGCCAACTTGCCCGCTTTGCCCGACTCTTCCAGTGTGCGCGCGGCTTCGGCAAAGGCGTTTGCCCCGACAGAGCGCGCGCTGCCTTTCAATGTATGCGCCGCCCGTGTGAATCGTTGAATCTCATTTTTCATCCGCGCCTGGTACAGTTCTTCGATAAGGGCAGGCGTCTGAAGCGCGAACTCTTGCAACAGCGTTTGAACAAAAACCTCATCATCATCGGCAATCTCAAAGAGATAAGCGGTATCCAGAACAGCGAAGGAGGCAGACAGAGCGATGCTGGTTTCTGCTTGGGGAGCATCTCCCCTCATTTCGGCTTGCGCCCATTTCTCAAGAATCGCTTTCAATTGTGCCTGTTTGATCGGTTTGCCGATATGATCATCCATACCTGCTTCGTAACATCGCTGGATATCTTCCTCCAGCGTGTTGGCAGTCATCGCGATAATCACCTGGTATTGCGAGGTGCCAGATTCGCGTTGGCGAATTTGCTGTGCCGCTTCATAACCGCCTAAGACCGGCATTTGAATATCCATAAAAACGACATCATAAAACTGGTTCGCGGTCATTTCAACGCTTTCTTGCCCATTCTTCGCGATATCGACATGGCATCCCCATTTCTGAAGCATACGCGCAGCGACTTTCCGGTTGACTTCGTTATCCTCCACAAGCAGGATTCTCGTCCCCTGCAAACTATCCGCACTCGCAGCGCGTGCCGAATTCGGAGCCGAGCGTTGGATGAGTTTAGCATCGCCTGCTTCCGTCTGCAGCCTCACCCAGAACCGGCTGCCTTGTCCCTCTACGCTCTCCACCCCGATCTGACCGCCCATGACCTCCGTAATTCGCTTGCAGATCGTCAGCCCTAAACCTGTACCGCCATACTCCCTTGTGGTGCTGCCGTCCGCTTGGGTGAAGGCATCGAAAATGGTTTGCAGGCGTTCCTGGGGAATTCCGATCCCAGTATCTTGGACGGATAATTCGATGACAACGTTTGGCAGGTTCTCTGTAAAGAAAGACGTGCCCAGCCCGATTCGCGCAACAACCTCGCCTTTTGAAGTGAACTTGATCGCATTGCTGATGAAATTACTCACGATTTGGCGCAGCCGTACCGGATCGCTCAGAACGCACGCGGGAATCTCGGGCGCGATATCCGAACGAAGCGTAAGCCCTTTTTCTTGCGCCCGCGGCGTGAAGAGGCGGATCGTCTCCTGGGTCAACTCATGCAGCGAGAGCGGAATACGCTCCACATCCATCTTGCCCGCCTCGATTTTGGACAAGTCTAATATATCGTTGATGATCGTGAGCAGCATATCGCCGCTGTTGCGCAGCGTATGCATATAGTCGCGCTGCTCTTCGTTCAAAGGGGAGTCCAGCAACAGGTCTGCCATTCCCAAAATTCCGTTCATAGGCGTTCGGATTTCGTGGCTCATATTTGCCAGAAAGTCCGATTTCGCGCGGTTCGCGCGCTCCGCCTCTTGCGCGTATTGCCGCGCCTGCAACAGAGCCTCTTCCAGTCTCCGGTTCGTCTCCGCAATCACTCGTTCAGACTGTTTGCGCTCGGTGATATCGCTAATGAGCGCCATCGCGATCTGATTATGTGGCACGATCCGGAATTCATAAAACCGGAACTCGCCGTTATGCTCATAGCCGATTTCAATCGTGTTTAGATCGCCGGTTCGAATCGTTTCCTGAACGGATTCATAGACTTGGGTTGCATAGGGTTCCTCTAATATTTCAAATACCGTACAGCCGATCATTTTTTCGGCTTTACCTACGCCGTCGCTCAAATGCAAAGGCATTTGAATACTGAGATAACGGGCATCTTGGTCAAATAAGACAACAATGTCAGGAAGCGCATTCAAAATGGAGCGATTGCGCGTTTCACTGGCGATCAAGGCTTGTTCAGCTTCATCTCGTTTGCGCGCGATCTCTGCCTCTTTCAGCACGACTCCCAATTGGCGCGCCACCTCCACTAACGTCAAAATCTCATGAGAGGACCATGGTGTGGTTTTACTGGCGTCTAAGCAAATCAGTCCAATCAACTGGTTGTCACAGGTTACCGGCACATCCAGGACCGCGACCGCGCCAATCGATTGATACTCGGAGGCGATCCCTTCCAGTTCGCTGCACTGATGGACATCAGGCGCGATCACGGGCGAGTTCTGTTTCAGTTTATCCAGGTATCGGGGGGCGCGTTTCAGGTCTACTACCGCGCCCTGCAAACTTACCATAGCGGGGGGACCCATGGAAGAGAAGATTTGGAGAACGCCATCGGGAGAAATCTCGCTGAAGGCGACCCGGTACTGGGGGAAGAACTCATGAATTTTTTCTAAGGTTCTTGAGACAATTTCTTGCACATCCAAGTTCGCATGGATATGCATCGCGATTTCATTTACCAGCTCCAGCCGCTCCTGTTGGTGTCTCAGTTCGATTTCTGCCTGTTTGCGTTCTGTTGTGTCGCGCGCGTTGATCACGATGGCTCGCACATCGGGGTCATGCAGCAAGTTCGAGGCGATGGCTTCGTGATAGCGCCAGCCCCCATCCCGTTCCCGGATACGATACTCCGCTTTGATGGGAGTCATGGGCGATTGCAGCGACTGTTCGAACGCTTGCTTGGCATGGGACAGATCCTCGTGATGGATAAGAGAAAAGAGGTTCATGCCGATCAATTCGTTGCCTTCATAGCCCAGAAGGGGTTGGTGTCCGGGGCTTTCAAAGAGAATAATGCCTTCACAGTCTAACATGGTGATTGTATCGGAAGCATTCTCGATGAGCGCGCGGAATCGGCGTTCGCGATTCTCTAACAGGCGGCGGTCTTCGTCGCGCCCCAAAGCCAGCCCCAGCGTATAAGCAAATGTCTCGATAAGCTGGATTTCTTCGGAAGAGGGAGATCGGGGCTGCATTGAGTAAAGCGAGAACACAGCAACGGTCTCTCCTGATTTATCAAAAACGGGTTCTGCCCAAGCCGCCTTCCAACCGAACTGGGCGATAAGGGGGCGGTAGTCATCAAAGAGGGGAGAACTATCGATATTTGCTACAATCACTCGCTCCTTCTTATAGCAAGCGGAGCCGCAAGCGCCCACATTGGGACCGATTTCGATCCCTTCTACGATGGCTGCATAAAATTCAGGAATGCTGGGCGATGCGCCATGACTCAGGCGATTCTCTTTGACCAGAAGAATGGAGCAGATAGCATCGGGCGCGAGCGATTCTGCCTTCTCGCATAGGAGCCTCATAATCTCCTTGAGCGGGGTTTCTTTGGCGACCGCCTCCAGGATTTGGCTTTGAGCTTCCAGCAGCGCGCGGGCGCGGTTCCTTGACTCTTGACTGCGTTGATTATGGGATTGCGCGCGGTACACGACCCAAGCGATCACCAGCGCGATTCCGAAAGCGAGGGCTAAACTGGTGAAAAGCCCGTTTTTCATACTGCTGAGGCGCGCCGCGTAATTCTTTGCGCTCAGGTCGATACCCACCACGCCCACCAAGCGGTCTTGGGAGTCATAAATGGGCGCATAGCCCGAAACAAACACGCCCCAAGCGTCCTCATATGGCTCTTTATCGGCGTTTGCTTTCCCCGTTTCGAGGGAAGCAATCAACTCTTCACTGGCATCTTCATACGGCTGCATAATGTACGACTTATCATCGACTCCATCTCCGTCGCTGTCACCGGGCGGGGTTGGGTCCAGCACGAAATGAACCTGATCGTTGTGGAGGATACAGGTATAAACATAAGCGATATCGGGATCGCTCTCCAGGATTTCGGCTAAAGGCGCGATCGCTTTTCGGTAAGCAGGCGTCTCTTCATCACCCTCTTGAAACTGGAGATGGCTATCCCCTTCTACCAGTGTGGCAGCAGCCTGCGCGGTTCGAATCAGGTTTTCGCGAACCTCTGCCTTGAACGAATCAATCGCTCTCAAGTGATAAATGTATTGGCTCAAACCGGCGGTCAGGAAAATAGACAAACCTGCCGTCAATGCGACCGCAAAGGGGCTTTTGAAGCGTGAAATCGTTGAGTTTTTTCCGCCATGCATATCGGAAAGATTATCGGTTTTGGGGCGCGAAAACCGCAGTGTTTGCCTTCTATGCGCCTCTCATTTGGAGAGCGAAGCTCCGTCTTCGCTGTTTGTAAGAGGTGCCAATGGGGGCGGCTCAAACCTCTCATCATTCCCGTTGGTCATCCTCGCGAAAGCGGGGAACACGGGAAATCCACGAAAAACCGTTTCTTTCGTGAGTATTTTTGGAATACCGAAGAAGCCCTTTTCGCCCATTTGGAGGGAGAAGATGCCTTAAGTTGACCGATATGGACAACCACAGGGGGATTGCCCCTACAATTGTCATGCCGAGTGCAGCCGAAGCACCCTCTGCCCACACTGTTATGCCGAGCGCAACCGAAGCACCCTCTACCCCCGTTGTCATGCCGAGCGCAGCCGAGGCATCTGTTTTTTCAAACTTCCCTCAAACTACCAAACACAGTTAAGATTGTTGTTTCAGGAAGTTCTCAAAAAGAGCGTAGCCCGCCTCACTCAGAATCGACTCTGGGTGGAACTGAACACCTTCTACCGGAAAAGTTTTATGCCTAATCCCCATGATCTCGCCTTCATCCGTTTCCGCGGTGACTTCCAAAGCATCCGGGAAGGTGTCGCGTTCAATCAGCAGTGAATGATAACGGATTGCGCTGAAGGGGGAAGGTAGATTTCGAAAAACGCCCTGATTCGCATGTCGTATCTGAGAGGCTTTTCCATGCATTAAACGGTCAGCCCGCACAATCTGCCCCCCGAACGCCGCGCCGATGGCTTGATGACCTAAACAAACCCCCAAAATGGGGAAAGTCCCAGCGAATCGTTGGATGAGCGGTACACAGATACCCGCTTCGGCAGGAGAGCGCGGACCAGGCGACAGCAAAATACGCTCCGGAGCCATCGTTTCTATCTGTTCCAAGCTCAGCGCGTCGTTGCGATAAATCTGCATCTCTGCGCCCAACTCACCCAGAATCTGCACGATGTTGTAAGTGAAGCTGTCGTAATTATCGATGACCAGAACCACGTTTGCCTTCCTAACTCTCCAAAATCTCTTTCAGCACTTTGGACAGCGCAGACGCGACATTCTGCACGGTCGGCATCGCATGGTCATAATCCATGCGTGTGGGACCCAGCACGCCGATCATCCCGCCGCGACGAGGACCGGAATCGTACCGCATGAAGACCAGGGTACAAGGCTGCAGTTCTTCCACCGGGTTCTCTTCGCCGATGAGAACGTGCATCTCATCGGGATGGCTGTTCTCCAGGGTATCGTACACCTGCTTCTTGTTATCCAAGGCGCGCAGCACATTTTCCAACAGTCGGATATGGCGTTGGAATTCAGGCTTTTCTACAATCTGCAATGCGCCTTCATAAAAGAGGTCGCCTCGCGCGGCGTCTTGAGCAGCCGACTGGATCGCTTTATGAATCCGTTCCAGGGCGGCGTTCTCTTCAGGAGTAGGCAGCGTGGGCAGAGGCGTTCGGGCGCGCGCCTGAAGCGTTGCCAGCGTTTGCCCCTCATACAGGCTGGTCACGGCATTTTGCAGGTGTTCAAACTGAGTGGAAGACAAGGTACCCCCCAAATCGAACAGTTTGTTCTCCACATAGCCATTATCGAACACGCAGACAAGCAGCGCGCGCTCTTTGTTATAAGGCGTAATGACGCAACGCGCCAGTTGGAGAGTCTCATCGCGCGCAGTGGTCGCCACCGCCGCCGCGCCGGTCGCCCCCGAGAGCAGCCTCAGGCTCGCGCTCAAGACCTCCGGCAGGCTGTCCCCTTCGCGCGGCGCTTGCTTCACAAACTTCTGCATCTTTAACGCGCTGGGCTGCGGCGCGCTGAGCCGCTCGACATAGTAGCGATAGCCCCGGTCTGAAGGCACACGCCCCGCGCTGGTGTAAGGTTGGCGCAGGTAGCCCAAGTCCGACATCGCCGCCATCTCATTGCGCACCGTCGCGGGCTTCACGTTCAGCTCATATTTCTGCACCAGCGTCTCCGAGCCGACCGGCTCCGCTGTCTGAACATAATCCCGGATGATAATGCGCAATATTTGCGACTTCCGCTCATCCAATTCATGCCATTCGTTCGATTGCGACACACTAATTCTCCTCTCATATTGTACCGTGACTTCGCCCATTTTGTTACCATCCCCGCCTAAATTCCGCCCTGACAAAAAATTCTTCGCCCAACCCTTGACAACTGTAAACATTATCGGGTATAACTAATCCGCTTTGACAAATAGCAGGAATCTTCGAAGCCGTTTAGAAGATTCTTAACCAGCCCGCCGCGCAGTCGCGGGACGGGCCATTCTTTTGATGGGGAGGAGGTGGAGTTAGAGATGTCTGATGATGTAGAGAATGGAAACCCTCGTAAAAATCTGCCTCATATAAGGCAATCGCGGTTGAAATCTGTGTCATCGTGGTTGAAATCTTTTTGCAGTCTTGCCAATTTTCGTTCAAAGCGGATCAGTTTTTTGAGCGATACTTTTAGACGCGCCTTCATTGTATCTTTGACTATAGTGATATTCATTCTTTGGACCCTATATGTATTGGGCTTGGAGAAATGGACAACGGATTTTGCGCAAGGTTTTGCAACTGTTATTGTCGGATATGGAGCCCTCGAAACCTTCATTTGGAACTACCGGCAAAAGCAAGAACATTTTGGTCGTCAATTGTTAGACAGCCAATTTTTTGATATTCAAAATCGAATTGCTTCCGAAGATCCTAAACAAAGAGCAAATGCAGCCTTGAGGCTTGCAGAGATGGCTCAACAAGGATCGTCTGGAGAGGTTAAAGATTCGAGCAAAGAAAACTATCCTTATTTTAAACGCGCTATAAATCAATTATCTATGTCTTTAAGAATGGATAATGAGTCACAGGTTCGAATTGAGGTGATTCAATCTCTTAATATGCTTTCCAAATTTGCATCCGATAGTGATAATCGGGCGTTGTTGCTTGAGTTGATTAAAGTACTTGCAGAAACCAACAGGCAGGCGCGTACAAGTTTTGCAAAGCGATTAGCTAATTACTGTGCTATGATCAAACGACCGCTTGACTTGATTGTAAGTGAAGAAAAAGAGAGCGAAGAATCAGTTGATTGGCGTGACGATCCGTTATCTAAGCTTCACCTGATCATTTCATTCACAGAACGCCTGGAACTTGAAGAAGAGCGTGTAAAAACGAACTGGTGGTGTTTGCATCAACTTACTAACGTATCAGAGTTTAAAGTCAGATATCTACGCGCAGAAAATGGTTTACTAAGCCAAGACTTTGACGAAATTTTAAATGATCTGGTCGAGTATAGTGAGAGACTTAAACAATCTTCTTTGGCACTAGTTGAAGCATTAAAGTTGCTCAGATTGCGAGATGTGAAAGACGGTACTCAAATTGATCTATCCAGAGTATTTCTAAGCGGATCGAATCTTGGTGGCATTTGTTTATCCGATGCAGATCTGTCCGAAAGTTGGCTTCAGGGAGCTAATTGGTCCGATTGTATATTGAGAAATGTTACTTTTGATCGCTCAGGTTTACAAAGAGCAGAGTTCATTGGTGCCACTTTTGAAACAGTTACAATGAACGAATGCAAAGCTCATAATATGATGTCAAGAGGATCTGAGTGGAAGGACGTGGAGTTGAAGAATGCTTTTCTTTGGGAATCGGACTTGTCGCGTTCTGAATTAAGTAGTTCAAATTTGAGCAAGACTGAGTTTAACGGATCACGACTGGACAATACTGTCTTCATAGACATAACAGCTGAGTATGCCAAATTTGATCGCCTGTTAAGTGCTGACAGAACAGCTTTTACTAATGTTGATTTGTTAGGCGCATCGTTTGAAGAAAGTGATCTATCAACCTGTACTTTCAATGATGTCAAGAACTTAAATGAGAAGTATGTGGCAGGAAGGATTGGTACTGATGGGGAGAACGATATCAATATTGTACGGTAGCCTGTAGAAAGGCAATCGTATGGGAACTTTTGTTTAAAAGTAAGAGTAAGTACTAACTAATGTGGTATCATTCATGCCTACAGCTGGTAGGAAAGAGGTGGAAATCGTGAGAATTACAGAGAAAGTTGTTGCGCCTGTTTGGCCAGAAGAATCTCCACTTGTTGGAGAAGTAGTGGAATTGAGCGTTAAGGTCATTACCCCTTTATTTGGCGGAGGATACGAAGCGCGAGAAGTTGATCCCGGTACGGTCATCCGTCCGGCGACTATTCGCGGTCATTTACGCTTTTGGTGGAGGGCGACGGCTGGAGCGCAATTCGCAACGGCTCAAGACTTATATAGGGCTGAGGCTTCAATTTGGGGTGGAGCGGCTGATAAAGACAATCCAAATGTTAGTGCTGGGAAGGTTGTAATTCAAGTTGCTGTTCATCAATCCGGTCAAGTCAAGCCACATAGCGGCTTAGCGCCGAGGTCTACTCCAAGAGAAGGCCCACAGGAGGGCTATTTTCTATTCCCTTTTCAGACACAGACAGGCAACAACCCTGCGCCAGAAGCGAATGCGAGGGTGAATGTTTCTTTCCGCCTGACAGTTATTTTTGCTGAGAAGATAAACGACGAACAGAAAAATGAAGTTAAGAATGCGATTAAAGCCTGGCTGGCATTCGGAGGCGTTGGCGCGCGAACCCGGCGGGGGTGCGGTGCATTGCAGGTAACAGGACACGGTGCTGATGCGTGGTTGCCGCCTGCTGACAAAGAGGGGCGAAAAAGGTGGTTTGCGAATTTGGCAGGCAACCGCAGAGGAGCGGCTGACTGGACAAGTTTGGCTGGAAGCACCGTCACGCTTGGAGAAGCTAAGCCGGACGCAATGAAAATTTGGAAAGAATTAGGCACATTCTGGGCGCGATTTCGCAAAGGACATGTGGGGAACATCCAATACAATCCAATGAAGGGTGCAAAGTGGAGAGATTACCGAGGTGAGTTGGTTGATTTGAGAAATAAGGATAAAGTATCATTGGCAAAACCTTATCTCGGGCTTCCCATTATCTTTCAGCAGTTTGGAAATGCGCCGTTTAGCGGTGAGATAAAGTCGAAAGACACTGGGAGAATGGCTTCACCTGTGATTGTCAAGCCGCTTGCGCTTGCCAATGGTCAATTCGTTCCCATGGTCGCTGTGATGAAAGCCCCAGAGCCTACGGAAATAACAATCAGGGAGAGAAAAGTGACTTTGCTCCCTCCCGATAAACAGAATGATCCAGTCATGAAAAAACTCCAAGCGACGAGCGCGCTGGAGGCGGTTATCGTGGCTGCCAGAGAACATGTCGGTACTGAAGAGATCAAATTAGGAGGCAACGCATGAGCAAATACCTCTTATCCATCGCTATCGGTCCCGTTCAAGACTTTATCGCGGCATCACGCAGGACGGCTGATTTGAAAGCAGGTTCTGATTTGTTGGTTGATATTGCCAAAGAAGTGGCAGTGAACCTGGAAAACTCTGGCGCAACGCTAATTTTCCCAGCAGATATCCAAACAGAGCCAGCCAATAAGCTTCTCTGTGTAGTGGAAGGCGATCCAAAAGCGGTTGCTGGCGAGGCACAGCAAATAGCCAAAGAATATCTCAAGGCGCAGTGGACTGCTGCATATGCGGGTCTGCTTCCTGTTTTGCAAAAGTCCATCAACGAGAAACTCGCTGACAACCAAATCGAGCATTTCCTGGAGTTCTATGCAGCCTGGGTTCCTTACAACGGCAACTATGAAGAGGCTCGGAAGTCAGTTGAGCGATTACTTGCAGGTAGAAAGGCGCTCAGGGAGTTTCAGCAACCACAGTCCAAAGCGAACATACCAAAGAGTCCCTTGGATCCATCCAGAGACAGTATTGTCGCTGTAAGTGACGGATTTAGGGTGAATGCTCTGTTCTATGACGGACCCCTTCGGCTCAAAACTCGGGAGACTCTGGACGCCATCTCTTTGATGAAACGACTAAGAGGTTATGAGTCCACAAACCATGTTCCATCAACTTCCGAAATGGGCGTTCGCAGCACAGAACGTATCGCTCAGACAAAAGCGGCGGAATCGCTTAAATCTTTGAAGGACATTGCCAGACCTTTAGGCAATGCTGTCCACTGGAGCGACTTGATGTTTGAGAGTCGTATCAAGGATGTTCTTGATATGTTTCCAGAAGCCGAATTAGATGTCTCCGCCATCAAAGGACATCGAAAACAAGTTTTAGACGCAACCGGAGTAAACGACGAGAAGATTGCCTACTACGCGATTCTTATTGCTGATGGCGACCGTGTGGGTAAGTTGCTGAGCGACTTAGAAAGTGAAGATCAACACCGGGAATTCTCTCGCAAAATCGGGGAGTTTTCTCAATCGGTTCCAGACATCGTGAGTAAGTATCACGGTTATCCCGTCTACAACGGAGGAGATGATGTGCTTGCCTTCTTGCCTGTCAATGGAGCGATTGCCTGCGTCAAGGAACTGAGTGAGACATTCGCTGCGAAAATGGGCGAGTTGAATGTTTCTGCAACGCTTTCTGCGGGCATTGCCATCGTTCATCATATGGATAACCTGCAAAGTAGTCTTGAGTGGGCAAGGAATGCTGAAAGAGAAGCAAAGAGGGCACGCGATTCACTTGCTGTCGCTTTACATACGCGTGGCGGAGAAGCGATGTCAGTTTCATCCAAGTGGGCAGACTTGAATATCTGGAACACCTGGATCACTGCCTTCAGAACCAACGAGAAGGGGCTTTCGCGAGGATTCCCTTATGAATTGCGAAACCTTGCTCGGGAAGCCTCGAACACGGCTTTAAACTATGACGAAGGATTCTTAAGGTCAGAGTCAGAGCGAATTATCAAACGAAAGCAAGGCGGCAACGAGATTCTTTCGCGTTATGGGAGTCAGAACTTGTTTCCTGCCGCTTGGTTCTCAGAATCAAGGAAGGTAGAAGAGTTCGCTAAATTATTAGTGATTGGGCGGTTCTTGGGTTCATATCCCGAGCTTCCGGTGGCTGGAGGGGACGCATGAGTGAAACAATGATTGAAGTACAAGGAGTTGACCCGTTGTTGTTCCGAGATGGGAGACCCTTTGGGAATGAAGATGGCGCATTATCGGCTCGAAGTTTGCCTATTCCCTTGCCCAGCACGTTTGCTGGTTTCATTCGCACCCACTTAGGCAACAAGGCGGGTTGGAACTGGGCAGAGGATGGTCCCGAAAAAGCGTTGCAGACAGAAGTAAGAGGACCGCTTTTGAAGAGAAATGGTGAATTGGTTTTCGCAGCGCCTGCCGACGCATTAATCTACACACGCGACAACGGAGGTAATCAGTTTAAAGTCATGTGCCTGCGCCCCGAAAAACCTGCTGAAGGGACAGGTTGCAATTTCCCGGAGAGTAGTTTGCAACCGTTGCAAGTGTCAGATGATGTAAAACCTGAATCCGGCTACAATTTCTGGAAGTGGAGTGACATGGAGCAGTGGCTTTCATACACGGGTGGAGATGAATTTGCGCTTCCCAGTAAAATCGAAGGACTTTTACGCGAAGAGCGGGTGCATGTCGCCATTGAAGATGGCAAAGGAGTTAGTAAAGAGGGCGATTTGTTTACTGTGGAATACAGATCCTTTCTGAATGTAAAGTCAGATCACACGACAACGACGGCATCAGAGGAGTGGAGCTTAGTCTCGAAGATTCGTACGAATGAAGAGGTCTCGCTCACCGGAGTGGGTTTGTTGGGCGGAGAGAAACGAGTCGCGCGAGTCGAGGAACTTGGTGTTGGGAATGACTTTCCAAAGTGTCCTGACCGATTGAACGACTCAGACAAGCAGAACCAAAAAGTTCGGATGATCCTTGCCACTCCTGCGATGTTTACCGATGGTTGGAAACCAGGTTGGTTAAATGGTCAATTGGAAGGAAGTCCACCGGGTACGCCCGGAGTCGTACTGAAACTGAAAGCGGCGGCTGTGAAGCGACGCGAACCAGTGAGTGGTTGGGATTATAAGGCGCGAGGTCCCAAAGCCGTTCGATGGCTTGTGCCTGCAGGCTCAGTTTACTTCTTTGAAGTTGTGTCTGGAAGTGACGACGCGTGGTTAGCTGACGCCTGGTTGAAGCCTGTTAGTGATCATCCTCAAGATTGCGCGGATGGTTTCGGATTGGCTTTATGGGGAGTTTGGTAACTTATAGGAGGTTGAAAGAGAAGATGGCAAACGCAAAAGCGATTTTTTTGCACGCATTAACCCCTGTTCATTCGGGGACAGGGCAGGCGGTGGCTGTGATCGATTTACCCATTGCCCGCGAAAAAGCGACGGGTTATCCAGTGATACCGGCAACCAGCCTGAAAGGGGTTCTCAGAGATTTGTTAAAGAACGGAAATAACCAATCGTGGGTTGACAACGCTTTTGGTACAGTGGAGGAGGCGGGCGCGTTCAGCTTTACGGATCAGCGCATTCTTTGCTTACCTGTCAGAAGTTATTACGGCACCTTTGCCTACGCGACTTGCCCGCTTGTGCTGAACCGATTTAAGCGGGACCTGGCGGTTTTTGGAGACAGTTCTGCATCCTTAGAGGTTCCTAATCTTGTTGATGATAACACAGCGATGAAAATATCGGTTACTCCCAACTCGGTTCTGAAGCATGGGGATAAGGTCTATCTGGAAGACCTCGATTTATCGGCGAATGGAGATTGTTCAGGCATTGCGCAAACCCTTGCCGCTAAACTCTTTTCAGATGAGAGTGAAAAAACCAACTTTCAACAAAGATTCGCCCTCGTTTCTGACGCGACTTTCGGTTTTTTATGTGAAACTGCGACTGAAATCGCAGCCAGAATTTCAATAGAAACGGACACAAAAGTAGTAAAGCAGGGCGGGTTATGGTATGAAGAGGCAGTTCCAGCCGAGAGCATCTTTCACGGCTTCGTAATGATAGCCGACCACTGTAACCGAGAAGGGGTTAGCCTCGACAATCTTAATTCAGGGACCTTGATCCAAATAGGTGGGAACGCAACCGTAGGACGTGGTCTTTGCCGGGTGGTGATTCCATGAAGACACGAGCCCAAATAGATATGGAGAAGGCTCATCGCTTAGTAACAGAGGTCTCAGGCAGAGGAGCCGAGGTCAAGAAGATCTATGGGGGGGTATGCCACAGCTTCCCAGTCATGGTGAGAACTTGCGGGCTTTGTCAAGCGATCGCTTTTTCCCAGGATAAAGCAACGTCTGAGGGAGATCGGGGACAAGCGCACAGTCTTCTTTTGAAACATGTAGCTGCCTTGATCGGTCTACAGCCCGATTCCTTGTTGCAGAATATTTTGAACGCTAATGCGAAGGAATACATGTTCTATACGCGGCGCATTCTCAGCGCTTGGATATATTTCAAACGATTCGCAGTGTCCATATTGGATGTTGACAGCGGACAGGGGGAAAGCTAATGACGATTGCTCGGCGTAACCTTTTAGTGGTAGATGATAACGCTAACCATGCAGGTCTATTGTTGACGAGGTATCTGAAGTCTCACAAGCCAAGCGATGCTGCTGCTCGAAACCAACTCGAACAAACTCCGGAGGAAGAGTTACTGAGTTTGGCTATGAAAGTTCAATCGTCAAATGCTTATTCATTGGCATATAAACGTTGGAAGAATCAATTCAAAGATGGGCGATACTTAGAAGCAGAGTTAGCCTCCTCGCTTGCCATTGGTTTAGGCAATGAAAGTCCGTTGGAGGTTGGCTTGACCGTCAGCCACACTTATGGTATGCCGATCATTCCCGGTTCTGCCTTAAAAGGCATGTGCAGGCGCGGGGCTTTGAAGCTGATGCAGGAGGAAAAACTATCCCAGTCACAGTTTTTTGCGCTCTTTGGCTTATCCAAAGAGGATAACATCTCGGATGAACAGCATCGTGAATTACTGGGAGTGGGCAAAGAAAATGGACAACGAGAATCGGCAGGCTGCATCACGTTTTATGACGCCTGGTATGACCCGGCTTCTGTCGATGGCAGACCATTTCACCGGGACGTGATCACCGTTCATCATCAGGACTACTACGGCAAGAAGGGCAGTGTCGCTCCTACCGACTTCGATGATCCAACACCAGTGCCATTTCTTGTCGTGAAACCGAAAGCAAAGTTCTTTTTTGCGATAGAGGCTCCCGATGATGTGTGGGCTACTTTCACATTAGAACTGCTCAAGTGGAGTCTGGCAAACTTAGGAATTGGCGGGAAAACCAATGCCGGCTATGGCTATTTCAATACGGGTGCGGAAAGGGCTGCTGGTGCGCAACCAGCCGGCGCTGGTCAAGCCGCTCCAGGCGTTGCACTTGAAGTTGCGACAGAAAGCTGGGAAAATGTGACGGTACGGTTGAATCCCGGTACTGGTGAATTGAGCGCGCAATTCCAACAAAAACGCGCGAGTGTTACGGGTAGCCAAGCGCAAAATCTACGCGCTAATTTATCTCAAGAGAAAATGGATGGGTTGAGAAAAAAGAGGCAAATTCAGGCGAATATCAAAGTCGAACTTTCTGGGAATCGCATCACCATTGTGGAAATCACGCCATTATGAAACTATTGACTTTTGTGGGAACCGGTTCATACAAAGAAGTATCGTATCAATGGAAATCCCTTGAGCCGATACAAACTGCTTTCTTCGCTCACGCTCTGTCAACTTGGCTGAACCCAGAAGAGATTCTTGTCTTTCTAACGCAAGAGGCTGAGAAGCACCCGAATTGGGAAGAAGGCTTAAAGGGTATCTTACAGGGATACAATATCACACCCGTTCCAATTTCTTCTGGAAAGTCCGATGCGGAGCTATGGGAAGTATTTGATAAAATGGTTTCTGAAATTGATGCGGGTTCAGAAGTGGTGATTGATGTAACGCACGCCTTCCGATCCATACCCATGTTAGCCTTTGTTGCTGCAGCGTTTATGACCAGAGCCAAAGCGATTCATATAAAGCACATTCTTTACGGGGCGTTTGAAGCACAGGACTCTACTGGCATTGCTCCTGTTTTTGACCTGACTCCATTTATGACATTATTGGATTGGATGAACGCTACGGACCAGTTTATCCAGAGTGGAGACTCGAGGCGGATGGCAAGTATTCTCAAAGAAACCAATGATGCGATATACAGGAATTCTATCGTTTCGGAAGGAGAAGGCTTACCCACGAAGTTGTCCTCGTTGAGTGGCGCAATGACAGATTTATCTCAAGCTTTGTTGACCGTGAGAACAGATGAAATACCGAAATTTGCCAGTAAGCTACCTCAAAGTCTTGATTTAGCTTCTAAAGACACCGAAAAATGGGTTCAACCGTTAGATTTACTTATTGAGCAAATTCGAGAAAAATATGCTCCTTTTCAAAGGGATGATTTGGAAAGTCAGCGCGCACTAGTCGATTGGTATGTGCAAAATGACCATGTGATTCAAGCGGTCACCTTAGCCCGAGAATGGTTAGTAAGTTGGTCATGCGCGCGACTTAAAGTAGATCACATTAAGGAGCGATTAAAGGTGGAAGCTTGTATAAAAAATGTGTCACAAAGAAACAAGAGAGAGAGAGAAAGCAATAACAAAGAGAGAGAGGACGAATATCCATCCAAATGGTATGATGTCATTGCCAGCGAGAGAGATTTCCTAGATGCTTGGAGGTTTGTTCGTGATCTGAGAAACGATGTCGCTCATTGTGGCATTCGCAAGAATCCTGATCCGAGCAGCGCGGTGTATAAAAAAGCCCAGGAAATCCCAGAGAGGTTATCCAAATTGAGAACGAACTTTTGAAAACCATACCAAAAACCCAATGACCCTCATCAATTTCTCCCATCCCATCACGGAAGAACAAAAAGCCCAAATAGAAGCGGCTACTGGGCATACGGTTCAACAAATCCTCCATATCCCTGCACAGTTTGATCACAACGCGCCGTTTGACCAGCAGGCGGAGGCATTGGTAGACTCGGTGGGATTGTCCAAAAGTGAGTGGCAGACGACGCCGATCATCGTCAACTTGCCCAGTCTCGCGGTCATTGCGGCAGCCACGCTGGCAGAATTGCACGGCAGAATGGGCTACTTCCCAGCCGTCTTGCGCTTGAGACCCGTACCAAACAGTATGCCGCCCAAATTCGAAGTCGCGGAAATCATCAACCTGCAGGCGGTTCGCGACGCAGCGAGGAGCAAACGATGAAACCTAATCAGAAGATAGACTCTTTTGAAAGTTTTTTCTGGAAGAGGTCTCAGTGGCCCATACTCATTGTTATTGGCATTTTCATACTGTTTTATGAAAACTATCCACCGGCAGGTCCTGATTCAATAGAAGCCCCCCATGTGTGGGAATGGTTTGAAAGAATGTTCGCCTACATCACTTTCTTCGTGGCACTGTTGCTCTGGCGCGGACAGAAACGCGCCGAATGGATCGATTATCTTCCAAACAGATTGACGGTGACATTCTATTGCAAATTGAACGCTACAGATGAATATGTCCAGGTGATGCAGTGCAGAGAGGCAATTCTGAGTAATGAAAGCGACATCAGGGCACTTTCACAAGCCATTGGAATGCAAATGAATGGTGGACCGTTAACATTCATTCCTGCAAAAGTTGAGATTGATCCCTATGAGTTGAACAAGAAACGCGGGTTTTTGCATTATCGTGTCAGAATTTACTTGACAAAGTTGCCGGAGAAGTTAGAAATAGAACCAGTCCCTCAAGATCATTACTTGGTTTGGGGCCCGGACTTTGATAAAGACCCAGTAGTTAAACGAATACAATCATAGGTTAGATCCTGAACCTCAGGTGCTTTGATTCCAAGTTTTCCAAAGGTGCTTGTTGTATGGTATAATGAAGTCCGGTGATGATAATGGAATCCAACCGCATCAACAGTACTGAGACGGATTTTATCTGGGAAGACCCAGACAGAATGAGTGGTGAGCCTTGCTTCTCAGGCACAAGAGTTCCTGTCAAGACTCTTTTTGATTATTTGATGGGAGGAGATACTTTAGAAGATTTTCTCGAAGGTTTTCCAAGCGTCTCGCGAGAACATGCGCTCAAAGCCCTGGAATTGGCAAAAAAAATGTTTCTGAAAATCGCCTGATCTAATGAGAATCTTGATCGATGAGTGTATTGATTGGCGGCTGAGACGCTACTTTTCAGAAACTGTCGAAGTGGCTACTGTCAAAGAAATGGGGTGGTCAGGAATAAAGAATGGGCAGCTTTTACGCTTAGCTGAACAACATTTTGACGTTGTCTTAACAGCCGATAAAAATCTGCCAAAGCAGCACGACGTAACCCAAATGAAGATAGCTCTTGTTATCATAATTGCGCGAGATAACCGTCTACAGAGTCATGTACAACTTATTGCCAATATCGAGTCTACAGCACACACAGCGCGTAAGGGACAAGTAAGCTGGGTCAAGATACTGATAGTTAATAGCTTCTTCCTAACTCTGCGATAGAGCCTTTGAGACAAACAAAAAGAAATCTCTCTCTTTAACCAGAGGTATAATTTCATCGATACAAAGTGAGGCTTGAAATGTCAAAAATCTTGATTTATCTGGAGCCGGCAGAAGAAGGGGGCTATATTGCCTCTGCGCCTGCGCTGTCTGGGTGTGTCACGCAGGGCGAAACGCGCGAAGAAGCCCTTGAGATGATCCGTGACGCGATCAGGGGCTATATCGCTAGTATGCAAAAACATGGGGAAAGCTTGCCTATAGGGTTAAAAGAGGCAGAGTTCGTAGAAATTGAAATGGAAACGGCTTTATAAGTTCATGAGCCGTTTACCCGTCCTGAAACCACAAGAAGTCATCCGAAAGCAAAAACGCGCGGGCTTCGAGGTCGACCACACTTCAGGTAGTCACTATATAATGCGACATCCTGATGGAAGAAGAACGGTCGTGCCTTTTCATGCAGGACGCGACTTAAAGCGAGGTGTCTTAAAGGCGATCTTGGCGCAATCCGAACTGACCGTGGAAGACTTTCTGGAACTTTAACCCCTCAACCCACCTTCCGCGCCATCAAAACGCCGTCCCGCAGGGGCAGAACCGTGCAGCAGAAATCCGGGTCATCAAACAACATCTGCGTCACCCGGCGAATCGCGTCCGTCTGCGGATCGGTATCCTCCGAATCCAGAACCCTGCCCGACCACAACACATTATCAATCAGCAGCACCCCGCCCACGCGCAACTTCGGCTTGATCACCGCAATCGAATCGGGATAGCCTTGCTTATCGATGTCATTGAACATCAAATCGAACTCACCCTCCATCGCCCGCAGTTGAGCCACCGCCTCACTGACATGGAAATGAACGAGATCGCTATAACCCAAACGCCCCAGATAATCGCGCGCTTGTTGCGACAGACCTTCATCCCAGACCACATGATGAACCTCGCCGCCGCCATTCTCGCGGACCGCCTGCGCAAACCAAGCCGTGGAATAGCCATAGCCCGAACCCAACTCAAAAATGCGCCGCGCGCCAATCATTCGCGCCACCTGATACAAAAACTGTCCCGCCACCGCGCCAATAATCGGGAAATTGACCTCTTTCGCGTAAGCCTCCATCTCCTGCATAACCAGCGGTCGGTCCGGCAGCAAACGCTCCAAATAACTCATCAGTTCAGGATGATACAAATTCGTCGCCATAGACGCCTATTGTACCCGCTTCCGAACCCATCTTCGCCCACTTCTCCAAATAACGCGCCAATATGTCCGTCTCGATATTGACCCGGTCGCCCACGCGCCGCGCTCCAAAATTCGTATGCTCCCACGTGAAAGGCACGATCCAAACGCTGAACCCCACCGAATCCACCTCCACCACCGTCAAACTGACCCCGTCCACCGCGATAGAGCCTTTCGAGACCACATAGCGCAAGTAAGCAGGCTCTTCCATCTGATACCGAAAAACGCGCCCGTTGCCCTTCGGCTCAACAGCAATAATCCGCGCGGTCGTGTCCACATGTCCCTGAACAAGATGCCCGCCCATCCGGGTTGTCGGCAGCAAAGCGCGCTCCAAGTTCACCAGATCGCCCGCGCGCAGGTCTCCGAGATTCGTCCGGCGCATCGTCTCCAGCACCGCCTCAAAACCAAGCAGCCCCTTAGCGAGAATCTCCGCCACCGTCAAGCAGACCCCATTCACCGAAACGCTGTCGCCCAGCGCGAACCCCTCCCGTGGCAAATTCTCCGGCAACCGAATTACTAAACGCGCGCCGCCCTCTACTTGAGATTCCAATCGTTCCAACGCGCCGACCCCTTCAATAATCCCCGTGAACATCGCTCAACCTCCCCACAAAAGCTCCATCAACACCGGCTCCAGCGACTCGCGCAAAGACACGTTCGCGTAACCGAGCCATCCGACTGCCTGCTTCGTGTCCAAAGAGGCGCGCAACGGTCTGCCTTTCAAATCGGTGATCTGAACGCCCAACTCCTCCGTAATCAACGCGGTGCAAATATCGTAAGGATGGCAGGTCAAGGTGGAAGCGCGCAATCCCTCCTTCCGAAATGCCCATGGGCGAATATCTGCCACAAAGCGGTCGTGGCCGCTCATCAATTCAAACAGTTGACCCCCTGTCGAGGCGTACTGATCCTCAAACGCGAGCGGTTTATCGCTGTCGCCAAAGACCTGCTTCCAGAACTCCGATTCCAAGGTCGCGGTTGCCAGTTTGCCTTCTGGGAAAAACTTGACAAAGGACGCAAACCCATGCTTTAGATCGCTGGCTCGGCTGGGTTGCAAAAGCGCAGGTTCCACACGCCCGGTCGCAAGTTCATGCCTCTCGGCGCGCGCGCCCTGTCCCCGCGATGCCCACATTTGATACGCCCAACCCTGACGGCTGGTGGGGAGCTCGGTTTGGACTGCCAAGCAAATATGCTCTAATGTCGTCTCCTTGCCAAAGTTGGGAGCAATGCCACTGAGCATCCACGCACTGCGCTTATCATACATCAGGGGGCGAGTACCATCAATCGGGTCCACAATCAACAGAAACTCCGCTTCCTGCGCCGGCTTGCCTTCCGGCAGCGACAGCCAACCGTCATCGCTGATGCCCTCCGCAATCAGCACAAAAGGCGTCTCCTCCGCCCACTCCCGGCAAAGCGAAATCAACAGCGACTCCACCTGTTCGTCGATTCGGTACTGGGTGTCGCCGTCATGCTCCGCGCCCACCGCTGCCAGCGTGGCGGGGTCTTGGCTCAACATATAACGACGCAGGTGATCCCTCATCTGAACATGCAGGCTTTTCAGGCGAGCGAGGTAAAAACTGGGGTCATGACTTAAGAGCAGACTCATATAGAAGATTTTACCTGCAAACGGGGGTATAATAGGAGTCAACTATGAGTTTAACATACGCATCTAAACGTCACGTCATCATCGATGGCTCCTATGGCGAGGGGGGAGGACAAATCGTCCGGTGTGGGCTCGGCTTAGCCATGCTCACCGGCTCCATCGTGGAATTTAGGAACATTCGCGCTCGCAGACCGAAACCGGGCTTGCAGCCTCAACATATGACGGCAGTCTATGCGGCAGCCGCTGTGTCCAATGCGCAGGTCGACGGAGCCTACCTGGGGTCGCCCAACCTGCGCTTCGAACCCGGCGCTATGAAAGGCGGAACCTTCCATTTCGATGTCGAGGAGATTTCCGGCGCGAGTTCAGCGGGGTCAGCCATGCTGGTCGCGCAAACGGTGATCGTTCCCTTAGCCATCGCCGGGCAATCTGCCGAAATCACGCTCAAAGGCGGCACCCATGTCGGCTGGAGTCCCAGCGCGGACTACCTCAAATATGTCTATATGCCCGCGCTCGCCCACATCGGGATTCACGCGGAATTGGACATGGTTCAGCACGGCTACTATCCCCGCGGCGGCGGAGAATGTGTCATGAAAGTGCATGCTTGCGCCGAACCCCCGAAAACGATTGAGTGGATCGACCGGGGTCCCATTCGCTCGCTGAATGTCATCATGACCCAGGCAAGCGGCGGCGATAATGTGCTGAAACGCGGAACGTCGGTCGCGGAGACCCTGCTGGGACTGTCTGGTTTGAACCCAGTGATCCAGCATGTGGTGCTTTCTTCCCGAGGCATGGGGATGTCCTGCACCATCGCGGCGGAATGTGAAAATGGTATCGGCGGTTTCACCCAACTCGGCAGACGAGGAATTCCTATCGAAATGGTGGTCGAGACCTCCTGGAACGACTTTGTCGCATGGGCAAAAACCCGCGCTGCAGTCGACCCGTTCTTAGCCGACCAAATCGCGCTGCCATGCTCTTTGGCGCCCGGCGAAAGCGTCTATACCACCTCGCAAGCCAGCAGCCATCTGCGCACGTTGCTCTGGTTGATCCCCAAGTTTATTCCGGTGGAAAACAGCCTGGAGCAGCTGGATGAAACGAAATTTATCATCAAGACCCGTCCCGCGCCTGTCTAAAAAAGCGCAATATAAAGAAATTAAAAATTTTGGACGGTAACCTTGCAGGAATAGCACCGACTCTGGTATAATAGTAGACACATCTATACATGTTTCGAAGGCGGCACCGCCGCCCAGAGGAGGATTAACTGCGATGGCAGATAAAGAAAAAGCATTGGAATCGGTGATTTCGCAGGTTGAGCGACAATTTGGCAAAGGCAGCGTCATGCGATTGGGCGAAGCGACCCAAATGGCTGTGGAGGCGATCCCCACCGGCAGCACCGCGCTGGATATGGCGCTGGGCGTGGGCGGGGTTCCGCGCGGACGAGTGATTGAAATTTACGGCACAGAGTCGTCCGGAAAAACGACGCTGGGACTGCATATTGTCGCGGAAGCGCAAAGATTGGGCGGTAACGCGGTCTTCGTGGATGCCGAACACGCGCTGGACCCGGAATATGCGCGGTCGATAGGCGTGGATGTGGACCGGCTATTCGTGGCGCAGCCCTCAACCGGCGATGAAGCGCTGGAAATCATGGATACGCTGATTCGCAGCGGGGCGTTTGATGTGGTGGTACTGGACTCGGTAGCGGCGCTGATGCCCAAACAGGAAATGGAAGGCGACATCGGCGATGTGACGGTGGGAGCGCAGGCGCGTTTGATGTCCCAAGCCCTGCGAAAAATTGGGGGGTCTGCCTCCAAATCGAACACCTGCGCCATCTTTATTAACCAGATTCGCGAGAAAATCGGCGTGATGTACGGGAATCCAGAGACCACACCGGGCGGGCGCGCCCTGAAATTCTGGGCGTCGGTAAGGTTAGAGGTCCGACGTGTCGATAATATTAAACAAGGGAACGACATCATTGGGGTCCGAACCCGCGTGAAAGTCGTCAAAAATAAGGTCGCTCCGCCGTTCAAAGTCGCGGAATTCGATGTCTTCTTTGGCTCAGGCATCTCAAAAACGAGCGATCTAATCGATTTGGGCGTCAACATGAATGTCATTCAAAAGTCAGGGACCTGGTTCAACTACGGGGAGACACGACTGGGACAAGGACGCGAAAACACGCGCCTTTTCTTGGAAGCAAATCCGGAAATTGCGGAAGAAATCGAAGGGAAGGTCCGCAGCCAGATGAACGGAGCCCCTTCCGATCGCGTTTTAGCAGCCGTTGGGGCAGGAACTGATGAGGATGAAGATGAATAAGAAGATATTCTTACCTTAAAACGAGGAGCCGGATAACGGCATGACCATTAACGAACAGACAGCGAACGCCAAGCGGGCAGCACTCCGCCTGCTTGGCATGAAAGACTATACGAAGCAGGAATTGAAACGGAAGTTGATTGCGCGGGGATTTGAAATGGAAACCGTGCAGGAAACACTCAGTTGGCTGGAAGCCAATCGCTGGCAAAGCGACCAGCGGGTGGCAGAACGGCTGACCGAACGGCTGACCCTGGAGAAACCCTCCGGGCGCAGGCGAATTCTGAAAGAGTTTTTCCGCCGGGGTTTGTCGCCACCCACCGAGCAGTTTTCGGATAGGGAAGAGGAACTGGAAAGAGCCTCACAAGCCCTGCGTAGTCAATATGGAGAGACGCCTCCGGATGATATGGATGTCCGGCAGGCGAATCGTTGCTTTCAATTCCTGATCCGGCGCGGATTCGAATATGAAACCGCCCGCGACGCGCTTCATCGCTGGATGCCCCGCCTCCTCGATTTATACTCGCGAGACGGCGAATAGTTTTCCTGTTCGCCCATCGCCTTATGGAGGCGATTGATTATGGAAATTAGTCCAGCCGTGCTGACAACGATTGGTATCTTAGAGGTCGTTGTGCTGATCGTGGCAATCGTATATTTTAAACAAACAAGCAGAAAACAACATGAACAACTGGAACGCTCACTGACGGAAGCGCAATGCATCCGGGCAGGCGCGGAAGAACTGAAAAAAGCCATCGATTCAGATCGCGAATCGTTGCAAAAAGAACGCGAAAATCTGGTGCGCGAAACGCTGATCGACGCGAAAGAGGAAACGCACCGAATCCTGCAGCAGGCAGAAAATGAGGCGCGCGAAAAGCGATCCGAAATCACGCGCATGGAGCAGAGGCTCCTACAGAGAGAAGAACTGCTGGAACACCGGTTCGATGTCATCGAGCAGAAAGAACATATGTTGCTGGAGCGCGAAGCGTTCCTGACCAAAAAGCAGGATGACATCAAGAACCTGATAGAACAGCAGCGAATCGAACTGGAGCGCGTGAGCGGCATGAGTTGGGAACAGGCGCGGGAAGTGCTGCTCCAGCGCGTGCGTGATGACCTCCAACACGAATTCGCCATGCTCGTCCGGCAAATGGAAGAGGATGTGCGCATGCAGGCGGATCGCAAATCGCGGGAAATCATCCTGGATACCATCCAGCGCTGCACCGTCGAACATGTCTCCCAAAACACCGTTTCGGTAGTTCATCTGCCCAACGACGATATGAAGGGACGGATCATCGGGCGGGAAGGACGCAATATCCGACATTTTGAACAGGTTTCCGGTGTGGACTTGATTATCGATGATACGCCTGAAGCGGTCGTATTGTCCTGCTTTGATCCCGTTCGCCGTGAAATCGCGCGCCTTGCGCTGACCAACCTGATTATGGACGGGCGTATCCATCCAACCCGAATTGAGGAAGAGGTGGAACGCTGCAAAATCGAAATCGAACGGCGTATCTTGGCGGCAGGCGAAGATGCGGTCTTCAAATTGGGGCTGACCGGCATGCATCCCGAAGTGGTGCGTGTGTTGGGCAAACTCAAGTACCGCACCAGCTATACCCAAAATGTGTTGGATCACTCGCTGGAAGTGGCAGAGTTGGCAAGCACACTCGCCGGAGAGTTAAAGGTGAATGTGGTGGCGGTCAAACGCGCCGCGCTCCTGCACGATATCGGGAAAGCGCTGGATAATGGAGCCGATGGACCCCACGCCGTTGCCGGAATGGAGTTTCTAAGACGCCATGGCGAAAGCGAACTGATCTGCAACGCCGTGGGCGCGCACCACTTCGATGTCGACCCCGCCAGCGTGGAAGCTTTCGTGCTGATCGCTGCCGATACCATCTCTGCCGCTCGACCGGGCGCGCGCCGCGAATCGTTGGAGCAGTACCTGAAGCGGTTGACCAGCCTGGAAACCATTGCCGATTCATTCCAAGGTGTGGAGAAATCCTACGCGATCCAGGCAGGGCGCGAAATCCGCGTGATTGTCAAACCGGACCAGGTCGACGATCTCAGCGCATGCCATCTCGCGCGCGATATTGCCCGCCGAATCCATGAGGAACTGGAGTTCCCGGGACAGATCAAAGTGACCGTGATACGCGAAACCCGCGCGCACGAAATCGCGAAATAAACCGCGAGAACCCGCATGAAAAAGTCCTATACCCATCAGGGCGAGGAACTGAGCTTGGAGGCGCAGGCGCGTCAAGAAACCGTGTCTGCGCGTCTGCCCACTGGCGAAGAGAAAACCTTTCTGGCGCGCTGGCTGGACGAGACTGCGCTCTTGATCGAAGACCAAAATCGCCAGTACCGGATTCCCGCTTTCAAAGAAGGAGACACATGGGTCTTCCTGTGGCAAGGTAAAACCTATCGCTTTGAAAAGCAAACGACCCGCAAGGCGCGTTCTGCAGTCCACTCCACAGAATCGGATGGCGCGATACGCGCCCCTATGCCCGGATTGATCACTAAGGTGCTGTGTCAAGTGGGTGATGGTGTGGAGGCAGGTCAGCGGTTGGTCGTGATGGAAGCCATGAAGACAGAGCAGACCCTGCGCGCGCCGTTTGCTGGGCGCATGAAACAGATCAATGCGCAAGAAGGGCAGATCGTGGAGGAAGGCGCGCTCTTAGTGGAATTAGAACCAACCAATTGAGAAAATGACAAAACAAAACTACTCGGCATCGGGACCTTACCGGGCAGGCTGGCAGCGTGTCACAGTGACTCGTCCGGGCGGTGGAACTTTCAACTCGCTGCTGTTCTATCCTGCCACCGTACAGGCGCAAAACGCGCCCTATGACGGGTCTAACGCGCCCTATCCAGGAATCTCGTTTGGCCATGGCTTCTTACAGCCTCCTGAACGCTATCGTTCCTTGTTGGAACATTTAGCGACATGGGGCTACTTTGTGATGGCGACCGAATCGGGGCAAGAATTGTTCCCCAATCACCAGCGTTATTCCGAAGATATGCGCTGGTGCCTCAACTGGCTGGAACAACAAAACGCGAGCGTCAGCGCAACATTATACCAACAAGTGGATACCGCGAAATTCGGGATGTCGGGACACTCGATGGGGGGCGGAGCCAGTATCTTGGCGACAGCCGCCGACTCGCGAATCAAAGCGTTGGCGAATTTAGCGGCAGCCAATACGAACCCATCCGCCATCGCGCAAATGCCCAATGTGGGGGTTCCCGTCAGCCTTATTAGTGGCAGCGCGGATACCATTGTTCCTGTCGGTTCCAACGGGCAGGCGATGTATGATAACGGGCGCGCCCCGCGCCAGATTCCCATCATTCAAGGCGGCTGGCATTGTGGTTTTCAAGATGTCTCCTCCTTCGGCTGCGATTCAGGACCGCTCAGCCGCGCGGATCAACTGACCTTAACCCGCAGGCTGTTGACCGCCTTTTTCCAACTTTACCTTAAGGACGATTTGGCGGCTTGGCGATGGGTCTGGGGACCCGAAAGTTTTTCCGACAGCCGAATCGTTTTGACTTCCGACCCGGGCATGACCCTCACCGCGCTGACGCCTGTTCAATGGACAGAACGGGGCAGATCGGTGGAGTTCCACATTGAGATCGCCAACCGCAGCCAAACGGCTGCCGCTTATCAATTGTTGGTGGAAGGCACGGGATGGCGTGGGCGAATTACCCCACAGCAAACCCCTTCGCTTTCACCCGGCGATTCGACAATGGCGCGTCTGCGTTTGGAGGTGCCGCGTTTTGCGCCACGTCTCTTCTCAGAATCGTTCTTATTCGTAGCGCATCCGGTTGGCGATCCACTGACGCGCCAATATGTGGTGTTGACCGCTCGAGCGCGGGGCGCATCGGGGCAGGTTTTTGGAGAGAATTAATCAATGAATCTTCCCTCACATGTCAAAGTGGTCGAAGTCGGTCCGCGCGACGGACTGCAAAATGAAAAACGCGCGGTCTCTTTGGAAGCCAAAATCGCCTTTATCGAGACTTTGGCAGAGGCAGGCTTACCGGTGGTGGAGGCAGGCGCGTTTGTCAGCCCCAAATGGGTCCCCCAAATGGCAGACTCAGACGCGGTTTTCCAGCGCATTCAGCGGCTGCCCAACACGCGCTATCCCGCGCTCGTTCCCAACCTAAAAGGGTTGGAGCGCGCCCTCGCGGTGGGGGTTACTGACATCGCGCTTTTTACCGCTGCCAGTGAGACCTTCTGTCAGCGCAATATGAATATGACCATTGAAGAGTCGCTGCAAGGGTTTCAATCGATTTTACCAACCGCGCGACAGGCACACTGCTGGGTGCGGGTCTATGTCTCTACCGCGTTTGTCTGTCCCTACGAAGGGAAGGTCTCTCCCGATGCAGTCATGCGTGTCGTGAGCCGAATCTTGGAATGGGGAGTGGACGAAATCTCTATCGGCGATACCATCGGCGCAGCCGTGCCGACCGATGTGGAGCCATTGACCCTGCGCTTGTTGGATGCGATGCCCGCCAATCAACTGGCTTACCACTTCCACGATACGCGGGGGACTGCCTTAGCGAACACGCTGTGCGCGCTGCAGATGGGGGTTTCGATTTTCGATTCCTCGGCAGGCGGATTAGGCGGATGTCCCTTTGCGCCCGGCGCGGCAGGCAATCTCGCCACCGAGAGCCTGCTCTACATGCTGCACGGAATGGGCATAGAAACCGGCGTGGATGTTAGCAAAGTCGCCGAAGCCTCGCGTCAACTCCAAAGCCAGTTGTGAACAATAATCTTGTTCACAAAGCCCCTTCGCCCATCCGAAGCTCCATCACCGGCGGCAGTCCCCGCGGGCTGGAAGCGCGTATCTCCAATTGGAATGGCACTCTGCCCAAAGGCGGCAGAGGCTCCGTCGTCAACAGAAGATATGCGCCATTTGACACAAACAGGCTGTCCCCCGTCCGGTTCAGCAGCTCCATACCCACCGGCAGTTTCATTCGCAAAAAGAGCGGCGACTGCAAAGTTGAACCACTGGAATTCACCACATAACCCGACAAAACATACGCCTGACGCGCGCCGTCATAGCGCATTCGATTCGTGAATATTCGGTAAGGCGAACCGACCACCTGCGCCTCTTGCAGCGTATAAGTAGCGGCGGTTTGCATATTCACCGGCGTGAAACCGGGATTGTTCGTCACGTTGGGTTGCGGCGGTAAAAACTGGTTCGATACCCATGAACTGACCGGCGGTCTGCCGCCCCGTGTGCCGCGTCGCGGGTCCGAAGCCGCAAATGTAGAGCCAGTTTCGCCGGTGTTCAGCAAATAAGCCACCAATCCCAAAGGACGCCCCTTCAGAACGGGAACAAGAGTCCGCAGAGGAAGAGCGATCTCCACACCCGTTGCCGGGTCATTGGGATTTTGACGGGGCAACCAAGCGATTCGCGCTGGTTCCGACAGCATCCATGTCAAGCGATCAGGGCTGACCCGGTAGAATCCCGCTTGCGCGCCCACGATCGGCGGGTGCACCGGATCGCCTGCATAATCGGCTTCCGGCGACGAATGAAGCGCGCTGTGCCGGAACACTCCCACCGCAAACTCTGCGCCAAAACCGGAAGGAGCGTTCACCTGACCATTGGAAAGCAAGCGTGTTGCCGGACCGCTGTCATCATCCAACAGATTGAAATTCTGGATGCCGGTTCCCGCGCCGAAGTCTGTGTCGATGAACAGCGCGACCCCATTCGTCAAACCTTCCGAAGTGTCCACTCTGCCCGCAATCCCCACATAAAGATACCGGTCATCGTTGCGGATATACAGCGCGTCCAAACGATTCTGATTGGAACTGGGCGCGCGCGTTTGCGTGGCGAGGGGCGCGCCGTAATCGTTTAGATTGCCATCCACCAATCGCCCGCGTTCAGGGCATTGAATAAAAACAAACGCATGAAACTCGCCAAACATAACGGGACGGCTGCCCGAATCGTTAAACACACGCGCCGTGAACACATGAAGCCCGTCGGGAAGACCGCTCACATCCACATTCTCCAAAGTAAAAGTACCATTCTCCACGCGAGTCATATTCACATACCCATCGGTCAAGCCTTCAGGCGTGTTTTGCAGAGGGGTCAATCCCGCGAACGGCTGACCATTATTCAACTTCAATGCTGCCGCCACCCCAGTCGCATCGGTTCGAACGCGAATGGTGATCTTATCGCTGGTAACGGTCGCTGCCTCATAACTCCGTCCCGAGGCATAAGTCCCGCCCGGCGTTGAACGGGTTTGGAACGAGATCGAGTTGCCACCCGAATCGGTGAGATGGAAGACCGCTTGACCTGCTACTGGGCGCGGCGTTTGGGGCGCATAGAAGACATAGCCATGCGCATTATTGTCGTTGCCAGGCGCGCTATTCGAGGGAATCGTGATCGTGGCTCGGCTGTTCGATTGAACCACTACGGGCGGTTGCTGACCGCTGTAGTCGATCAACGCGGTTCCCGGCGCGAACGCGGTCTGAACCGTCACCGTCTGCGCAGTCAAATCACCCCGGCTGTTCATACCTACCAGCAGAACCCCCTGACCGTTCACTTGCCGCTCATACACATACAGATTCGAAGCCACATGGCGGTTTACCAGCGTGCCGCGCGCAAACCGGCGCCGAACATCTAACATCTGTAGAGTCTTATCATTACCGTTGCCCATGGCGTCATAGCGTCCCGGTTTCGGAAAATGACTCCAATTGTTGGGCTCGATATTGTTGCCATCGTAATACAATTTGGCGCGCGCGGGGCGGGTCAGCAGCCACGCATGCGCCAAATTGTTGGAGCGGGGCGGTCCATCGTCATGGCTCTGAACAAAACCGACGCCCACATTGGAACCCAAACCGCCATACTCATACGGCAGTCCCGTTGCCGGATCGATGCCGGGCGCATTGCTCAAACTTGCGCCCAAGTTGCCGAAGCCATTCGAGTTGAACAAGTCGCTCGTCATAAACTTCAGCGGGAAATCCAACAGGTTCATGCCCGTTTTGGCATATTCTCGCAACTCATAACCACTGCCGGTATAATCCTCGCCAAAGATATAAAGGTTGGGATTGATCTGGTAAAGCAGCGGCAAGAAATTCCCCTCGCTCACAATGCTTCCCGGCTGATCGGGCGCATTCGCAAAGAAGGCAGGCGGCGTATGGCGCACCGCATCGATACGATAGCCATTGAACCCGATGACCGAGGTCATAAACCAGCCCCAACGCTTGAGATATTGGCGGACATCTTCCGTATAGGGCGCGCCGCCCGGATAGTAATGCGGGTTGATCGGATGACGAGTGAAACTGGGCTTATCCCACTGATTGAAGTTCGCGTAAGCGGGCAGGTTGAACGCGCCGATTCGCGTATTGTTGCCGTTCTCATGCGCAATATCTGCCAATCCCACAATGTCGTGGTTCAAAGTCGTAAAACCAAACGAAGGCACATTATTGAAGTCGATTTCGGTATTCCCGGTGTTCGTGGAGGATACAATATGAAAATCTTCGGGAATCAGATCGGGATAACGGTCAATCGCAGAACTGGCGCGGTTATCGTTATGATTTGGCACGATGTCACAATAAACTTCGATACCCAGACGGTTCGCCAACCGGATCAGCTCCTGCAGTTCTTGTGCCGTTCCATATTGAGTTCTGACCGTGCCTTTCTGAAGGCGGTCTCCAAAATCGAACCGGTCAAAGGGGTTATACCCCACGCTGAAACTACCGCCGCCCGACTTCACAGGGGAGGGCAAATAGATCGCCCCATAGCCTGCCATCACCACTTCGGGCAGCCGCTTCATCATAGTCCGGTAATCGGTCTGGAACCATTGCAGAATCGGCGCGGAGCGATAACGCGGACCGTAGCGCGCATAAAAACCAAAGTTCTGCCAATTGTTATTGTCATAAAATGTGCCGCCCGGTCCCTGCGCCCGGATATAAAACTGAACATTTGTTCCCGGCGCAAATGGTCCCAGCACCACATACCACTGGCTGTTATTGCCCGTGTTGAAGTCAAAAGAGAATTCGTATTCTGTTGTCGTCGACCAGTTATTCGTCGTGACAACCGCAAACACCCGCTGCCCTTGCTCTATGGGAAAGGTTTGTGTCACAACAGAGACGGTCTGCCAACTCTCGATGTAGGCGCCCCGCATGGGCAATTGCCCGTTGCCGGTATTATAGAGGCGCGTATTGCCAACCCAAGAAAGCGCGTGCGCCATTGTCAATGACACGCACAAGAGGAACCCGATCACAGTTATTCGCTTCATCGCGCATATATTATAACGCATTTTTGACCGTTTCAGGTAGAATCAACATCGATGCGTTCTTTGATTCCACTTTTTTTGATGATAGCGCTGCTCTCTTTTTCTGCAGCGCAGGCGCCCGCGCCAGACTGGCGCGCCCAGCCCGACCTGATTGTTGTCATCCAGGCAATGACCGATGGAACGCGCTACATGACCTGGACTTTCGACAAAAAAGTGGATCATTCGTCCGTTCAACAACAGATTCAACTCTATGAGCAGTTCAGCCAAATTCGCGCCCAGCGAAAGGCGGTCAGTGATGATACGCTGGCGCGCGACCCGAAACCAAGCGACTACTTTACGATCGCTGAGTTTTACACGAGCGGTCTTGTAGACATGCAGCAGGGCGCATTGATGCTGGACCCGCTGATCAAAACCTTTGCGCATGTCAAGCGGATTCATTTCTACGCGCTGTTGCCGACGCCCACCGAATTCAAAGGCTATCCCTATTACAATAACGAACATCTGACTTCCTGGACCCAAGCAGAACCGCAGATGTGGCGCGGAATCATCGAACTGAAAACGCATCAGGCGGAACTTTTAACGATTCCCCCTGTCAAACCTGCTGAACAGACCGCGCCCGCAAAGACAACGCCTGTTGCCGTGTCGCCCCTCCGGTGGATCGGCGCGATTATTACATTTTTCGTTGCAATTTTAGTTGGGGTAGGAGTCTACTGGGTAGCGCGTCGAAATATACAGTCGGCTTCGTAAAACGCTCCTTCCCCTTGCATGAGGGGGAAGGATGGGAAGGGGGTCAAAACTTCTTCTCATCAAACAACAACGCAGTCCCTAAATAATAAAACTAAACAAAAACATTACCAGGAATCAACACAGGAGGCAGTTGCATGGATCTTCAAGACATTATTCGGCAGGCATTCGATAAACGCGCATCAGACGTGTTCATCAAATCGGGCGGACCGCCCACAATGCGCCTGCACGGAAAAATCACCCCGTTCGAGCAGTTTAGCGATGTGAAACTCACGGGCAGTATGACCCGCGACCTCTGTTTCAGTATCATGTCCCACGAACAGATCGCCCGCTTCGAGCATCGTCTCGCTATCGACCTGGCGTTCACCGTGGAAGGCATCTGCCGCGTGCGCGCCAACGTTTATCAGCAGCGGCAAACCGTCGCGGGCGTCTTCCGATTGATCCCGCTGAAAATGTGGACCTTAGAAGACCTTTGGCCCGAGTATCCGCATATCCCCCGCGTTTTGAATGACCAGTTCTGTAATCACCGCCAGGGATTGATTTTGATCACGGGACCGACCGGCTCTGGTAAGTCAACCACGCTTGCCGCCATGATCGACCGGATTAACGAGGGGCGAAGAGCGCACATCGTGACCATCGAAGACCCTATCGAGTTTGTTCATCCTGACAAACAGTGCATCGTCAGCCAGCGCGAAGTTGGAATCGATACTGAGTCGTTCTTGGATGCGCTTCGCTATGTAGTCCGAGAAAGCCCGGACATCATCTTGATCGGTGAAATGCGCGACATTGAAACGATGCAGGTCTGTATGCAGGCGGCAGAAACGGGACACTTGGTGTTTGCGACCGTTCACACGCCCAGCGCGTCAGAAACGATGGACCGAATTGTGAACATGTTCCCGCCCCAAGACAAAAAGCATATTTCCCAGCGTATGTCGAACGCCCTGCGGGGAATCGTTGCGCAAAAATTGGTGCCGAGAACCAGCGGCGAAGGTCGAATCGCGTCCCTGGAAATCATGGTCAATACCCCCACCGTCGCCAAACTGATTGAGGATAGCCACTTCGGCGAGGTCTACAACGCGATACGTGAAGGCAACTATTGGGGCATGCAAACCATGAATCAGTGTCTTTACAACTATGTGAAAGCGGGCTTGATCAAAGAAGAAGAGGCGCTCAACTATGCGGGTATCAACTCCGAACTGCGCCAGATGCTGCGCCATTAAGGTGAAGGGAACTTCTCGGAGGGGGTAAAAAGAGAACCCCCTTCCCAGCCTTCCTCCTGAAAAGGTGGGGAAGAAGCCGTCCCTTTGTCACCCTGAGCGCAGCGAATGGGTCTGCTTTCAACGGCGTTGGATTCCCGCGTTCGAGGGAATGACGCGCATCACATTCACAGGTTTTGAAGACCATCTTTACGGAAGGGGGGTTATTAACAACACCTATGTCAACCATCAAAATCCGGGAGGCATCCGATGCCGATGTGCCGGTCATCGCCGCTTTCAACAGCGCGATGGCGCGCGAAACCGAAGGCAAAACCCTAAATAGTCAAACCGTTCAGGCGGGCGCTCGGGGACTATTGGCACAGCCGCAATACGGCTTCTACCTCCTGGCAGAATCGCAGGGGGAGGTCATCGGCTCGCTCATGATCACCTACGAATGGAGCGATTGGCGCAACGGCGTCTTCTGGTGGGTTCAGAGCGTATATGTGCTTCCCGATTGGCGTGGCCAGGGCGTCTATCGCGCGCTCTATGAAGAGACCCTCCGGCGCGCTCGCCAAGCCCAAGCCTGTGGTATCCGCCTGTATGTGGAACAAGACAACCAAAATGCCCGCGCCGTCTATCAGCGTCTCGGCATGGAAGAAACCCCCTACCGCCTCTACGAAACCGCATTTGAAAAGTCCTCATCAAATTCCTAAATTCGCCTCCCATCCCTTGACTTTGCGCGCCTGCAAACAGGTATAATTTAGCCACGCTAAATAAATGGATTTGGAGGCTGACTATGAAAACACCGTTGCTGGAAATCAAAGATTTGTGGGTAAAACTGCCGGATGAAGAGACATCCATTCTGCAGGGATTCAATTTGACGATAAACGAAGGCGAAACGCACGCGCTGATGGGACCGAACGGGTCGGGAAAATCGACCCTTGCAAAAATTTTGGCAGGACATCCGGGCTATGAAGTCACGTCGGGCGAAATCCTGTTTAAGGGCGAAGAGATTTTGGAGATGGAGCCGGACGAGCGAGCGCGGATGGGTTTCTTTCTTGCGTTCCAATATCCGATGGAAGTGCCGGGCGTCACGATTGCCAACTTCTTGCGATTGGCGTACCAGCGACGCTTCAACACCGAAGTCAAGTTCCTGCAGTTTCATGGCATCTTGATGAAGCATCTGAAGGCATTGGAGATGGAACCCACCTTCGCGAACCGCTCTTTGAACGAGGGTTTTTCGGGTGGAGAAAAGAAGCGTCTGGAAATCGTTCAGATGTCGGTGCTACAGCCTCAAATGGCAGTGCTGGACGAAACCGACTCCGGGCTGGATATCGATGCGTTGAAGATCGTCTCGAAGGGCGTGAACGCCATGCGTTCGCCAGAGCGCAGCTTCCTGGTCATTACGCACTACCAGCGGATTTTGAATTATGTTGAGCCGGATGTGGTGCATGTGATGATGGACGGGCGCATCGTGAAGACGGGCGACCGATCCCTTTCGGTAGAATTGGAACAGAAAGGCTACGAGTGGGTGCGTGGCGAGTTAGTGGGCGTTTAAGTCCCAAGGAGATATCAACCAATGGCACAGCCGCAGACATTAGATTTTGGGCAAGATTACCAGGCGAAGTACGGCTTCTATGACACGATTGAGCCGGTCTTCCAAACCGAAAAGGGCTTGACCCGGCGCGTGGTTGAGGAGATTTCTTACCAGAAAGATGAGCCGAAATGGATGCGCGATTTCCGCCTCCAGGCTTATGAAATCTTCCTCAGCAAACCGATGCCCTCGTGGGGACCTGATCTCTCCACCCTCAGTTTTGAGGACATCATCTACTATCTTAAGCCTATGGACAAGCAGGGGCGCAGCTGGGATGAGGTTCCCGACGAGATCAAAAACACCTTTGACCGGCTCGGTATTCCAGAGTGGGAGCGCAAGTTCCTGGCGGGTGTCGGCGCGCAGTACGACTCCGAAGTGGTTTATCACAACCTCCAAGAGCAGTGGTCTTCCCAAGGGGTTATCTTTGTCGATACCGATACTGCCGTGCGTGAATATCCCGAACTGGTTCAGGAGTATTTCGGCACGATTATCCCCCCAGACGACAACAAATTCGCTGCGTTGAACTCGGCGGTCTGGTCGGGCGGTTCTTTCGTCTATGTGCCTGCGGGCGTGAATGTGGACATTCCGTTGCAGGCTTATTTCCGAATTAACGCCAAGAACGCTGGTCAGTTTGAGCGCACGCTGATCATTGTGGAAGAGGGCGCGTTTATGCATTATGTCGAAGGCTGCACCGCGCCGATCTACACGACCGATGCCCTGCACAGCGCGGTGGTCGAGATCATCGTGAAGAAGGGCGGGCGCGCGCGCTACACCACCATCCAGAACTGGTCGCACGATGTGTATAATCTGGTGACGAAGCGCGCGGTGGCGTATCAAGACGCGGTGATGGAGTGGATCGATGGCAATATCGGCTCCAAAGTCACAATGAAGTACCCCTCCATCTATCTGATGGAGCCGGGGGCGCGCGGAGAAGTGGTGTCGGTGGCGTTTGCCAGCGATGGACAGCATCAGGATACCGGCGGTAAGGTGGTTCATGTCGCGCCGAATACCAGCAGCCGGATCACCTCCAAATCGATTTCCAAGGGAACCGGACGCGCCACTTATCGCGGGCTGGTTAAGGTGTATGAAGGCGCGGAGAACAGCCGCTGCAATGTTGAGTGTGACGCGTTGCTGCTGGATGAGAACGCGAAGACCGACACCTATCCATATATCGAAATCGAGGAGAAGGATGTGACCATCGGGCATGAGGCGCGAGTCAGCAAGGTCAGCGACGAGCAGATGTTTTACCTGCAGAGCCGCGGACTGAAGAAGGACGAGGCGTTGACCTTGATTATTTCCGGGTTCATTGAGCCGTTGGCGAAGGAGCTGCCTATGGAGTACGCGGTGGAATTGAACCGCCTGATCGAGCTGGAGATGGAAGGCTCGGTTGGATAATCCATCCCCAAGAATCTAACTGGCGCGGCGGCTGCGGGCGATTTCTGCTTGCAGCTGCTCCCAATAACGCGCCAGCCAATAACTGCTGCGCGCCAACCGGTCGTTTTCGCCCTCTGGAGGCAGGGGGACGGGCTGGCGTCCCATCGATAAATCCCGCATAAACTGCTCAGAGAGTCGCAAGCGATGCCCCATCTGTTGGATCGTTTCCCAAACCTGCTCCCATTCGGTGTTTTTCAGGGAGGGAGGCAACGGTGGCAAGGAATCGGCATCACTATGGAACTGCAAATCTTTCAGCAGCCAGACCGCGCGCAGCCAGCGCGCCCACATCCCGAACCCCAACGCGCCCATTCCCAGCAAACAAAGCAGGAAGGCAGCGATTTGGGATTGCTGGAGATGGCTCAGGCTGGCGGAGAATTGGCGGCTGTAATGGTTGTTGAGCATATCCAACTCTAACTGGGTCTGTTTCGCGAATTGCGCGTCCCAGGACGGCTGCAGGTTGAGCGCGATTTTCGTTTCCCAAGCCGCCAAGCGGTTCTGGTATTCGCCCCATCGCTGTTTGAATTCCAGAATGCTCCAGAGGGTTTCTTGAGAGGTTTCTGCCTGTTCCAGCAGGCGGTTCAGTGAGCGTTCAAAGGCGCTGTAGGCTTGACGCAGGTCGGATCGCGCCTCGGACCAACGGATCAGGGAGGGCGGTTCCTTGGCAGGAGGGAGTTCCTGTATGGCTGCTATTTCCATTTCGGTGGTTTGGATCGTTTTTTTGACCTCCTCGCCCCGGCTCAGCATGAGCCACGAGCGGTTGAAGAGGGTGGTATGGCGCGAAGAGACGCGGTATTGCCAAACGATCCCCATGGTCAAGAGTAATACCCCCGCCATTACAAGCCCCCAGGCGATGCGCGCCTGCTTTTTCCACATCGAACGCATACACGAGAATTCTTCCATAATCGCCAATAATTTGTCTTTGTTTTTTGTTTGTAATATGTGTCTACCCGAAAACAACAGCAGACTCGTTCGCTGCGCGCAGGGTGACACTCGGAACGCGCTGCTCCTTCCCCTTGCTTGCAGGGGGAAGGCTTGGGAAGGGGGTCCTGTCATACCGAGCGCAGCCGAGGCATCTTCTTTTCTATCCCCCCTCCGCAAGGTTCCCCCGCGAGCAGGGAAACCGGTTTGGGCATTGCGAACACACAGGCGCGTCTCTACGCCTGCGCCATTTTTTGCATGCGTTTCCACCACCAGCAGAGCCGCATCGCGTCCCGCGCATGCCGGAACAACAAGGTATCCCGTTTCAAACGATCCTCCGGCGATAGATAAGCCGCGCCGTTCGCCACATCGGGCGCGGGTTCGTCCATACATTCGCGAATCCGGGTCAGATAGTCGTGGTAGAGATACTTCGCCTCTTGGGTGGCGGTGTTATCGAAAATGCCCAGCATGCCGTGCAGAATTTCTAAGGCGGTGAAGAAGGTTTCGTTGCGCACGGCGATGAACAGGTCGGGCGGATAGACGTGGCGTTCGGGGTGGATCGGTTCCGAGAGCGCCATCAGCAATTTGTAGAAGGCGAGGGCGGTGGTCTGGACGGGGAGGCTGTTTAAGGGCAGTCCGAAGTCGCGGGCGATTTCTTGGGCGATGTCGTCGTAGGATCGTTGTTGAATAGCTTCCATGGCTTGTGTTCCAATAGGGAGAGGGCATGGCGGGCGGAGATGGTCAACCCTGTTTTTCGGTTCCCCTTGTTTGAAAAACACCCCTTCCCGTCCTCCATGAGAAATTCCCAGTATGGCAGGAAACTGAAACCCTTTCCCGAACCGTATGTAAGTTTGATGGAGGCATGCTATGAGCACACTCTTTCCTGATACGAGCCACCAAATGGAAGATATTCAACTTAAGTTGATTCGGCGCATGCCCATTTGGAAGAAAGTGGCTATCGTGGAAGGGTTGAATGAAACCGTGAAAACTTTGGCGATCAGCGGCATAAAGCAGCGCAACCCGCGTGCCACACCCGAACAAATCCGCCGAATGCTGGCTGACCAGATGCTGGGGGCAGAGCTGGCGCGAAAGGTATATGACCATGCTCGGTGAGACCGCCCGAATCACACTCCTTGTCACGCAAACTTTGGAGCAACTGGGAATTGCTTATGCTGTGGGCGGCTCCTTGGCAAGCTCCATTCATGGGGTCATGCGCTCTACGCTGGATGTGGATATTGTTGCAGACCTGAGCCTGTCACATATCCAGCCACTGGTCGCGGCACTTTCCAAAGAGTTTTATGCCGACGAAGAAATGATCCGTGATGCCATTGAGCGCAAAAGCAGTTTCAACCTGATTCATTTCGACACCGCCTTCAAGGTAGATATCTTTGTGCGCAAACTTCGGGCTTATGACCAAATACAGCTAAAGCGGCGTAGAACCGTGGTCATTGCCACTGACCCAGAGCAGACTGTTTACGTGGTCAGTCCTGAAGACATTATCTTGGCAAAACTGGAATGGTATCGCTTGGGCGGCGAAGTGTCGGACCGTCAGTGGCGCGACATTCTCGGCGTGCTAAAAACCCTTGAAGGCGAACTGGATATGAATTACTTGCAACAATGGGCAGACGAAATCGAGGTGGTAGACTTGCTGAAGCGTGCTCTAAAAGAGGCGAACAAAGGGATCAACAATGCCTGAGCCTTTACTGTACAAGCCACCCGACACGCGACTATGAACCGCGCCCCTTACCAAAACTCCAACAGTAGATACCTCGGCACCGCTCGGCATGATACATCGACATGATACAATAGGCAGATTCTGCCTCGCTGTCATTCTGAGCGTAGCGAAGAGTCTGATATTCAAACTCTATATTCCCAAGCACGCGGAGATGATGCGGGGAGCGATCTGTGAGCAGAAAGTTGGAGGGCGGCTCTGTTAATTCAAACTTTGGAGAATGGCGAATTCATTCGCGGTTGCAAAAAACACCCCTTCCCGTCCTCCATGAGAAATTCCCAGTATGGCAGGAAACTGAAACCCTTTCCCGAACCGTATGTAAGTTTTGTAAAACAAAGTGGAACAAATGAAAATGACGGGTTCGGGTTGGCGGTGGCTCTGGACGGGATGGGCGCTGATGCTTCTATGGCTGGGGTCAGCCAGCGCGCAGCCTCGGGTTGAGCTGAGCGCAAAACCGCTGTTCGGCGGTTTGAGCCGCGAAGAGGCGACCATTCCCCTGCAAATCACCTTAGAAAATCAAGGAACCGGCGTTCAAGGCGCGCTGGTGGTCTCGCTGGAAGGGTTCCGAACCAACCGGCGATATGTCTATCCCATAGAGTTGCCTTCAGGTTCCCGAAAACAGATCATCGCTTACCCCTATACCAGTCAATATGTCTCTCAAGCGAAAGTAACCTATGAAGTCAATTTCCGCGTATTGAAAGAGACAACCATTCCCATGATCGCGTTGTTTGATGACAAAGAACTGCTCGTAGCGATCAGTGATGAAATCGGCGGTTTGGGATTCTTGAGCCAAGCGAAAATGCCCCTACCCATCGAGCGTTTTCCCAATAGCAATCGGGCGCAGGGGCGAGGCGCGAGTTCCAATGACGGCACGATTGTCTACCAGCCCGCCTTCACCCGCCCCGAAGAGTTTCCGACTCGAGCCGCCGCGTGTGTCAGCGCAAACGCGATTGTCTTGGGCGCGGGCGCGGAACGATTGACCGAGTCGCAGATGCGCTCGATTCGAGCATGGGTCATGATGGGCGGAACCCTGATTGTGCCGGGCGGCGCGGGCGCGCTCTATCTGCAGATGCCTGCGTTGCAAGCGATCCTGCCTGTCCATACAATTCGCACCGAGCAGGTCGCTTCCCTTTCCGGCTTGAACAGTTTCTTATTACGCCCTGCCCCCCAAGGCGCGGCGATTATCAGCGTGGGCATCGCGAAACCTACTGCTCGAGTCTTAGCGAAACAAGGCAGCGCGCCCCTTATTGCGATGCAACCCTATGGGCTTGGCTCGGTTCTGTATCTGGCATTCAGCCCGTGGGATCAGCCCCTGCGCGGCTATGCCCATAATGGCCCTCTATGGCAAGAGATGATGAAATCCCTGCCGCGGATGGACCCGGCTCAAATTCAATCGATGGTGCTTCTGTCGCAATCGAACGATAACTGGTGGCAAAACGATGACTCGTGGCGTTGGGGGGGCGGTATGCCGCAGCGGTTTAGCTCGAAACGCGAGTTTCGCGTGCCGGGTGTCGGGACCGTGATGTTCGTACTGCTCGCATACTTTTTATTGGTGGTTCCTATCAACTTTTTCGCGCTCAAAAAACTGCGCGCGATGGATTGGGCGTGGGGCACGGTGCCTGCGATTGCGTTGATCTTTGTCTTTATACTCTATCAGGTCGGCGCGGGTATTTATAAACAGGGACAAGCCACCGACACCCAAGCCTCGCTGGTCATGATCGCGGGCGAACGCGAGGCGTATGCCTTTGCCAGCACCCTCTTCTTCTTTCCCCGCGCGGGCGGTTATGAACTGCGCTTTGACCGAGCAGAACTGGTGGAATCTGGCACACAGGGCGGTTTCAGTTCCGAGATGCAAGATTCGAGCTTAGAGACATTGGAAGGCGACCCCATTCTGATCCCCGACTTCCGGGTTCGCAACCTCAGCTATCAATGGATGCGTTATGCGCGCGCAGTGGAACTGCCCCAAACTATCGATGCCGACCTTGCGCTGACCGCAGATAAACAGGTCAAAGGAAAAATCGTCAACCGCCTGCCGTATGACTTAGAAAATGTTTCCCTCAATATCGAGGGGCGTCGTTTCAACCTGAATCGCATCGGAAGAGGTCAGACTCTGTCTGTGAACTTGTCTACCGAAAACGGAGAAGTCATCACTGCTAATTCGGGGCGCGTTGAGCAGGGTCCGGTGGTGGCGGCTGCCTTTGCCGATACCGCGCGCGCCACCTTCCCCTACGCGATTCTGCAAGCCACCGCGGAGGGTCCCAACCTGTCGCCACAATTGGATGTTACGGGCGAGGTGAACCAAAACGCGCAGTATCACTGTTTCATTTTCGTTAAACGACCATGAGCAAAACCAAACCCGAATATCATGATAATCCGGTGCTGACTTATCACCTAACAGGTCAATCGAAGGGGCGTCTCCGGTCGCAGACCGCGGTCGTGGTGGTGGCGGCAGCGTTTGTGATGTTCGCCTATCTGTTTTTGATGTACCAGGTCGCGCTCTACGGCATGGACCTCTTCGGATTGGCAGTCTTCGAGATGTTGATTATCAGCCTGATTCTGCCTGCCGCTTCTCATTCGCTCATCAGTTCCGAACATGAACGCGCGACATGGGATTCACTGATGCTGACTGCGCTCTCCGCGCGGGAAATCTTTATAGGCAAATGGCTCAGCCGCGCCGCGCTGCTGGGAATCATCGTGTTTGCATGGTTGCCCATCTATCTGATGGCGATGGCGAAGGAAACAAACATCACACTGTACCAGTTGATGGTCGCGAATCTGATCATTATTGGTTGGGGCTGTGTGCTGATATCCCTCTCGATTTGGCTCTCCAGCCTGCTCAAGAACAGCTTGGGCGCGGCGGCGGTCAGCTTCAGCGCGCAGGTCGCCGCGCTGATGTTCTTACCCTTGCTGTTAGGCGCATTGTTTCCGGGTTTTATACGGGAAGCTGACCGCTCTTGGAGAGACATGGGGAACATGAGTTTCTTTTGGATGTTTCAACCGGAGATGATCTATTGGTTAAATCCGTTCATCACTTTGTATCAAACCGTACCCAGTTCCGGTTTATTTGCGGGAGATAGATTGCTCGGTTGGGGCATCATTCAGTCGACAACCTATGGGCTGTTGGCGTTTTTTTTGTGTAAGTTAACCACCCGCGCCATTCGCTTGGGGTGGCGCAAACGGTAGAGGCAGATCATGTTAGAGGTCCAAAAATTACGAAAAGAGTACGGTTCGCTGGTCGCGGTTCAAGGCATGGAGTTCCAACTGGAGCCGGGCGATGTGTTTGGGTTTATCGGTCCCAACGGCGCGGGGAAAACCACCACGATCAAAATGTTAGCGACCCTGTTGGAACCTACCTCCGGCACCGCGTCCTTGAACGGGATCGATGTAACGAAGTACCCGGAAGAGGTGCGTCCTTTGCTGGGGTACATGCCCGATTTCTTTGGACTGTATGAGGGTATCACGGTACGTGAGTATCTGGCGTTTTTCGCCGCCGCCTACCGCCTGCCCAAACATGACCGCGAGCAGGTGATCGATAATGTGTTGGAGTTGACCGACTTAACGGTGAAGAAAGAGGCGTTCGTGGAAACGCTGTCGCGCGGCATGCAGCAGCGGCTCTGCTTAGCAAAATGTTTGGTGCATGACCCGGTCTTGCTGTTGTTGGATGAGCCTGCCTCCGGCTTAGATCCGCGCGCTCGAATCGAAATCAAGGAGCTGATAAAGGAGTTGGGCGCAATGGGCAAAATTGTGCTGGTATCTTCGCACATTCTGCCGGAGTTAGCCGACTTCTGCAATAAAATTGGTATTGTGGAAAAGGGCGAACTGTTGGTGTGGGGACCGGTTCAAGAGATCGTAAAACAGCTGCAGCCGGCGCGAATCCTGGAAATCAAGGTGATCGGAGAACAGGAACCGCTCCTGCAACGACTGGAGAGCGAACCGGGAATCACCGACTTGAAGTTGAATAACGGCGCGCTAGAACTGCATTACCAGGGCGATTTAGAGGAGCAAGCCGATCTGCTCAGCGCGCTGATTAGAGACGGGTTCCGCATCGCCTCGTTCACTGAGACCTCGCTCGATTTGGAAGATGTGTTTATGCGTGTGACGAAGGGCATTGTGAGCTGAGAGGAACTGCTTACAAGACCGCATGTGATTCACCCCATTGGAGGGCGAAGCTCCGTCTTAGCCGTAATCTTCAGGGCTACCGGACCCTAAAAGCAGATGACTCGGCTGCGCTCGGCATGACACGATAGGCGTGACAGAAGTGGCAAAACCGGTTCCCCCTGCAGGCCAGGGGAACCGTAGAGGCGAATTGAAACTCTTACCAGGTATTGGCAGAGTTGGCATCATCAGGCGGGGTAATCGGGTCGCCGATCCAGGAGAACGGGTAGTTCCCATCCTCGATTTCCAATGCCGATTTTGTCAACTTCAGCGGATAGAACGTATCCAACATCACCGCCAATTCTTCCGTCTGCGTTTTGCCGAGGCTGGCTTCTACCGCGCCGGGTTGCGGTCCGTGCGGGATACCGCTGGGGTGCATCGTAATCGAGCCTTCCTCGATCCCCTTACGGCTGCCGAATTTGCGATTCACATAATACAGCACTTCGTCGCTGTCCAGGTTACTGTGATTGTACGGGACCGGCACCGCTTGCGGGTGATAATCCAGCATGCGCGGGCAGAACGAACAGACCACGAACTGGGGACCTTCAAAGGTCTGGTGAATCGGAGGCGGCATATGGATTCGCCCTGTGATCGGTTCAAAGTCGTTGATGTTGAAAATCCAAGGATAGACAAAGCCGTCCCAACCGATGACATCAAACGGATGATGATCATACTTGTAGGCGGTCACGGTGCCTCGCTTGTGGATTTGCACCTCGAAATCGCCGGTGTCGGTTCGGGTTTCCAAAGTGTCTGGCACACGGATGTCTCGCTCGCAGTAGGGCGAATGTTCCATCAACTGCCCATAATGATTGCGGTAGCGGCGGGGGGTGTGGATCATCCCCTTGGCTTCAATCCAAAGATGACGTTGAGGCGCATTGTCCATCACTAACCGCCAAATGACCCCGTGCGGGATCACGATGTAGTCCCCTTCCCGGTAGTTCATATGCCCGAACTGGCTCTCAAACCGTCCCGTGCCTTCATGCACAAAAATAACGTCGTCCCCGTCCGCGTTTTTGTAATAATAATCCATCTGCGCGGTAGGCGCGGATGCCGACATAATGACATTGTCATTGAACATCAACTCAACCCGCCCATCGATGGGATCGCCATGCGGGTCTATCCCTTTCGTTCGAAGATGACGGTGCTGTAATACCGGATCATCGATAGCATCAATCGAACGCTGGTAGCAGACATAGAACTCCCGGACACGGGTCGGCGGGTAATGATGATAGACGATGGACTGAATGCCCGAAAAGCCCTCAACCCCCAGTACTTCTTCGGCATACAGTCCTCCATCAGGTCTGCGAAATTGAATGTGTCGTTTGGGGGGCAACTGCCCCATGCGAATGTACCACGGCATCGTGGAATACCTCCCGAATTGGATTGTCGATATTTTGTTTCAAATGTGTCTGACCAATTTTGGGCGCACACGCAGGCGCGCCCTTACAAGCATATCCCTCCGAGCGAAGCGAAGTGGTCTGCTTTTCAGATGCTGGATTCCCGCGTTCGCGGGAATGACGGCAGGATAAGAATTGCCGTTCTCAGGAAGGGGTTTCATATCTACTCCCTCATGGGATTATAGCACATCGACCGTTACGGCAGCCGCTCGATCATCTCAGGAATCGTGACAAATTGGTAGCCCTCGCGTTTCAAGGTTCGCAGCAAAACAGGCAGCGCGTCAGCGGTCGTGGGATAGGTGTCATGCAGTAGCAAAATGCTTCCGTTATGGGTCATTCGCGCCACTCGATTTGCCCACTGCTCAGGCGTGAGGTGGCTTTGGTAGTCCGTGGCATAGGTATACATCGCCAGTGGGAGTTTATGCGCCTGCGCGGCATGCAGCACCGGCTCATTCCAATCGGTCCAGGGTGGACGATAAGCAGAAAACCGTCCCTGCACTCTCCCGATCAGAATCCGGCTGTCCCAAATCTGCTGCCAGACCTGCTTCTCCGTGAGCAGCGTCTGCCGCTGGTGATCGTAGCTATGGCATCCCACCGCATGCCCCTCTTCTATCACCCGGCGCGCAATTTCGGGATGTTCCTTGATATGTTTGCCTACCATAAAGAAGGTGGCTTTTATGCCTTCCGTTTTCAAAGCGTCCAAAACTAACAGCGTCTCGGGTTTGGGTCCATCATCAAAAGTGAGCGCGATTTCTGGGCGGTTCCGGTTGCCATGCCACAACACGCCGCGCGGATCATAAAGATCTTTGCCCTGCAGGCGCTGTACCCAATAAGCGGGGCTGATGAGTCGCTCCTGCGGTTCGCGCCAATTCAATTGGATCAGCATCGCGCACGTCAGCAGCAGCACCCCCACATCGATCACCCAAACCCATTTTCTCACACCCCATATTGTACCGCAAACAAATTTCGAAATTTCTCGAAAAAGTTGTCCGGTTTTGGGCGTCTCGGGAGTCTTATATAATTGGAAAGCAAAAATGATTGGTTCTCCAGTCAGCGCTTTCCAAGGGCGAAATATTTTTAGTAGATATGTGGCGGTAGCCGTGCTTTGATCCTCCTTTCGACGGCGCCGCCTTTTTCTTTTTTAAAGACCTCCTTTTCTCTCAAAAACCTCGCAAAACACTTCCAAAAACTACTTCAGAAAAAAATTCTGCATTTTCATCATGCGCTTTTAATTTTTAGCGAGACATAGCCGGTCTTATTACGGTTACATTTTGAGGAGATACCCATCATGATTAAACAAAGAGCAGTTTTGAGAACGCTTAGCGCGCTCAGCTTCATTCTGAGTCTCAGCGCTATACTTCATGCGCAAACAATATTCACCTACCAAGGCTATCTGCGTCAAAGTGGAGTGCCTGCCAATGGCAACTTTGATTTTGAGTTCCAACTGACAACGGCTCCGGTAGGCGGCATCCTTCTTGGGACGGACACTGAGTTAAATGTGCCTGTTGCAAACGGACTATTCACAGTGCAGTTAGATTTCGGCGACCAGTTCTCCGGCGCAGATCGATACATCGCCATCCGCGTGCGACCGGCGGGCGGCGGCGCGTATACCACTTTGGCTCCCCGTGTGCTGATAACGCGGTCGCCCTACGCGATTCGAGCCAATATCGCGAGCAGCCTGCAGTTGCCCTACAGCGCAACATTGAACAACGCGGCGTCGCTCTTTAGCCTAACCAACACCGGCAGCGGGCGAGCCATGACCCTCTCGGTGGATAACGCTGCAAGCACAGCCAACACCCTACAGTTAAGTTCCAACGGGAATGCAAACAGCCAGGTCATCTCCGGCGTGCATACCGGACTTGGGGACGCAGCTTTGTTCCAAATCAATAATGCCGCCAACGCCGGTGAAGCCTTAGAAGGCAGAACGAACGGCACAGGCGACGCCGTGTTCGGATTTAACAACGGTACGGGGCGCGCAGGCGTGTTCCAAATCAGCAACAGCGCAAACAACGCTTATGCGCTTTATGGAGTGACCAATGGGGGCGGAGCTGCCATTGTTGGCTACAATACCGGCACAGGCGAGGCAGGCGTGTTCCAAGTCGCCAACGCTTCCAATGCGAACAGCGCGCTCTACGCCACAACGAACGGAACCGGTAACGCGATCTACGCCATTCACACAGGATCGTCTAACAACGCGGTTGACCTGCGAATCACCAACGCCAACAATACCGCCAGCGCGGTTTATGCTCACACAGTTGGCAGGGGCAACGCCGGCGCATTTGTAATCAACAACACAGCAAACACGGGAGACGGTCTTAATGTCTCGCTGAACGGAACAGGGAACGGTCTCTATATCGTCCATTCCGGCACTGCCAATAACGGCGCGGAAATCCGCACTACCGGCGCGACCAATACCTCGTCCACCGTGCTTGCCGTCAACGAAGGTCGCGGGGTTGCTGGCTCTTTTGAGGTGAGCAATGCGGCAAACGCGAACAGCGCGGTCGTTGCGACAACGAATGGAACCGGCAATGCGTTGTATGCTGTTCATTCAGGGGCGTCCAACAATGCGGTTGACCTGCGCATTACCAACGCGGCAAATGCCAGCAACGCGCTTTATGCTGTGACGAATGGGGGTGGGAACACCATCTTTGCTGAGAATACTGGCACGACGAACAACGCGGGCGATTTTCGCATCCTGAACGCTAATAATGCCGCCGCCGCGCTCTATTGCAGCACGACCGGCACAGGTCCTGCGCTCTGGGCGAACGGAACCGCGCGCGTGGATGTGCTGGAAATCAGCGGGGCGGACCTCGCCGAAAAATTTCCAACCAGTGAGACTCTCAAGCCCGGCATGGTGGCGGAAATTGACCCCAAGAACATCGGTAAACTGCGATTGTCGCGCAGCGCGTACAATAAGCGCGTGGCGGGTGTTGTGAGCGGCGCGAATAATCTGCCTGCGGGCGCAATCTTAGGACAGCACTTACCCGGTGTGGAGCAAGGGCATGCCATCGCGCTCAGCGGGCGAGTCTGGGTCTATTGCGACGCCACTGAGAAAGCGATTGAAGCTGGCGACCTGCTGACGACCGCGAAGCGCACCGGCTATGCGATGGCGGTGCGCGACCCGAAAAAAGCACATGGAGCCATCATCGGCAAAGCCATGAGCGGGCTGAAGAAGGGGAAAACCGGCATGGTGCTTGTGCTGGTCAACCTGCACTAACCGGCGTAAGAACGGAGAAAAAAGAGATGAAAATCAGGTTAACGACGTGGTTGTTCGCCTTCGCATTGGCAGTGAGCTATGGACAGCCCTTTGACGAAGTGAACGACCGCAATGATCCGGACGCGCCTTATGTGGATGGCGCAGAAGCAACCGTCTTTAAGCCAGCCCGGATGCCCGGTATTCGGTTGGGAGTGGGTATGCCTGCGCCGTACATTCAACTACCAAGAACGGAAAGACCGGATGTCCCCTACTATGAGAATGTGGAACAACCAGAAGCGCAGCCCTCTGGCTATTCCCTGCCAGCGCCACCGGGACTGCTGCGCGGCGCGCATTGGAAACGACTGCCGAGTGGCGGGCATGTCACAGCGATAGAGTTCTATTCGGAGAACGCCCAGGCGCTGCGCGTGCAGATGACCGACTTTGGCAAAGACGGGGTGGAGCTGAGAGTCTACGATCCGAAAGGGGGTTATACCTTCGGTCCCTACCGGACTCCTATCTTGAATGAAGATGGAACCTACTGGACAACCATTATCTTCGGGGACAGCATCGGGCTGGAATTCTTTGCGCCTCCCGATTTGGAAGGCACGCCTCAATTGCCGGAAATCGTTGCTTTCAATTACAACTACCATGTGCCGTTTTCGGATTTCTTCCCGCAAGGCTGCTCGCACCGGGATGTGACATGCGAAGCGGCGTGGGCAAACGAAGCGCGCGCAGTGACGATGTTAGCGCGGGTGAGTGGAGGCGGATTGTCCAGTTTCTGCAGCGGTGCCTTGCTGAACCGCAACCCCACCGATGCGGGAGCCAACAGCCCCATCGTGTTGACCGCCAATCACTGTGTCGGCACCACCACAACCGCGAACACGACTTCCTTTGTGTGGCTCTACCAGACTCCCAACTGTAATGGCACGGCTCCCAACCCGAACTCGCTGCCCCGCAGTGATGGCGCGCTGCTGTTGAAGCGGCATAGCAGCAGTGACTGGAACATCTTGGGGTCCTATGAACCGCCTGGTGCCAGTTATTACTTGGGATGGGACTCGGACAACAGTTGGTCCAACGGTAGTTTCGCGGCGGGTATCCATCATCCGGGCGGGAGCTTTAAGCGGTTCTCGTCCGGCACAAAGACGGGCAGCGGCAACCGCACCTTCTGCGATTCGAACGGGAATAATTGCTTTGATGCCGACGTGTGGAATGTGGAATGGACGACCGGCTTCACACAGCCCGGCTCATCCGGCTCGCCGCTGATGGATGGCGCAAGACGAGTTCGCGGTACGCTGACAGGCGGTCCCAGTGACGACTGTACAGTCTCGCGCTATGGACGGTTCCATAATGCTTTTGGTACCATTCGCTATTTCCTGTATGAAATGGCAAGCCCGACTTACGTTGACAACAGCGTTGCGGGTGATGGCGCGAACAATGCCGGATCAACAGAGCGTGGTACCGCTGGCAACCCGTTCAATTCCGTCTATGAAGCCACCTTCTGTGTGCCGACAGGCGGCACCGTGCGGATCGATGGAGGCAACTATAATCAGCGGTTCACTCTGTGGCGTCCAATGACCCTGCGCTCCGACGCAGGCACTGTTCGCATAGGAACCAACTGAGAAACAGAAACATAGCCGTAATCGGGTTTCCCTGCTTGTGGGGGAACCTTAAGGAGGAGGGCAATGTGTCATTCCCGCGAACATGGGAATGACACGTTTGCCTGCTTAGCGTCTCTTTCCCTCTCTTTTTTCATTCGTCCGACAGCAGACTTCTTGTTAATTCAGGAGCGAATTCCTTCGCAGGTTTAAAGCCCCCAATACTTTCTATGATTTCTTTAGAGGATTTTTAGAGGGTTCGTGTGTATATTATATATCAGGAGGCAAAAAATGCGATATAAATTGAGTTTTTCTGGAGCGATGATGCTCCCTATGATCTTAGCATTGGCTCTGATCAGCGCGCAAAACGCGCAAGCCCAGTCAATCAACACGGCTTATCAGGGTTATCTCCGGCAGAATGGCGTTCCTGCGAATGGAACCTTCAACATGGTGTTCCGTCTTTTTTCTGTTGTTGTGGGTGGCACGGCGTTGGAGAGTTTCCCGTCAACCGGCACAATAGCAGTCTCTGCGACAAATGGCCTCTTTACCCAGGTTTTACGATTTAACAACATACACTTCAATGGTTCCCAAAGATTTCTGGAAATCGTAGTCAATGGAACCACACTCACTCCTCGCGTCCCTTTGCACCACACCCCCTACGCAGTGTTTGCAGATAAGTCGCTTTGGAGCGGCTTGTCGGGTATACCCGCAGGCTTTGCCGATGGTATAGATGACGACACAACGTATACAGCCGGCGCAGGTCTTAGTTTGACCGGAACCACTTTTGCTATTGAGAATGGCGGTGTGACAAACGCGATGCTGGCAGCCAATGCAGTGACTTCAGATAAGATTCTGGATGGCACAGTGGCTAATATTGACTTAGCAGCCAATGCAGTGACTTCAGATAAGATTCTGGACGGAACCATCGCGACCGCCGATTTGGCAAATAGTTCCGTAACCCAAGCAAAAATCGCTGGTGGCGTTACCTTACCGCCCAGCGGCGCGGCAGGCGGCGATCTGACCGGCTCCTACCCCAACCCAACCATTGCTCTCAATGCGGTTTCAAACACCAAACTGGCATCGGACAGCCTGTCGCTGAACAAAGTATCAGGCGGGCGAATGACCAGCACAGGCACTCGCATCGGCATTGGAATCGCTTCGCCCGATTCAGACCTGCATGTGCATCGAGCCACTGCTGGCACGGTGGCTGCGCATAGCAATGCAGTGCTGGCGGTGGAGAATAACACCAGCGCTTACATCAACCTGCTGACTCCTGCTGCCAACGAGAGCGGAATTCTGTTTGGTAACCCGACCAGCAATGTGGCGGGCGGTGTGATCTACAATGCAAGTGGCAATCCCAACGGGCTGCAACTCCGAACCAACGGCAACGTCACTAAAATGGCTATCACCGATACGGGTAGAGTCGGTATCAACAACACCGCGCCTGCTGCAGGTTTACAAATAGATGCCCCTGCAGGAGACGTTTTCCGAGCGCGCGCCGGAACAACTACCCGCATGATTATTTTGGAAGGCGGTAATGTGGGTATTAACACAACGGCTCCCGCTGCTGGGCTGCAAGTGGATGCGCCGGTGGGAAGCGATGTCTTCCGAGCGCGCGCCGGAACAAGTACCCGCCTCATTATTTTGGAAAATGGGAATGTGGGCATAGGCACTACTGCTCCAGATCAACTTCTGACCGTCAACGGTATCGCGAAAGTGGATGTGCTGCAGATTGTGGGCGCAGACTTGGCGGAGAAGTTCCCGATGAGCGAAGAGACACAACCGGGCATGGTCGTGATGATCGATCCTGCCAATCCGGGTAAGCTCTGCGTGGCGAAAGGAGCGTACAACCGCAAAGTAATCGGTATTGTCAGCGGCGCGAACGATTTTCCGGCAGGCGCAATCTTGGGACATTATCCAGGCAACGAGGCGGGTGTGCCGATCGCCATGACCGGTAGGGTCTGGGTCTTAGCCGACGCGACTCAGCGCGCCATTGAACTGGGCGACATGCTGACAACCGCTGAGCGTTCGGGTTATGCGATGTCGGTTCGCGACTTTCGGAAAGCGCAAGGCGCGGTGATTGGCAAAGCCATGACGGGCTTGAAGAAAGGCGAGGTCGGCATGGTGCTGGTCGTCGTGAACTTACAGTAAGGGAGGGATACTCATGGTTAAACGATGGCTACTGATCGGTTCGCTTGGAATCGTCTGCTTGGGGAATCTGTGGGCGCAGGATGATGGATTTGTCTTTGAGGCGGATGAAGCGGTTCGCCCTGAAACAACTCGCCTGTGGGAGACAGGTCCGACCAAACTTATTGCGCCTCGCGCGAAGCCGACGCGAGTCCTCTTGCCGCGCACGGTCGCTCCGCCTCCAGAACCTAATTATGGGGGTATAGCGCGCCCTATCTTGAATGTCGGCTATAATCTGGAAGCTCCACCGATGCTGCTTGGACAGGCAAATTGGGAGCGTGTCCAAACACGTGACACTACCAGCGGTCGGATGCTCAGCGGGTGGGTCTGTCATCTGGAACTCCACTCGGAAAACGCGGTCGGCTTACGCCTGCAATTGCAGGGGAAGCCGGAGATTGGAATTCGGATGCATGTTTACGATCCGAACAGCGAAGTGGTGTTGCCCGTCCGGGTACATCCCGATGACGAAGGCAAATGGTGGACACCCTCGCTCTGGCATACACAAGAGATCGGCTTGGAAGTGTTCTTGCCGGAAGAAGCCACTTCTCCCCATTTGCCTGAAATCGTAACGATCGCTTATATGTATGCGGACATCACGCCGGACTTCTCACCTGCTGAACTGGGATGCCACTTGGATGTGACCTGTTTTTCAAACCACGACTCCACCGCTCGCGGAGTGGCGCGCATCCTCTTTCCTGTGGGAGCCAACAACGCTCGCTGTACCGGTCAGCTTATGAACCGCGACGGGGGCGATTTAGCTCCGATTTTTTCCACTGCTCAGCACTGTATCAGCACTCAAACCTCGGCAAACGGGATGGAGGCGTTCTGGTTCTTCCAAACCTCCACGTGCAATGGCACACCGCCTAATCTCAACACCGTTCCACGCACGCAAGGCGCGCGACTGCTCAAGCAGCATGTGAATTCGGACTGGACCCTGTTGGGATTGTATGAACCGCCCGAAGGCAACGTGTTTCTGGGTTGGACCACTGCCGATTGGGGGCTGGGCAGCAATGGCTCGGCGATCCATCATCCTGCCGGTACCTTCAAGCGCATCAGTTTCTTCACCCGCATATTTGGCATTGGCAGCGGTTGTCAAAGCACATTCGGATTGTGGGATACGGAGATTGTGAACGGAGACGGAACCATCGAGGGCGGCTCATCCGGTTCTGCTGGACTGGATAGCGACCGCCGTATTCGTGGAACCTGTTCCTGCGCTGAAACCGCGGGCAACGATGCCAATGGCAATCCCATTTGGAAATGCCCGACCAACAACGATCCACTCTGGGTCGGCTGGGGGAAAATCAGCGATGCCTTTGTGAACATCCGCTACTATCTCACCGATATGGCCAACCCGACCTTTGTGAATCTCGGCGTGAGCGGGGACTCAAATAACAATGGCAACACAGAGCGCGGCACCTCCGCGAACCCGTTCAATCAGGTGTACGAAGCTTCCTTTTGTGTACCAGCCAATGGAACGGTGCGAATCAACCCTGGCAATTACAACGAACGTTTCACGATCTTCCGACCGATGACCCTGTCCCGGAACGGAAGCAGTGGAACAGTGCAGATCGGCGCGCCTTAATGCGCTGAATGTCTCTGACGCCCTGTCTAAGGAAACTTGGCTGGGGCGTCATGAATTTGCAATGAAGGAGAAAGGACATGAAACGATGGAGCTTGATGTTCGTTTTGGGCGCGCAATTAGCGATGGCAGGCTATGCTCAGTCGCTGCCTGCGTTGTTTGAGCCGATTCAGATGGAGATTCCCGCGCATCTAACCCAGAAGCCGCAAGCGGTTCAGACCCAATCGGTGATTGTCTGGTGGGATGTGCTGCGAGACGCGGTTCCCGATACCCGCTTCCGGTTGAACGTGTCCAAAGACATCCAGTTTGTGGCGCGTATCGAGCGAGTGGAGCGTCGCTCGGAAACGAGTTACAGCCTGTTCGGCATTTTGGAAAATGTGCCGGAAGGGCGCGTGATTCTATCGATTGAGGGTGACGCGGTGGCGGGATGGATCGATGCGGCAGTGTGGAACCTGCAATATTGGATGGGCTATTTGCGCGACGGCGCGCATTTTATCCAGCAGATTGACAACTCAAAAATGCCCGGCTGCAACCGGGAAGTCAGCCAAGAAGAGTTGGAGCGCGCCGGTGAATCGCGTACCGAAGTGTTGCCTGCGGAGGAAGGAACTTCACCTGAGGGCAAGCTCAATTTCACCGATTACCGCCCCTTCGCTGAGTTTGAAAATGATTTTAGTACGCAGGCTTGCACCCAACCGATGGCGGTTTTCGATATCTTGATTCTCTATACCACGCAAGCGCGCGATGCGGCAGGCGGCACGAACGCGATTCGAGCGCAAGCGCAGTCCGCGATCGATGTGACTAATCAAGCGTATATCGACAGCAGTATCAATGCGCGTGTACGGTTGGCGCAGCGAGAGGCGGTCACGTACGCGGAAGATAACATCTTGGGTTATGTGGGCTATCTCAACGATTTCACAAACAGTTCCTATGTTCAAGGGCGACGCAATGAGTTTGGCGCGGATGTGGTATCGGCATGGGTCTCCAGTCCCGCGGACTTATGTGGAATCGCTCACTGTAGCCCAGAGAACGCGGACAATGGCTATAACATCGTTATGTGGAGCTGCGCAGTGGGCAATTTTTCGTTTGCGCACGAACTGGGACATAATCAGGGCTGCGCGCACAATCGGGAAGATGCCGGTCTTTTCTGCAACCGCTACAGCTATTCGTATGGGCATCGTTTCATCGGTACAACGCAAGGGCGATTGAGAACGGTGATGTCTTATGCCTCCGGTTCTTTTGAAAACTCGACTCGGATTGGTCGTTTTTCTAATCCCAGCGTCCAGTTCGACGGACGCGCAACCGGTATCGCCATCGGACAGTCGAACGAAGCGCACAATGCGCAAACGATCATCAATATGCGGCGCAGTGTGGAGGATTTTCGCGGCAGCCGGTACGACGTGTGGGTGGATATGGTGGGCGGCTTCGTGTCTGCGCGAGGCACTTTCAACAACCCATTCCTGTTTGTGGCATCCGGCGTCAGCCGAGTGATGCCTGCCAGTTCGGCTCTGCAATTGCCGATTCTTCGGATCAAAACCGGCACTTCTTCCCAGACCCTGACCATTGACAAACCGATGGAGATTCGCGCCTGCGGCGGACTGGTGGAAATCGGAAGATAGGAGGGTGAATTGTGCAGGGGGTGGTCTTTCCGCCCTCTTACTCCTCTTCCAGCATCGCAAAGAAGGTATCCTCGTCGATGATGGGTACACCCAGGTCTTTCGCTTTTTGAAGTTTGCTGCCTGCGCCGGGACCCGCCACGACAAAGCTGGTCGCTTTGCTGACGCTGCCGGTGGCTCGCCCGCCATGCTGCCGTATCAACGCTTCTGCCGTTTCGCGCGGGCATCGCTGCAATTCGCCGGTAAACACAAACGTCTTTCCAGCCAATTTATCGGAACGCGAAGTCGACTGCTCGGCTTCCATACGAACGCCTGCCTGCTTCAATTTCTCAATGACCCGCTGGTTCTCTTCCCGTTCGAAAAACTGCGCGATTTCGCGCGCGGTTCCCGGTCCCACACCCTGCACCTTCAGCAGCTGTTCTTCACTGGCGTTCATCAATGCTTCCACACTGCCGAAATGATCCGCCAGTAGGCGCGCCGCATTTTCGCCGACTTGCGGAATACCTAACCCAAAAATCACGCGTTCCAGAGGATTCTGTTTACTCTTCTCGATGGCGTTCAACAAGTTGTTGACCAGTTTCTCGCCGCTGCGATCCAGCGCGATGAGAGCGTCTTTATGCTCATGCAACGTGTAGAGATCGGCGGGGTCTGTCAAATAGCCCTGCTCAAACAGGCGCGCAACCCACTTATCCCCGAAGCCCTCCACATTCATTGCATTGCGGCTGGTGAAATGGCGGATTCGCTCGGTGATTTGCGCGGGACACGCCAAATTAAGGCAGCGGATGGCGGCTTGATCGGCTTCGCGCTCCACCTCCGATCCGCAGACAGGGCATCGGGTAGGAATCTCCACCGGAGTTTGCGACCCGTCGCGCGCCTCCAACACCACCGACACCACTTCAGGAATCACTTCGCCCGCGCGCTGCACGATCACGGTGTCGCCGACCATCAGACCCTTGCGCTGGATTTCATCTTCGTTGTGCAGCGTCGCGCGCGAAATAATGACACCCCGCGATTCGACCGGTTCCATTTCTGCTACGGGGGTCAACACACCTGTGCGACCGACCTGCCACACAACTCGTAAAATCTTCGTTTTCACCTGTTCCGCGGGATACTTGTAGGCAATCGCCCACCGCGGCGCCCGTTGGGTTGCGCCCAAATCGCGTTGCAAGGCAAAATCATTCACCTTGACCACGACCCCATCGATTTCATATGGCAATTCCGCGCGTTTGGAGTCCCACGCCTGGCAGTAGTCCCAAACTGCTTCAATACCGCGCACTCTTTGGATGTACGGGTTCACTGGGAAGCCCCATGCTTTCAATCGTTGGAGCAATGCCCATTGGTTTTCAAAGGTCACCTGCTCATAGTAGCCCGCGCCATAGACCCAGATTTTGAGGGCGCGCCGGGCGGTGATTCGCGAGTCTAACTGGCGCAAGGAGCCTGCCGCCGCGTTGCGCGGGTTGGCGAAAAGGGGTTCACCCTGCGCCTCGCGTTCTTGGTTGACCCGCTCAAATTCAAGGCGCGTGAAATAGACCTCGCCTCGAATCTCGATAGTAGGGGGCGGTTGGTCAAACAGTCCTTCCCCGCCCTTCAGGCGCAGCGGAATCTGCTTGATGGTTTTCAGGTTGGGCGTGATGTTTTCTCCGCGTTCACCGTCGCCCCGCGTCGCGCCGGTCGTCAGCGCGCCGTTTTCGTAGGTCAGCGAAACCGCCAGCCCGTCGATTTTCAGCTCGCAGATATAGTCCAGCGCGGTCTCTAATGGCAGACCCAAAAAACGTTTGATGCGCTGGTCAAACGCGGTCAGTTCCTCTTCGGAAAAGGCGTTGTCCAAGCTGAGCATGCCTTGCAGGTGGCGATGTTCCGGGAACGCGTCTAATGGCGGCGCGCCCACGCGCAAAGTCGGCGAGTCGGGCGTCAACAGTTCGGGATACTGCTCCTCTATCGCGCGCAGTTCGTTGAATAGTTGGTCATATTCGGCATCGCTGATTTCGGGCTGATCCAGCATATAGTAGAGGTAGTTATGATGCTCGATCAGTTCGCGCAGCGCGCTGGCTCTCGATTCGGCTTGCTCGCGGGTCATGGATATCCTCTTAGATTCGATTCAACCGCCTCGCTTTCCTACCGTTTCGGCGGGGTCAAATCGAACAGTCCGAACAGTTCCTCTTCAGTCAGCGCAACCGATAAGTTTAGGCTCACATCATCCACTGTTTCTTTGAAAAGTTGGCGTTTTTCGCGCAAGATGCGGTCAATGCGCTCTTCTATTGTACTCAGGCAGATGTATCGAAAAACTGTGACTGGGTGCGCTTGCCCCATGCGGTGCGCTCGGCTGTCAGCCTGTTCTTCAATGGCAGGATTCCACCATCGATCCCAATGAAACACATAAGAAGCGGACTGTAGATTTAAGCCCATGCCTCCCGCTCGAAGCGAGAGAATCAAAACCTTATGTTTCGGTTCCTGCAAAAATCGGTCGATGACCGAGGCTCTTTGCATTTGGGTCATCGCGCCTGTAAACGACAACGGATGGAAATCTTTCAGGTATTGGGCTGCGCCCTCAACGCCAAACACAGAATCTGTGAACTGTGTAAACAGCAGCGCGCGATGCCCCTCTTCACTCAATATCTCCAAACGCTGGCGAATGTCTTCCAGCTTCGCCGAACGCTGGCTCACTGGGTCGATGTTACAAATCTGCTTCAAACGCATAATCAGCTCCAACACATGCGCAACGGAGATCGCCTGACCAGTCGAGTGCAAACGGGCAATCCCCTGCCGTTCCAAACGCTTGTAGGCTATATGTTGTTCTTCAGGCAGTTCCAAGACTAACTCATTGATCCATTTCGGCGGTAAATCGGGCAGCACGTTCTCCTTTTTTCGCCTTAACTGCACCTGCTTCAATTCTGACACAATCGCATGAGACTCGGAGGGAATAACGAGACGCTGGTTCGGTTCCGCGTTCAAAAATTCGAGAATCGAAATTACTTCTTCCAGGCGGTTCTCAAGTGGGGTTCCTGTCAAAGCCCACCGACGGTCTCTAAGTAAACGCTTGCAGGCATGAGCGGTATCTGTTTCCCGGTTCTTGATCTTAGAGGCTTCATCCAGTATTACCACATCCCACCGGACGCGAAGCGCGGGACTGTCGCGCAGGTTCAACACATCCTCGCGAAGGGTTTCATAACTGATCAACCGAACATTCACAGCGATTTTCCACATTTGCGCGCGTTCGCTGGTAGGAGCGTTCAAAATCAAGAAGGAGAGGTCAGGCGCCCACAGTGCCAACTCCTGCGCCCATTGTCTCAACAGTGATGCAGGTGCCACCACAAGCACATGAGCGATCTTGCCTTGGAAAAACAAAAGGCGCAGCGCAGTGATGGCTTGCACCGTTTTGCCCAACCCCATATCATCCGCTAACAGCAACTGGCGGTTTGACAATAGCGCAGCGACGCCCTCCCGCTGGAATCGAAACAAAGGCTTGTACCACTCCAGCGCGCTATTCGTGGACAACAAGAAAAGAAAGGAGGGTTGCAAGGCTTCCCAAAGTCTTAACCAAGATGCGCGCCTTGCTTCGCTGCCAAGGTCTGTTTCTGAAACCGTGGAGGAGTCTCGCTCTTCGCGTTCGGCAGGGTCCGTTTGTATCCCAGCATCCAACGCGTCTTGCTCACCTGCAAGCAGCCATTCAAACCCACATGTACAAGCAGTTGGAACCAACCAAGGTTCGACGCGATTACAGGCTGCTTTATCAAATGTCAGATTCGCCGAAGCAATTGTCTTTGCCCTTCCCGCTTGCCAATTGCATTCGATTGATTGAACGCGCCGCAAGCTTGCCTCAGCGATTGGGACTATCTTGCGGATTATTGTCGGTATCATCTTCTATCAATGCGTGCCAAAGCGCTTCGGGATAAACTTCGCGCAAGCCCAAATGGATTCGGTTGAACGGCTCCAAAAGCATGTCTTTCTGCTGAAGGGTCTGAAACAGAGCATACGCTCTCATTTTTTCAAGGGGAGGATCGTTAATCCAGTACCACTCGATTCGAGCGCCAACTTGCGTTTCATCTTCCACAGCATTTACTTGAGCAAACGGGATCAACGCAGCGATCGCCTCGCGGCAAAACTCCACCTTTCCCAACGAAACATTACAAATCAACAGGTCTGGCTCACGCTTGCAGGCTTCAAACAACGATTGAGCCATCATCACGGCGGCTACCTCGCGCAGGTTCGTCATTTGCCAAAGCGCGTCTTGAGGGGCTTTGAGCGAGTTATACGAAAACTCTATCGGTCTCCCCTTACTGTCAATCAGCAGCAAGCCTCCATAGAAGGTTGACTCGGCGTCAATCCAAATGAGGTCTATAAAAGCGGCGCAACCCTCGTCTGAGGGGCGCGGCGTGTCTCGATAAGGTATTGGCACAGCAGTTACTCCGTTTCTTCAACCGCCATCAATCATTCCCTTCTTCCAGGAGAGTGTCATCCATCTCTCTGGTATCGGTGGGCAACGCCTCTTCCACTACCTCCACACGATAATCTGGATAGTACCGATGCAGGTCCCAGAGCGTGATCCATCGGCGTATCTCTGAGCGAATGGTAGTATGAACACGATGGGGCGAGTCTTCCAGCGATGGTAGATTGTTACCGGTGTAGGCTTCTTGATAAAGTGATTTGAGCCGGTACAGAATCGTTTGCTCTTGCTCCGGAGTGGGAGACTCCAACAGTTTCGCGCGTTGAAGTAGTTGGATGCCGAGCTTGCGCCTTCTAAAAGTTTCATTTGGAAGGTTATCTGAACCCATCTCAACAAAATCGATATCGCGTTTTCCGCCGCTTATCACTTCCATATCCAAACCAGTCGTCATCGCAAAAACGGGTAGGATTCCGCTGCCCTGCTGCTGCGCCAACTCGCTGAACCAACCAATCATCTCGTAGGCACTTAGACGCTGTTTCCGACTGAAGTTGGCGAGACGCTCCACCTCATCAATCAGGATGATCCAGCCCTTGCCAGAGGTTCGCATCTTGAACAGTTGGGCAAGTAGACGCAAACGGTCATAAGCCATATCGTCATTTTTTCGGATGGACAGGTCATACCCCGCCGCTTGGTTAATCTCTTTCAATCTTTGCCGAAGAATAGCCTTACGGATCGTATCGATCCCCTCAATATCACCAAGTACCTGCTCGCGAAATTCTTCGTCTGCAGTAAACTCCTCATACAACAGCAACAGCGCATTGAAGCGGTCTAACAAGCCCGCATCCCGCGCCCACAGCCGCGTTTCCCCATACTTGACTTCTTTGGATGCCGAGAAATCAATCATCAGTTCGCTAAGCGCCCTGCCGACGCGCTTCGGCGCGACCGCGTTTTCCACCAGCGCTTTCAGTAAGGTATGTGGCTTGCCTAACGGCATCTCCGCGCTCGTCACCCCAAAGCTGGTTACGAATCCTTTCTCTTCCGCAATGGACTGAAAATAGTTGAGGAGGTGCGATTTCCCTCCGCCGAATTTTGCGGAGAATACAATCGGCTCCACGCCCTGCCCCATTGCCAGTTGTTCTAAGCGGTCCTGAAACATATCTTCCATCGAGGATTGTGTGGTTCGAAGCCATTGAACCGCATACCGGCTTGGCACGCCCGAACGAAGCGACTCGATGGCGCGCCGCGCTTCAACCGACTCTTTTGTCATTGCAGTGTTGTTCATGTCGTCTCCTTTAAATGGGTTAGAGATGCAGATGGATTAGCTCGGCGCGCATCATGCACTTCCAAACCGATTCGAGTTTGGAGCGCGTCGTAATCAAAATAGTTGCGCATTGAATCGCTGTCGTAATATCTGGGGGTGGTTAATACCAGCAGCATGAAACGATTGATTCGGTCTATCTCATCGATAAATCGCCGAATTAAAGACAACATCTTTGAATAGGATAGCTTGGAATAGAAAATCTGGTCTTCTGTTTGTTGCGCAAGCAACGACTCGATTTCTTCAGGCGACATGCCTTTGTCGCGAAATTCGGTCAAAATTCGGCCTTGGTGAAAAGCGAGTTGGTTCTTGGTTAGTCGTTTCTCTTCGTAGGGTCGAAAATCAAGCGCAACTACCAACCCGTTTAGCCCTGTAGACGGCAGCCAATGGCAAAGCGAATAGAGCATGGCTCGGGCATTTGATTCATTGATTTTTTCGAAGATTTGAATTTTTTTCAATGCTGACGCCCCGCCGGGAGCCTGACGACCGCGCAGCCATTCCATAAGCACCTCTTGGGTTGTGGGAGTAATGGTATCTTTGATCAGCATGGCGCGAGACAACGCGGCGATGGCTGCCCTGAACGAGCGGGTCATCTTCGTATCTTTAATTTTTGGGGTGACGAGGTAATGCTGAATTTCGTTCATCAAGTCCGCAGTGTCTCTCCCATTATCAAGAGCCAAGAGTTCGATATCGCGCATTGCTGCCTCCGAATGAACGCGGATACCTCTCTGTTCTAAAAACTGACGAGTTTGAAATTGAACCATCTTTTGCCAATCAAGAGATTCGGTTGCCTTCAAGAAAAATTTATCTATCTTGTGCAGATCAGGTTTCCTGCCCATTTCGTCCAACTCTGTCGGGTCCAACTCCGCAAAATGAAACTTCTCCGCTGTTGCGCGTTCGCGCAGAAAATGAACGATTTTGGAAAGAACCACACCCGAGCCACTCACCACTTTCACGGTCGAACCGCCGCGTTTCAGATAACCATTCAGATACTCCTCATCAATAACGCGCAGCCACTCCTTAACGTCCAATTGTAAGTTAGTTGCATCTGCCGGTGCAATGGACATCTACTTACCTCCTATCACAAAATGAATTCCGTAGTACCTAATCGAGCGTCCATCTTCGCTTACCACATCAAAAATATCGCGTGCTTTGGGATTCCCTGAAGGATGTTCAATATCGAAGCGGATTCCCTTCTTCGTCATTTTAACCTGAGACAAATGCAGCGCATAGATCGATTGAGCAAAAACACTTGTCGAGTTGTCCCGTTTCCAATCCGGTGTCAAGCAGAAGAGATCATAAATGTCGCTAAACTTCGCGAAAATCGTCTCTCGCCTCTCGTCTTTTTTCGGTTGATTCAGATATTCGCACGCTCGATAAAGCCCTTCCAAAAACTCTTGAGCCGCTTTTTCCTGCACGCTTTCCTTGAGCCGTTTCAGTTCATCTGCGACAACCGACGGGCGCAGACGGCTCCAAGGCTGTTTACCAATCAGCAACCTCGCCCTGCCGGGCTGCGATTTCACGGCGAAGGGCGAGGCGAGGACGATATCCAACTCGGATAAGAGGCGTAGCCCGTGCCGGTCTCTCGCGATTTCAATTAACTCTTCCCGCCATGCCTCTCCTGTTAAATAGGCTGGAAGGTCAAATTGCCAATGATTCGCTGCTTTTTGGGTCAATTCCTTCACTGATTCGGCTTGGCTGCGCGCTTGATCTCTCGATTTTTGAAGGTCGCCTACGTGACCGAGTTGACATGCTTTTTTCCATTTCTTCAGCGCGCCAAGATATTTCGACGCCTCCTTCAATAAGGTGTCAACTTGCTCCTCATGCGCTTGCAATGCGTCTTCTAATCTCATACTTAAAGTTCTCCACCCTGATTTATTGGCTGCGCGCGGTCACACTCCTGCATGAAAGCCGCATTTCAATCTTGGATTTGCTGCATCAGGCTCGCCACGTCCAACAACGCCCAACGCTCGATGCAGTGGTTGCCATCGAATCGCAAAAAGGACATCCCGCTGATACCAATGGGTTTGCCTGTGGCGGGAATGCCCATAAACTCGCCCCGGTGAGTGGCTTGGACAGAGTAGCGGAAGGCAAGAGTGTTGCCCTCCTCAATCATATCCTCCATTTGAACTTTGATATCGGGAAAAGAGCTCCAGATCATATGGTAATACTGCTTGATACTCGCTAAGCCGGGTTCCAGTCCTGGTATACCATGCAACACGCAGTCAGGATGATAGATTGAGAAATAGAGTTCGCGAGTCTTCGGGTTATTGAACGACTCGATCGATTGGATCACCAGTGATTTGAGTTTGTAATGTGTCATTGATTTATCCTCCGTTGGATATTGGCGGGACGGCGGTCTGCTCCAGGAATCGCTTTCGCAAACGGTCCAAAGGCAGCAGGCGCGCTTCCCCTTGATCATAGTAATACCAGTGTTCCCAGCCGTTGCAAGGCGCGTTCGTCAAATGACGACCGACCTGATGGATGGAACCGGCGAAGCCATTGAGTCGGATGTCGCCATTACCCAACACAACCGCCTCCATCTCGTGTTGAGCGTGAAAGAACAGCGAGTCGCCAGGTTTTAACAAACCGTGCTCGATCAGCGCGCCGAACGGCACCCGGCGAGCGCGCTGCGCAGACTTGGGCGCAAACAGCGATTCTTCGCTGGGCGCAGGAATCGAATCGATTCGCTGCCGCGCCAGCGGGATGTAAGTTTCATCCCGCTCGATACCGATCCATCGACGGTTCAGTTTTTTCGCCACTGCGCCGGTCGTTCCTGTTCCGAAAAAGGGATCTAATACGATGTCGCCGGGGTGGGTGCTGGCAAGGATCACCCGGTAGAGCAACGCTTCTGGTTTTTGGGTCGGGTGCGCCTTTTCGCCGTTAATTTTTCGGCGTTCCCTGCCTCCGCAAAGCGGCAGGTGCCAATCGCTGCGCATCTGAAGCTCTTCATTGAGCGACTTCATATCTTGATAGTTGAAGGTGTATTTCGCGCCTTTGCATTTTTGCGCCCAGATCAAGGTTTCGTGCGCGTTGGCGAACCGCTTGCCACGAAAATTTGGCATGGGGTTGGTTTTAATCCAAACGATGTCATTCAGAATCCAGAAATCCAAATCCATCAGCAATTTGCCGACGCGGAAAATGTTGTGATAGGAGCCTATCACCCACAACGTGCCTGTGTCTTTCAGAACCCGGCGGCATGCGCGCAGCCAACGCTCCGTGAAAGCGTCATAGGCATCAAAACTTTCGAACTGGTCCCATGCCTCATCAACGGCGTCAACGCGGGTCAGGTTTGGGCGAAAAAGGGCTTGCTGCAACTGAAGATAGTAAGGTGGGTCCGCGAAAATCATATCGACGGAATTTTCAGGCAGGCGATCCATCACCTGCGCGCAATCGCCATGCAAAATTTGATTCAGCGGTATCTCGCCTTTTTCCATTCGCTCCCACTCCCTCTCGTTTAGAATTATACCTGCCCATATAAGGATGAAACGACTGAACCCATCAAATTCCATCTACTGTGGTGGTCTGTGATTCAGAATTTTCCACGCTGCCTGAGGTGGGCTTCTGCGCGATGCGCGCTTCCAAACTAAGTTCACGAGCTGCCGCCCCTGCCTCTACTTGATGAAACAGTTTGTTCATTTTACGCTGTTCTTGTTTGTACCAAGTCGTTAGAGAAGCGCGCGTGACCGCAAATCCGCCCAGCACTAAGAAAGACGCTAAGACCGCGCTGACCCATTGGGGGAATGCTTCTGCAATGGGCAGCGCGACAAGAAGCCAAGCGATAAGCCCGATGATCCCCGCGACAATCCAAGAAGTCTCCACGATATTTCCATAATGAACAGAGGCTTGAATGCGCGTGCTTCCCTGCGACACTTTGGCGCGAAGCATAATCGCTTTGTCTTTGGCGCGCCAGACCCACTCCTGCCGGTTCTCTAATTGCTCCCACTCACCCTGTACATGATAAAGTATCTGGATTTCCGCGACAAGCGACTCCCATTCCTGTTGGGTCATCTCCCCCGGCAAGATACGCTCGCCTTCGATGGAGTTGTTCGCGCCGCTCAAGACGGGAACCTTCTCTCTATCGCGCTGCTGAAAAAATTCTCGGATGGCGGCTTGCACATATTCGGCGCGAATCCCAAATTCCGCAGCCACGCGCTCTATCTCAGGCGCATTCAAACCTTGTTTGCTCGCCAGTCCCATCAAGCCGGAGTCTGCCGTTTCGCTCTGCAGTTCCGCTGCGCGTTGAATAATGTCGGAGACCTGTTTTTCGCCGAAAATCTCGCTATGATCCGCTTCTTTTCGCATGAGGACTTGATTATACCTTCTGATTTGATAAACGGGGCATTCCATCAGGTTGCTACTAAAAAAGCGTGTTAAATGCCCAAAAACTGTGATATAATATGTATGAGGTTCGATGGAGGCAAAAAATGCTTTCTCAACAAGGGAGTGAACACGCAGTCGTGTTGCGCCCTCTCTTCTCCTTCGCGCCTTTTTCTAATCCATGAGTCTTTCAAATCTAACCGTAAAAAACGGTTCTAACCGCAACTTAAGCGGTTAATTAAAACCATAGGAGGTTCTAACAATGAAGTTTATGACTCGTGTTTCGGCGGTATCTTTGAGCGCGGCGCTGGCACTCAGCGCGCAGAGCCAGCAGCCCCTGTTCTCGTTTGAGGACGGCTTAGATGGATTCGTTTCGAACGCTGCAACGCTATTCCAGGATACCATTGGCGCAACCCATGGAATTTATTCGATGGGTATCACCTGGGATGGTCCTTTCACCTGGCTTACAGATGGCAACACGCCCGGATTGGCAGGCAAGTTAGCGGAAAACCGACTCTTACTGCTGGACATTACTGTGCCTGATGGCGGCAACCCCGCGCCGTGGCTCAACTCTATCGTTTCGTTTAATGATCCTCTGGGTTGGCGTCAGACCACTTTCTTTGTCGAGTGGCCCCGCACACCCGGCACCAGCACCCTTTTGTATGATTTGCGCGAACTCGAAGCGCCTGATCCAGACAGCCCTTGGTTCCTGATGAACATTTCAGCGAATGCGGGTGCCGGTCCTTGCACCCTCTATATCGACAACATTCGCCAACTGAACCCCGCCATGGCAACCACCGTTATGTCGTTTGAGAATGATCTGCACGGCTTCAATACGGGTGGCGCGACGCTTTCTCAAGACACTTATGGCGCAACCGACGGCGACTACTCGATGCGCGTGGAGTGGACCGGCGGCTTTGTGTGGATGTTCGGCGGAAGCTCACCAGAACTGATTCAGGCGTTGAATGAAGGCAGCTATCTGATTATGGACATCACCGTTCCGCCCGGCGGCATGCAGACACCCTGGTCTAATGGCATTGTCTCTTTCAATGACCCCCAAGGCTGGCGGCAAATCAACAACTCTTATGGCATTCCTGTGACAGAGGGAACCCGCACCGTGGGGATTGACCTGCGCTCGCTGACGCCTCCTACGCCCGATACCCCTTGGTTCCAACTGAATATTGCCATGAATGGCGCGGGCGAGACGAACAATGTGTTCTATATCGACAACATTCGTATCGTGAGTAGCCGTATGCCGGGCGATGTGGACGGCGACGGTTGTGTCAATGATACCGACCTGTTAATGGTGCTGTTCGCCTTTGGAAACACGGGCGGACCGGAAGACCTGGACAACAGCGGCTTGGTGGACGATGCCGATCTGTTGACGGTGCTGTTCAATTTCGGCAGCGGTTGCTAAGCGCAACGCTCCTGATTGCATGAAAACAACCTTCATAGTTCTGGGGCAAAATTGCCCCAGAACTTTTTTTGTTTGCGAGGCGCGCGGTTTGACGAGACTGGTAGGCTATGACCGTTTTGTCACCCTGAGCGGAGCGAATGGGTCTGCTTTTCTGACCTCTACCCTAACCTTTCTTACGGGCGGGGAGGGGGCAAAGGCTGGATTCCCGCGTTCGCGCGAATGACGAATCTAACTGGTGGAGGGCGATTCTGACTGGTTTTTGCCCCTTGTAAGATTTAAATTGACGGACATGGGCAACCACAGGGGGATTGCCCCTAAGGAAGGTTTCAAAAGGACACTCCTTTGATGTAGGAAACAATTAGAAGGAAACCTCTCATCTCTGCCTAATTAGTTTATTTTTAGGAAACCCTTATGGCAGTGGCGGAAGAACAATTACGATGGATACAAGAAGCGCGCGAAGGCAATGAGCGGTCGTTTGATCGTTTAGTCGAACCGATGCGTTCTAAGCTGCTGAACTACTTGGTGTCGCGTCTGCGCTCCAGAGATGACGCAGAAGACTTGTTGCAACAGGCATTGATCGCGGCTTATCAACATTTAGGATCGTTTCGAGGCGACTGCCCTTTTGAAAATTGGCTCTGGCTGATCGCTACCAACCTATGCAAGCGGTACTATAAACAGCAGGCGGCTCAATCGCGAAAAGAAGTTTCGCTGGATGCGGAATGGGAATTTTTTTCGGAAACCGCGCAACACACCGAGACCGAAACGACTCTCTTAGAATTAGAGGATAAACTATGGGTCGAACAGGTGCTGGAAGCGGCACGGTCCGCGTGCGCTCCCAACGAATTGCGCGTTCTACTGCTCTATTACCGAGGCGCCAGTTTTGATGAGATTGCCCGTTGGATGAGCGCAAACAGCGCAACGGTTCGGAGCTATTTTCTGCGCGGACGCGCCAACCTGCTTGCTCATTTGATCCGCTACTGCCCTGATTTAGCGGGCGGAAAGGATGTCATTGACCGAGTGACCGAGCAACTTCACTTGGAAACCGGCGCGGATGCTTTTAGCGCGAAAGAAAAAGAGGCATTGTCCAGACCGGATCGTTACCCGAAAGCGTTTCGATCTGCCTGTTTGAAAATTGCGAAGAGATTGCCTTCGCCGATTTGAGACTCTAAACCCTTGGAAAAAGTGAAAGATCATGAAAGACAAAGACTCTTTGATGCCGGTGGAAACGCGCCTTGCAAGAGGCTTGCGCGCCAGTTCTCCGGGCGCATGCCTTAGCCCTGATATGCTCTTAGAACTGGCAAGACACGGGAAAAAGTGCCGCGATTATGAGACCCGGTTAGACCATGTGGCACGATGCGCGCATTGTTTCGCGCTGCTGCAAAATTTCACTGCGATAGAGCAAGCGCATGGGGCATCGACGGTTTGGTCGCTGCCTGCCGCCCTCCAGCGTTTTGTTCGGGTCCAATCGGGCGGTGTTTATGAAGCAGCGCGACGGTTGCCCGCCTGGAGCCTTGCGCTACTGCAGCAATTCAATGATCGAACCCAACAACCCGCGTCTGCCTACCGGTCCGTCGATCTTACATCGTCACCGGCTGCCCGCTTGATAACTCCATCTCCGGGCAACCGCGCTTTGGCAGAGTCACCAGACTGGTTTGAGTGGGAGCCAAGAACGAGCGCGCAAAGTCACGAGGTTGTGCTGGAGGAAGCGCAGGGATGCCAAGGACGCGCCTTCCAAGCGGTTCCTGACGCTTTGATCTTGGAGGGAAACGCTGCGCGGTTGCGCGTTCCGCTTAAACCAGGCTATTGCTACCGATTGCGTATCAGCGCGATTCTCGATATAGATGACGACTGGACCGTCAATCCTCCGGTATCGGTCTACCTCTTTGAGCGATTGAATGTAACCCAAGCAAGACAAGTAGAATGGGCGCGAACGAACGTACTGAAGGCTCCGGTCGCCAGCGCGATGATACTCTGTGAGATGGGGCTTTATGAAGAGGCAGCGCAAATCGCGCGCGCATGGAAGCCGGATGAAGACCTCCGTTCATGGCGCGAATTTATCGAGCAATCGCTGGAAGCGCGCCGCCAAAACCCGGCGCATTGAACGTATGGATATCCCGGACTATCCTGAGAATCTCAGTCAAGATCAGTTCTTATGGCTCCAGGCTGCAGGATCACGCGAATCCCCTGCCCTCAGCCTAACTGATTTGCAGCAGTCGCCTTGCCCGCTGCAGACCGAATGGTTCCAAGAAGCCTGCGCCCAGTTGAAAACCGAGTCCCCTCGCCAAGCACAACAATGGCTGAACGCCGCGCGCGGTATCAAAGCGGTGGCGCGCAGCTTAGATCACTTACCCCTGCTTGCCTTCGCTCAAACCACCTGCGCCCAACTGGCGCGTATAAGCGCGCAATGGAACGATGCTTTGCAGGATGCCTCCGAAGCGAAATTGCTTGCGGCTGCAACGAACGATTTATTCCTGCAAAGCGAGTGCGGTCTGATTGAGGGAGCTGTTTATACTGAGACAGGACGCTACAGTAATGCGCTCTTATCCTATCAGGAGTGTATGGGTCTCTATGAACAGTTAGACGATTTCAGAGGGATTGCCTCCTGCTACTATAATATGGGGTTGATCCATTTTCGCGCGGGAAAGATTCCGGAATCGCTCGCGCTGGTTGACCAGGCGCGCAGCCTGTTTAAGCAAATCGGTCATTCCCGGAATATCGGTATCTGTTTGATGACCCAAGGCAACGCGCACCGCCATTTGGGACATTGGACAGAATCGTTAAATTATTACAAACAGGCGCGCAAACTGTTTGAGGAATTGGGCGATCAGCGTCGTATTGCCAGTTGCTTTTTGAATGCGGGCAATGTCTATTCTGATATGAACCGCCTCCCTGAAGCGCGCTCGATGTACGAAAAAGCGATGGAGGTGTTCGAAGCGTTAGGCGAACAGGGGCGCGTGGGAGGATGCCATCTCAATTTGGGACTGACCTACCTTCAGAGCCAGCAAGCGGAAGAAACGCTCAGACGCTGCCACTTAGCGCGCCCCTTGTTTGAACGATTAGGCGATGCCATGCGCATCGCGGAATGTGATCTGTATGAGGGATTGGCTCTCGCTCACATGGGTCGCCCCCAAGAAGCGGTCGCGCTGTTATCTCAAGCGCAAACGTTTTTCGAGCAGGCGGGCGACGACCGGCAAACCGCTCTCTGTCTTTATCATCAAGGAAGGCTTCTGCGCCTTGAAGGGAAAGTCGTACAAGCCATCACCCTGTACGAAAAAGCGTTGGAAGCAGTGGAAGCGATTCACGACAATTCTCCACACCCTGAATTCGCGCAGAGTTTAACCCGCGCATTGGAGGGATTAGGCGCAGCCTTGGCGGGTTGTCTCATCGAGCAAAACCGACTGGTAGACGCTTTGCAATCGGCTCAACGCGCCAAGGGCGCTGCGCTGAGAAGCGCGATGCTGGAGGAACGGTCTCACTCCTTTGACAGCCAACTGAGCGAGCAAGAGTCGCGTCAGTTGGAAGAATTAAGAAACGATTTTGCCTCCGCGCGCCAACTGCTCCAGCAGACCCCTCTGCAGACTCCCGCCCATGCGCGGAGCCTTGCCGATTGTCAGCGCAGCCTGGCGGCATTGAGCGCGTATGAAACGCTGCTGCGCGCCAAACATTCCACTGCGCTCCCCTCCTCACAGACAAAACCCGCTTCCCTCCAGTTTGAGACCCTCCCGCATAGCCTGAGTCCTCAAACAGGCGTCTTGGAAATTCTGGTGGATGAATTGCAATTATGTCTGTTGTTGGTCACCGTCTCGGGGGGAAAGGTTCACCTTCGCGCCGAACGAATCGCGGTTCAAAGTTCTGAACTGAGAGAGACCGTTCAACGCTACCTGCAATCGTTGGCGCAAAACGGCACGGATACCGATTTACTGGCGCGCTGGCTCTATCGTCATTTGATCGAACCCATCGAGTCTTCGTTGAGCGCGCTCAAGACATTGGTCCTGTGTCCCGAACCCTATTTATGCTCCCTGCCCTTCGGCTCTCTAATCGACCCCAACGGCGAATACCTGATTCAGCGCATGGGAGTGGCAACCGCGCCTTCCCTCTCCGTGTGGGAAGCTTGCCAACAATTGAGCCAGCAGCGGGACGCCCTCAGCGCGCCTTTGGTCATCGCGTTATCTCACTTTGAGGAAAACGAACAATCCTCTGCGCGTCCTTTGTTCACCGGCGCGCGCTTGCGCGACTTGCCTCATGCGCTTCAAGAGGCGCAGTCAGTGGCGCAAATTTTGGGTAGTAATACGCGCTTCCTCTCCAATGACCAGGCGACTCTCAATGAAACGCGGCAACACATGCGGGACGCTTCGCTGATTCACTTTGCGACGCACGCGCTTATTCAAGAAACGACGCCCATGATGAGCGCGCTGGTAATATCTCCTAACGCGCAAGGGGAACCTGAGCTGCTTTATGCGCGAGAGATTGGCGATATGCGTCTTCAGGCGCATTTAGCGGTTTTGTCCGCTTGCAGCACCTTGCAAGGTCCGCTGGTGGTGGGCGAAGGATTGATAGGGTTAGCGTGGGCGTTTCTGAGAGCAGGCTGTCCAGCGACTTTAGCGACTTGTTGGGCGGCGCATGACCATGCGGCGCGTCTGTGGGTCGAAGCCTTTTATTCCGCCTACACCGCCGGGCAAAGCAAAGCTGAAAGCGCGCGCGCCGCCTGTATCAGCCTGCTTCAATCGGAAGCGTATGCTTCGCCTCATTACTGGGCGAACTGGATATTGATTGGGAATGATTCGTAAAATCGCAAAAATCGTGCTATAATTTCGTTACATTCATTCTATCTATGAAACATTAAAGAAAAAGGAGCGTTCATCAGTATGAGAAGTCAAGTAATAGCCTTAGCGGCTTTCTTCAGTTTGCTTCAACCGGTTTGGGCAAGTCCGATTGTGCGTGTCGGTCCGGGGCGAACTCAAAGTTGGACACAAGCGTTCAACAGTAGTAATGTCCGCAGCGTGCCGGACGGCGCGGGGTTCACCGCTGCAGAGACTGCTTTTTACAGCGACTTCGTCTCTCGAAACGGATTGGACGGTTTCGAGCGCAAGGGTTCGACTCTCACGCCTGATTTTGGCATCCCACCCGGCGGACCAGATGAGCGGACGTCTTTAGTGATGTCATGGGATCAGCCTGACGATGACGATGATGACATTTTGGGGGTCTGTTCATGGGAGTACCGCTATGATGATGACCCTGATCTGACGGGGCTTTACGTTCTATACTCGGTTTACGCGCCCCCAGAGATTCAGGATGTTTCGGTGATTCTGATCGATGATGCGGGTCGCTCTCGAGGCTGGTTCCGAGCCGGGGTTCCCGCCGTGCCTGCGTGGGAGAACTATGCGGTGGACACGGGCGCGGGACTGCAAGGTCCCTTTACCTTCTTCTTCAACGAACCCGGCTTCGACCTGACTCGCGTTTTGACGATTCGTTTCAATGAGTCGAGTCTCCGCAATGTTCCCTTTCAAACCGCCGATCCCACCGGAAACGGCGAAGCTTGGAATGCATGGAACTTCTTGGAGGTGCCGGAACCCAGCGCAGGTATCGCTCTAACGGCAGGCATCATTGCGCTCATAGCGAGACGCAAAACACGCGCCGAAAAAATTGTCTGAGAATTTGTTGTAACCGTGCAACAGTTAATACCTCCGCATACTCTTTAGTATCGGAGGTATTAAAAATCATGACTAACGCAACCCTTAACACAAACGCAACAAATAATGCGCCCCGCGCAAACCGAGTAAATGATGCTGAAAACCGTTTTAACAACCCGTCCCTGATTCATGTCTCTTATACGGAAACGACCGAGCGTCCGCGATTTGGATTGAACCTCGCTTTTGCCGCGATAACGATTTCTGTTTTTGCGCTGACCTGTCTGCCTTCACAAGCCGATGAGGTGGTGAAAATTGAAGGCAGGGGTAGAAACGCTCTGCGCCCTAAAACAAACACGATTGATTTGCCGTCTATGATCTATTCGGGACGAGGCGAGGGCAAAGCCAGCACCACCTTTAACTTTCACCCGATTATCGGTCCTGTGGAGACACCTTATCAAAAGCGTTTGAGCCGCTCCGGTAATCCCCACATCAACCCCAGTTCGTTTACCCATTCCTATCCAGAGGATGAGATTCACGGAACGACCGGTGAAGCGACCTACACTTTCAAAGCAAGGAAAGTCATTGAGACGGTTGGCGGGCGCCAGGTGACAAAGTACACCCTGGACACGAAAGTGAAAGGTCACATCGATCCAGGTCAAAGAGAACGCGACACTGTCTCAATTGACGCAACCGTTCGCGATCCGTTCACCTTCTCGAACGCGGACACGAACGCGACTTTCCAGTATGTCGATTCTGGAATGGATTACTCGTTCTCGCTGGCGGCGGGAACCGCCTTCCCTCGCTTGTTCTCAAACGGGTTGGACACGCCGGGCGCGATTGCGGATCAGACAGCCCTTGTCTTTCGGGGACGCTTAGCTGCCAATTATACGCCGGACCCAGATGCGTTTTGGAGCGAAGGATTACTGAATTCGATAGACCTTTACACGCTAACCATCACCTCTGACGACTCGCACGGGATCACCGCGAACCTACTTTTTGGAGCAAGCAACAGTGACTTCACATTAGATTTCAAAAATCATTTGGGACTTCCTTTTGATCCTACGAATCCAGCCGATGTCGCCTCGTTGGAACAGAGTATCGAGAACGCATTTATGCAGGGTCAAGTGTTGACCGATTTAGAGGATCTTTTCACCGTGGGGTTCACCCCTGCCAGCCACCTCAGCGCCTATACTTTAGGAGGCAGCCAGTCGGTGCAACTGACCGCGTTGGAAACTCCAGTCCCAGAACCCGCCAGCCTGATCGCGCTTCTCAGCGGATTAGCCGGACTCACTGCGCGACGGAAACGCAAATAATCTTCTCTCCCTTACTGCGCTAACACCCCCCTGCAGAAAGTATCAACAAATGTTCTGCAGGGGGGTCTTTTTTCCCCCTTAAGAAATACGCCAATTGGCGTATGCAAATCTCCCAGAAATCTATCATAATATCTTTACACTTTGCAACAAAGAGGAGATATTTACATGAAAGCAGCCGTTGTTTGTTTGGTTCTTTTGATTTTGACTGGTCATTTTGGCAATGCAGCGAGCAAGACATGGACTGGTATAATCAGCACCAGTTGGGGCAACATCTCCAACTGGACCCCTTCCGGCGTGCCAGCGAATGGCGATGATGTGACGATTCCATCCAACGCAGTGCGCATGCCCACCTACTCCGGCGGCACTTTAAGCCTCAACTCGCTCACGGTCAACGGCACGCTTACAATCTCAGGCGGGCAGATCACGGTGGCGACCAATTCCTCGATCGTGAATCTAAACTTGCAAGGGGGTGTCTTAGGCGGGAACGTAAATTACACTTTAACTAACACGCTCAATTGGACAGGTGGTACCATTGGCGGAACAGGAACTTTTACGATCTCCGGCAGCGCGACGTGCAATATCAGCGGAGGCAATCCGAAAATCCTCAACACGCGCACCCTGAGCAATCAAGGCGAAATCAACTGGAGTGGCAGCGGCAATCTTTCAGCACTAAACAATCCGACCTTGACCAACGGGATTAATGGGGTCATCAACATCCAATCAGAAGCGGATTGGGTGGGAGCAGGAACCATCAACAACCAGGCATTGATCACCCAAGCTCTGCAGTTGCGTGGGCATATCAATAAATCGGGGGGAACTACGACCACTTTGGATGCAGTGGTCAACAACAACGGTCAAATCACTTGTCAGAGTAACACGGCTCTTTCTTTTGATGGCGGCGGGACAGGTGGGAGCAACAGCATTTTTAATTGCAATGGAGGCTTTGTTTTCCCTGAGGGAAGTGTGTTCACTTTTAATACGGGCGCATTGATACAAGGCACAGGACAAATTCATGCCTCCGGAGGCACCTTGCAATGCAATGGGACATACAACATGACCTCACCCAACTCCGTTATTGCCACAGCGGTTACAGCTGGAGGTATTATCAATTTTAACCCAAGCGCAACCCTGCAATCTTTGGGACATTGGGTTCGCGTATCAATAGGTACCTTGAATCTGAGCAGTGGAGAAACATCCACCTCTCAACGATTAGACCTGATCACTGGCGGTAACCTTTTGACCGGCAGCGATCGTATGATTGTGACTCAGCAAATGAATTGGGATGTTGGGCAGATCGCCGGCAGCGGTGTCTTGGAACTGCGCCCTACTTGTCAAACGAACCTCAGTAGCGCAAACTTGAAACAGTTGGGAGACACCCGCGTAGTCGACCATTTCGGCGATCTGTTGTGGACGGGGACGGGCAATGTGCAGTGCAGCGGTTCACCGGTTTTCAACAACTTGCCCGGCGCAGAGTTTACAATCCAGACCAATGCAGACTGGTTAGGCAGCGGCACTTTCAACAATGTCGGCGACATCATCGAGGGGCAATTCGGGACTGTGCTCAGAATGTCCACCGCATCGATTGAGGCGACCATATTTGAAGTGGCGTTCAACAATGATGGCAGAGTCGAAACCCAGCCCGATGCGCCTCTTCATTTACGTGGAGGAGGCACCAATCATGGCGCATTTCTGATCAATGGGAACCTCACCTTCGGTGCCGGAACCCATACCTTAAACGCGACATCCTCGGTCAATGGCACAGGTCAGATCCAAGTATTGGGATCGACCGTCAATTGCAACGGGTTGTATAATATGAACACGCCTGTGACTTCCATCGCGACTGCCGTCAGTGTCGCTGGCACGCTGCATTTCAATCCCAGCGCAAATCTCCAAAACTTGGGTCGCTTCGTATCTATTACAGGCAGTGGAGTTCTCAATCTCAGTAGCGGCGAAACGGTCAACGTACAGCACCTTCGCTTGTTTGAAAATGGAACTCTTGCCGGCAGCGATACGGTCAACATCAGTACATTGCTGGATTGGCAAGGCGGCTCAATGGGAGGCACTGGCACCACACGTTGTTTGAATGGCAGCACACTGACCATTAGTACAAACACTCAAAAACAGCTTAAAGATTCCCGTTTTCTTAAAAAAGAAGGAAATGGTTCTTGGAACGGCTTAGGGAATGTAATTTGTGGACCGAACACCCGATTTGAGAACTCGAACAACTTCAATATGATCTCAGAAGCGGACTGGACCAGCGGAAGTTTGTTTAACCTGGGACAGATGATTCATAACGCTGCCGGAGAAAAGATTGTCAGCGGCACATTTCTCAATCGCGGGTCGTTGAGCATTCAAGCCAATGGGGCGATCCTACGCTTCAACAATACTTTCCACCAAGATACCGCCAATGGAGCTGTTTTCGTCAATCGCGGTACGACTCTCAGTTCGACGATGCCGCTCTTAATTTTGAACGGTTTCGTTTCCACGGGATCCAACGGAACGGCGACCATCGTTGGCACCTTGAATAACTCCGGCGGGCGTTTTGACCCAGGAGGGCTCGCCAACACGGGTATCGTCAGGTTAGAGGGTGATTATGGTCAAGGCGCGCCGGGAGAGCTATTCATCGATCTGGGAGGTATTGATAACAGTAACCCTGTTGACCCTGAATTTGACCAAATTATAATTCCGGGCAACAACCGAGCGATACAATTGGCAGGTACGCTTTCTCTAAGGCACAACAGCTTCTACCAGCCCACCCTGTGTGATGAAGTCAAGATTATTGAGTTCACTGGCGATACCAATATCCAGATCAACGGTACTTTTCAACAGGTGGACGTGGTGGGATTCAACTCGTTTGGGTTGACTCCGGTGGTCGTCTATGAACCCAGAGCGATCAGAGTGCAGATGGTCTCGACAATTATGGGCGATGTAAATGCGGATGGCTGCGTCAACGATGAAGACTTGCTGGCTATCTTGTTCAACTTCGGCGGGTCCGGTTGTCCCTACGATTTGAATCATGACGGGCAGGTGGATGATTTCGATATGCTTTACGTTGTGTTCAACTTTGGAATAGGTTGCTGAGTCCTTTAAGGCTTCTCCGGTTCTCTTTGCTTGCAGGGGGGACCGGAGGGGATTTTAGTTTGTATGAAGCGTGTGCCTCGGCTCCGCTCGGCATGACATTCCAATAATTGGGCAACCGCAGGGGGATTGCCTCAAAACCTGTCGTCCTTCCCAAGAACGCGGGAAACCAACCTTTGAAAAGCAGATTCTTCGCTCCGCTCAGAATGACACAGAGGCAGAGCCTGCATAATTGTCATGCCGAGCGGAGCCGAGGCATCTGCTGTTTGAGTTTTGAAACACCTTGAGGGAATTGCCCCTACCCTATGCGGTCACCCTGAGCGCAGCAAATGGGTCTGCTTTTTCGGCGGAGATGGAGCTCCGCCCTCCAATAAAAGTCTAAATTCCCGCGGTCGCAAGAATAACAGTATTTATTCCCTTCCTTGCAAATAAACCTGATTTTTCTACCGCCAATTATCTGTCCTTTGATTCGAGTTATAATAGAATTATGAAAAAGCTAAGATTCCCGAAACTGGCTTTTATCAGCCTCTCATTGCTCTGTTTCGAGAGCCTTTCTGCGCAAAGTCTGACTTGGCTCAGCACACTGAACAACCAGTCTTGGAGCGAGGCATCAGCCGTTTCTCTGGACGGTTCGGTGATTGTAGGCAGGTCACAGAATTCGCCCGCGCATGTCGCCTTCAGGTGGCGTTTGTCGAATGGGATGGCAGGACTTGGCACGCTGGGCGGAGACACCAGCGAAGCGCACGGGGTCAGCGGGGACAGTTCGCTCATAGTGGGCATGGCGTTCAATGGCGCAAGTTTTCCAAAAGCGTTCCGTTGGGATGCGGTGAACGGTATGCAGGAAATAGGCACCCTGGGCGGTTTGTTTAGCGGCGCGCGCGCGGTTTCGCTGGATGGCTCCGTGATCGTAGGATGGTCTTACCTTTCCAGCTCAGTTTATCGCGCTTTCCGGTGGACTTCTCATCTGGGCATGCAAAATTTAGGGACCCTGCCAAACGGCGGGAACAGTGATGCCTTTGACACCTCCTCCGATGGAGAGGTCATTGTGGGAGAGGCATTGAACGCCAATTCCGCAACCCGCGCTTTCCGGTGGACGGTTGGCGGCGGCATGCAGGATTTAGGCACCTTAGGGGGCAGCAGTTCCACCGCGCGCGGGGTCTCTGCGAACGGTGAGGTCGTTGTTGGGACCGCACAAAATGCTTCGAGCCAAAGCCGGGCTTTCCGCTGGCGAATAGGCAGTGGGATGCAAGACCTCGGCACTTTGGGCGGCACCGTCAACAACGCGCTTGATGTGTCTGCCAACGGCTCGGTTGTGGTTGGCACTGCCAGCCTGTCCAATGGGACCGCGCGCGCCTTTGTGTGGACCGAACAGTCTGGGATAGAGAACCTGAGCGTGAAGTATACCAATCTGCTCACTACAGGCTCTTTCTTATCGGTTGCCAGCGCGATCTCCGCCGATGGGCGTTATATTGTCGGATATGGTTATAACGCGGCGCGATTCCGTCAGGAAGCCTTTCTGCTGGATACCTATTCCCCTCTCCCCGGCGATGTAGACGGAGATGGTTGCGTGAATGATTCTGATCTGCTGAGTGTTCTGTTCGCGTTTGGGGCGAATGGTGGACTGGAAGACCTGAACGGGGATGGTATCGTGGATGATACCGATCTGTTGGAAGTGTTATTCAACTTCGGGTCCGGTTGCTGAAAGATTGCATTCTTGTTTTCCAACAGCAGATGCCTCGGCTGCGCTCGGTCTTATCCAATGATTGGGCAACCGCAAGGGGATTGCCTCAGAACCTGTCGTCCTTCCCACGAACGCGGGAAACCCACCTTTGAAAAACAGATTCTTCGCTCCGCTCAGAATGACATTCCAATAATTGGGCAACCACAGGGGGATTGCCCCTACAAACAACGGCGGAGATGGAGTTCCGCCCTCCAAACGGGTCGCGCAAAGAAAATAGGGGTGGGCGCGCCGATGCGCCCACCCCCGGTTCCCCTCTTTTATGAAAGAAACCTTAACAGCCGACCCCGAAGTTAAACAGCACTTCTAACAGATCGCTGTCGTTCACGATGCCGTCCGCGTTTAAGTCTGCGGCAAGGTCATCGGTTCCGAAGGCGAACAGCACGGTCAGCAGATCGGTATCATTCACGCAGCCGTCGCCATTGGTATCGCCCAGTGTGACGATGCGAATCCGGACCGTCGCCGGTTGACTGAATAGGAAGGTCTCACTGCGCGCGTTGTAATCGAACTGATCTATGCCTCCCGAGTTAGGCGTATAAGTTAAGTTCGGGAACGCGCCGCTCAACTGTCCGCGAGTGGGATTGCTCAACAGGCTATAGACCAACGATCCGCCCATCATCTCATACGCGCCTGCTCGGAAGGCTCGCGCCTGCCCGCGTTGCACATGCACCTCTTCAATGGGCGCAGTGGAACCGGTTCGCGCAAAAGGCGCAGTGAATTGCGCATCCAGCGCGCCCCCGCCCAATCCGCTGTTATTCGCGAAGACGCCTGTCGTGAACTGCTCGTCGAATCGCCAATAACCCAACAGTCCCGGCTCGTCGCCGCGCAGGGTCGCTCTCAAATCGCGAACCAATTCTGCGCGAGTGCGGGCGCGAGTCCAGAGGCGAACCTCATCAATCACCCCTCGGAACGGGAAGTAGATTGCAGGGTTCGTCGTTGGATAAACTCCGAAATGGAGCGGTGTCGTGGTATTGGTTGCGCCCGGCGCGCCGGTCCAATTACGGGAGGCTCGCAGCACGCCATCCACATACAGTTTGCCGCCTTGCGCATCCACGACAAACGCGGCATGATGCCATTCGCCATCCGCAACGAAACCGCCATCGATTCCGAGCGCGCCATCCCAGATATAGTTGCTGCCATTGCGGAAGTACCAAGCGCGCAATCTGCCATTGTTGAGGTAGATTTGGTATCCGTTGAGAGAACCGGAAACATACTTGTTCACGATACTCGACTCCTGAAGCGAGGTGGTCTTGAACCAACACTCTATGGTGAGCGGGTAGGTGTTGAGAACGGCATTGTGAGCCACCGTTCCCCTGCCCTGGTTGCCGCCCAGCGCGATCATATTGCCGGCGAGTCCGGCAACAGGTTCACGCTCCGTTCGCATTTGAACAACGGCGTTATTGCTATCCAATAGTCCATCGTTGACTTTGTATGCCAAATCATCGTCCAAGCCAATGGGAACGAACATGGGGATCGCCGGCGGCAGACTGGTCATAATGCCGGGCGCGGGCGGAGTCACCATGGTCCGTGTCAACGGGTCGGTGTTCGGGTCAAAGCCATTGAACGGCACCATCATTTCGCCGGGCGCATTTTTTCGAACGAGTTGGATGGGCGCGCCGGAGGCTGTCCACTGCGGAGAGCCGGTGAAAGTGGCATGCCGTGTTCCACGACTATCATTCGCGGTATTGCCGCTGCCTTCGTCCAGACGCCAATAGCCCATCAGACCCGTTTCGTTGCCTTGAAGAATCGAGTTCATAAACTGCTGAACCTGGGTTTGGGTGCGCGCTGTGTTCCAGATTCGAACCTCATCTAATTCACCCGCATAGCCGTTACCTCCGATAATCAAAGGCACATTGCCACGGACATAGGGCAACGGACCTGTTTTCTGCGCTTCCAGAATTCCGTTGCGGTAGATGCGCATAAAGTTGCCGCTTTGACTGGCGACAAAGGCAAAATGCTGCCAAGTTCCAGACAAACTCTGCGGGGGCGTATAGCTGAGTCGCCCGCCCGTGAAAATGTTGCCAAAGTCCCAATAGACCACGCCATCTATCCAAGGCGTATGTGTGCTGATACGATTGGTATTACTGGTTCCGATGGAGAGGGGCGATTGCTGTGCCGGTCCGTCCACTTTCTGCCAGAATTCAATCGTGATTTCGGTTGTGGGCGCGATTAAGCCATAGCCCGCGTTCTGGATGCTATTCGAGCCATTGAATCGCAGGGCTGCGCCCGCCAGTTGCGCGGTCGGAGCGGAGTTGACCACGACCAGCGTGCCGTTTTGGCTGGAAGGCAAGAAGTTCGTATCACCTGCATATTCCGCCGTTAGGGTTTGGTTTCCGCGGGGAGTGCCTGCTGGCAGTGAGACCGTCCATTCGGCAACTCCGCTGGCATTTGTGTTCACCGTTCCCAAAAGCGCGCCGTTCACCTTGAAGGCCATGGGCTTGTTCGCCAATGGCTGGTTGTTAAAGCCCGTTAAGGATGCGAACAGAGTGACTGGCTGCCCCACAACGCCCTGCGCATTCTGGACGGTTGTCACCGTCGTTGTGCGCAACACATTGAGACTGCCTGCTCGGACAGAGGGAGCCAAAGCGCGGAAGCCGGGGAATCTCGCCTCCAGCGCATGGTTCCCTGCCCCTAAGCTCTGCGGAATGGTGAAAGTCGCGCCGATGGCTGTGCCATTGGCATTGGTGAGTCCTTCCGCAACCCGTTGATTGTTGACATAGAAATCGACTCTCTGATTCGGCAGCGCGCTCCCGGTGTTGAGTTGGGTAAGGGCAGCGATCAAGGTCACGGTTTGTCCGATATAGCCGGTATGCGGGAACATCAGGAGATTGGTCGGTGATAACTCGTTGATTTCGTCTGCGCCCATGTCCACTTCCGCGCCGAATATCCGGGCAAAACCATCGGTATCTACCGGGATGATCAGCGCGTCCGGGCTATGTCCCGCGTCGAAACATGGCGAGGTGGCTTTCAGGTGGTAGTTGTCTCCGTTGGGCGCGACAAACTGCGGGTCGTCCGCGATGTCTTTGGGACCTGCCTGAATGTTCCGGTAGTTTTGCGGACTGCCTGTGACACAGTTATTGCGTAAGGTCATTTGCGCTGATCCCACGTTCTTGCGGGTGATATTGCTGCTGCTGTTGAACGCTACGATGTTGTTTGCCACAAGAACGTTGGAATTGTCTCCCACGAAGATGCCGCCGCCTTCGGTGGCATGGTTCGTGGTGTTATAGGCAATCGTATTATTCACGATTTGCGCGCCGTTGGCAAATTCCAAGTAAACCGCGGCGCGATTGCTGTTATTCTTGACGATGGTGTTGTTCAGAATCTTAGGCGCACCAGAATTGAAGAAGAGAGTGGAGCCCGTGCCGGTATTTTGCTGGTTAATGATCACGTTATTGCTGACTGTGGGCGAACCATTGACGCCATAAATCGCGGAGCCCTGCCCCGATCTTCCGTTCCGAATGGTGAATCCATCCAAAATGGTCTCGCTGCCTGCGCCGTCGAGGAAATTAACCGCAATTCCTCCTAACTGCGCGTCTATGACCGTATTGGCGGAAGGTAGATGGCGCTGCCACCGTGAGGTCTCATTGCCCGCAAAGCCGCCAAACACCGGGATTCCGGGACGCATTAAGAGACGCTCATTATAAACGCCTGCCTTCACCCAAACCTGCCGCCCAACGGTTGCGGTGTTGATTGCGGTCTGAATGTTGCGCTTAGCCGTTGCCCATGAAAGTCCATTCGCGGCATCGTTGCCTGTGGTCGACACGTAAATTGTGTTTGCTTCTGTTACAACGAAAATAGCCGCATTAGAAAACTCGCTGGGGACATTCTGGGTGGTGATTTCGATTTGTCCTGGATGAAGCAGATCGGTGTTGGGAATCATTGCCCGCACCTGATTCACGCTGATAAACGTTGTGGGGCGTTCCTGACCATTCCAGAAGATACGAGTGTTGCCGCTAAAGGTATTCCCAAACACATCCAGTTGGAAAGCGCCGCCAAAGGCGAAACGACTTTCTGGACTGATTCCGGAGATCGTGGGTCGGTCATTGTAGACGGTGAACCGTTCTTCATTTGAGAAACGGATTGGTTCGCCTGGAGGCTGGGGGCTGGCGACCCGGACAGGACGCACAACACCAGTCGTCATTTCATTGGCGTTGACCGTAAACCGCAGTTCGTTGGCTGAGACGAAGGTCGTTGCGCGGGGCGCATTGTTGAAGTAAACCTGCATGAAAGGCTTGAAGCCTTTGCCCAACACTTTGATTACGGAGGTTGCGCTGCCCCGCGGGAGATAAGGCGGATCGCAGCGATTGACGAACGCGACCGGATTCAACACGACAAAGGTTCTTGTGTTTCCTGTGTATTGGAAGCCCGACACCGAAGGGCTGCGTACATCCACTCGCGCGTTACCCGCTGACCCCAGCAGGTTGGCAGGGACTTCCGCCAGCAACTTGGTCGTTGACACAAAGGTGGTGGGTAGTTCGTGGTAAGGTCCGGTTTCGTTCGGCTGGAACAGAACGACCGACGAGGTGGTGGGCGAATCGCCTTTTATGAATTTATTTCCCTGAATCGTCAGCGTCAACCCCGCATCGCCAATGCTGTGTCCTTTGGTCGGTTGAACCGGGTCATTTTCCGCGAATCCAGGCGGAGGATACGTGACAATGATGTTCCAAGGAGGTGACTCCCCTCCTCCTGGCAAAGGAGTTCGCGCTGTGAGGCTGATATGTCCCCCTGTCTGGAGCAAGTCTTGTGGAACAATGGCGGTGACATATCCCCCGTCAAAATCGTTGTTACCTGCCCCGGGGAAGGGATAATAGGTCGTCAAAGGTTTGTCATTCCAGTAGATTACGGTCAAATCCTTCGAGAAGGTCCGGTTCTGGGAAGAGACTTCTATTGTGAGGTCGACGTTCACCGAATTTATTTCATAAGTGTTGAACAGTATCCCTCCCTTCCTGACCTGATCGATGAGCGGGCGTTTATACCCAACTGGGAAGTTGAGCGTATTGGAGTCGGGTTTGCCGGGAACTCGCACAAAGACCGGGAAACCGTCCGTCCGCAATGTGTTGAGGATGCTGTCGTGAGTGGGGCGGCTGAGAGTGGCGGTCACCAGGTTTTGCGCCGCGTTATAGGTAGTGGGGATGGCGATATTGTTCACGAAAATCTGCGCGCTGCTATTGAGATAACCAAGCGGGCGTCCCTCGATTCGGAGGGTCGCGGAGGTATCGCCAAACCGCGCGAAGGCGTTGCCGGGAAAATTAACGCTATAGAAGACGGCGGGCGTTGTGCTGGTGTTGGCTTCCACCGGCACATTGCTGGTGAGGGGTTGGTTGAAACCACCCAGAGTAAAGCTGCGCTCCAAGAGCTGGAATGGGATGCTTGCTTCCAACTTGTACGGGTCTAACGGCATCAGGCTGAAACCGCCGATGGTGAAAGTGCCGATGTTGCCGCTCGCGTAGAATTCTAACGGAATGAAATAGAGACCTCCGCCCAATGTTATCGACAATTTATTCTTAAATTCGTTGTCAAAGATCAACTTCGCGCGGATCTCCAGACTGCCGTTCGTGGGCATCGTGAAAGCAAGCGGATCGCCCACGCGCCCTTCCACAATCAGGCTTCCATCGGTTCGCTCCAAGCGAATTTTGGGTTTTGGCAACAGTTCCACATCTTGTTGGAACCCAATCGTGCCGCGCGCCTCTGCGCGGGCGATGCTATAGCCTGCACTGAAGGTATAGACAGGACTTCCGGGAGGGAAACTAATCGATTGGTCTAAGAAATTGAACGGTGGAGAACCCACCGCCGTTTGAAGCAGATAGATGAGAGCGGCGGTGATATTGCCTGTGAGGGTAATCACTTTGTCGTTGCCCTTACCGCGCATATCCAACATCAGTGGGCTGGAACTGTTATTAGTGGCTTGAATGTTGATTATTGGGAAATGCAGATCGGCTCTCAGCAGGTTTGGATAAGTGGGAAAAATGTCGATACTCACATCGCTGGAGCCGGGCAGCACGTAGTTTCTAAGGTTGAAAAACTGGACCTTCAAATCGAGATTGCGCAGCGATTCGGAAAGCACTTGACCGTTGAACAGGGTTCTGCCGGACAGTTTTCCAGTCATTGTGACGGAGGGCTGCGCCTTCAAAATCGCTTCCAAAATCACGTTCGCATCGGGAGACCGCGTGTTCATCGTCGCCGCGCCGTTGCGTTTCAAAGTAGAGGTGATCACCACAGGACCGCCGGGAACTAACGCGTCGCGCTCCGGCACCTGAATTTCCAAAGTGACAGGAAAGACGATGTCGACCGAACCACCGTCGGCATACGCGCTGAAGCGCAATCCGGTCTGACCTGAAATGCTGGCGTTGCCCGCGACTCCCGTTTCGCCAAAGAAGTTGAAGTAGCCATTATAGGAGTCGGAACTGTTAAAATTCGTGCCTAAGAAATAGGTGTAATCGATTCGTCCCTCGCCTGGAGCCCAAACACTTTGATTGCGCGAGGTCAGCGTAAAATCAAAGGAGTGCGCTATCCGCTGCTGCGCATTCAAGGGCAGCAACCATGCCAAGAGCATAACGATGAAAGCAAAACTTACAAGCAGTTTAGACTGTCGCATACTTTTCCTCCACGTTTAAATTATACAGGCAAAAAACGCGTTTTGGGAAAAGTTGAGTGAAATTGCATAAGAACTTGTAAAGTCTTTAACAATCTGCTCTTGCGCTTCGCGAGAAAGTCTTTCGTGAGCATCATGGATAGATATCCGATAAACGGATGATGCCCTATGGATGCTGCTTCAAGCAACCTGCTGTGTTAAGGTTTCAATCCCGCGCGCCATTCTTCATCTAATTCGAGCAGCGTTTTTCCGGTCAGTTCCATGAAAACCTCTTCCTTATATCGCCCTTCCCGGATAATCGCATTCAACTTTCTGACAAAGGCTTTGTCATATTGGTCGACGATAAACGCCAAGAACGCGGCGGTGATGCGATAACTGCCGTCATAGCGCGCCCGGCTGCGGGTGAGCGGCTGCGGTTTGGTGGGTTCCCATTTGAAAAATCGCACATAGTCTGCGATTCCTTCCACCAGCCATCCGGGCGCGCTGTTGCCGCGATAGGCTTGCACATTGTGAACCGTTTCATGGATCATCGCGCCGATGTCATCGGGATGCTCTTTGAAGAATTTGACCGATCCCCAGATATGCCCGCCACTGGTGGCTGCTACTCCGTCATAATCTTTTTTCAATTCCATGGTGATCACGCGGCGCGGCTTGAATCCGTCGCTTTTCAGTTCCTCATTGATCATAGCATAAGCCTGCTCACAGGCGCGCGCCGCTTTCTCTGCCCACTCTTTCATTTCGGGCGCGTCCGACACTTGGATGATGAACTCGATGGGGTACTTGAAAACCGCGACCTGCGGGCTGGAATCCAGTATAATTTCTCGGATCACAAGCGGGTTCTGTTGTGCGCGTAAGGACCTGATCCGAATGGCTTGAACTTGCTTCGTTTTTGGCGCGCCGCGCGCGATCCCTTTCGTAAAGCGGGCAAGTTCTTGGAAGGTTTCCCCATCCGATGAAACTTCCAGCGCGGCTCCTTCCAAGAGGTCTGTCCCGTCTGGTTTCCCGGTCTCAACAACGATAGAATGAACCTCAGCAGGCTGATTTAGAAGGAGGGTGAAATGATCCCCTGCGCCTAAGTTTTGCGCGGAAATAAAACAGGTTTTCTTGTCACCATCAAAAGCGAGTTGGCGGATGTTCTCAGAAGCAGAGAGCAGGCTGGATTCAACCCGCGCATTGATCGGCGTTTCCGCTGATCTCGATAACAGAAGAGCGGTTAAGATAAGCACAGAGTTCAAAGTCATCATTTCCTCCTAATGACTGCGTTCTCTTGAACAGATTCGCTCTGGAGGCTGGGACTCCTGTTTTGTTGGGTAGATATATCAAGTCGTGTCTCAAGACTAAAGCAGCAGATGCCTCGTCGCGCCATACCAACGATTGGGCAACTACAGGGGCATTGCCTCAAAACCTGTCGTCCTCTCTGAGAATGCGGGAAACAAACCTTTGAAAAGCAGATTCCTCGCTTCGCTCAGAATAACATTCCAATAATTGGGCAACCACAGGGGGATTGCCCCTACAAACAACGGCGGAGACGGAGTTCCGCCCTCCAAATGAGGAACAGTAATAGTCGAATTGGGGTAAAATCATCCTACGGTGAGGTGAAGCGATGATCAATAAAAATAGAATCTTGATGGTGATGGCGATGGGCATGCTGCTGGTGCCTGAGTTCGCTGCCGCGCAGTCCGGCGTTCGGACCTATGTCGTGCGTCGTCTTTACGAGGCGGGAGCCGTGCAGCAATATAATGTGATTTTCAACTTGAAAGGCGATGTAAAATCATCGGAATTGGATATCGAAATGCCTCTGAGCGTCGAGTCTCAGCTGCGAATCGATACGAAGATTTTGAAGGTTGAGGAGAACGGTCAAGCGCGGTTGCAATATACCTACAAGTATTTGAAGAATGTGGTCGATTTGCTGAGCGAGGAAGATCTGCCGAAACCCACAACCGAAACGATTCGGATTTCGCCTTCCGGGTTCCCTGTTGAAGATGAAGCCCAGAAGAAAGTCGTGTCCCGAACCAAAGGCGCGTCCAATGGGGACGATAACTTTCCGGGCATTCCTTTTCTTCCCGATGCCCAGCTCTTTTTGACGCAGATCGGTTTTGACCTCATCCCCGGTCCCTTCTATCCTGTACCGCCGCGCCCTATGACCGAAGGCGACCAATGGCGGTTCGAGGTGCCGACGCCCTTTATCAATACCCAAGGGGGGCGTTTAACCTTGGATCATGCGACCGCGCATACCTACCCCGTGGTGGTCAAAGTCATCGGGTTAAAGGAGATGCAGGGACGCCCCTGTTTACATCTCCAACAAACTACCGACGCGACCCTCAACATTCCGATTGGCGATACGCTGCTGGAGGTTGTGCGGCTGCTGGATCGCAATCCACCCAAAGGAACGCTCAAAGGCACGCTAAAAGGAACGATCGATTATTATCTGGCATTGTCGGATGGCGCGCTGGTGCAAGCCTCGGGCAGCATCAAGCAGGACCTGCGCGTGGAATATGACGCGCAAACGATACGCCAATGGGAGCCCGATGAGAGTTGGGCAGAATGGAATGCGCAGGCAAGTTTCAAGCAGACCTTAGCAAGCGCTAAGGCAGCCACCCCTACGGCTCCCGCCAAGAAACCTGCGCCCGCGAAAAAGCCCGCGCCTGCGAAGAAGCCTGTGCCGAAAAAGAAATAGATGTGGAAGAAATTCGGCAAGGTTTTTTGAGCGACAGCGAGGAAAAGCGCAAACAAGCCATCCAGCAAGCGGTGGACATGGGGGAGGCAATTGCGCCACAACTGGTCGAGTGGTTTTTCAAAAGAGGCTGGCGCGCAGAGTCGCGGTGCGCATACACTGCGCTCAAAGAGATGCAATCCGCACATTTCATTGAGAGCCTGATGTCCCGCTATTTAGATGACATGCCTTCCGAACGGCATATCCGGCGCGCGATTGAAATCTTGGAAGGCTCGGAAGACCCTCGCGCGATTGAAATCTTGACTTATTGGCTCCAACAGGGGAGCGCAAGCGTGTCCAACCGATCTGCCCGCGCTCTGGCACAGATCGCTAAACGTCATCAACAGAGGAATCAAGCGATGCCGGGCAGCGAGCAGGTTCGGGATACGCTTGTGCAGAATGTAAGCACCCACTTACAAGGAAGGGGTAAGTATCGCTATACTTTGGATGTCATTAATTGGTGGGTAGGATTCGGCATGTTTGTGGTGTTCTTGGTGACTGTCTTCGGTCCGCTCCGATGGTATCACTGCCTTATTGCCTACGGCATTTATATGATTTGGAAAGCGATCTATTCTCCTTTAGCGAAAAACACTCGAACCTCGATTTCCAATAACTCGCTGCAAGCGCTTCGTCAGGTTGGCAGCGAGCAAGATATCAGCCTATTGCTCCGCTGCGCGCAAGATAAACGCTTGAAACGCTCCGCAGTGAGCGCATTGACGGGAGTTTTGGAGAGTCTGACGGAAGAGAAGAGTATTATCTTATCGGAGTCAGACTCAAAGCTGCTCATGGCATTGAGTTATGACGGCGGTAAGCGATTCCGAGCCGCCCTCTTCCGAGCCATGCCTTTCTTGGCTGACAAATGGTCAGCAGATGCATTAAACTATCTCCTTGAGGGGAAAACACTCAGCGCGACCGAACGCAAACTTTTAGAGAACTTAATGCCCGCCATCCGCGAGCGCGTGAACCGCATCGAGAACAAGCGGATACTGCTGCGGGCTGCCAGTTCAGAGGCGGATATCGATACCCTGATGCGCGCGCCGAACCCCAACCCCGATTTGCCGCCAGAACAGTTGCTGAGGTCGGCAGATGGGCAACAGGAAGATTGAGAATCAAACTCTCTAAAATCGCGAGTTTTTGCCCGACAATAGAACATTATGAGACGCCTATCGATACTTTTTGGAGTTTTGGTGATGCTGCTTTCCACGGTTTCAATGCCTGTTCTCACCGCGAAAGCCAGCCCACAAAGCCATGATAAATGGACAGCGAGCGACCTCAAAAAAACGATTGAGGGGCTGGGCTATGAGGTAAAGACGCTGAATGCGGAAGAAGGCAAAGAGAAATACGAGTTCGTGGCGAAAAAAGCGGGACTTGATATTCCTGTCGCGGCAGAAGTCAGCGCGAGCAAGAATTTCATCTGGCTGACGGTTTTCTTGGGTGAAGTGAAAGAGACAACGCCTTACAAGGAGCTATTGAAAGCCAATGCCGAGTTCCAGCCCAGCTTCTTTTATGTGACTGCTTCCAACAAATTGATGATGGGAGTGGCGATGGAAAACCGCGCTTTGACCAGCGCGATTATGCGGCGTCACGTGGAAAAGTTGACTGAGGATGTCGGTGAGACCCAAGACATTTGGGGTAAGTGATTTAGACACTTATCATGAGTCGTTTCTGCATAGGAAGAGATTCTCAAGACCTGTCGTCCTTCCCGCAAAAGCGGGAAACCAACCTTTGAAAAGCAGATTCTTCGCTGCGCTCAGAATGACAACAGACCAGGCGGTCACCCTGAGCGTAGCGAATGGGTCTGGTTTTTCGGCGGAGACAGAACTCCGCCTTCCAAACGGTTCGCGGGAATGACACCCCGCTTGGTTACCTTCCCTCGTATGCGGCTATAACATCGGCAATAATCAATTTTTTCATGGTTGTCACCGCCTGCATGCCCCTGTTACGCGCCTCCCTATCTGATGTAAACATCAAGTTCGGCAGATTCTCAGGCCAAAGTTGCCACCAGACTCCGAACTGGTCTTTCAGCCATCCGCACTGTTCCGCGTCCGGGTGCGCGCTCAGACTATCCCAGTAAGAGTCCAGTTCCGCCTGATCGGAACACAAGACGGCAAATGAAAAAGCTTCCGTGAACCCAAACCCGTGATCGTACGCACTTTCCATGGCGGCAAACTGCTGGCCAAAGAGTGAGAATGAGGCGTACTTGATAGCTCCCTCCGTATCCGGCTCCTCGCCCTTCTGGTAGGTCACAATTTCATTGATTTGCGAGTTCGGAAAGAGTGAGCGATATTTTTCTATCGCCTCCTTCGCCTTCCCATAAACCTCACCTGTAAACATCATCACAGGCGTCACCATCGGATGCGTTAGCGGCATAGGGGCGTAAATGATTTGCCAAGATAACCCGAATTTATCTTGCAGCCATCCGTACCTCTCGCTGAATGGATAAGAACCTAACTCCATTAACACCTCTGCGCCGTCGGACAGCTTGCTCCAGATTTCGTCCACTTCCGCAGCGGTTGGGCAAATAACCATCAGGGAAATCGCAGGTGTGAACTTGAAATAGGGACCTGCGTTCAGGGCATGCATTGGATTGCCTGCCAAAGAAAAATCGACCATTTGAATGGTTCCTGAGGGCGTGTTTTCGATTTCGATGACTCCCTTTACCATAGAGTTCGGAATGGCTTGACAATACATCTCAGCAGCTTCGACCGCTTGTTTATCATAAATCAAAAACGGTACTATTTTATTCATGACTTCCTCCACAGTTGAATTAAGTAGAACCTATCGGAAAAGCCCAGAAACGGCTTCGCATGGAAGTCCCTCGATGTGTCTGTTTCGTGGATACCCGCTTTCGCGGGAATGACGGCGATGCCTGCCAAGACGAAATCGGGCAACCACAGGGGATTGCCTCTACGGGATTCTATTGGCCATTAGAATGGAGCATTTTGCCGGGGTTCTACAAAACAATAGGACACGAGCGATTGAAAAAGTCAACCGTTCAACGCGCTTTTCAGTTTAGCAATTTTGCTCATCAATTCTTTGAAAGCTTCCGGGTTGAGCGATTGCGCGCCATCCGACATCGCTTTTTCTGGGTTGGGATGCACTTCGATCAACAATCCATCTGCGCCTGCCGCCACGCCTGCCAATGCCATCGCTGGCACATAGCGCGCGTGGCCGATCCCATGACTGGGGTCGACAATCACTGGCAGGTGCGTGTGATATTTCAAGATCGGAACCGCGTTCAGGTCCAAGGTATTGCGCGCATAGGTTCGGTCAACCGGCACGACGCCCCTCTCGCAAAGCATCACCTGGTCGCTGCCGTGCGCCAACAAATACTCCGCCGCCGCCAGCCATTCGTCTATGGTTGCGCTGGGCGCACGTTTCAGCAGCATCGGTTTACCCGAACGACCCGCCGCAATCAACAACGGGAAGTTTTGCATACTGCGCGCGCCGATTTGTAAAACATCCGCATATTGCGCGACTAATTCCACATCGTGCGGGTCGATGACCTCCGTAATCGTGAGAATACCGACCTCTTTGCCCACTGCTTGCAAGATTTCTAAGCCCTGTTTTTGCAAGCCTTGGAAGGAATAGGGGGAGGTGCGCGGTTTGTACGCGCCTGCCCGCAACACTGTTGCGCCCGCTTCTTTGACCGCCGCTGCGGAGGCTTTCAGTTGGTCGTAGCTTTCCACTGCGCAGGGTCCCGCCATCACTGCGCAAATCCCCCCGCCAATTTGGACGCCGCCGATTTGGATCACGGTCTCCTGCGGGTGAAAATCGCGGGAAGCCAACTTGTAAGGGCGCGTGATATGCACGACCTGATCGACCCCATTCATGACAGACAGCGTTTCATCCAGCAGGGGTCGCAGTTCTGGCGGGATCGCGCTGGGGATACCAATCGCTACCCGCTGACCGCCCGGCAATGGCAGCGCATGCAGCCCATTCTCGCCGATGCGGTCTACCACCGCTTGTATCTCTTCTTCTGTCGCGTTTCTGCTCATTAAGATCATCATGATGCGTTGTTTGCTCCCTTAAATCCGCTGCACATATTTGAATGTCCAATTCGACATTCCCTTGAAAGCGGGAATCTTAGACATTGAAAAAGCAGACCCATTCGCTACGCTCAGGGTGACAGTTTGCGTGTCCTGTTGAGCGAAGATGGGGGTTCTAATTTACCCCCTCCGTTGGGTTCCCCCTGCAAGCAAGGGGAACCGATATACTGACAACCCCCTCCGTTGGGTTCCCCCTGCAAGCAAGGGGAACCGTAGTCGTTGTTCAAGGCATCGCGCTGCCTGTCCAACGAACGACCGCATTCTCAATGACACGAGTCCCGTTCGCGCCGCTTTTCAGGGTTCCTTTCACCGACACGATATCGCCCGGCGTCCAGGGAAAGCGCGTATCGCTTAGCAAAACGCGGACTTGTTCGTTTCCGAACGCGCTCTTCAAAGTGATTATTCCCGGTTCTACCGATGAAATCTGGTGGTCCAACAAGATCACCTCCATGCCTTCCGAATACGCGCTGAGGCTCGCAATCCGGCGAACTTCCGGCGCGCTGCTTTTGCCCATCAAAAAGTTAAAGGTGGTGGCGAATCCCGGCGTGACTTGCAAACGCCCGGACTGAACAGCAGGACTACCTATGGATGTGGCTTTCAAAGTATAAACGCCCGGCTCCAAACCGACAAACGCGTAATGTCCGGTTCCGTCTGTTTTTTGACTTCGAACCACCTGCCCATCTTGATACAGTTCTATCATCGCGCCATCCTGCCAAGCAAAATCGTCTGCCTGCAGGACCGTGCCTTTGATATGTCCGGTGGTTGGATTTGTTTTCCAAGGCATCTCCGGCAGCGGCACGGGGGTTGGGAACTTCTCCTGGAGTTTGGTATAAAAAGTATCGTCGTTCCACTTCACGCCTTCTTCTGTTCCGCGCCCCTGAGTGGCGGCATAAGAGAAGAAATTGATGCCCTTTGCGCGATTGCCTGCCAAAGAAGGGTCTTTCGCCCAATCGATCTGCTCGAAGGTGTTTTCCAAACTGTTCAAGTAGTTGCCGATACCGATGACGCCATGTCTGCCATGCTGGTGATCTTTGAAGTAGGCAATCCAGTTGGTATAAAACTGCTTGTAGGTGAGATTTGCCTGATTGTAATAGATCATAGGAACCGCCATATCCAGAATGCCTTCTTTCAGCCAGCTTTGCCAGTCTTGAAAGACCGAGCGGTAGGCGGAACGATTGACCCAATCGCCCGTATCCTTTGGTCCATCGCCCCATGTAATCAGAGCCGCACTGACCTTGAGATTCGGCTTCAGCGCGGTCGTGTTTACATAGATTTTGCGAACCACCGCTGTCACTTGGTCGCGCCGCCACTGCTTCCACAGCGCGTCATCTTGTTTAGGTTTTCCGGTCCGGTTATGCTGGCGGTTGAAGCGTTCGATGCTGACCGGATTGTAGCCCCACTTCTCGCCGGTATAACGGATATAATCAAAATGAATACCATCCACATTGTATCGTTTGACGACATCCAGCAAGACCTTCGTGAAAAAGTCATTGGTTACCGGGTGTCCCCAATCGGCTCCATACCCTACTTCCGTAACTCGGTTGCCGTCCACATCTTCGGTCTGGATTTCAGGAAAACGGTTCAGCAGGTGATTATCCGCTTCGGGCCATCCGCTTCCAGGCCAGATGGGATGAGAGTTCACCCAAACATGCACCTCCAGGCGCGGGCTTTCGTTATGCGCTTTCTCGATGAGGTAAGCCAACGAGTCGAACTCTGCCGATTGGTTAGTGGCGCGCGGCTCCAGCAACGAGTTGTAATGGGCATCTCCGCGTTTGCGCATCTGCACAATGAGCGCGTTCATATTTGCTTCCCTCGCGCGCTTGACCAACAGATCGATCGATTCCTTGGTGTGCAATCCGGTGTTATAGGCATCGACCCAAAATCCCCGGAACTCTGGCATTTCTTCCTTGAGCGGCGCATTGCCCATCAGCGTCCCTCCCAACATCATCATAGTCAGTAAAATCAGAAAGCGTCTCATTTTAGCGATCAATCTCCCCTAAAACAATATCCAGGCTGCCGATAATCGCGACCATATCGGCAATCAAGCGTCCCTTTGCCATTTTCGCCAATGCCTGCAGGTTCATGAAGCTGGGCGCGCGGGTATGCATGCGGAAGGGGCGTGAAGAGCCGTCGCTCACGATATAAAATCCCAATTCACCCTTCGGCGACTCGATAGGCACATACGCCTCGCCGACCGGCGGTCGGAACCCTTCCGTGTGAATTTTGAACCAGTGGATGAGCGATTCCATTGAGGAGTCGATTTCGCCTCTCGGCGGCGGTGTGACTTTGCGGTCAGAGGTGTTGATCTCTCCGCCCGGCAGACCATCGATGGCTTGCTGAAGAATCTTGATGCTTTCGCGCAGTTCTGCCATCCGCACGAGATAGCGGTCATACACATCGCCATTCGTTGCGGTGGGAATCTGAAAATCGAACTGCTCATAGCCGGAATAAGGATTGGATTTGCGGATATCCCATGCCAGTCCTGTTGCTCGGATACTTGGACCGCTCACGCCCAATGCGAAACACTCTTCCGTTGTGACGACGCCCACCCCTTTGGCGCGCTCCATAAAGATGGGGTTATTGGTCACAATGTCCTCCATCTCATCTAAGGCTGGGGGCAGTTCCTTCAACAGCGCGCGAAGCCGCGCTTCCCAGCCTTCGGGCATATCGCCCCGTAAACCACCCACACAAATCCAACTGGGCATCATGCGCACACCGGACATCATTTCAAACAGGTCCAGAATTTTTTCGCGCTCCCGGAAAGTGTAGAAAAAGATGGTCATTCCGCCCAAATCGAGTAGGTGCGTGCCTAACCAGACCAAATGGCTGGCAACACGCGACAGTTCACACAGTAAGATTCGCAGATATTGCCCGCGAGGCGGAATTTCGATGCCTAAAATCTTCTCGACCGGCAGCACAAAGGCGAGATTGTTATTGTTGGCTGAGAGATAATCCATGCGGTCGGTCATCGGAATACATTTGTGATACTGCAGGTACTCCGCTTCTTTCTCCATGCCGGTATGCAGGTAGCCGATGATACATTCGGAATGAACAATCGTTTCGCCTTCCAACTCGCACACGATTCGCAGCACGCCGTGGGTGCTGGGGTGCTGGGGTCCCATGTTGATAATCATGGTGCCTTCTTCGGTGCGTTCGACCGTTGTGGCGGTTGCTTGAGAGGGGATATAGGGTTGTCGCATAGTTCGGTTGGCTCCTATCGTCCGCTGACCTCTTCGGTCCCGGTTCGCCCATCAAACGATTCGCCCGCATGGGGATGGGTCATGTCTTGGATGGCGGGTCCGAAACTGTCCTGCGCGAACGGGATTTCTTCACCGCCCAAGGGGTAATCTTTTCGGAGCGGATGTCCCACCCAATCTTCGGGCGTTAGGATTCGCTTCAGGTTCGGATGATTATCGAATGGGATGCCATACAGATCGTACACTTCGCGCTCTGGGAAATTCGCGCCCTCCCAAATACCTGTGACGGAAGGGAGGCTCTCACCTTCGTCCACTTCCACTTTTAGCAGCAGCCGCTGGAAGGTGACGGGCGAGTAGAGGTTATAGACCACTTCGAAGCGCTTGGCTTTTTCGCCTTCCTCCCATTTTGCCAGCCAATCCAAGCCCAGCACATCGCACATATAGAGGTAGTGCAGTTCATCACGCAGGAACTGGCAGACTTCCAGCAGATTATCGCGCCGGATATAAAGCCAAAGATCGCCGCGAAATTCGTAAGTGTCATTAAGCGCGTCTGGGAACCGTTCTCGAACGCGAGTGAGTTCCATGCGCTCCGCGTTTTCTACGCCATCCGTTTGCAAAATTTCCGTTTCCATAAATTTATGCGGAGAGACGAGTTTCGTTTTGAGGCTGCGCCGGTTTGGCGGGGACATTCACGACTGGGTCCTCCCACTCCAATGCGCCCTTCTTCAACACATAGAGATAGCCAATCGCGATTAACCCTACAAACACCGCCACCTCAATAAAGATGAATAGTTTCGCTTCAGGCGCGCTGTTTTTGAATATGACGAAAAATGGGTAGAGGAAAATCGACTCCACATCGAACACGATAAACAGCATCGCGATGAGATAGAAATGGATGGGGAATCGTTCACGCGCACTGCCGACCGGCGTAATGCCGCACTCATAGGGCGCTGACTTGGCAGGCGACGGTCGCTTGGGTCCAAACAGCCACGAACCGATGACCATCACCGCCGCGATGACCGCGCCAATCGCGAATATCATTAAGAGGGGTAAATAACTGGATATCATAGTTTACTTTCCGCGCTTGTGAATTTTATCACATAGTGACCCCAAAAGTCAAGACGCAGAAGTAAAAAGTCCCAATTTTGTGACTAAAGAGCGTGTTAAATCGCGTTGTTCGGGGGTCAACGCGCCCAAAGGCGGTCGAACCGGCGAATGAGGAAAACCCCGCAGCGAGAGCGCGTATTTCACATCCATCGGCGAAGGCAGCGGTCTCATCACCTCGCAGACCTCATTCAACAACGTTTGCGCAGCGTCTACATCCCCGTTAGATCGATGCGCTTTCCACACCCGCGCCATCCATTCTGGGAAGGCATTCGCGATACCGCTGATGGAGCCTGCCCCGCCCCGCTGGATTGCCCAGCCTAACAGGGTCTCGTTGCCGACATAGACATTCAATCGCGGCGCATAGTGGAGGTAGCGTTCCAAGCGTTGGAGATCGCCTTCGCTGTCTTTGACCCCTATCAGATTCGGATGATCTATCAGCGCGTCAATCAGTTCGGGTTCCACCGGGACTTGGGTGATTTGAGGAATATGATAGAGAATAACCGGCAGGCGGCTGGAGTCGAGCAGGTGCTTAAAGAAATCGATTAAGCCTTGTTGAGAAGGCGATTTGAAATAGAACGGGGGTGCCGCCATCAGCGCGCTGCATCCCGCCTTGAACGCTTGACGCGCCAAGTAGGCGGCTTCGGTGACGCTGCAGGTCGCGGTGCCGGCGATCACCTTTATGCTGCCCGCATGTTCACAGGCTAATTCATACATCTTGGCGCGTTCGGGCGCGGAGAGCGAGGGACCTTCGCCATTCGTTCCGCACACTACTACCCCTTGGCTGCCCGCCGACTCGTGGAACGCCATCAGTCGCGCCACAAAAGGCTCATCGATTTCCAGCGTCTCTGTAAAAGGTGTGATGAGCGCGGGAAAAATTCCTTGAAGTGTTTCGGTTTCTGCCATAAGTTCTTGAATTATAAGGGCCAACGGAGCCTTGCGCTGAGAAAACTGGAGAAACCCTTTACCGTTCGCAGACGCCCTACTCTCTCTCTGTGATCCGCTTCTACTTTAATGATCTCTAAATCATCAACGACATCGGTCGGCACTTCTTGCATTTTCGCTTCTGCCAGCACCGCGATCATCGCTTCCAGTTCCCCATCATCCACAAAAACACCGTTGCATTTCGGACAGGTATCCAGTTCAATCGGCGTGGTATAAAGGTAGTTATACCGCTCCAATGGATCACGACACGAAGGACACAGCAATTGACCGAAAGGCTGCGCTTCGCCTCCCTCTTGCGCGGGACGGTAACGCTGGTCGATTTTCGCCACCATCTCATGCCCTTTGCTCATCAGTTGTGTCAACTCTTCATCGTCAAACCAGATGCCTGCGCAAAGGGAACAGACATCAATAGCCACATGATCTACGTTCTGCTCAATCATGGCGCCATTACACTTCGGACACAATTTATTCATTCTGATCTCCTCATTATTATCGGCTCATACCTAAGATTTCTGTTGGCTTGCGATTCGCTTGCCTTTCATTTTCGTCGTTACTGTGTTGCTTGCTCCTTGCGCGCCCACGGTCATCGGTCCTTCCAACGCGAGCGCCCATCCCATCTTTTGATCGATATAGGAATTCATAAAACCGCTTACGGTCACTTGTGCGCCTTCGGGTGATTTCATCTTGGTGGTTATCTTGTAGCAATCCCGACCATTATACTTCTCTATACTTGCCAGTTTGCTTTCGTAAATGACCTCGACACCATTCTGATTCATCTTATGCTCCCACTGCTGCCCTACTCTTACGGGTCTTGCAGGATATAGCGCCTCCGTTGCCGATCCCAAGGAGAGTTGTAAAGGCTGCCCTTCCAAAACGCTCTCTCGCGCATGAGCATCGGCGCGAACCTTCAAGCCATTCGCATTCAATTGCTGTTTCATGGCTGAAACTTGACTGGGTGACATCCCGGGAGCCTTAAACTCTCGAATTGTATAGCTTAAAACTGCTTTGCCATCTGTTTCCACTTTTTCGGTCTTTATCCGGTATGCCAATGTAATGACGCCTCCACCTGCTGGGGTCGTGACATCTATATCGGCTGCGTATTCCCAAGTCTCGCCAGCCCGGTAGGTGCGTTCGATACTATAGGATTTGAAGAGTTGATTATATCCAAACCATCCGCCCGCGCCCAATGCGCCCAGCAGGATCAGCAGAAAAACGAATTTCCGAACCGCTCTCATTCGTTTCACCTCCATGCTTTTAAGTTCTCTGCGATTCGCGATAATCCTGTCTACTGAAGAGAATCCATGCAGGTACAAAGTCAATGGTTTCTCGTCTAATCAGCAAGAAAGGTATACTTTTGCTTCAACAAAGATAAAACTATGTATCATAAAATTCGTTCTTGGCACCGGTATGCAGGTCTGATTGCCAGCCTTTTTTTGGTCATTATCGCGTCGACGGGCTTTATGCTGGCAAACAAATCGCGTTTTGATTGGATGCGCCCGCCTGCTCGAGAAGGGGAAGCCGTGCAATCGTTGGCGGAGATCATCAGCATCGAGCAAGCGGTTCAAGCGGCTATCGATTTGAACACGCCCCATATCCGAAGCGCAAAGGATTTAGACCGAGTGGATTACCGCCCCTCGAAAAACATCTTCAAAGTGATCAGCAAAACCGGTTATCTGGAAGTTCAGGTGGACGGCAGAACAGGCACGGTGCTTTCCCAGTCGTTCCGAATGGACCAACTCACCGAAGATATTCATGATTTTAGCTTCTTTTCTGAGGTGATGCACAACTACTGGCTTCCGGTCATCGCTTTGCTGCTGTTTGTTCTCTCATGCAGCGGAGTCTTAATCTTTTTCACACCGGTCGCGCGCCGTTGGCGATACAAGCGAAAGCAGGGGTCCATGCGACCGCCTGATTCTGAATAGCTCTACACTTCTGCTCTTAAGGCGACAAACGCTCGATAATCCATATCCCCGATTCGGTTTTGCGATAGCGGAGACGGTCATGCAGGCGGTTGCGCCTGCCCTGCCAAAACTCAATCGATTCGGGAACCACTCGAAACCCGCCCCAATACGGAGGGCGCGGCACTTCGATGCCTTCAAATTGTTGTTCATAGGCTGCCTTTAATTGCTCCAGCGTTTCGCGCCCTTCAATCACCTGACTTTGTTCCGATACCCATGCGCCGATCTGGCTGCCGCGAGGGCGCCCCGCAAAATAGGCATTTGATTCCTCTTCCGAGACCTTTTCTACGCGCCCCTCAATTCGAATTTGACGCTCCAGCAGGTTCCACCAAAACACCAGCGAGGCATGCGGGTTTTCGGACAGTTCGCGCCCCTTTCGGCTTTCATAGTTCGTGTAGAAAACAAACCCATGCTCATCAAATCCCCTCAGCAACACCACCCGCGCCGAAGGGATGCCCCTCGAGTCGCAAGTCGCCAAGGTCATGGCGTTGGGTTCTATGTAGCCGCTTTGGGTGGCATCTTTCAACCATCGCTCGAACTGAACCAATGGGTTCGGGTCAGCCTCAGACTCGGTCAGTTCGCCCAATGCGTAGGTTTTACGAATGTTCGTCGCATCCATTGTTTTTTTCTCCTAATGTATTTGAGAAGCAGACCCTTCGCTCCGCTGTTCCAAGTAATTTTTATTGATTTGAGCAGGAATCGCGCAATATGGCACTAATATTGTAGCCGGAGGAATCCGATGAGTAAAAAATGGATTAAATCAACCTTATTTTGCGCAGCAATTTTGCTGAGTATACCTTTTGCTATTGGTCAAGCCCAAAGCGAACAATTTACGGGTATGAATGCGCTCGATGCAGCGAAGCGCGTCTTGGAACAGAATCCTAATCTTCCCTACAACCCTTATGCCATATTCATCTGTTTTGACACCACAGCCTCGGAAGAGATGCGTCAGAACATTCGGTTGATGGTTGGCGGCGAGACGATCATCAACTACGAAATCGTTCCGGGGTTGGAACTGGTATCCACAACGCTGGCGGTGGAAGAAGCGGTCAGCCGCGTCAATAGTCTGCCAGGCGTGCAGTACGCTGAGCTGGACCATATCGTCCGCAAAGCCGTCGCTCCGAACGATACCTATTTCAACCTGCTGTGGGGACTGCATAATACGGGTCAGACCGTAAATGGAGACCCCGGCATCAATGATGCCGACATCAACGCACCTCAAGCGTGGGATGTTACGACTGGCAACCCGAACTTTGTGGTCGCGATTATCGATACGGGGATCCAGTTAAACCACCCTGACCTACAGGCGAATATTTGGGTAAACCCCGGCGAAATTCCAGGCAACGGGATCGATGATGACGGCAACGGCTATGTCGATGATGTGAACGGCTGGGATTTTTATAGCAATGATAACAACCCTTCTGATTCGGATGGACATGGGACCCATACTGCCGGTACGGTTGGCGCAGTGGGTAACAATGGCATCGGAGTCTCAGGCGTGAACTGGCGATGTAAACTGGCTGCCCTGCGCTTCTTGGGACCTCAGGGAGGCACGACCTCCAATGCGATCTTAGCAGTGCAATACTGCACGAACAAAGGCATCAAAGTGTCTAACAACAGTTGGGGCGGCGGCAGTTATTCAACCAGTTTGTACAACGCGATCAACGCTTCTAAGTCTGTTAATCACGTGTTTGTAGCGGCAGCAGGAAACAATGGACGGAACATCGATAGCTCGCCTTTCTATCCTGCTTCTTATAACCTGGACAACATCATCTCCGTCGCGGCAGTGGACAACAATTTCGCGCGCGCCTCCTTCTCCAACTATGGAGCGACCTCTGTTGATTTAGGCGCGCCCGGCGTCACTATTGCCAGCACCTATATCAACTCCAGCTACGTCTACTTGGATGGCACTTCCATGGCATGTCCGCATGTTGCCGGCGTTGTCGCGCTGGTCTATGGTCAGAACACAGGCTGGACCTACACGCAGGTGCGGAACCGTATTCTTAGCACAGTGCGTCCCGTCAGTTCGATGACTAATGTTACTGTCACAGGCGGAGTCGTGAACGCGCAGGCTGCCGTGACGGCAACGAATACGCCCCCCACGGTATCCATTACCGCTCCCACCAATGGCGCAACGATCACGCAATCGACCTCTGTGACGTTTACGGGCAACGCATCGGACACGCAGGATGGCAACCTCAGCGCGAACCTGTCTTGGAGTTCCAATCTGCAGGGCAATATCGGTTCGGGAGCCTCTTTCTCCACCAGCAGCCTGCAGCTTGGGACACATACGATCACTGCCAGCGTTACGGACAGCGGAGGATTACCGGGTTCGGCAAACATCACGATAAATGTGGTGAACACTGCGCCGACCGTCACGATCTCCAGCCCTGCTAATAACAGCACGACGAGTTTCGGCTCTTCGGTCACGTTTATGGGCAGCGCATCGGATACGCAAGACGGCAACCTCAGCGCGAACCTTTCTTGGAGCTCTAATTTGCAGGGCAATATCGGTTCGGGAGCCTCTTTCTCCACCAGCAGCCTGCAAGTGGGAACTCATACGATCACTGCCAGCGTTACGGACAGCGGAGGATTGGTGGGATCCGCTACAAGAACCATAACGGTTCAGCAAGTGGTGCCTGCAGGTCCGACGAACTTGACGGTGACGCATAACAGTGGGCAGGTGCAATGCAATTGGAACGATAACTCCAATAACGAGGATGGCTTCACGATGGTGCGCGAAGTTAATCTCGGCGGCGTCTGGAGTAATCGCGAAAGGTTCACTCTGCCTGCCAATACAACGAGCTTTACCGATACACCTCCGGGCGACGGGCTATATCGCTATCGCGTGCATGCGTTCAACAGCGCAGGTACTTCCACGACATCGGGCTGGGTGCAAGTGACGGTCGTAACGCAGTCGCCTCCGAACGCGCCGTCCAACTTCAATGTGGTCTACTCGAACGGTCAAGTGGAATGCACTTGGACGGACAACGCCAACAACGAGGACGGTTTCACAATGGTTCGAGAAATCCGAATCAATGGTGTTTGGGTGAATCGCGAACGGTTTGACCTGCCTGCGAACACGACCTTCTTCTCCGATGTGCCGCCTGGACCGGGGACCTATCGTTACCGCGTGCATGCATACAACACCGCTGGAACTTCTGCCACTTCGGGTTGGAAACAAGTGGTTGTTCCTTAACCTCTCAGTAGTAGCCTTATTCAAGAGGTTCCCCCAAAGTTTTGGGGGAACC
>JAHCHP010000049.1 GCA_026129765.1 Fimbriimonadia bacterium | reverse complement strand
CATTCCCGCATTCGCGGGAATGACGCTTTGAAAAAGCGGATTCTTCGCTTCGCTCAGAATGACATCATCTGCATTGTTGCCGGGCTGAACCGAGTTATCGTCTGCTCGAGTATGGACTCACCTTAAGAAAAACCCATCAAATGCGCGCTAAATCGGGTAAAATAGGCATGCTGGCTCCCGCAACGGCGCGGATGACTCGGAGAGCCGCTCATCACGAGCGGGCTTTTGGCGTCGCAGCCCGTCCAACGCGGACCGATTCCACCCGCTGTCTACGCCTGCAAATCTCAGGATCAATTTTAGAGAGTAAGGAGGACTTGTGTTGAAAACAAAAGTCAAACCAAAAACAGCGTCCAAAACGACCTCCAAGGAGAAAGCCGAACTGATCGAACTCTATAGACAAATGCTGTTGATCCGGCGCTTTGAGGAGCAGTGTAACGTCGCTTATCGACAAGCAAAAATTGGCGGTTATCTTCATCTTTATATCGGGCAGGAAGCGGTTGCCGTCGGATTCATTTCCCAACTTCAGAAACAAGATCGCGTGGTTGGGCATTATCGCGACCATGGCTATGTGCTGGCATTGGGCAGCGATCCCAAAGCCGTCATGGCAGAATTGTTGGGGAAAGAAACCGGTTTATGCAAAGGCAAGGGCGGCTCCATGCACCTGTATGACCGCGATAAGAACTTCCTGGGTGGCTATGGCATTATCGGGGGCATGATCGGCATCGCGACGGGTGTTGCCTTCAAACAGCGCTACATGCAGGAGGACGGGGTGACTCTCTGTTTCTTTGGCGACGGATCGATGAACGCAGGCTTGCTGCATGAATGTTTCAATATGGCGGGCTTATGGGATCTGCCGGTGATCTACATCGTGGAGAACAACAAATACGCGATGGGAACCGCCTTAGAACATCACTCCTCAGAGACGAATCTCGCGAAACGCGCTTCCGTCTACGGATTTCCCTCCAAACAAATTGACGGCATGGATGTGTTGAGTGTCCGGGCTGAGGCAAGGGAGGTCATCAAGCATGTGCGCGAAAAAAGGGAGCCTTACTTTGTTGAGGCAATTACCTATCGCTTTGTGGGGCATGGCGCGGCGGACATCACCGATCCGGGGTCTTACCGAACCAAAGAGGAATTAGAGGAATGGAAGGAGCGCGACCCGCTGGAGTCGCTCAAAGCGATTTTAGTGGGCGACGGCGTGATCAGCGAGAGCGAATTGCAGACGATGGATGACGAGATCAAAGCGATTGTGAAAGAAGCGGCGCGTTTTGCCGATGAAAGCGCAGACCCGCCCCCAGACGCTCTGTTCGAGGATGTGTTGGCTTGAGGAGGAGAGAGAATGGCACAAATGAATTATCGCGATGCGATCCGGCTCGCGCTGATAGAAGAATTAGACAGGGATGAGCGGGTCTTCCTAATTGGCGAGGATATTGGACGCTATCAGGGAACCTTCCGGGTGACGGAAGGGCTGTTCGATAAATATGGTCCCACACGAGTGATCGATGCGCCTATCTCGGAACCGGGATTCGTCTCGATGGCGGTCGGCGCAGCGATGGAAGGCTTGAAGCCGGTCGTGGAGATGATGACCTGGAGCTTTGGAATCTTAGCAATGGATCAGATTGTGAACCATGCGGCAAAGATCTATTACAAATCGGGCGGCGCATGTCCCGTGCCGATGGTCATCCGCGGTCCTGCGGGTCCCGGCAAACAACTGGCTGCCCAGCACTCACATAGTTTAGAAACGTGGTTCGCTCATTCCCCCGGCTTGAAAGTGGTATTGCCGTCAACGCCTGCAGACGCGAAGGGCTTGCTGAAAACGGCGATCCACGATAATAACCCGATTATCTTCATGGAGCATCCCCAAATCTACGGCGTGAAAGGGGACGTGCCAGAAGACCCGAACTTCAAGATTCCCTTTGGCGTGGCGGATGTCAAACGCGAGGGCAATCATGCCACAATAGTTACCTATTCCCGCGGGGTTCATCTGAGCCTGGAAGCGGCGAAACAGCTGGCGGAAGAGGGCATTGAAGTGGAGATTGTCGACCTCCGAACGATTGCGCCCATCGATATGGAAACGGTGTTCCGGTCCGTCGCGAAAACGCATCGAGCGATTGTAGTGCATGACGATTGGCGGTTTGCAGGCTTTGGCGCAGAGATCGCCGCTCAGGTCCAAGAGTATGCTTTCGACGAGTTGGACGCGCCCGTGCTTCGAGTGGCAGGCGCAGATGTGCCGATGCCCTATTCGCGCGTTCTGGAGAAGTTGGCTGTTCCCACAGAACAAGATATCGCGGCGGCAGTCAAGCGAGCGTTGGCATAAGGATTGCAAGGAGAAACGATGCATACAGTAATCATGCCCAAAATGGGCGATGGCATGGAAGAAGGAACCCTGCTTAAATGGTTGAAGTCGGAAGGGGATGCGGTAAAAGAGGGCGAACCTATCGCCGAAATCGCGACCGACAAAGCGACGGTTGAGGTGGAAGCGCCGGGTGACGGTATCCTCAAAGGAATATCCGTTCAGGAAGGCGCGAATGTGCCGGTAGGCGAGCCGATGGCATTCGTGTTGGCAGAAGGCGAATCGCTGCCTTCGGGCGCATCCAGCAATGGGCGCGCCTCTGCCTCTGGACCTACCGCCAGTGTGCCTGCAGCCACGCCTTCCGTTGCGCAGCCTGCCGCGCCAACGCCCGAAATTGCGCCTGCTGTGATGACAGACGGCGCGGAAAGCCGCATAAAAGCGACCCCTCTGGTTCGACGGCTCGCCAAAGATCATCATGTGGACCTGCGCCAGGTCACGGGCACAGGACCGGGCGGGCGAATCGTAGAGCGCGATCTGAGAGCCTATTTGGCGGCTCCTCAAACTGCGCCTGTTGCGCCCGCAGCAGCAGCGGCTGCCCCGGTAGTCTCGAGCGAATCGCGGGTGGAACCGATGTCGCGTTTGCGCCAAATCATTGCGCAGCGCACGACCCAAACCATGCAAACCGTTCCCCATTTCTACCTCACTATCGAGGTGGATATGGGCGAGGCGATGGCGTTGCGCCAGCGACTCAACAGTCTGGACGAGTCGTTGCCCAAAATCAGCGTGAACGATTTAATCACGCGCGCTTCGGTGTTAGCCCTGCAAAAGCATCCCATTGTGAATGCAGCCGTAGATGGCAATCAAGTGGTCTATCCATCGGGTATTCATATCGGTATTGCCGTTGCGGTTCCTGACGGTTTGATTGTGCCGGTCATCAAGCATTGTGAGCAGCTCTCGGTTCGTAAGATCGCGGCTGCCTCCAAGCAACTGATAGAGAAGGCGCGCGATGGCAAGTTAATGCCTGATGAGATGAGCGGGAACACCTTCTCCATCTCCAATTTGGGCATGTTTGATATCGAGGAGTTCACTGCGATTATCAACCCGCCTGCCAGCGCGATTTTGGCGGTCGGTTCTGTCCGAAAAACGCCGGTCGTTAAGGACGATGGTTCCTTTGAAGCGCGCCAGCGCATGAAGGTGACCATGTCCTGTGACCACCGAACCATCGACGGCGCTACCGGCGCGCTGTTCCTGCAAGACCTCAAACGGTATCTCGAGATGCCGCTTTTGATGTTAGATTAATAGCCCCCATTATCAGCCTGAGAAGACTGGTTCCCCTTGCGCGCAAGGGGAACC
>JAHCHP010000048.1 GCA_026129765.1 Fimbriimonadia bacterium | reverse complement strand
TCGCCTACACCCAGATGTTGGGCGTAGACGACGAATAAACGCTCAAGGTTTATCCAGACTGGCGACTGCCAGCAGCCACGTTTCCAAACCGGCGGGCGATGCGCGGAGAGCCTCCAAAAACGGCTGATCCGGCAGGGTGTCTGCCAGTGTCTGCAGCGCCTGCTCATAGCGGCTCGCGGCATACGCGCTTAAAATCTCGCTGGAGGCAGGTTGCTGGCGGAGTCGCGCCTGAAGAATACGCTCGATCGTCCGGTCGCGTGTCAACTCGTCTGCGGTCAACAGCGGGTAGAGCCGGTCTGCCCACCCCCCCAACTGCGCAACCGAAAGCGCAATCTGCTGGCGGGCGCGAGGCGACTTGCAAAGGCTTAAGCGTCGTAGCAGAACCGCTGTATCTTGCGCTTCGCCATGGCGCGCTAACGCCTTCGATACTGCCGCCAAGGCGGCTTCATCCGCTTCTTCTTCCCACTTCAAACGCAAAATCGGCGCGAGCGTCGGATTGATAGGCAGGCGCGCGATGCCCTCTGCCGCATCCGAGCGCACCTCCGCATCAGAGGACGAGAGACAATCCATCAAAATCTGCTCCGTCGCATGCAGGTCTGCGACCAGTGTCTCGCTGACCGAGGGCAAGATTTCGGTGATGGCTTCCAACAGGCGCGCCTGTTCTGCGGGATTGTCGGTTTCGCCCAAACGGTCCCGGAGTGCGGGCAGGCTCGCGGGGTCGGCAATGAGGCGTAAGGCATGAATCGCGCTCAGGCGGATATCTGAACGCGCATGTCCCAATTGGCGGATCAGGGGCGCGATAGAATCCGAGCTGCCGATTTTGCCCAAGGCTTCTATGGTTTCTAAGCGCAGGTCGCTGGCAGGGTCCTCCATCGCTTCAATCAGAACCGGCACGGCGCGCGGATCGCCAATTTCGCCCAACGCGGCGGCTGCCTGCCGTCTCACTTCGGGGCTGGGATCATGCAGCGCGCGGCTCAAATCTTCCACCGCCAAAGGCGCGCGGGTCTGTGCCAGCGTTCGAACGGCGTTTAAGCGGCTCGCTTCGTCCGTTCCGCGCTTCAGACGGCGCATCGCCATCCAACCTTGCGGACGCGCCGAAGATCGCAGCTGCGACAACACATAGCTGGTTCCTGCCGCTTGGGGATCATGCACGCCTCGAAGCCACAGCATCGCAAAACCGCGAAGCGCGGCGGCGGTTCCGAACAAGACAAAGAACCGTGTGGGGTCTGGCACATGCGGTTTCATCATCTCCATAAAGAATCCGCTGGTCAATGGCGCCAACCCGCCAATCAGCGCGCCAATGGCAGCAATCGCGCCCATATAAACCGTTCTTTGCGCGGGCGGCGCGATGCTGAGCGACATATTGAATTGACTGAGACCCACCCCTGCCCACAGGAACCCTGCCAAGACCTGGATGAACATAATGATCGCGATGCTCAGATGGTAGCGGTCCGGCGAGGTCAACATCCAGAGGAACGGAATAAAGACGACACAGGTTCCGGCAATGGTGAGCAACGGGCGGTTGCCAAATTTATCGGAGAGGTAGCCCCAAAATGGCATGGCTAAGCTGCTGAACAGTGAGGCGACGAAGGCGGTCATCTGGATCAGCAGGTAAGGGAACTCCATAATCTCCAACATATAGACCGTGAAAAACTGACCCGCAAAGAGCTGCCCAAAGGTCCAAAACGTGGTGAAGGTCAACAGGCGTCGGAAGTTCTTATTTTGGAACGGCTCCCTGTAGAACTGGAGGAAACCTTGCCAGCCCTCAGCGCGTTCGGAGCGTTCGCGGGGCGCATCCGGCATCCTGGTCAAAGCAAAGAGGGATAAGACCAAGAAAACAAATCCCAAACCAAACAGCGCGGCGAACGCGACAGGAACCGGAAAACGCTGGTATTTAACGGCTTGATCCAAGAAGATGGCGGGCGGTAGCGCAGTGGCGGCTGCCACTAATCCCAGCAGCATATTGCGCCTGCCAAAATAGCGTCCGCGATGGTCTGCGGGAACCAAATCGCTTAACCAAGCCAGGAACGCGGGACCCGCAAAGGAACCCAAGATGGCGGAGAGCGTCAACAGCAAGATGAACACAGGCAGCCGGGGCATGTTTGGGCTGAGCAAGGGCAGAAACGCGATCAACAGCCAAGGCAAACGCGATAGCAGCGCGGACTGAATAACCAGCTTTTTACGGTTGTTTGTTTGCTCTCCCGCATACGCTGCCAAAATTTGGAGACCGCCTGCAATCGCGGGAACCGCCGCCATAATACCCAGCCAGAGATCGTTTGCGCCCAAGTGACGCGCAAAGCCGGTTTGGAATGCTCCGCCGGTTAGAGCGAGGTAAACCGTAACGAAAATCGCGTCGCGGTCCGCCCATTTCAGCCCGCGCATAATCTCCAAACGGCTGAGCGGCTTGCTGGTCTCTGTCATAGGGTTCGAACCTCAACCCGCCAATCGATAATGTCTAAATCAGGGTCTCGCGCGTCGCCTTCCGGCTCCAAGTTGGTGTCCGCGTTCCGGTAAATGCGGTTTTGGTCGATGCGTTGGATGTTTAAGAACCGGTTGATTTCGCTGGGCAGCCGACTGTCGCCTAAGGCATCCCAGAATTTAGGGGTCGGGTCGGTGGGGTCAATGGGAATCCGGTCGGTGGCAATGAAGTTGATCTGGACTGCTTGTTGAGCGCGAGCGTCGTCTGGGTTCGGGATAAACTGGGTCAGGTCAAATTCAAAGCGCAGGGTGGTACTGTTGGTATCGACCGGTTGGAATACGACCGGCGCGCCGATATATTGGAAGACCGTCAAGTTGGTTCCGGGCGTAACGCGGTACAGTCCATAACCGCCCTGCGGCTGGAACGAATCGAACCGCATGAAATGCGTGAACGCGCCCGCCGCGAAGCCATTGCCCCAGGGCGGCGCGACAACAGGAATCGGACCTGCCTGTCCAGTCGCATCGTTGGCAAAGTTGAACAACGCGAAGTAGACATAATTCTGTTTTACGCGCCCTGATAGACGAATTTCGATCACGAACCTGCGCACACCTTGAGTGCCGGGATTGTCCGGGAACTTCGCGCACCCGCTTATCGCCAACAACCCCAGGACCCATCCCCACTTTTGCAAACCACGCACAAGCAAAATTGTACCTGAGCCATGAGATTATGCAGGAAATTGCGGTCTGAAGCGCAAAAGAACATGGTATGCAAACGCCCCAAGACCAATTGCTCTACTCCTTTGAGACTCCCGAATCGTTGGCGCAAGCCACCGCCAATCATACGCGCTTGCATAGGGTGACTCAGGGCGTATCTCAGGGCAAACGCGCTTTGAAGGTGGAATTTCTGCCGGATGTGGATTGGCCCAATCTGATGTTTCGGGCGGAGGAGGCATGGAATTGGAGCCGTTATGCCGCGTTGGCGTTTGATCTCACCAATCCCACCTCTGAACCGGTCGCGTTTGGCGTTCGGGTGGATGATGATCCTCGCGCAGACGGTTCTCGTTTCTGTCGTCAAGGCAGCGGGTCCGCGCCCCCCAAGAAACGAGTCTCTTACCTCTTCCCCTTAGCCCACAATCCCATGGATTACGGCATGCGCGGGTTGCCTGGTATTCGAGGTTATACCCTTATTGGAACCAGCAACGAGGGCAAAATCAACCTCCATCATATCGTAGCTTTTCAGATTTTTATGGCGCGGCAGAACGCGCTGAAAACGCTGATTGTGGATAACATTCGCCTCATTCATTACGACCAAACCTTTCATGGGATCGTGGACTCATTGGGGCAATACAGCCGGGGGAAATGGTCAGGCAAAATGGCGAACGAAGAAGCCATGCGCAAACACCTTTCAGCAGAAAAACGCGAATTGGCGCGTTCGCCCAGTCTGCCCGATATGGATCGCTATGGCGGATGGAAATCAGGACCGAAGCGCAATCCGACCGGCTGGTTTCGGGTAGAGAAAATCAACGGGGTTTGGTGGCTGATTACGCCCGATGGGCAGCCCTTCTTTTCGGCGGGCATCGATTGTGTGGGTATGGGGGAGGCTACTTTTATCGAAAAGCGGGGAACGATGTTCCAATCGCTGCCTGCGGAGGGCGATCCCTTATCGCGCCATTTCGCCCATCTATCGGGCGCGCATATGGGACCGATCAAAGAAGGGAAAGCGTTCAATTTCTATGCCGCCAATTTAGAACGAAAATATGGCAAATCGTATTCCGAACTTTGGCGTGAACATACACTCAAGCGGCTGCGTTCTTGGGGCTTTAATACGATAGGCAACTGGTCCAGTTGGGATTTCTATCAGAATGGACAAGTGCCTTATGTCGCGACGGCGCATGTGCAGGGCGACCATAAGCGGATCAGCAGCGGCTCAGACTATTGGGGCAAAATGCATGATCCCTATGACCCCGCGTTTGCGCAGAGTGTCCGCCGGAGTTTGGAGTCGGTGGCAAATCGAGTGAAAGAGGACTCGTGGTGCTTAGGTTTTTTTGTGGATAATGAACTGAGTTGGGCAGGCGCAGGCGAAGAGGGGGGCAGGTATGGATTGGCGTATGGCGCGTTGGGCGCAAACGCTGACGAATCGCCCGCCAAACGAGCGTTTTTAGAGCAGCTGCGAAAGAAGTATGACGACGTTCATAAGTTGAATGAGGCGTGGGGAACCGAATTCCACAGGTGGCATGATTTGGATGCTCCCGTGTCCCTGCCGCCCAATCCGACGGCTGCTCGCCCGCAAGATATGGGCGCGTTTGTGCATGCGTTCGCGTTGCGTTATTTTGAGACGATTCGCGATGTTTTGAGGTCCCTTGCGCCAAATCATCTCTACTTGGGGTGTCGATTCGCGTGGTACTCGCTCGATGCGGTAGAGGCATGCGCCAAAGTGTGCGATGTGCTTAGCTTCAACATCTACGCGCCCAAAGTCGACCATGCCGCCTATGGGTTCCTAAGCCGCTTGGACAAGCCGGTGATCATCGGCGAGTTTCATTTTGGCGCGCTGGATCGGGGGATGTTTCATACCGGTTTGGTGGCGGCGGAAAACCAGCGAGAGCGCGCTCGCATGTACGAGCAGTATCTTCATTCCGTGTTAGACCACCCGCAAATGATCGGCTGCCATTGGTTCCAATATGTGGATCAACCGCTGACCGGTCGATGGTTTGATGGCGAGAACTATAATATCGGTTTTGTGACCATCACTGATACGCCCTATCCTGAGATGGTTCAATCGGCTCGCAAAACGCACGGCTCGATGTATTCGCGACGCTCACGTTTAAAGGGGCGGTAGAACCGCCCGTAGTTTTTCACCTACCTTATATGCTGTCATTCTGAGCGCAGCGAACGGGTCTTCTTTTCAAATGCTAAGTTTTTGCGCAGGAGTTTGCC
>JAHCHP010000047.1 GCA_026129765.1 Fimbriimonadia bacterium | reverse complement strand
TATCGTAGACATAAATAAGGGCAGCCACTGGGACTGCCCTCGAGGTTACTTTGTTTAAGCCGCTAAGGCGGCGAGACTGTGCCGGGCGACCACATTCTCCGGGTCGTACTCCAGCACGCGCTGGTACTCTTCGCGCGCTTCCACCACCAAGCCCGCATCGCGCAAGGTAATCGCCAGGTTCAGGCGCGCCTCCACATAATTCGGGTTCACTGAGATTGCGGCGCGGAACTCTGCTATCGCTTCCTGCTCACGCCCTAACGCTGCCAATGCCATCCCAAGATGATTGCGGATATCGGCATAGTTGGGGTTGATAGCCAGCGATTTGCGATACTCTTCCACCGCGTTTTCAAACATCCCGCGCCGGTACAGGTCATCGCCCAGTTGCGCATGGTACAGAATGTCATCCACCGTTGTGGAAGCAATCGCCTCAAAGGTCGCCAACGCCTGATCGTAATTGCCATCGGCATCATAAGCAATCGCCTGCTCATAGCGTCCATTGCGGAAGCTGCTGTCCAGTTGCAGCGCAGCCTCAATCTGCTTCAGACCCGCCTCACGCTCTCCCGTCTCATACTGCAACAAGCCTTGGTGAAGCATCGCTTTGGCAAATCGCGGGTTGATCCGGAGCGCTTCTTGCAAATGAAACTGCGCTGTTTCGTAATTCTGCAGTTTTCTCAAAGCGAAGGCGCGTTGAAAATGAAGGTCTGCGTAATGGGGATGGATTTCCAACGCTTTAGCATAATGCGCTTCCGCGGCTTCAAAATGTCCCCGGCGTAAATTGGACTGCCCCAACTGAGCGTGAGACTCGGCAATATAGAAGCGCGCCAACTTGATGACCATCGCATCGCGCGTTTCGGATGCCGCGCGCTCAAACAACTGCAGCGCGTCCTCGAATCGCCCGTTATCGTACAAGCGGATTCCCTCGTCGTAGGCGTTGCTTTTACCCACTCCCAGAATACGTTGCAAAAAAGACATGCTAATTCCTCCTTGTTGAGCGCGTCTCCAATAAAGTCAAGGGATTATCCCCTGGCTCCATGCAGGGCTGGCTGCAGCAGAGGCGCCTCCACCGTTCGACCGATGCCATAATACTCAAAGCCGATCTTTTGCATGCGCATCGGATCATAGATATTGCGTCCATCGAACAGGAACGGCTTCCGCATGAGTTTGAAGATGCGCTCCATGTTCAGTTGCTTAAATTCATTCCACTCTGTGACCAGAGCGATCGCATCCGCGTTTTCTGCGGCTTCATACGCGCTGCGACAATACGTCAAGTCGGGATAGATGCGTTGGAAATTGGGCATGGCTGCCGGATCATAAGCGCGAATATCGGCTCCGTGCTGCATGAGCGCTCCAATCACTTCGATAGAGCGCGCATCGCGCACGTCGTCGGTGTTCGCCTTGAACGACAGTCCCAAAACCGCCACCGTTTTCCCTTTAAGCCCTCCTAATTTTTCCGCCATACGCTCCACAAAATCAAAGGCGCGTTGCTCGTTGATATCCAGAATCGACTGCAGCAGGGTGGTATCCAACCCGTGCTTTTGCGAACTGTAAATCAAGGCTTTGACATCTTTAGGGAAGCAGGAACCGCCAAACCCCAACCCTGCCTGCAGGAACTGCGCCCCGATTCGGGAGTCGTAGCCCATGCCTTTGGCGACCTGAGTCACATCCGCGCCAACCCGCTCGCACAGATTGGAAATCGAGTTGACGAACGAAATCTTGAGCGCGAGAAACGCATTGGAGGCATACTTAATAATCTCTGCGGTGGGCAGGTTCGTGATCAGCATCGGGCGCTCTAACGGCGCGTACAGTTCCACGATTTTTAGCGCAGCGCGCTGGCTTTCCGCGCCAATGACGATTCGCTCAGGATAGAGCGTGTCATAAATCGCGGACCCTTCGCGTAAGAACTCAGGATTGGAGACAACGTCGAATTCGTGGTCGCCCTGGCGATGGTCTTCGATGATCCGGCGGACATAGTTACCCGTGCCGACAGGAACGGTCGATTTCGTGACGATAATCTTATAACCGTTCAACGCGCGCCCAATCTCCTGCGCTACCTGCTCCACATAGCGCAAATCCGGCTCGCCGTTCTCGCGAGGCGGCGTGCCTACCGTGATGAAGATAACGTCCGCATGGCGAACCGCGCTTTCGAGCTCGGTCGTGGCGTGCAAACGCTCCTCTTGCAGATTGCGCTGCAACAGTTCTTCCACACCTGGCTCATAAAAGGGCGGACGCCCCTCTAAGAGAGAGCGCACTTTTTCCGGGTCTATGTCGACGCAAATCACTTCGTTACCCAGATCGGAAAAGACCAATCCGGTCACAAGCCCCACATATCCGGTACCAATAACCGTGATATTCATTCAACTGCCTCCATTTAACAAGATTGTCGGCTTCGACAATGGTTTTCTAAAGGGTTTTTCATTTCTACTTTCAAAAAAACTAACTGCCGCGCAAGCGCATTCAGGCAGAGAAGATTCCTTTTACCCTTTGCGCGTTCGCGCCGCATGAATAATCTGCAAAAATTCTTCAGGGTCGAGGCTCGCGCCACCGACCAGCGCGCCATCAATTTCCGGCTGTTTCAGCAGGGAATTGGCATTGGACGCTTTCACGCTACCCCCATACAGCACCCGAACCACCTCTGATAGTTCAGTATGATGCATGTGGGCAAGCGTGGACCTAATGAGACCGCACACCCGATTGGCTTCGTCTGCCTCGCAAACCTGTCCCGTGCCAATCGCCCACACAGGCTCATAGGCGACGACTAAGTCGCGCAGTTCGTCCGGCTCCATCGCCTGAAGCGTTTCCGACAACTGCTGCTGGATCACCGCATCGGTTTTCTGGCTCTCACGTTCCGCCAACGTTTCGCCCACACACAAGACCGGGCGCAGACCATACGGCAGAATGGCTTCCAATTTTTTCTTCAGGCTGGCGTTCGTTTCGCTGAAATAGCCCAGCAGTTCCGCCTCGATTTCCGATTGCCCAAAACGACCGCGTGTCTCTGAGTGTCCTAAAATCACATATTCGCAATGAAGGCTGGAAAGCATCGCGGGAGCGATATGTCCCGTATAAGCGCCCTTCTCTTTCCAAAACACATTTTGCGCGCCCAATTTGATGGTGCTACCGCGCAACGCTTGCCCCACCGAATAGAGCGCGGTGAAGGCGGGACAGACCGCCACCTCTACATCCTCTTGAACGCCAAACCGCTGGCGGATCTGTTCTGCCAGCGCGACTCCTTCTGGAACCGTCAGGTTCATCTTCCAATTTCCCGCAATCAAAGGGGTTCTCATGGGGTCTTCCTCCCTATAGTAGTTATATTCATCTCCCGCGCATTGGGTTCCATCAGGTTAGGATTTCTTCCCGCAGAATTTCCTGAACCCGCTGGGGATTGGCGCGTCCTTTGCTCTCTTTCATAACCTGTCCCACCAGAAAGCCCATCACACCCTCTTTCCCGCTTCGCAGTTTTTCCACAATGTCCGGGTTCTCTCCAATCACTTTTTGCGCCATCGAACGCAGCGCAGTCTCATCCGCGATTTGGGTTAAGCCCTGCGACTGCACAATCTCGCTGGGCATCCTGCCGTTCTGGTACGCCTCCGCAAACACATCTTTGGCGATCCGGCTGGTAATGGTGTTGTTTTGAATCAGGCTTAAGAGGTCCGCGACATGGGCAGGCGTGAAGGGTGTCTGATCGATGCGCTTGTTATCCGCGTTCAATTTCGCCGCCAATTCGCCCGTGATCCAGTTGCACGCGCTTTTGGGGTCTGCCTTATGCGTCACACACGCCTCGAAGAATCGCGCGGTCTCATAGTCCGCCGTCAATACACCCGAGTCGTATGCGCTTAAACCAAACTCCTTCTGGTATCGCTCCCATTTCGCTAAGGGCAGTTCGGGCAGCGTCGCGCGTAATGACTCGATCCATGCCTCGTCTATTACGACCGGCACGATATCCGGCTCCGGGAAATAGCGGTAATCCTGTTCTCCCTCTTTGGAGCGCATCGGGAAACTGAAGCCCTCATCGTTCCAGCCCCGCGTCTCTTGCGCGATTCGACCGCCTGATTCCAGAACCTCTGATTGGCGCTGCGCCTCAAAGTCGATGCCCCGCACCACCGAACGAAACGAGTTCAAGTTCTTGAGTTCGGTCTTTACTCCGAGCGTGTCGGAACCTTCCGGCGCGACACTGATATTGGGTTCGCAGCGCAAAGAACCTTCTTCCATTTTGCCATCGCAGACGCCCAGATAAGTGAGAATCGCGCGCAGCTGAACCAAATACTCTTTCGCCTCTTCGCCAGAATGAATATCGGGCGGGAAGTCGGTGACGATCTCCATCAACGGCATTCCGCAGCGGTTGTAATCCACCTCGCTTTCACCCGGCACAAAATGGAACAGTTTACCGGTATCCTCTTCCAAATGAACACGGCGGATATGGATACGCTTACGTTCGCCATTCACCACAATTTCCAGCCAGCCCAGCGTTCCAATGGGATGCTCTTCGCCATACTGCGAGATTTGGTAACCTTTGGTCAAATCAGGATAGAAGTAGTTTTTGCGGTAGAAGAGAGCAGTCGGCGCGATGGTACAGTTGAGCGCGAGCGAGGTTCGGATCACATGCTCTATGGCGCGTTTGTTGGGAACCGGAAGCGTGCCGGGCAGCCCCAAACAGATCGGGCAGACATTCGTATTCGGGCTTTCGCCAAAGTGGGTCGGACAGCCACAGAACATTTTACTGTTCGTGAGCAGCTGCGCGTGAACTTCCATGCCAACACTGGGAATGTATTTCATACTCAAAGGTAATTATACCTGTCGAGAGGCGCGCAATAATCGGTCCCGGAGCGCAGTCCCCAATCCCCCCGTTTCAGGCAGCGGACAAAGAATATGCGAAACGCCCTGCCGATCCAGCCAGCGCAACCCCTCAAAGAGCCTCTGAGCCAGTTTTTCTCTCTCTTGCCAAGGTCCCCAAGGGAATACGACCACCAAATCAGACTCGCGGGGCGCAGGAAAAGAAAGCGTCGTTCTATCGCGCAACGGAAGCGAAATCGTATCCGCTTGAGTCTCCGCTTCAAGACTCAAGACCGAAGGGTCTGGATGCCATGCGACGATTAGCGAATCCTGCTCCAAACGCAAGCGCCAGCCCTGCGGAAAATGAGACGGCAGCATGAACCCAAATTTGAATGAGGAGCCGGAGCCTTCTAAGGGAATGCGCGAAGGAATTTCCACGCCCTCTCCCGGCAGCAAGATCAAACGCGCCTGCGGGGCATAGTGGCGTTCGCTGAGTCCGGGCGACGGCAACGGCGCGCCCGCTCTCACAGAGCCGGGCTGAAGACGCTGAAGGGTTCCAAACATCGCCTCTAACGCCTCCTCTGGCACGCCTCCGGGTCGCAGCAAGGTGGGGGGCATCGTGGTCATGTCCAAGATGGTCGATTCAACGCCTACCTCGGTGGGACCGGCATCGATCACTGCCTCGATTCGTCCCTGCAGGTCCTGAAGCACATGCTCGGCGCGGGTGGGGCTGGGACGACTAAAACGGTTTGCGCTCGGCGCGGCGATGGGCGTGTCGCTCGCTTCAATCAACGCCAAAGCCACGGGATGCGCTGGCATCCGAACCGCAATCGTGGGGCGTCCAGCGGTGATGAGGCTCGATACATGGGGCGCTTTGGGCAAAATCAGCGTGAGCGGACCGGGCATGAACCGCTCGATCAGCGTCTCCAGCACAAGCGGCGGGTTCTGAATTAAGCGATCCAGCATGCCCCGCGAACAGACATGGACAATCAACGGGTCCCAGTCGGGGCGTTCTTTCGCGGCGAAGATTTTGCGCAACGCTTCTTCATTCAAAGCGTCCGCGCCCAAGCCGTAGACCGTTTCGGTGGGAAACGCGACCAGTCCACCCGCGCGAATAATCGCCGCGCCCGTTTGAATCGCTTGACGGTCGGCAGTTTCATCGCCGGTAATGGTTAGGATTTGTGTTTCCACGATGTTCATAAAGAAAGATGAATGAATAGTTGTGGCTGCCCTTACCCCCCTTAGACGCGACAAGGACACCTTCTTGCGAGGTCTAATGCTAACCTACGACCTGCCTCCTCGCCCCCGAATAAATTCAGGGGCTGCCCAACGTAGCCTGCTCAAGCAGGCTACAACGCAGGTTGGAACGCGTTTTTCGTAGCCCGTTTCAACGGGCTTGGCTCGATTAGACCCCGAATTCATTCGGGGGACTAAGAAGTTTCTTCTCCCAACTTAACCCTCAAACGGGTAGGTAGGCAGATTGCAGCGTAAGGGCTTATCCTGGCGGTTGCCTAACACATAATCAGCCTGCATCAGAGTATGCACTTCGGAAGTGCCTTCATAGATGGTTGCGCCCTTGCTGTTGCGGTAGAAACGCTCCACCGGATACTCATCCGAGAACCCATAGGAGCCAAAGAGCTGTACCGCTTCCCGCGAGGAGCGCTGCGCCGCTTCGGTGGAATACCATTTCGCGAGCGAGGTCTCCCGGGTGTTGCGCTGACCCACATTCTTCAGCCAACCCACTTTCTGGTAAAGCAGCAGACTGATCTGATAATCGGCTTCCATGTTGGCGATTTTCTGCTTAATCAGTTGGTGATGGGAAAGGGGGACCCCAAACGTTTTGCGCTCTTGGGCATATTTAGCAGACTCATCCAAACACGCCTTCACCAATCCCGCAGAACCAGATGCCAC
>JAHCHP010000046.1 GCA_026129765.1 Fimbriimonadia bacterium | reverse complement strand
GGTGTAATGCCAAGACCACTCCCAGCCGTTTGCCATCCGCTCCGGCTCCAGGTCTAAGGCTTTGCCAAAGTCGCGCAGCGGTTCGCGGTTGTCGCGGATGAGGTGCAGATAATGCGAATAGGCGCGTTCGATGGGGTGACGCAAAATCGCCACTAATTTCGCATCAGGCGCATAGTTTTTGATTCGCTCGGGGGCAGGTTCCGAATAGAGGTAGATCGGCGAGGCTTCGCCCCAGACCTTTTCCTCGCTGACGTCGTTAAACAGCGCGGTATAAACCTCTTTGTCGGTGATGACCCAGGCATTGTTTTCCGCATCCAAGGGACCTTTCCATTCGGGAACGCCCCCTTCATAGGCGAAGAAGCGCGGTTCCTTCACCTTCGCCATGAAGACTTCCGGATGTTGTTTGATATAGAAATAGAGCGCGGTCGTTCCCGACTTGGCAGCTCCGATAATCAAAAAGTTCGGCATTCGCATCGTATTTTGTTTTTCTCTGTTTTGAGAGGAAGGTCTCTTCTCCCCTTCCCAACCTTTTCCCTAAACACGGAAAGAAGGAGCCGATTACGATTCCCCTTGCTGGCAGGGGGAACCTCACGGAGGGGGTCTTAGAGATTGTCTCAACTATTTCCGCGACTACAGGAATTCAGCCTTTGAAAAGCAGACCCATTCGCAGCGCTCAGGGTGACATCCTTAGTAGGGGCGCACCTGCGTGTGCGCCCACTCATAGGGCAGACTTGTGTGTCTGCCCCTCCTATCCTGACTCAGTCCTCCAAATAACCCATTTCGCGCATTTTGGAAAGCACTTTGTTCGCGCTCTCTTCCAGCGATTCCAGATCGGTCCGGCATTCGACTTCCGGGTTCAGAGGCTCCTCGTATGGGTCATCGATGCCGGTGAACCCTTTGATTTCGCCTGCCCGCGCTTTCTTATAAAGCCCTTTTACATCGCGCTCTTCGCAGACTTCCAGGGGCGCGTTGGCATAGACTTCCAGAAAGTCGCCGATTCGGTTGCGAACCTCGTCGCGAACATCGCGGTAGGGCGAGATGGCGGAGACAAGCACGAATACGCCGTTGCGAGTCAGCAGGTGCGACACAAAGCCGATGCGCCGAATGTTCTCGTCGCGGTCCTCTTTGCTGAAGCCAAGCCCTTTGGTCAGGTTGGTACGCACGATGTCGCCGTCCAGCACTTCCACTTTATAGCCGTGATCTCTCAAAAACTGCTCCACGCGCTGGCTGATGGTGGTTTTACCCGATCCGCTCAGTCCGGTGAACCAGATAGTACATCCTCGTTGTTCCATGATGATTGATTATCCTCCTTGTTGTGATTGGTAAGCCTCGATCAGAATTTTGGCGACTTCTGGGCGCGTGAATTCTGGGGGCGGCAGTTCGCCGTTGGTCAGCATATCGCGCACTTTCGTGCCGGAAAGATGAACCCAGTTCTCTTTGGGGCAGGGGCAGGTCTTGGAAGTGACCATCTGACCGCAGCGGCGGCAGAACGCGGAATGCTCGAATTTGAGAGGCACAATGCCGATCTCTTCCGGCGAGAATTCATCGAAAATCAGCTGCGCGTCATAGGTTCCATAGTAGTTGCCGACGCCCGCATGGTCGCGTCCCACAATGAAATGCGTGCATCCGTAATTTTTGCGCGCGAGCGCGTGGACAATTGCCTCACGAGGACCCGCATAGCGCATCGCTGCCGGAAACACGCCCAGCGTAGCGCGGTCTTTCGGGTAATACTCGTTCAGGATCACTTCGTAGGTATGCATGCGCACATCGGCAGGCACATCGTCGCCTTTGGTCGCGCCTACCAGCGGGTTCACGAACAGACCGTCCACCATCTCCATGGCGACTTTCTGAAGGTATTCGTGAGCGCGATGGATCGGGTTGCGGGTCTGGAACGCGACCACCGTTTTCCAGCCATGCTCCGCAAAGGCAGCGCGTGTCTGCGCTGGGGTTAAGCGGTATTGATGGAACTGCTCATGGGGAATGGGGTTGATCTGGGTGATCGGTCCGCCAAGGTAGACGGGTCCCATACCCATAATCGCCGCTACGCCCGGATGCGCGGGGTCATCGGTTCGGTAGACATTGACCGCTTCCCGGTTTTTGTCAGGGCGATAGATATCTTCCACATTCATCACTGCCAAAATCATGCCATTCCAGGCAAGCGCGATTTCGCTGCCGGTCTGAACTTGGGAAGCGAACTCTTCAGAGACGGGAAGTGTGATGGGCAGAGACCACGGCAGACCGTTCGCCAGCCGCATCTCTTCCACGACGCGGTCGTAATCTGCCTTGCCCATGAAGCCTTGCAGGGGGGAATAGACGCCTGTCGCGATACATTCTAAGTCCGCCAGCGCCCACTCGCCGATATCAAATCGGGGCAGACTGCCTGCGCGCGCCTGCAACTCTTCGCGCGCGCTGCCCTCAGCCACTCGATTCACAAGCGTTCCTCCGTGGGGGGCGATTAAATGGGTGTTACTCATGTTGATGATTCTCCTCCTGGTTTTGGGTTATTGTTTGTCTAAGTATCCGTATTTCAAAATTTTGGAGCCGGTGATGAGCCAGCAAACCGCTTTATAATGCGCGGACAGTTTATCGCGCCATTCCTCGTCGGGTTTCAATTCCAGTTCGCCGACCCGGAAACGCATCCGGTTGCCGTCAATGGCATGACCGCCCTGCATTTGGACCCGGTTGCCCTGAACGAAATCAAGGGAGGTCTGCGGGTGTCCTGTCATGGTTAAGATTTTCTCCAGGCAGCCGCGGGTATCTTTCAAAAAGTCTTCATAGCGCAGACGCTGGTATTGGGCAGGATAGCGCCGACCAAAACCTTCCACCGAACGGTTGAACAGCACCCAACTGAGCCAGCCCTGTATCATCGGTTTCTTGCGTTTGAGGCGCGAATAGCCTACCCCGCGCGGATCGCGGATTAAGTGGACGGTATACAGGTCGATTTCGGGAATAGAGCGCAAGATATAATCGTGGAAGGTATCTTTGGAAGTGTCTACTATCAATTGACAGCCGGAGATTTGTTGAATGGTTTGGTAAACTTTTCCGAGTAGTTTCGGGTAGTCGCCTTGGTTAGCGCTCAGCCAGCGTTCGGGTCCCTGGAACAGCATTTTGGGGATGCTGCGGGTCCGGGAGAGGTTGCGCCAGCGTTTCATCTGCTGCGCATCGATCCCGTCCAAGCTGCCGTAAGCGGTTTGGAAGATGTTGGACCAGAGCGGGCATTCTCGAAACGGCGTTTTACAGGCGCAGAGGTGCTTCGTGTGATATTTGCCCCAGATGTCGGTGAATTGACCGATATGAAACAGCCCCTCCACCTGATCGAACACCTGTCCGATCATCGTTGTACCGCTGCCCCCATAGCCGGAGATATGCAGCACTTTGACACGATTTTCGGGCGAATTGTCTACCAAAGCGTCCTCCTCAAACACCCTTCCTGCGGCGCGATTCGGCGATTTCCGCGCCATACAGCGCGAGCCACTCGCGGGTTATCGCCAAAGCATCTTGTGTGCAGCCGACGACACCATTCACCAGCGTATTGGGCTGGTTGAACTGGAAGGGTTGAAAATCTTGATCGGAGCAGAAACCGCCCGCCTCTTGGATAATCAGCACGCCTGCCGCGATGTCCCATTCGTTTTTGGGTCCCAAACTGAAAGTAGTATCGGCTTTGCCTCCGGCGAGGGCTGCCAATTTGTAGGCAATAGAGCCCATCGGGACCACTTCCGCCAAGGGCTCAAACGGCACAAACTCGCCTCGTTTGATTTCCGAGCGGCTTGCCAACAGCGCGGGCTTTGCCGATTGGCTTTCGCGGCATCGCGTCGGCTGACCATTCAACCACGCGCCCTGCCCTTTGATCGCCAGATAAAATTCGTCAACCGCTGGGTTAAAAATTGCGCCCGCCACCGGCAAGCCCTCTTCCACCAGCGCTACGGAGACCGCATATTCGGGCAGTCCGGTTACGTATTCTTTTGTGCCGTCAATCGGGTCGATAATCCAGACCCGGCTGCGCCCCAATCGTTCGGGATGGTCGCGGGTCTCTTCGGAGAGCCAGCCATCGGTGGGGAAAGCAGTCAACAACGCCTCTTTGAGAATCGTGTTCGCCAGTAAATCGGCGGTTGTCACGGGGGATTGGTTCGCTTTGTGGGCGGTTTCGAAACCCTCTTCGGCTAACTGCAGGACGGCTTCTCCCGCCTTCCGGGTGGCTTTTTCAATAACGTCTGCTTCCTTTGTCCAATTCATACGCTCTCACCTCTAAGTATACCCGATGGGTAACCTCTCGCTGTAGAACGATTATCGGCTGTTTGGGCGTTCGTGTGCAGGGCGGTCGGAAAGGGGAAAGCCGTTCAGATTGTAAGAACATGTGCTTTCTGATCGTGAATCACTTTCACGGGGAATATCCCATTCATTCGGAGGATAACAAGATGCAAAACAAAGGGTGCTTAATCGCGGCAATCATCGCCGGTTCGTTCTTACTTATTTCGTTTTTGGGGTGTATTGGTCTCGCGACTCTGGGCGCATATCAACAAGCGCAGGAAGAGGAGGCGATACAAGAAGATTTGAGACAAGAGGAATACAGAGTTAGGCAGTTGGCGGACGGTCGTTCCTTTAGAGACATCGAGTTAAAGCAGTTGGGAAATTTGAAGTTCAGCTTGAGAACCTCTTGGCGAGAGGGCGTCATGAACTATAATTTCTCGGTGTCGCCTTACAACTATGAATATTTGGCTGCTTCTGCGATGTCGCCAATCTCCTCTTGGACGATCAGTTTGGAAGATAATCAAGGATTCAAAATCAATGAATTCACCATTGAGCGCAATTCAATGATCAGAAATACGGCAGAAGATGGTTCCTATACGGGGATGGATATTAAAGGCAGCATAACGATGGACAAGGAAGAGTATGAACAAATCTCTGATTGGAATATCAGTTGGATCCGTTAAGGGTCCGTTTCATTGATCAATCTCCTCAGTGAGGTTCCTCTCAGGTTTTGCTTGCGTTTTGTGAGGAAACCAACAAGGCTTTCTCTTTTATCTACGGATGACTTCGCGCCGAGGGGCGGTAAAGTCCCATTCTGGCGGATCAACCATAGCAGACTTGTGCAATCAACAGGTGGTCATGTGAAATTGCCCCTCTGTTTGCGTTCTCCTGCAAACAGAGGGGCTTATTTGCGAGTGGCAACTGTTGTTGGAGCATCTGATCAAGTGAAAGGATATTGACTGACTTCAGTCCCTCAAAAACAGCCAAAATTGAAGAATCCGATCATTTTCATCCACTTCCCATATCAGCTGTATACGCCTTAAACTGTCGACAGCAGCGTGTGGTTTTTCACCAATGTATACGAACTTGGGATTTGCTTTCACCTTAAAACTACCCCGATATCGACCTGCTTTTAACCACTCATCCACAGACATGGGTGTTCCTTGGGTCTCAATGTAAGTCGTGAACTGATCAAAAACATCGTCAATGTTTTTCCCTAAAAGGTTCGCTACTTTCCGCTCCGTACCATCGATCTGTTTCTTCAAGACCAAACATCGTTGAATGTTACCACTTTCACCTTCCGAAAACCAGATCAGTGTAAGCGGCTCTTTGTTGTCTTCTTTTTTGACAGTCACCCGAATGAACCGAATAATCGGTCCGCTGGGGAGCTGCTCAACCTATTGGACCTCATACTTTGTGTGATCCCATGGTACTTTTGCTCCAAATTCTGTTTCTAACCAAGAACGAACTAATCCACGCGGCGGCTCGATCATGCTTCCCAGATAAAGATGCCCGCCGAATTTATGCTGGATGAGATGGACAAGTACTCCGAACGATACGCCGATGCTTAAAAGAACAATAGAGACGATTTTGAGATCACGTTTTGACATGGTATGAGCCTCAACGAGTTTTTACGAAGTCCTTACGGACGATAACCTTTGCTACGACAGCAAGATTGACAATCCAGCCAGTTATTCCCGGTAGTGCCAGAATTTCTTCCGGGTAAGAATCGGTCTATTGCAATACTCCCTCTGGAGATAATATCTCTGGCGCATCGATATCCGTCTAAATTTGCAATTTCGTCATCGATTTCGCCATCTGATGCTATTGGATCAAGAGGACCTAATACGAAACCTATCCCATCGCGTTCTGTGGTAAACGCCACGTGTCCTGCACAACGAAGTCCTGCGTCCAAACCGATCAAACAATTCGCAAAACAATGCTTGAACTTGTCAAAACCTTCTCTCGGTTTGTCGCGAAAATGCTCGTTATGCCATTCATCAACGTCAGCGCTTACTTGTGTTGCGGTACGCCAGCATTTGATCCACCATAAAACTGAGAGTCCCATTAAATCCCAAATAATCGGCACCTCTTGCGCGGGCGATTGCGGGTTGAAATCCCCTGCCACCTGCACCCCAAAGCGATCTTGATAGAACATCGCTCCCTCGCCCGGCGGGTCTAACGCGCTGAGCCAATGCCCCGGCAGCCAACCGTAGTCGCTGCTGTCGTTGTACCAGACAAAGGTCGGAGCAGAGACGTAATCCTCCACGCTCGTCCAATTGCCCTGACTGCCCAAGGTTCGCTCGTAAACCCTCATCGGTGTGCCGCCACAATCGATGCTGCAGCCATAACGGTACTCTTTGGTCGCGGCATGGTCTTTCTTCAAATAGCGAACACCATCGCCGGTGTATTGATACTCATAGCGGATATCGCTGCTTTGACCATCGTCATGCTCTATCTTGGTCAACCGCCCTTCTTCGTCATAACGAAACACGCACCAGCCCTCCAAAACAAGTTTTGATTGTGGTCAATCCTAAAACAATAGATACTAAGAGTAAACTCAATCCAACGGCTATTGCCCATGTCGTCAAGGGTAGATATTCTAACAAAAGCGCACTCACATAGCACATGCTTAAGCTAACTAACAAAAGACCTAAGAAACGCGTCTTTTGTGATGAAAAGTTGTCGCTTTGACAAGTTAAAATCAGTCCAACTGAAATCCACATCAATAATCCTGCTATTGTCCACGGGGTAAAGCCCCACATTACTGAAGCAATTCCTAATCTTGCAGCAATAACCTTACCATGAGAATCGATATACACAGAAATTTCCGGCTCAGACTCTGAAATTAAAACAGCCTCTACTCCTGATACATCACCTTCAACTCTTAACAAACGCTTCTCATTCATCCCCAATTTTCTTGGATCTGCTCGTAGAAACGATTGAATATCATCCCCAGATTTCAACGGTTGCCAGTAACCTGAGTGCCAGGACAATAAATGTTGTCCCCAAGCGGAACTTGTGATAAGCATTGTAAAAGCAAAACTCATTACAAACACTCCCACTCCAAGTGAAAAGAAGAATTTTTTCATATTGGTTATCGTTTCTTTTTCCTATGTTGAGGCCATTCTCCGAACCACCAACCCACACAACAAGTAGCACATGCCAGCAATCCATCACCTGACACAGCACACTTTTCTCCTTGATGATTTGCGGCGAAGTCGTCAGGATCCATCCAACCTTGAGAGGGTAGTATTTCCTTTATCCAACCCAAACACCACGAGAGAATTCTTGTTCCACATTTCCTTGCAACACACATTCCCATGCAATGTGCCAACTTATCGCAATGTTTAAAGCCAGCTTTGTTGCATCCATCCAAAGTTCCTTTTCCAACGCCCGCCGCTAATCCTGTACAACCAGTTGTAAAAGCTGCTCCTCCTGTTAACCCACCAATGACTCCAATCACGATCCCTACTCCGTGAAGTGAAGGATCGAGATTCTTAGATTTTTGGGTTACTATTACGCCCGGTGGAAGCAAG
>JAHCHP010000045.1 GCA_026129765.1 Fimbriimonadia bacterium | reverse complement strand
TATCTCATAAGGTTATCGGTGTCTACTTTTCTAAATCTGTTTACGCTTGGACTTTGGCTCGAAACGTCCACCCCAGAATCCAGCCGGTGAGGAAGTGGGTCGGTCCGAAGTAGAGATAGGCGCGCGCGATGGGATGAAGCACCGAGACGAAGTCGCTGGAGGCAAGTACCCCTGCATAGCTCAACAGTGCCAGCGTCGTGATTGGCGCGCCTAACAAACTAAGGCCCAATCCGCTGGCGACCGCCAGTCTTTGCCGAGATTGGAATCGCTGGGACAACGCTTCCAGCAGCAAAGATATGAATCCATAGGCGATCACACCTCCTGCAGCAGGCGCGGCGATAAAGACCCCCACTTGATACCAGCGTCCCCAATCGGCGGTAGTTGGCGGATAACCCCGCGCGCTCCACATAAGGGCTAAAAAAAGCGGATGTAATCCCCAAAATATCAGTCCTGCGCCCCCCATGCGTATCAGCGCGCGAAGAATCATCAGAAACAAGCGTATGCCCAGATTCACGGGTTCTCCATTCGCTCTAAAGGCGTGTTTGCCTGCTCAATACGCTGGATCGCCCATTGCGCATGCTCGCTGATCAGGCTGTCGGGGTCTTGCTGCAGACAGCGCAAGAAAGGCAAATAGCGCGGATTTTGGCTGTTGCCTGCCGCGACACAAGCGTTTCGAACCAGTCCCCGCCAGCGCGTTCGTTTTACCGGGCTGCCTTTGAACATGGCGCGAAAATCATTGGGCGACATCTGAAGCAAACGCTCCAGCAAATTGTCGGCATCTTGCGTCAACGAATCGCGGGGGAGCAATTGCGGTTCAGAAGTGGGCTTGGCGCGTTCGTGTTGGCGCGGTTTAGGTTGGTTGAAGGGACAGACGTCTTGACAGACATCACAGCCATAAACCCAGTTGCCCATACCCTCACGCAAAGGTTTGGGAATCTCCTCTTTCAACTCGATAGAGAGATAGCTGATGCAACGCCTGGCATCCAATTCATAATGGTCGCCCTCCTCCGCCAGTTTGATTGCGCCGGTCGGACAGGCATCGATGCACCGTCGGCATGATCCGCAACCGCCTTCCGCGGGCGAGTCGGGTGGAAAGTCTAAGTTAAGTAACAGCGCTCCGATGAAAAAGTAGGAGCCAAACCGCGAGTTAATTAAGCACGTGTTTTTGCCGAACCAGCCCAAACCTGCCTGCCAAGCGAAATCCCGTTCCATCAGAGGCGCGGAATCGACACAAACCCGCCCTTCACAATCTGGTACTTGTGTTTGCAGGTCGCTCAGCACGCGCTTCAGCTTTTCGCGGATCAGGTCATGGTAATCGTCATTCAGCGCATAGATCGAGAATCGGGCATCGCTTGCTTCCCACTGCTGCTCAACCCCGGCAGGCTGCGCATAGTTCAGACCTACGACCAAAATACTTTTTGCGCTGGGCATCAGTTGGCGCGGGTCTTGCCGGAGCGCGAGGGAGCGTTGCAAATAAGTCATTTCTCCCGCGTATCCTTTCGCCAGCCATCGTAAATAACCCTCGAAGTGCGGTGGTTCGTTTGCGGTTGCAATTCCTGCCCATTGAAAGCCTTGTTCCCGCGCTAACGACTTCACCTGCTCTTTCAGCAACTCAATGTTCCCAGTCATAATTTTCCAATCGCCATGCGCCCAAGACCATAGGAACAAACAGCGCAATCGCCGATAACAGTAAAATCCACAAGCCCCCCGTCCACCAAGCCATGTAAGGAACCGAGGTTTGCAAGCCCAGCCAGTAAGCGATGCCCGCCAGCGCGCTGACCGATCCCACATAGGCAAGATACAGCCCAAAACCCCACAACAATGCCCACACACTGACTCTCTGCGCGGGATTGTCCCACAAAAACCTTGGGAAGAGAGCAGCCAAGCCGACTCCGATTCCGCTCAGCGCGGCGCAAGAAACCATCATCAACAGCCAAAAGAGCAGCGCGTAGGGAAACTCGATGCGGAGCAATGCGCTGTAGAATAGGATCAAGAGCGATGCTGGTCCGCCGCAAATCAACATACACAATGCCCATTTCGCCATCAAAAAGCGCAAAGGCGAGACCGGAGCGCTTTTGACCATCCAGTAAGCGCGCGCATCCAAACCTACCGACGACAGCGAGACGACGCTGGTCTGCAGATAGAGCATGCTGACAATGAGCGAGTAAGTGAGCCAACGAATCGTATCCTGGTCTTCGGTTACCGGGAAGCGCTGCGCCATAATGGCTGGCAGGGGCGCAAGCAATAAGGGAGTCATGATCTGCCAGAAGATAATCGGGTCTCGGCGTATCAGCAGCCAGTCGCGTTTGATAAGAGCGCGCCAAGCCGAAGGCGCATGGGCAACGAGTGATCCCGACTCTTGTTTGGGAGCGGGAACCCGCGCTTCATTTGCCAGCTCGATCAATTCCGTTTTCGAGAACAGCGCGGTTCCCAACCAGACGCATGCGCTTAAACAGTAGAGGCTGCCCACAAGCATCAATCCCATCGCGAACAACGCTTTTCCCCACATGCCTTCTTGGATACCGAACAACGCGCCTACCGCCCAATTGGAGGGCAGCGCGCGCGCAAACGAAGGCAGCGGAAATTGGGTGATGTCCAGAATTTGCTGGGGATTGCCAACCCCGAACATCAGCGCCAAGAGCAGCGCGATGGGAACGCCGATTTGAAACAGAATGAGGCTGCTCTGCACGCGGTTTACACCCAACAGACGTGCTGCTAATAAGAGCAGAAGGCAGCAGAGGCTGGCGATCAACAGGGTAAAAAGCCCCCAGATCAACAGGCTCATGAGCCAACCGAGTGGGGGGAGATGCAGCACCGCGCTGATACCGAACCATGCGCCGATCAAAATCGGCAGAAAGACCCGCGCGCCCGCCATGACCGCATCAAACAATTTGACGCTTACCACCGTTGTCGTGGAGAGGGGAGCGGTCATGAGCCATGCGAGATCGCCCGATTGAAACATGGCGGCGAAGGCTTGCGGCGCAGCGCTGACCAGCATTAACATGCCGATATAGAGAAACATCGCTTCGATAGCGCGTTCATTAAGCAACGTTGTTTGCGCTGCCATCATGGCATAGACCAGTCCTGCCAGCAGCACACCCCATCCCGCGCCCAACCCAAGCCAAAGCCATCGTTGACGCGGCGACGCGAAACGCGCGGTATTCCAACCGCTGCGAATCCTCGAGAGGAAAAGCGACTGCCATGCGCTCAGTGTGTTGTCCATACTCTTTGTGAGGCGGCATTGATCAGCGTCAACAGACAAGGCTCTCTGTTTTGACCTTATAATCAAGCCTCAATGAAGAACTGCCTCTCCTGGATTCCCGCGTTCACGGGAATGACGGCGGGTGGCGCCTGTCTGTTCATCAATAAACCATCGGAGACTACTGCTATGGATGCTGCATAATTATACTCTCAAACCCGGCAAACGAGTATAATCTATCGTATGGATAGGACTGAAGCGCGACAGACACTGCATGCCTTGTTTGAGGCAGATTGGAATTATTCGATGGAGCAGTCGCCCGAATGGGCATCCACCTTAGGCGACCGCCGATGGAATGACCGTTGGAGCGATTACAGGCTGGAGGCGATGGAGGCGCAACGCGCTCATACCCAGCACATACTGGATCAACTGCGAGCCATTTCACGAGAGTTACTGTCGGAAGAGGACCAATTGAATTATGACCTGTTTGAAAAGGATTGCGAAAATTCTCTAAAAGAGTACCAGTTCCAAACCTATTTTCTGGCGTTCAATCACAAGAGTGGTCCGCACACCAAAAGTTCGATGACCAGTTCACTGCGTTTCGAGACGATGCGAGATTACGAAGATTGGGTTGCCCGTCTTAGCGCGTTCGGGACGATGACCGATCAGGTGATTGAGTTTATTCGTGAAGCCATCCGCCAGCGCGTTATGCAGCCGCAAATCGTGATGTCGCGCGCGGTGGCTCAGATGGATCTCCAACTCGCGATTCCTGCCGAATCGCAGCCCTTCTTCCAGCCGTTTCTGCACATGCCAGAGAGCATCCCTGCTGCCGACAAAGAACGCATCCGCCAGTCTGCGCTGATGGCTGTTTCCCAATCGGTTTTGCCCGCTCTTGAGCGATTCCGCGCTTTTTTGAAACAAGAGTACCTGCCCGCTTGTTTCGAAGAGGTCGGCGTCTGGCAGGTGCCTGAAGGGGAGGCGTTGTACGCTTTCCTAACGCGCAAGAACACGACTACCCAATATACGCCTCAAGAGATTCATGAGATTGGTCTTTCCGAAGTGGCGCGTATTCGGGGGGAGATGGAAGCGATCATCGCGCAATTGGGCTTTCAAGGCACTTTTCAAGAGTTCTTCCACTTCTTACGAACCGATCCGCAGTTCTATTACGATTCGCCGGACGCGCTGCTGGAGGCATACCGTGCCATGTCGAAACGAATCGATTACCAACTGCCCAAACTGTTTAAGACAATGCCCCGCATGCCGTATGGGGTGGAACCGATCCCGGACAGTATTGCGCCCGACACAACGACCGCTTATTATATGCCGCCCGCTGCGGATGGCTCACGCGCAGGAGCCTACTATGTGAACTTGTACAAGCCCGAAACGCGCCCGAAATATGAGATGATGGCGTTATCGCTGCACGAGGCGGTTCCAGGACACCATTTCCAGATCGCGCTGGCGATGGAATTGGGCGAACAGCCCCCGTTCCGCAGGTATGCCAGCTACAGTTCATGTATGGCGTATATGGAAGGATGGGCGCTCTATTCGGAAGCGCTGGGCGAAGAGATGGGCTTGTATGACGATCTCTATTCGCGATTTGGACGATTGACTTATGAGATGTGGCGCGCGATCCGTTTGGTAGTGGATACGGGGATGCATGCCTTCCAGTGGACACGCGAACATGCGATTCAATATTTCTTAGAGAACGCGGCGAAGACGGAGCATGATGTGGTCAACGAGATAGACCGTTATATCGCCTGGCCTGCGCAAGCGCTCTCTTATAAAATCGGGGAGATCAAAATCAAGGCGTTGCGCGCCCGCGCTGAACAGGCGATGGGCGAACGTTTTGACCTGCGCGCATTTCACGATTTGATTTTGCTGAAAGGCGCAGTCCCGCTGGATTTGTTGGAGCGAGAGGTGGAGAATTGGATTCAGGGATAGGAAATGATTGTCAGGGGCTTGAAACGCGCTTTGTGGAAAACAATGTAAAGAAATGATGGAGGAGATTAATCAATGCTGCTCACAGATTATATACGCGCGGCTATGCGACGCGCTCAGTACGAAATTCTCTCAGATGGAACTTTTTATGGGGAGATACCGGGTTTACAAGGTGTTTATGCCAATGAACCCTCTTTAGAAGGATGCCGTGAGACACTTCAAGAGGTTCTGGAAGGATGGATTTTACTGGGGCTGCGCTTGGGGCATACTTTGCCGGAGGTAGATGGTATATCGCTAAGTATAAAACAGGAGGCTGTGTGAATGCCTGCATTCGGACCTATAAAGCGAAAAGAATTGATAAAAAATCTCAAAAAACTTGGGTTCGAGGGTCCTTATTCAGGAGGCAAACATCAATTCATGACTCGCGCGGAGACCAGAGTCTTTCTTCCGAACCCTTATGAAGGCGATATTAGTCGGGACTTGCTCGCGCGCATTTTGCGTCAAGCAGGTATAGATCGTACAGATTGGGAATCTGTTTAGTCCTTCAGCTGATAAAAAATTCTCAATATCTATGTTGTTAATTGATGTTTGTCCATTGATAACATAGGATTCTCTTAAACTCGTCCGTAAACGGCATCGCATGTTAGCTGCTCGAGGGCGTCTGTTTCTCGTGTCGCGGGAATGACGGCGGGTTGCGATTTGACTTCGGACTACAATTGTGAAAAGGGACGATTTATCTGGATTCTACTTATAAACTCACACCGGGCGTAGCTCAAGCCAGTCGATTTCCACGCCTTGAGAGGTGAGCAGGCGTTGAAACTCTTGGAGCAGCGATTCATCTTCGTAGACCTGCTTCGGTTCGCAGTTGCGAGTCAAGCAAAAGGCTGCCAACAGTCCTGCCGATTCGCCGATGTTCCACTCCACCGGATGCAGCCGATAGCAGCCGTTGGTGATATGGGTCACGCCTAAGTTTTTGCATGCGGGCAGAAGATTGCGGACCCGAACCGGCAGCAGCGAACCAAGCGGAATCTGAAAAGGCAGCGCATTGACATCAAAAGAGTTGACCCCGCCCGTGCAAGGGTGAATGTCAATACGATAACAGCCTACTCCCACTGAATCCTTGACGGGTTCCATGCGCACCGCGCCTGGGTTCAGGTCGGCAGCGACATGCTGCTCTTTCACCGTAAACATCGCCTGAATACGGCGCGCTTCCCGCACATAAGGGTACTTCGCTAAACCGTCTTCGGTGCCGGTGACATCGGGGCGGAGCCGTAAGCCGGGATAGCCGATACCGCCGTCCATACGCGGCGCTTCGGTCTGCAGCCAATAGAACAGGCTCAATGAAAGTTGACGAGATTCCTCCAATCGCTCCCGGCGAATATCTTCTGGCTCGTCGATCAGATTGCCCGCAAAATAGTCGTTTTGCGCCCAATTGACAACCGTGATCTCCTCTGGCGCGTGTTGGGGCGCGAAGTGGCTTTTACTCAGAATTCGCCGGTAGGTAAACATCGACCGGTAAGGGTTCTCATGCTCTTTGGGTAAAAGCACCCAGCGGGTTTTCTCGTGTGTAATTGGGTGGGACGTATGCCAATCAAGTAGTGGATTGGGCCAGAAGTTGGGTTGATACGCTTTCCACTTTTCGTATTGCGCGGGTTTCTCAATCACATGCTCACCCTGAGGATCGTAACTCATCGCGAAGCACCAAGTGATGCCTTGCGAATTGTGAGGCATCGGCACATCGGAAGCGTGGGGTTCGCCGGTTTGCGCCTTAGATTCGGAACCCGTGATATACTCCACGCCTGCCATCGGCAAAAGGTCGCCCCATTCGGTGGCATCCAGAATATAATCGGCGTAGATGGTTTCTGTGTGTCCGGACTCTAAGTGAATGCATGTCACAGCGCGAACAAAGTCCCCCTCGACAATTGCGCTGACAGGTTTACAGCGCAGTTTGATTTGCAAGAGTCCCTGGGACTGCGCATACTGGAGCATTTGGTTCAGCACCGCCCATCCGACTTTGGGTTCATGACAAAGGCGGGAGACCCAGCCCTCACCCGGATTCAGGCGCGGGTTTGCGCGCGAAGCGGGCAAAAGCGGGTAATGATCGCGGTAATATTGGCGAACACGTTCCCGGTATTGCCGGTAGTGTTGGGTGCAACCGAATCCCTCGATCCAACGGTGTTCGTCTGGCGGCACGATTTGCGCGGTCAATTGACCGCCTATCCAGTCCGTTTCTTCGGTCATGATGACCCGCTTGCCCAGACTGACCGCAGCCATGGCTGCCGCGCATCCGCCCGTACCACCACCCACAATCAAAACATCGTACCGGCTTTCCATGCTATACGCCTTACTTCAACTTCAGGTCAACACGAATGGTTCCCGCCCGGCTGTGTTTCGCGATCAGTTTGACGGTGCCGCCCTTGGGAGCGTGAACGACCCACTCCACTTTGGCGCGGTCGGTGGTGGTGTCCGCGCTCCAACCCACAGGTGCAGCGGGTTTATAAGCACGCCCTTCCAACTGACCGATTTCTTCCCTTGGTTTGCCCGATTTCAGAGTCGCTCCCTTCGGCAAGGTGATTTCGCAGACCACGCCCCGCGCCACTTTCTTTTCCAACGCCTTTTTGGAAACGTAGCTGGGCAACCAGCCTGTGTTTTGAACCACCAGTCGAATCTGGTAAACGCCGTCTCCCACATGAGTCGCGTTGGCTTCGTGAATTTCCAGCTTTGGCGAAATGAGCAGATGCCACAGCAACCAATTGGGGAAGAGGCTCACCTCTTTTTCCAGTTTATGCGGCGGCGGATTGCGCCAGGCATACATCGCATCCCAACCGCCCAATTCTATCTTGCCCAACTGGGGATGCTTATAGGGATACCAATTCACATAGCCCTTGCCGTCCAGTTCTTCATCGCTCCACTTGAGCAATTTCAGGTCATCTTCCAGGGGATGCTCGCGGAACCAATCAATGAATTTGTAATCTTTGATGCCCGCTTGCTGCTGAGGGCTCCAAATTTCCACCGTCCAGGCGAAGACGCCCAAATGATCATACATCCAATCGTCGAAAACGCCCGTGATCGACTCTTTGGGGTGGTACTTGAAATCGTGGAAAACAGACACATTGGGATAGCCTGTAATCTCCGTGCCTTTGTTCCCGATCTTCTGGTAGGTCCACAGGTCTTCCGCAGGGAACGACTCGTCCGATTGGTGGCTGTAGGGACGCAGTAGCACGCCGCTGTAAGTGTGGAAGGTGACCGCGCCGGTGATATTGGGATGGCGAGCGATGAAATCGACCATCGCATGCACTTCCGGTTCTGAGGTGGGATAAGGTCCTGCGCCAAACTGCTCGCCCTCTTGCCGCCAATGCGCGGGAAAGTTGCGATTGAGATCCAAGCCCTCTTTCTTCGGCTGCAAAGTGAATATTGCCGGATCAAACGGTTCTTCGAATCGCCCTTCGGGCAGGACTCGATAGTAGGTTCCGCCGGTCTCATCCGGGTCGCGTCGAGTCATCAGGCGCGGCTCATCAGGGCAGATTTTCCAGGGACCGTTCGGGTCTTCTATCCGCATCTGTAGCATGCGACCATCGCCGTCCATATCTTCATTGACCAGCCCGCCAATCGGTTCCTCATCGTAGGGATAGGGGCGCGTGCTGGACCGGATGATTTTCGGTTTGTCTGCCAATGCCCATTCCGCGCCGTCCGGGTTTACGCGGGGACAGATATAATAAGCGCGGGTATTTAGGCAGCGAGTCACCGGCTCCTTTTTGCCATATTCACGTGTCAGTTTGTGGATGAAATAGAGCGCGGCAGTTCCGGGCGAGACTTCGCTGGCATGGATATTGGCATCGATCCACATGGCGGGTTTCTCTTCGGCTTCGCCGGTTTTGAATCGGGTAAGGGTAACAACCCAAATGTCGCGCCCTTCATAACTATTGCCGATACTTTCAAGTTTCACCAGTTGAGGAAACTCTTCGGCAAACGCATGGAGCAGCTGGGTGAATTCTTCATACCGGTAATATCTGTCAAATTGAATCTCAGGCATCCTCTTCTCCATTGAATGTTGATCTTTTGATGTTCGGGGTTACTTCAGTCTCCGGCTTTGACCCAATCGGGACTGAAGCGGACCCATTTAATTGCCGCGCGTTTGGGGCGGTTGTTGGTGTCTAAAGGCAGATCTTTTTTGTTGATCGCATAACTGTAGGTCAAGTGAATCGTGCCGTCTTTGGCTTGGATGACCGAGGGATAGGAGTAAGAACCTGCCTCTGCGCCCGGTTCATCGCGCTCGACATACCGTTTCCATCGCCAGGTTTTACCCTCATTGTCTGAGAGCATAGCGACCAGTTGATGGCGTCCCGCTTCGGTATCGTTGCCGATAAAGAGCCATTCCCCGTTGCTCAGTTTGATTACTTCCACGCTGGAGCCAGGATTAAACACCTCCAAATCCTTGACCGTTCCCCAAGTGTAACCGCCATCTGCCGACTCGGCGTACATGACCCGCTTGGGCGGCAGTCCGTTATCGCGCATATAGGCGCAGATCACGCCGTCTTTTCTTTGGACGAGGCTGGGTTGCACCCCGCCAATGCTGATGATGGGGCGGCTGGCTTGCCATGTCGCGCCATTGTCATCGCTAATGCCGATAATCGAGAAGTCAAATCCATCAGAGTAGAGCGGCAGCAAGATTCGGGGTTTGCCCTTATGCTGAATAATCAGCGGGTGAATTCGTGTCATCCAGCCCAACCGGCGTGTCAGTTTATCGTCCGCTTTCTGCCGGCGGTCTTTCAAATAGTTCAGCGCTTGCTCCTGGAGTGTTTCTGAGATGTACGCCATCTGTTTTTCTTGACGGTCACAATCTTCATGCACCAAACGCGGAAACTCTTCATCATCGGGTTTGATATGGATGTTTTCGCCCGCACCCCACTTCGGCGCGCCCGGTTTTTGGTAATCGGTGGAGATGAGCGCTTTGAGCAGAGAGCCTTCCCACTGGTGATTTAGGATCGTGATGCGCACCAGCCACAGCCGGGAAAGCGGGTCGATAAACATGACGGGATTGCAGTCGGGAAAGCCGGGTGTATCCGCCATGGGGAAGGGCGCGCTCCAGTTTTTCGCGCCTTTGCGTTTGCGCGCTCCCAAGACCTGCACATCATCGGCGGTTCTTTCGCCGGAGCCGTGAAACCAGCAGACCAGCAGGTCGCCATTGGGACATTCCACAATGCTTGAGCCGTGATTATGCCAGCCTTCTAATGGGAAAATGATTTGTGATTCGAATAGGGGCGGTGGCTCCACTGCCGCCATCATAAAGATTGGAAACATAGGGTCTTCTTTCGGGATGGGGGCGGGTTTTCCTGCGCAATGGTGAGTGGTTTTATGAGCAATCAAACCTCGTGGCGGGGTTGGAACGAATTGAGCCATAAACCTTGACAGACCGCGTCGCCTCGCAAGCCTTCACCAATCTGATTGAACACCTCCCGCGCGCACCGGAACTCTTCTTTCCGACGGTTGGGGAGTTCCAGACGCACATACCACTGCAAAAGTTCTTCGGGATAGTCGTTGTAGAAGGGAACGGTTTCGCCCTGATCGTTGACCGCGAATTTTGCGATGACATACACATTCTCGATTCGCGTGGATGGACCGGAGTAGATGCGTTTGGAGAGCCACGCACCATAAAAAATGGAACCTAAGATCATCGCGCTGCCGATCAAAACAATCACGGGACCGATCCAAGCCAGTTGAATCGTAGTGCTGTCGCCCGTCCCTATGAAACTGGTTGCGCCGCCACCGCACAAAATCAAAGTCGCAATCAATCCCAGAACGATCAAGACTCCGCCCATGACCAAGAATACTCCCATCCACTTTTGCGGTCGTTCCAACATGAGACAACCTCCTTATGACGAAGAGCTCATTTCTGTCTTCGCTGATTGTTTAGCTTGCCACGCTTCGACCAAACGGTTCGGCATGGTTGGGTTTCTGAGGAAAAGCGTTCCGAATCCGAAGGCAGACGCGCCTAAAGCCGCTAACTCTTCCATATCTTGCAGGGTGTAGATGCCCCCGCCCGCTATGACTGGCAGCGCGCTCTGATTGACAAGATTTGCGACCGCCTCGCGGGTATAGGCGCGTATTGGCTCGCCCGACACCCCCCCGCCTCCCAACGCCGCTAAAGGCGAGGGTTTTTCGGGAAAAACGGTTCGCCAAGGCACTGAGTTGATCGCCCACATCGCTTCCGCCACACCTTCCAGCCGTTGGGCAATTTCGACATAGGGCTGATCGTAGCTCACCTTGACCACTAAGGGATGTCCAGAGGGTTTCAACGCTTCCGCCATCGCCGCGACATAATCGACCTTATCGGACAGGTGACCGGTGTTGGGACAAGAGGCGTTTAACTCCACCGCGACGAGGGAGAGCGGTTTCAGCTTTTCGGCAAAAACCCGCGCTTCTTCCACCGATTCGGGATAGACCGAGACAATCGTTTTGAATTGCCATTGCCGCATGCGGGGATAGACGCGCTCGATCCACCAGTCGATGCCGGGATTGGTGAGACCGACCGCATTGACTGCGCCCCCTTTGATGATGCGGACACATGACCACGGCTTGTACCAAACCAAATTGCCTTTACGCGGCTGGAGGGTCAGCGTTTTTACGACAATTTGAAAGGCACGCGGGTTCAGCAAACCCAGCCATCGAAACGGCCACTCCCAGACCCAGCCGCGTCCATCGAACGCCAGCGCGCCGCTTGCCACCACGAAATCCAACTGTTCGCCGTTCGAAAGCCGTATCATCAAAGAGAAGTATACACGATGACAGGGCAATTCGGGATCATCAGGTATGATTCTTGAATAGGAAGGAGGCAATAAATAAATGAAGTTTGCGCACTGGTTTTTAATGTTTTATGCGGTCGCGATTATTGGCGGCGGCGTGATGGGATATGTCTCGGCTCAAAGTATGGCTTCTTTAATTGCAGGTTCTCTCTTTGGATTACTCTTGGTTTTGGCATTAGTGTTATCCATGAAACACCCCGCGACTGGCTTTGTCTTTGGCGGAGTCGTGGCATTGATGCTGCTGGCATTCTTCGGTTATCGCTACTATGAAACGGGGAAGTTTATGCCGGCAGGGATGACGATCATCCTGAGCCTCATTGCAGCGGTCATTTTATTTAGCAGCGCGCGCCAGAAGTAGTTTTTGCAGGAACCGAGACGGAGCCTCTCGAATCTGAGGCGGTATGAACCAAGAGAGGCTGTCGGCGCGCGAAGCGTTTCGGAAACTGCGGTATGGGATGTTTGTCCATTGGGGCGTCTATTCGCTCTTAGGCAGGGGCGAATGGGTGATGTTCCAAGAAAAAATCCCTGTGGGAGAGTATGAGAAGCTGCCGCCGCAGTTCAATCCGGTGAAGTTCAATGCTGGCGAGTGGCTCGATGTGATCGAGTCAGCCGGTATGCGCTACTTGACCATCACTTCCAAACATCATGACGGTTTCTGTATGTATGACAGCGACCTCACCGACTACAAAATCACGAACACCCCTTTCAGACGCGACCCGATTGAGGAGTTGGCAAGCGAGTGCCAAAAACGCGGAATCGCGCTGATGTTCTACTACTCGCCGTTGGACTGGCGACATCCTGATTATCGCGGGGACTGGGCGGCTTATTCAGCGTATTGGAAAGGGCAGGTGGAGGAGCTCATACGGAAGTATAACCCCATAGGGATTTGGCTGGATGGCTGCTGGGAGCCAGAGGCGGTTCGGCACGACATTCATGCGATGGATGAGTTGTGGAAGTTGAGCGAGTTTTACGCGCAGCTGCGCGCCAAAAATCCGGGCTTGATTATCTGCAACAATCACCATTTAGAGCCGCTGCCAGAAGAGGATATTCAGACTTTCGAGCAGGATTTGCCGGGACAGAACAAAATCGGTTTCAACTATACGATGCCGGTGGAGGGCGCGCTGGGTGAGACCTGTTTGACCATCAACAATAACTGGGGCTATCATCATCGCGATTTCAAACACAAGCCGGTGGAGGAGATTATCCGCGCTCTCAGTTTTTGCGCGCATGCGGACGCGAACCTTTTGCTCAATGTGGGACCTCGCTCGGACGGCACGATTCAACCGGAGCATACCGGGCGTTTGATGGCGGTGGGCGGATGGTTAGCGCGGAATGGCGACGCGATTTATGGCACACGGGGCAAAGTGTTTGGCGAAACACCGTGGGGTGGGGCGACCCGCTCGGAATCGGCGATCTATCTGCATGTTTGGAACGCGCCCGTGGATGGTTGGCTGTCGGTGGATATGCCGGGCGCGGAAATTCAAGAGGTGACACTCTTGGCGACGGGAGACTCTCTCGCATACGACCGCCGCGAGTCGCGTTTGCATGTGAAACTGCCTTCCACGTTGCCCGATCCAGCGAATTCCGTTGTGAAGATCGCTTTGAAGTGACTTTGAGGGAGGAGAGTTTGTCTCTTGTGAAATCTAAAACTCGCGCCCAAAACAACGCAAAGGCGCGAGGACGCAAACCGCTTGTAACGGCGCGCGTGTGTGTGCGCTCTCTGATCGGGCAACCACAGGGGGTTGCCCCTACACAACCTCCATATCTTATGCCGAGTGCAGCTGAGGCATCTGTTGTTTGAGAATTGCTACAAAAATCGCCCCCCCCTTGACAAAG
>JAHCHP010000044.1 GCA_026129765.1 Fimbriimonadia bacterium | reverse complement strand
ATTCGCTTCGCTCAGGGTGACAGAATTGTAAGGGCGCACCTGTGTGTGCGCCCTCTAATCGGGCAGACACATGGGATTGCCCCTACACAAGGTTTGTTTCGTGTCGAGTGTAGCCGTTTTACCAACAATGGATTCCCACGTTCGCGGAAAAAACAAGTATCTGGATTCAACTTGGTACGACCTCTACGGTTCTTTCTGGGTAAGCAACTCGCCATAAACCTCCGCGGTTTTGCGCGCCACAGTTTGCCAAGAAAAGCGGCTCAACAGGTGTTCGCGCTGGGCTTCTGGGTCATGTTCACTGTCCCACGCCGCCAAGATCGCCTCCCGAATACTTTCGACTGAATGGGGTTCAGGGTAACGCGCAAACGCGCCAAAATACTCCTTGCCGCCGCCCCAAGGCGTGGTCACCAGCCGCGCCCCCGCAACTCCCGCTTCCAGCGCAGCCAATCCTGGCGTTTCCAAAGTAGAGGGCAAAGCGAACACCTTGCAAGCGGCATACGCGCTGGCGAGCAAGGGATCCTCGTGAGACACCGGCGGCAAAAAGAGAATCTGATCTTCTGACAACGCGCGGCACTGCTCCGCATAACCCGGATCGGCGGGCATCCCCATAATCACTAAACGCATCCCTGTTCCCTTCAAAGCCTGGATCAAGCGCTTCTGGTTCTTTCGGCTTTCAATTCGCCCTACATTTAGCACGAATTCTTCGCGCAGGTTAAACGCTTGCCGAAACATTTCCTGATCGCCGTGGGCAAATCGTTCATCCACCCCATTTGGCACAACGCGCATCCCTGCTGGATCGATCCCGAACAACGCATGAACCTGATCCGCTTCCGTTTGCGAATTCGGCAGAAGTCGGTCTGCCCCGAAAAAGGTTTGGAAACGACTTTTGCGGTTCTTCCGGCTGCCCCGGTATTCGCGCCGCTTCAACCACAGCTTCAGCCTGTCGCGAAAACGCGCTGGTTTCAAGTAAAAAATGGTGGACGTCACAACCGGAATCGACCGCGCCCGACTATAATTCACGACGGGTAGAAAATGCTCATATGCGCCAAAAAGGTGGATCAAGTCCCCTACTTCTTGTGTATGCGGAGTAAAGAACTCCACCTCAATGCCTTGGTTTCGTAAGGCGCGCGCGGTCTGTTCTGCTTGCACTTCGCCGCCTCCAAACCAGAGACCCCCATCATACCGGGTCAGAAAGGTCACTCGCATAACAAGCCCTCCTCCGATTTCAAGGAGCGCGTTTCGGCGATCAATGCCAAAGCCGACTGCGCCACCTGTTCGGGCAGAATTGTCTCCACACAATCCGATTCGGTTTGCGCGCATCGCATCGCAGTGCAAGAAGGGCAATAGCGCGTTGGGCAAACCGCCTTATAAGGCGATTGCCATGCATGCCATCGCTCTGGCGGGTACTCTCGTTTAGGATGCAATGTGACACAGGGTGTTTGCAACGCCGCCGCCAAATGAACCACCCCCGTATCCACACTGATGAGTAAATCGGCAGCCTTAAGAGTCTGCGCCATCTCCTCCAAGTCCGTTTGTCCCATCCGATTCAGAGTGCCTTCAGGAAACAGGGGCAGGGCATTTCGCGCGCGTTCGGCGTCGCTCGCGCTGCCTGTCAAGACAAAGGCAAGTTCTGGCAGTTGCTGACTTAAAATGCGCGCTGTTTCCGCAAACCGCTCTAATTCCCAGGCTCGGTTCGCGCCGCCCACTCCCAAATGCAGAACAATGGTTGGGGAATTTGAAGTCGCAGGTTGGTTGTGGCTCAGAGCGAACTGCAGGGGGAAATGCGGCAGCGAATCGCCCGCAATCAACTCGGCGTGCTTCAGATTCCGAACCACCTGGTGAACCTGCGCATCATGGGCAACATAAGCATTGTGAGTCAACAGGCGCGCCAAAAAACTGCCCTGCTTGGCGGAGCCAATGCGAATGGGAATGGAAGCGAGTCGCGCCATCAAAGTATAGAATGCGGATTGAGGACGAAGAATCAATACGGCATCATAACGACCTGAACGCATGCGCTTCAACAAAGAACCAAACGCTTGACCTCGTGGGCGAAAGGGAATCCCGTTCAATGAATTCACATAAGGATTATTCTCTAAGACCCGCGTCCATCGTTCGCCCACCCAGACATCCAGCGTCCAGTCGGGCAGGGCTTCTTTGAACGCTCGGAGAGTCGGCGTGATGAGCAGCGCCTCCCCTAATTTGTCATCCTGGCGAATGAGCAGCGCGCGCCCCTTTGTCGGCGTTTTCAAGGATTTTGGCAACCGCGTTGGTGACCTCCTGCACCTCGATCAAGCGCATACAGGCGCGATTGGCTGAACAGTGCCATTTATGACAGCCAGCGCAACTGTCCGATTTATCGATGAACACATTGGACGCGCCTGCAGGACCATACTGCTTCGAGGAGGTGGGACCGTACAACCCGACTACCGGAGTCTGCATCGCCGCGGCAATATGCGCCGGACCGCTGTCGCCGCTGATCATCGCGTCGAGTAATCCGATGGCAAAAATCGTTTCATCCAAACTCAATTTGCCCGCCAGATTGTAAGGCGCAAGGGGCATCTCTTGAATAATCGCGTCGGCAATTGCCCCATCGTCAGGACCGCCCAGCAAGACAATCTCCGCGTTCAGCGATTTCATCAGTTCCACCGCCACACGCGCGAAACGATCGGGCATCCATTGGCGGTGCGCTTGACTTGCGCCCGGATTGATGCCGATGAGGGGGCGGTCGCCTTGCCAGCCACTTTCCAGCAGTTTGCGTTTGGCTTCAGGCAATGCTTCTAACTCAGGAAACAGTTCCAGACTCCAATCCGACACATCGCAACCGGCTAACGCGGCGACCTGCCGGAAATGGTCATACATATAATGCGCGCCCTCATCAAAAGGAACCCCGCGAGTCAACAAGCCATTGAACATCGTTTTCTGAACGCCGTATCGCTTGGGAACGCCCGCCAACGTGGTATGCAGAATCTTTTCGTTGCTGCGGTCCAATATCACCGCCATATCGAATCGCTGTTGCCGCATTTTGCGAATGAAAGCCACCTTCCCTTTCAGTCCGCGGGGGCGAGTCCGAACCCAAATCTCGTCAATATAGGGGCAAGACCTTAACAATAAAACGCCCCGGTCGCCCACGTCCAGCGTGATATGCGCGTCAGGATAGCGACGGCGCAGGGCGCGCAGCGCGGGAATCGTGTACACAATATCCCCAATCCCTGCCCTCGCAAACACAAACAGTTTCTTTATTTCCATCGATGTGGCTAAACGCTCAAAAACAACAAAGTGTACCCTAATTCGTTTTGCCCGGTATACCCGGTTCTGTCATTTTGATGGGATCAAAGACCTCTATGATCTGTTCTTCCGTCAACAGACCCATGTCCCGTGTCACATCGATAATGCTCCGCTGCTCCTTCAGGCTGATCTTCACGACCTCCGCCGCTTTTGCATAGCCCACATAGGCGTTGAGCGCGGTGGCTAAGCTGGGACTGGTTTCCGCATACCAGCGGCAGCGCTCTTCATTCGCTTCTATCCCTTGAACACATCGATGATCCAATTCATGCAGCGCGTTCTTCAAAATGGTCAGCGCAAAGATCGCGTTGAACGCCATGACCGGCATCATCACATTCAACTCTAACTGTCCTGCCTGCACCGAGTAATCGATCACCGTCGCGCAGCCAATCGCTTGGAAACAGACCATATTCACCATTTCCAAAACGCTGGGATTCACCTTGCCGGGCATGATGCTGCTGCCGGGTTGAACCGCAGGAAGCAATATCTCTGCTAAGCCGGTCAACGGTCCTGAACTGAGCAACCGCAAATCGTTGGCTATCCGGGTGATTTCTAAGGCGAGCGCGCGAAAGGCGGAAGCAACCATGCCCACCGGCAGATTGCTTTGCATCGCTTCGCGCATATCGGGCGCGTTGCGGAAAGGAATGCCAGTCCACTCTTTCAGCAGCGCAACGACGCGAAATCGATAATCGGGATGGGTGTTTAGTCCTGTTCCCGTCGCGCTGCCGCCGATTCCCAACTCCTCCACATTATGCGCGGCGGCTTCCAGCAACTGTCGGCATTTTGCTATCGTTGCGCCATACGCGGCAAACTCCTGCCCTAACCGTACCGGAACCGCATCCTGCAGGTGCGTTCTGCCCGATTTCAGCACCTGATCAAACTGTTTGCCCTTCGCCTCAAACGCGGCTTGAAGACTTTCCAGTACCGGCATCAGGTCCCGGATCGCCAGACGAACCGCGATTCGCATTGCGCTGGGAAAGGTATCATTGGTCGACTGCCCAAAATTGACATGATCGTTCGGATTGACTTTGCTGTAATCCCCTATTTCACCGCCCAATATCTCGATGGCGCGGTTCGTCAACACCTCATTCACATTCATATGAAACGAAGTGCCTGCGCCTTGATGGAACACATCGGTGGGGAACTGGTCGCGGAGCTGCCCGCTCAACACATCATCCGCCGACTGAGCAATGGCTCGTCCCACTTCAGGAGACAACATTCCCAACTCGGTATTCGCCACCGCGCATGCCTTTTTCAGCAGCACATAGGCGTCAATCATGACGGGAGGTTCGGTGAAACCGCTGATGGGAAAATTTTCTTGCGCGCGCAGGGTCTGAAGACCCCAATAAACGCCTAAGGGCAGCTCTCGCTCGCCGAGCGAGTCTTTTTCAATCCGTTTGGTCATAGTCGCTCCTTCATTGCAGCCGCGACAGAAAAAAGTCCCTGCCGCCGGTAGATAGTTACGGTTAAAAAGGCAGTTCAATTATACCCGACTCTGCTATAAAACCGTTGTTATTTTAACCACACGGGCGCGGTGTCCAACGTGTCATCCGGCTTCCATTCCGCAAGCGTGGGCGCAACATCGCCAAGCATCGCGTCATCGAGCCGTTTGCCCCCATCATCGTTGCCGTCCGCGCCGACCGAATAGAGCAAAAAGCCTTTCGCTGGGTTCACCTTATAGACAAATTCGCCGCCCGTATAAGGGTCCACATTCAAATCTTGGATGCCCGCCTCTTGCAGGGTCTTTGGATAGCGCCCCGTTTTCAGTTTGATGGCGCGAACCGCCGCCGCGCATCCTATTAGGCGCAGTTGCGCCTCTGCCAGTCTATCGCGCCGGTTCAGATAATCGAAATCGTTCACAAACTGGATGTTCGTGGGATGGATCGGGCGGGACGGCGGCTTCTGCTTAAGCAGCGGTTTATCCAACTCTGCGCCGCGATGTTGGTAATAAGAGAACACCTCCCGCGCCGCCAATCGAGGGCTGATCCATCGCAATTGTTTGGTTTCCCACAGCCGGTCGATAGCGGGTCTTTGGACCGACCTGGCTCGCCGTTGCTCCCGCAGTATCGCTTGATAGGTTCCCACGATCACATACGACTCGTGTCGCGCGATCTCGCTGAGCGGTGTTTTCTCGCTTAAACATTGCCGGATATGTGAGATCAGTTTTTCGCTATCGGACGCGCTCAGGTCGGGCAGGGAAACGGACAAGGCTTTAGAGGTTCTGAGCAGCAGGCGGTTGGCATCGGTTCCATTGATGCGCCCTCCTTGATGACTGATTTGACGGGCGATTTTGTATACGATCAACGCGTTATCCAAAAGCTTGCGATGGTCGCCTTGTGCTGCTGCTTCGGTCATGTGCCACTCTTCCACTTGCGCCAATGCCAAAAAGAATATGAACGTTCGATTGGGCGTCATCATGTTATAGGGATTGGGCATCACGCAGGGCTGATCGGCGGCTTGGAGATAGAGTGGTCGAATCTCTTCAAATCGTCGTATCACGGGCTTCAACTTGTCTTCTTCTTCGGGCGTCAACTTCCTATGGAGCCACTGGTCGATGTCGCCTTGGTCTCGGATAGCGCGAATGCCCTCCCGAAAAGCGGGATCGTTGAATTCGCGCTGCTGCCGCCACAAGGCTAACTTCTCATACAAATCGCCTGCGTTTTGAGGCGGATAGCTTCGAGTAGGGATCACGACATCGATAGGAGCGAACCAACTGTACATCGCATACAATAGCGCGCCGCAAACAATGAAGATCGCGACCCATGTTCGAGGTTTCATCGTTTTCATTTTAACCAAATCGGATCATCGGCATAAGTGCCGTCCTTGTTCCGTCTTGGAGACCGGTACGAAACATCGCCTTTTTCGTCGCGCGATTTTGCCAGTCTGCCCCCGTCATCCACGCCGTCCGCGCCCAGCGAGTAAATCAGAAAACCTTTCGATGGGTCCACTTTATAAACAAATTCACCCCCTGTGTAAGGGTCCACATTCAAATCTTGAACGCCCGCCTCTTGGAGGGTCTTTGGATAGCGTCCTGTTTTCAGTTTGAAGGAGCGTACCGCTGCCGCGCAAGCCGTCGCGCGCAAGTGTGATTCTCTTTGGGCAGCAGCGTAACCTATTGAATCTGGCGAAACAAGAAGAATTTTATTGAGAGGATGGACAGGATGAATGGCGAGTTTCTGTTGATTCGCCGGTTTGTCCAACTCCGAAACGATTTTGGCATAGTTGTTTTCTACTTCACTTGCAGCCCATCGAAGATTAGAATAGCGCATGAGAGGACTCAAACTATCCACGCTAAAAACTTCTTGGAACGATGTAGATTCAGAATATTTTCCTTTCTGAAAATCAATCAAAAACTGGATAGCCATCCACTTTTCAAACGTCATCGCTTCAGCAGGAGGAGTGCTATTTTTCAGATGTTGCCTCAAAAACTTCACCAGTCGTTCACATTGCGCGGCGTTTAATTTTGGCACAATTTGAGTCATCTGATTGTGAGTGATCGCCTCGATTGCTAATACGACCAGATAGTGGATCAATACCCCCTCATTATCGATTTGCTGGGCAAAAATCATGCCCTCTTCATACAGATTCAGCACACGATTAAGGTCATTTTTCTCACGCGCTTGCGTCATAAGATAGGCATTGTATCGCGCAAATTGGCGAAACTCGGCTAACTCGGAAAACAACCAATCAAATCGGTACTCCAACACCGCTGTGCTGGGTTGTTTCAGCCCTAAAACGATCTTTTGACGATACGGTTCATACTGGTTCAAAAAGTATTGAATATCAGCGCGGTCTTGTGGGGACAAGGTTGGCGCATTCGAACTGACCTGCTCACTCACCAGTTTAGTGCCACGAGCAAACCGCGCATCCTTCTTCGACAACTGACTTATCTGCTCGCTCAACTTTTTCAATTGATCATAAGCGTTGTCAGGGGGATATTTTCGTTCAGGCACTTCAATATCTATTGGCTTCAACCACTGAAACGCGCCAATAAAGACCAACAGAAGCGCGACGCTGACCACCACCAAACAGCCTGTTTTTGCGCGCGAGGGTTTACGCATCATACTTCATGATACGCCTTGTAGATAGGGATGTCCTGCCGTGTGTAGGTTAAAGGTAAGGAGTCCTCCCTAAAATCACCCGTTTATCAAGGAGTTATCCGAAAGCAAATGATAACCCGCCATCATTCCCACAAACGGGAATACAGGAAAGACAGGCATGTTCGGATTGCTTTCTTGCGAAGCGCATTGATGGACACTTCTGTAGGGGCGCAATTCATCGCAAATGTCATGAGGTAGACTTATATTGAGAACGATGAAATTAGAAAGTGACTTACTCAAATCTTTATCTCAGGCAACCCAACTGACTGAACCGGAAATTACGGCGCGCGCGATTCAAGTCGGTTTGCGCCAGCTGTGGCGCGAATGGATTTTGTCGCGCTATCTTCACGGAGAGATGTCGCGTGAGGCAGCCATCGAAGAAATTGGTATCGACTATGTAGAATTGGCAGAACGCCAATCGCAGGCAGCCAAGGAGGATATCGAGTGGGCAATGAACGGGTAGAGAAGGCGGTTTGTGATGCGGGACCCGTTATCCATCTTTATGAAGTCGATTCTCTGTTGTTCTTACGTCTCTTTCAATCGCTCTATGTGCCTGCGGCCGTTTGGAGAGAAACCGTTGAAGCTCATCGAGTGCCTGAGGCAGATATTCTCGCGTTGGGCAACATCAGCTTGGAAACGGTGAATGTCCATCGATTGAAAAAATTCATCCATCTTCACTCGTTGCAACATCTGCAAAAGGCAGATCAGGAATGCTTGTTCTTATGTAAATCGCTCAATTGCCCTTTACTTCTGACCGATGATTTGGCTGTCCGTAAGCAAGCAAGGCGTTTGGGTTACACTCCCGTTGGTTCGTTAGGAATCATTGTTCGGGCTTGCCGAACGCAAATCATAGATGTAGCTCGAGCGAAGGAACTGCTCAATGCCCTGTATCATCAGAGTACGCTGTTTGTGACATACGCGATTATAGAACAAGCCTGTGACCAATTGTGAGTCGCCGTAGGGCGACTTTGCGTAGTCCTGAGAGCGACTTCAGTCGCCAATATCAAAAAAGCAGATCCCTCGGCTACGCTCGGCATGACATTGGAGGGCGCACCTGTGTGTGCGCCCTCCAATGTCCGGTAGATACACAGGTGCGCCCTTCCAAACCCATTGCGTTCTTTCCATCTGCTCAGCCGCGCAAGATTTCAAAATGATATTCGCCGCTGTCCACCTCAAAAGCAATCCATTCCCCGCGCGCGACTCCGTTCTTCACGCCCGGCGACACCGGCAGAAACTGTCCTGTACGCCAAATAATCTTGCCATTTTCAAATACCTGAGGTTCGGAAAGACCGATCGTCGGAACCCACACTTCCGCGAAACTGTTGGCGGGAATACGCGCCAACAGTGTTAAACCGCCCACCTCGCGCTCCCAGCGAACCGCCACCTCACCCCGCATCGAATCGAACGAGGCTTCTGCCCAACTCAAATCACCCGACACATGAGGCTTGATCAAAAACTTCTCGCCGCCGGGATGAACCGGATCGGGTCGCAAGCCCGCCAGCGTACTATAAAACCAACCGCTTACCAAGCCAAACGCGGGATGATTGTGCGAGTTCATGCCTGGTCCCGTTTCCAGTTTCCACAACTCCCAAATCGTGGTCGCGCCGTTCAGAATCGTGTAGCCCCAGCCCGGATAAGAATCGGTGGCGGTCATATGATAAGCCAAATCGACTCGCCCGATCTGCGTCAGCGTATCCAATAGGTAGCGCGTGCCGATGAAACCGGTGCTTAGATGACCGTTGTCACGCTCTGTAATCGTGCCGGTCAATTTTTGAATAATCGTGTCGCGAAGGTCGGACGGAACAACTTGCAAATAGAGCGGGAATGCATTGGAAAATTGACTGCCATTGCCATACTGTTCTGTCTCTGTATCGTAGAACTCGCGATGGAACGCCTTTGCGATTTTGCGGCACAAGGCGCGATACTTCAACACATCCCGCTCCTCATCCAACAGCGCGGCAGCCGCTTCCACCGCGCGCGCGCTCAGCAGGTAGGCTCCCGTCGAGATCAGTTCTTTCGGGGTCGGTTCCACACTCACCCAGTCGCCGTAATTGCTGCGCCTCAAAATCCCGTCTTTCGCCTCGCGAGTCAGCGAATCGACGTAACGCTTCAAACCTGCATAATGTTCTCGAAGCAACGACTTATCGCCCGTGAACCGGTACATATCCCATACAATAAAAGGGTATGCTCCCGACCACATCGGGTCTCCCGCCTGTGTTCCCCACACAAACGGCACGGTATCCGGCACGCTGCCATCTTTGCCCTGCGCATCCTGAATGTCCCTCAAGAACTTGACATACGCGCTCTCGATCGTGAAGTTATAGAGAGCCATCTCTGCCGTCATCTGCGCGTCGCCCATCCAGCCCTGCCGCTCATCGCGCTGGGGGCAGTCGGTCGGAACCGCATGATAATTGGTACGGAAGCCCCATTGCGAATTCCGATGAATTTGGTTCAGCAGACTGTTGGAACATTCAAAATGCCCGCGCGACTGGAAGCCTGTATGAACCACTTCGCCTATGAGCGAAAGGCGTATCGAATCGCCTGTCATCTGCCATTCCGAACTGGAGGAATGCAACTGCAGGGCAATCGGCTCGCCTGCTTCATTCTCCACCGAAACCTGTACATAGCGAAACCCGTGATACGTGAAGCGAGGCGCATACACCTCTTCGCTCGCGCCTTTGGCGATATAGAGATCGGTTGCCTTTGCGCTGCGCAGGTTTTCCGGGTTTAAGGTTCCGTCGGGATAGAGCAGTTCCGCATGCTTCAATGTGATTCGAGTTCCTTGAGGCGCGCGCAATCTCAGACGACACCACCCGCTGTAATTCTGTCCAAAATCGATGATGTAATGTCCGGGTTTCGTCTCAGAGAATGTTTGGGCGGGCAAAATCTGGGTCACTCGGATGGGCGGCATCGTTTGCGGCAGCAGTTTTGCGCGGGGCATGCGCGCCTTTTTCACGCGGCTCCAGCGCGAGTCGCGTTTGGGGTTTTCAGCGGGATGACACCAGCGTGGTATCTCCAAGCGCGCATCGTAAGTTTCTCCCCCATACAGCGAGTTTTCTGTCACCGGTCCGCGCGCCCATTCCCAATCCGTTCCTGAGACTATGTGCCTGCGCTCGCCATCCTCAAACAGAATTTCGATTTGACATAACAGCGCGGGCGGTCCCTGCCACCATCCCTGCCCAATCATCGCGCCCACACAGTTCGCGCCCTGTTTCAGCATCGTCGTTACATCATTAACGCTGTAGTAAATACGCTTTTGGTAGGTGGTATAGGGCGGATCTAACACATGGTCGCCCACCTTTTTCCCGTTCAGAAACAGCTCGTAATAGCCCAAGCCCGTGACATAAGCGCGTGCCCTCTGCACCGGTTTTTCCAGTGTGAACCGTTTGCGCATTAAGGGGCTGAGGTCCGAAGGCGGACGATGAACCGGATCACGGCAAACCCCTACGGCTTTTTCGCCTGAGGAAACCGAAGGCGCAATCCAGGCGGCGCGCCATTCCGATTCGTCCAGAGTGGTCTCAAAAGAAGCCGCCGCGCTCCAATCGGACGCTTGATCCTCATTTTCCCATAACCGAACCCGCCAAAAATAAGTCGTTCGACTTTGCAAGGGCGCGCCCTCATACGAGATATGAGCGCATAGTGAAGAGACCACTTGCCCCGAATCCCACAAGTCAAGACGGTCGTTTTGCAACTGCTCCAAAGAACTCGCTACCTGAATCTGGTAGGCGTGTTGTCTAACGCCCCGGCGAACATGGGACATTTTCCAAGCGAAGCGCAGGGCATCGCGTTCGATGCCTAAAGGCTCCATCAAATAATTCACGGTCAAGGAATGCGCGCGAAACTTTTTCATCTCGCTGATAGGGTTCGGAAAAGAGGCGTCTTTTCCTGCCGGAGCGCGCAGGTAGGTATACTTCATGTATCCGTAAGAAGGCAACAAAATTCCGTGTTCCCTTGTTTAGAGGGAAGCCATAAGGAGGGGCCTTTTCAAAGGCAGATACGTAGGAAAGTGTCTGAAAAGTCAAACAGCAGATGCCTCGGCTCCGTTCGGCATGACATAACAGGCAGTCTTTGCCCCCTGTCATTCTGAGCGAAGCGAAGAATCTGTTGTTTCAGAGTCTAAATTCCTGTGTTCGTGGGAGTGGAAGGCAGGTTAGTTTTCCCTAAATGAAAGGGAAACCTTACGGAGGGGGCTCTCCAAAAAAAAGACCCCCTATCCAGTTGGAGGTTCATTTTGAAACAACACTTAACATTTTTTCTCATTGCGGCGACTATCGCCATCGGTCTGGGCAACGCATTCGCATGGCTGAACAGCCAATCGTCTCGAACCGTCGATCCCCCCCGGTTCGGCAAGTTCACCAATAAAAAGGAAGGCTGGTGGGAAGCGAAAGTCTCCTATCCCATTTTCCCAGCCGCTGCGCCCGCCGGCGTCGTGGCGAACCGGGAATTTCACCAACGCGCTAAAAAAAGTTTCGACTCTTTTATGAACCAACCGGTCAAATACTTGAAACAGTCGGGAAAACCGACCGGGGCATACTCGCTGACAGTCAAACCCACGATATCCATCCATCGCGAAAGCCTGATTGCCGGCTATTTAAGTCAGGATGAATACTCTGGGGGCGCGCACTCCAACCGTTTCTACCACACCGTCAATGTGAGTATCGTGGACCGGGAAGCAAGGCTTCTGAAACTGCGCGATGTGATGGCGCGCGGAGTTCCCCTCAAAGAGATTGAGCAGATCGTGTTGACGAAACTAAACGCGATCAAACGGCAGCGAGGAGCCGACCCGATGACAGAACTGCAGCCCAGTCAGTTGGAGCAGTTCGTGCTGACGCCGACAGGTATCACCTGGATTTTTGAACCTTACGCGGTGGGAGCCTATGCGGAAGGCGACTATTTTGTGCGCGTCACCTATGAAGAATTGGGGGACCGAGTCAGACGATTTTAGGCAGAAGGAGATAGATAGAACGACCATGATCAACGCAAATTCAAGGACCGGACACATCGTCGTGTTCGGCGCAGGCACTATGGGCAGCGGCATTGCCGCTTTGATGGCAAGCGCGGGATGGCGCGTGACATTACTGGACAAAGAGAACCTGGCGCAAGCAGCGATAGATAAAGGTGTGAAAGGCGGTGTCTTTTTTCTGCCAGAGCATGCGCAGCGCATAAAACCCGGTAATGTAGAGACGGATCTCGCAGGGGCAGTCAAAGATGCCGACTGGATTTTGGAAGCGATTATCGAACAGGTCGACGCCAAGCGCGCGCTCTGGTCGGAAGTGGTGGCGCATGCCCATCCCAATGCGCTTTTGAGCAGCAACACCTCAGGTTTGGGAATCGATGAGATGTCGAGCCACCTCCCCCCTGAAGCGCGCAAGCGGTTCTTAGGCACACACTTTTTCAACCCGCCGCGCCCCATGCGCCTCTTAGAAGTCATTCCTACCGATCAGACCGACCCGGCGTTGGTCGAAGGCTTTAACGCTTTTGCCGAACAGCGGTTAGGCAAACGGGTGGTAATCGCAAAAGACCGACCCGGCTTCATCACGACCCGAATCGGAGTCTTGTCGATGATGATCGCTCTCAACAGCGCGATACGTCATGGGATTCAGCCGGAAGAGGCAGACCTGTTGTTGGGAACGCTGTCGGGCAGACCCCGGTCGGGCGTGTTCCGCTTGGCGGACTTAGTAGGCTTAGACATCTCGCATAACATTTTGCAAAACCAGCAAGCGCGCCTGCCGGACGACCTCTTTGTTCAGAGCTTACAGATGCCTTCGCTTTGGCAGGCGCTGGTCGATTCAGGGCGGTTGGGCGAAAAGACAGGCGCAGGCTTCTATAAGCGCGAAGGCAAACAGATTTTCACGCTTGATTTTGCGACCGGTGACTATCGCCCCAAAATCGAACCACAGTTGCCTATCGATGCCGCCCTCGCAAAGGCTCCGTTGGGCGAGCGACTGAAAACGCTGCTGGGGCTGCCCGCCCCTTACGGGGCATTTATGCGCGAAGCCTTTCTGACCCCCATTTTCTACGCGGCATGGATCGCGCCGGAAGTCGCCTACGATCTGCCTTCCATTGACCAAGCGATGGAATTGGGCTTTAACTGGCAGACAGGACCGTTCGCCACCTTAGACCTGCTGAAAGCGGCGGGCGCGGATTTGGCAGTAAGCCCTCTGAGTGGCTTAACCGAAGACGAGGCATCTGCTGAGACAGTTTCGCAGGCGATCCACGCGCTTCTATCGGCGGCGACGCCCGGCTTTTACGCGGTGAAGGAGGGCAAACGATACGCGCTACAGATGAGCAATGAGGGCGGGGTTCATGTGGAACTGTCCCTGCGAGCCGATAGAATTTCGCTCAGTGATTTGGCGGAATCGGGCAAAACGGTGATGGAGACCGAGGATTTGCGCGCGATAGATATCGGCGACGGCGCGCTTTGCTTAGAGCTGCGAACAAAAGCGGCAGTCTTGACTCCTCGACTGATGCAGACCGCGTTTGAGGTCATCGAGCGCGCCGAGCAAGAGTTCAAGGCGCTGGTGATCGGTAATCAGGGCAATATGTACTCCGCGGGCTTCAACCTGAAACTATTCTTGGAATATATCGACCAGAACAGCTGGAGCCATATGGAGGGCGGCTTAGACCTGCTCCAGCGGTTGAGCATGCGGATGAAATATGCTCAAGTGCCGGTCGTCGCGGCGGTGCATGGCTACGCGCTGGGCGGCGGCTGTGAGATTATGTTGCCGTGCGCTTGTGTTCATGCGCACGTGGAGAGCGGCATTGGATTGCCCGAAGCCCTTGTGGGTTTGCTGCCTGCGGGCGGAGGCACAACGATTATGACCGGGCGCGCTACCGCGAACTTGCAACCGGACGAAGACCCGCTACCAAGACTGAAAGCCTATTTCCAGACCTTGGCGATGGGCAAACGCTCCAATAACGCCTTTGAGGCAAAACGCATGGGCTTCCTGCGCGATTGCGAAAATGTCTGTTGGAACATCGACCGCTTGTTGTTTGAAGCCAAAACGCTCGCGCTTGCCCTGGCAGAGGCAGGCTATCAACCACCCCCGAAACCGCAGATCCTGGCATTGGGTGAGGGAGGGTATGCGCGCTTAATGATGGAAGTGGATTGGATGCGTTCGGCAGGGCAAATCAGCGATCATGACCATCTCATCGCCTCCAAAATCGCCGGCATTATGACCGGCGGCAATATGAAGAGCGCAGCGCTGGTCTCGGAAGATTTCCTGCATGAACTGGAGCGTGAGGCGTTTGTTTTCCTCTGCGGCACCGAAGCGAGCCGCGCCCGCATCCAAGCCATGCTGGAAACCGGCAAACCGTTGCGGAATTGAGGTAAGGATTGAAGCAAAACATGAGTGAATCTCCCCATACGGCAG
>JAHCHP010000043.1 GCA_026129765.1 Fimbriimonadia bacterium | reverse complement strand
CCAATGCTGCCCCGCCAGACACCTCCAGCAGCGAGTCAGAGTCGCCTCCGCCACCCACAGACTCAACCGTCCCCAACGCTGGGATGAGCCCCTCGGTCTCCAGTGAACCCACAGAGGAGGTTTCTCCCAGTCCAGAAACGCCTTTCGAACCCGCCTTCGGCTCGTCGGAGACCGGCGCCCCCCCTCTCGAAACTGGCGAACCTGTCCCACCCCAGACCCTTCCTCAAAGCGCTGCGCCTGCCTCACAAAACAAGTTTATTACGCGCATCCAGGAATTCGCGCAAAACATGGAGGGACGTATTGAGTCAGAACTCCAGAGCCGGGAACACTTAGTGAAGCGCAATGAAGGTCTGTTAAAACAGATGGGGTTGCCCGCCGAACCGAAAGCGTTGGCAAAAGAGATTCGCAAAATCTTTGACCAGCGGGTGGCTGCGCCGGTCAAAGCGCGTTCCGCCGACCTGCTGCAAAGCGTTCTGAATGTGTTTTTGGGGCTGCTCTCTAAAATTCTTTGGCTCATCTTAATCCCGCTGATCACCTATCTTTTCCTCTTGGAGATGGACAATATCCAACGCGCTTTTCTATTCCTGATCCCGCCCGGACAGCGCATGGCGGTTAGCGCCTTGTTAGACGAGATTGGTCGCGTCTTCTTGCGCTATCTGCGCGGATTGGTCACGGTTGCGCTGCTCTATGGCACGACTAGCGGAATCGTGTTCTGGCTGTTGGGCGTCCCGAACCCGGTTTTGGTGGGCGCGTTGGCAGGCGTGCTTTATCCCGTGCCGTATGTGGGTGCTGCCCTCACCGCGCTGCTCTCTGGCGGTTTCACCTATGTGTTGGGTCCTGCCCATCCCCTGCTATTTGCCATTCCGCTCAGTCCGCCGGTTCATGCGATTGTGATCGTGTTGTGCGGCGCGGCGATGAATGTCGCTTTCGATATGATTATCACGCCGCGCGTGCTGGGCGATGCGGTTGGCTTAAACCCGCTGGCAAGTATGTTCGCGATCTTAGTGGGCGCGCAAACGATGGGCATTTGGGGCATGCTGCTGGCGGTGCCTGTCGCCACGACCTTAAAAATCATCATCGAGCGCATGCTTTACTTCTCCTACGGCGAAGCCGACTTCCTGAGTGTGCCGGTAGATACTATGAGTGTCGAGGTGATTCAAGAAGCCTCCGAAGCATCCGAACCCACCGGAGGGGAGTGAAACCGCGAATGAATTACCGCCGATAAGCGGCAAAGTCGCCCTACTGCGACTCAAGACAGAAACGCAAGGACGCAAAGTCGCAGAGACGCATTTAGGATTGTAAAAGTAGACCTATGTGTCTACCCGAAAGAGTAATCAAACCGCATAAGACTTTTATTTTGGGGCTACAATCAGACAAACCCGTCATTCCAGCGAACGCGGGAACCCATCTTTTGCCCTAAGCAACAGCAGACCCATTCGCTGCGCTCAGGGTGACAGACTTGTAGGGGCGCGCCTGTGTGTGTGCGCCCTCTGATCGGGCAACCACAGGGGGTTGCCCCTACACAACCTCCTTGTCATGCCGAGCGCAGCCAAGGCACCTGCCTCCAAAAAACCCAGAAACTTTTACCTGCCTTAAGGCGTATTAACTTCATGTAGAGTGAGTGAGACCTGCAAAACGCTGTCTGCGGGTCTCATTATTTTCCATGCGTTTTGTTTGATTTCTTTGATTTTTCTTGATGTCAGGTCCTCACCCCCGTTGGAGGGAGCTAAATGAAAATCTTTGAAAGCGCAGCGCGTGTCACTGTTCTGTTGGGCGTAGCCGTCATCTCGGGTATGCTTGCATCCAACCGGATGCCCCCCAACCTGCCACTCAAGCCTTCATCTGAATCACTGGAGCCATCTCGTTCGAAACACGAGGCGCATCCCATGATTCACAGCCTGCAGTGGAATCCCAAGGGCGACTGGCTCTTGTTCGCCAAAGAGGTCTCCATCTATTCGGGCTTTAACGAAGTCAACATCTACAAAATGCGCCGGGACGGGAGCGGCATGAAACGCCTCTATCCCAATGCGCCTATCACCGAATTGTTGGATGTGGGACGCCCGCGTTTTGATGTCAATCCTCAATGGTCAGGCGACGGAAAACGCATCGCTTTCTATGTCGCGAATAGCCCGGAAGGTGTGAAAAAAGGACATAGAGGCGCGATATGGGTCATTGATGCCAATGGTTCCCGTCTGCGCCCTTTGAAGATACAGGATCAAGATCGGAGGATTAAGAATCGCTGGCGTTTAGAGGGATTGTACGCTTGGTCGCCGGACAACCGGCAGATTGCGGCGCGTCTCCACCTCAGCGGCAAGGGCACTCGCGTTGCGTTGGTGAATGTTCTCAGCGGGAAAATAGAGCGCGTGTTGGAAGCCTCCGATTGTTATGGCTTTCACCCGTCCGGCGAACGTCTGCTCGCGCTTCGCGAAGGAAAGCTGGTTGAAATCTCGTTGCGGAGCGGGCAAGCGCGCGAGTTGAACTGGCTGAAGGGGCTGCCTGCCTTCTCTAAAGCCTATCCGCGATACTCTGCGGATGGCAGCGCGCTGATCTTTACCGCCTATGGTTTGACCGGTACTTCGGGAATCGAATCGCGGTCTCCACTTTGGATCGCGACGCTGGATGGTTCCTCGCTCCAGAACGTGCCTGCGCGCATCGATCAATGCCATAATCCTTCCTTGTCGCCCAACGGCGATTGGGTCGCGTTTGTGGGCGGTGCAGGGCTCAGTGAACTGATCGTTAGCCGCGCCGATGGAAGCGTCATGCGCGCGCTGGACACCAACGACGACAACTTAGTCACAGGCGCCGGACTGGTGAGTCCTGTATAAAAACATAGAGAAACTGAGGGCGGGAAGGAATCGCGCAGGTGACGCAGAACGTGATTCTATCAAGGAGACCGAGAAACAATGGACTTACCGCCCTTAGACTCTGATTATGCGCTCACACGCGAGCAAATCGAACAGTACCGAACCGAAGGACACCTCTACCTGCCAGGAGTCCTTTCTTCAAAAGAGATCGCTGCCTATCGCCCGGTCATCGCGCAGGCGGTCGACAAAGCGGCGGAGGCGCGCGGCATCGTGCCTGGACAAGAAGGCTACCGCCGGTACTTTGTGCAAGTCGCCAATCTCTGGCGCCAAGATGAACAGGCAAGAGCCTTTGTCTTTGCGCGCCGCTTGGCAAAGTTGGCGACGGAACTCATGGGCGTGTCCGCCGTGCGCCTTTACCACGACCAAGCGCTCTTCAAAGAACCGGGCGGCAAACCCACCCCCTGGCACCAAGATCAACATTACTGGCCCTTAGACACTGACAACACCCTTACCCTTTGGATGCCGCTCGTGGATGTAAACGCTTCGATGGGCTCGATGAATTTCGCTTGCGGTTCGCAAAAGGAGGGCTATATCGGTGATTTGCCTATCTCCACCGAGACCCACGATTTCTTTGAGCAGTTCCTGCAAGAAAAACAGTACCCAGTAAATCGGTATGACCTTCGAGCGGGCGATGCGACCTTCCATTCAGGGCTCATTCTTCATTCTGCGGAGGGCAACCAGAGCGAACAGATGCGCGAGGTGATGACCATTATCTACTATCCTGATGGCACGCGCCTGATGGAGCCAGACAATCGGAACCGAGAACAAGATTTAGCTACCTTTCATCCGGGTCAAAAGCCGGGCGAAGTCGCCGCCAGCGAATTGAACCCGCTGCTGTATGATTCTCTTGGTGTGCTAAATGGTAGAGGTTAAGAAGCCGCGAATGAATTCGCGCCGAAGACTGGCAAAGTCACCCTTCAGCAACTCAATCGCCAAACGTAGGGGCAATCCCCCTGTGGTTGCCCCAATGGAGGGCGCACACACACACGCGCCCCTACAAGTCTGTCACCCTGAGCGAAGCGAATGGGTCTGCTGTTGCTTTGGATGAGGCATGCCTGACAAAGCGGTTTCCCTGCTTGCGGAGGAACCCAACGGAGGGGGCAACGGGCTGGTTTTCCTGCAACCAGAGGGCGCACACACAGGTGCGCCCCTACCATCCTGCCAACTCTCCCCCTCTTCACACCACTTTTTTAACAAAAAATCAAAAATCATGCGCTCCCCTCTTGACAAAACCAAAAAACATCAGGTATGTTTGAATCAAATCAGCCGTTGTGAGCTGTAGCTTCAGTCGTGGAAGTCAAGTGTTTTCACCTTAATCTATCACGGGAGGCTGAACTCTGATGCGAACGCTTTTGACATCTGCGCGACGGTCTGTCCGACGCGCCGGGCGAATGGACAGACCTGGTATATGACCTACGACTCCCAGAACCAACTCGTTGAGATACAGCAAGACGGCGTGGAAGAGTCGGTGGAGTATGAATATGACGGTCTGGGTCGGCGTATCAAGACCGTCGACCATGTGAGCAGCCTCACTCGTGAGTATCTGTATTCAGGGAACACGATGATGGCAGAGAAAGTCGGCAACCAGTGGACTTCCCACGCTTACGGCGCAGGACGGATCCAACGCGGCGACGACTTCCAGTATTGGAACTGGCGAGGCGACCTGACCCACACGAGCGACGGGGGTGGCAACCGAATCTCGGGACCGGTGAATGATGCGTTTGGCGACCTGATTTCAGGTACAATCCCAGTGGTCGGCTGGAACGACGACTGGGGCTATCGGAGCGAGACGAACACCGGCGGATTGCAGAAGGTGGGCGTTCGGTGATATGATCCGCAGGTGGGCAGTGTGTTTGCGCCGTTGACACTCAACGCTTACGGGTATTGTGTGAATGATCCGGTACGCTTCTATGATGTCAATGGAGAAATTATAGAGACCTTAAGGAAAACCAACGATTTTTTAGGGGCGTCGCTATGAAATCCCTCGAAATCGCTTGTCTTCAATATCTCCTACGCATGCGTGAAACACCGCGTACTTCAATGTGCTTCTTGCCGAACCTTCAGTAAACAGATACTCACCAGCCGTATTCGCCCAGTAAAGGAACGAACATACACTGTCCATAGCGGCGCATGAAAAGACTCTCTCCGCGCTTGACCACGAGCGTGAGCCATTGACTTTCCCTGTCGCCCAAAGGAAGCGCCATGTGTCCCTCTTCAGAAGAGAGCTGTTCCAAGAGGGGCGGCGGGATGATTTCAGTTGCGCCTGCGGTCACAATTATGCCCTTATAGGGCGCAAGCGCGGGATACCCCAACGTGCCATCCCCAACGACATGCAAGATGTTCTCTAAGCCGAGCTGCTGATGGATCGCCTGCGCCCGCAGGGATAACGTTTCTATCCGCTCAATAGAAACCACCTGCCGACATAGACGCGCAAGAATGGCAGTTTGATAACCGGAACCGGTGCCAATTTCCAGCGCGCAATCATTGGGGTTCAACGAGAGAAGCGAGGTCATCAGCGCGACCAGTGAGGGCTGTGAAATCGTTTGATTTTCGCCTATTGGCAGCGCGTTATCGTCATAGGCGCGTTCGCGTTGATCTTCCGGCACAAAGAGATGACGCGGCGTTTCGCGTATCGCGTCTAAGACCGCTAAATCGCGCAGTCCCTTTTCGCGAATCGTCTGCGCCAGTTGCTCGCGTTGCGCGGCATAAGGGTCTTGGAATGTCATGCGCGCGCCTCACACCTCGAAGGTCAGGTCTGCCACAATGACTGCCTGACCCGCCGCTTGCGCTCGCGTCAAATACCGTTCTATGTCGGCAGGCGCGCCAAACAGCGCGAATGTCTCGGTGGTTTCATCGGCTCCGACACGCATCAGCGCAATCGGTTCGCGTGGATAATCCGCCAGCGCAAAAGCGCGCTCCAAGCGGGCAACAACCAACCTGCGCTGTTGATAGATCGGATCGAACTCTGCCGCGCGTTTCACTGGATTTTGATCACCTGAATCAGATTAGTATTGCCCGCCACATTCACAGGGACCCCCGCAGTCAGAACCACCAGATCGCCATTGCCGACCTGTTTGATTTGCAGGGCTGCGCTCAAGACCGCTTCGGTCATCTCATCGGTGCTGTAAACTGGTTCCAGCAGCATGGGATGAACCCCCCAGAACAGGCTCATTCGACGATAGACCGACAGGTGAGGGGTTGCTGCCAAGATGGGCGGCTTCGGTCGGAAGTGCGAAACCCAGCGTGGCGTTCCCCCAGAACTGGTTGCCGTCAAAATCGCTTTGGCTTTGACCGTATGCGCCACCGAACATGCCGCATGCGCGACCGCTTCGGTCGTTGTGCCGTCGCGCAAGGATTGGAACTTGGAGAGCAGGCGTGTATAATCGAGCGACTGTTCCGCGCGTTCCGCAATTCTCGCCATCCACCGAACTGCCTGTAGAGGGTACTGCCCCACCGCAGTTTCTCCAGAGAGCATAACGGCGTCGGTGCCGTCCATAATCGCGTTGGCGACATCTGTCACCTCCGCGCGCGTGGGTCTTCCGTTGGTCATCATGCTTTCCAACATTTGGGTTGCCGTAATGACCGGCTTGACCTGCGCGTTGCAAGCATCGATGATCCTTTTTTGAAGCAAAGGCACTTCTGCCAAGTCGACCTGCACGCCCAAGTCGCCGCGCGCCACCATAATCCCATCGGAGGCTTTGATGATCTCGTCCAACTCGTTTAACGCCTCTTTTTGTTCGATTTTCGCGATGATGGGAATGTCCAATTTATGGTAGCGAAGGCGTGAGCGCAGGTTGAAGATATCGGTCTGGCTGCGCACAAAAGAGAGCGCGATCCAGTCGATTCCCGCCTCAATCCCTTCCAACAGGTCTTCTTCATCTTTCGGGGTCATGGAGGGTAAAGGCAGCGAACGCCCAATCAGCGTAACGCCGCGATTGGAGCGGATTGTCCCTCCCTCTAAGACCCGAACCGTGATTCGCTCTTCCTCACGCTGGACGATTTCCAATTCCACACTGCCATCGTCCAGCAGGATACGATCACCGGCGCGCGCAGCTTCGAATACTTCGCGAACGGGCAGCGGCAACCCCGCTTCGGAGGCTTGATCGCCGGGATGAAAAGCGAATTCTTGACCCTCTTCCGCTTCAAAGGGATCTGGGATCGTTCCCAGCCGAATCTTGGGACCCGACAAATCGAGCAAGATGCCGATGGGGCTGCCGATCTCTTTTTCGGCGTTGCGAACCCAAGCGATCCAGCGGTTGCGGGTCTGCCAATCGCCATGCGCAGTGTTGATCCGAGCGACATTCATACCCGATTTCGCCAGCGACATAATCATCTCTTCGGAGGCGACCGCAGGTCCCAAGGTACAGACTATTTTTGTTCTTCGCATGGTTTCTCGCATTTTCATCGGTCAAAGCTTCATGCCAGCGTACAATCCCGATGCGCCGAGATGTTCCTCGATTCGAAGCAATTGGTTATACTTCGCGACTCGGTCAGACCGGCATGGCGCGCCCGTTTTGATTTGACCCGTTTGCAGAGCGACTGCCAGATCGGCGATGGTGGTGTCCTCCGTTTCGCCGGACCGGTGCGACATAACGGCGGTGTAGCCGAGCCGGTGCGCCAAATGAACGGCGTTAATCGTTTCGGTCAAGGTTCCAATTTGATTCACTTTGATCAGGATACTGTTGGCACAGCCTCGCTCGATACCTTGCACTAATCGCTCCACATTCGTCACAAACAGGTCGTCTCCCACGAGCTGCACATGCCCGCCCAGCGCGTCGGTGAGTTCTGCCCATCCGTCCCAGTCATCCTCTGCCAAACCGTCTTCAATGGAGCTAATCGGGTATCGATCCACCAGCCAGCTAAACAGTTCCACCATTTCTGAAGACGAGAGTGTTTTGCCCTCCGCTTTCAGGTGATACTGCCCATTCTCATACAGTTCGGTCGACGCCGTATCCAGCGCGAACGTGATATCCTCGCCCAATTCGTAGCCGCTGCCCTCGACCGCTTCCACCAATAAATCTAACGCTTCTGCCGCGCTCTTGACCGCCGGAGCGAAACCGCCCTCATCGCCCACGGTTGTGCTGAGACCGCGCTTATGTAGCACTTTTTTCAGGTGATGGTACACCTCGGACCCCATTCTGAGCGCTTCCGCGAAATTGTCCGCTTTGACCGGCATAATCATGAATTCTTGGAAATCCGCGCCACCTTCTGCATGTTTGCCGCCATTCAAGACATTCATCATAGGAACGGGCAGCAAATGGGCATCCGCGCCGCCAATATATCGATAGAAAGGCAACCCACACGAAACAGCGGCGGCTTTGGCGACCGCCAATGAGACCCCTAAGATCGCGTTGGCTCCTAACGCGGCTTTATTTTCGGTCCCGTCCATCATGATAAGGGTCTCATCGACTCCGCGCTGATCCAGCGCGTCGAATCCTTCTAATTCCGGCGCGATTTTTTCATTCACATTCTCTACTGCGGTTAACACGCCCTTTCCTAAATAGTAGCTGTTGTCGCCATCGCGCAGTTCGACCGCTTCGTGCGCTCCGGTCGATGCGCCCGAAGGCACCGCTGCCCGCGCAAAGGAACCATCGGTCAGTCCGACCTCGACCTCAATCGTGGGATTCCCTCGCGAATCTAAGATTTGTCTTGCAAAAATATCATCAATATACGCCATCTTAACCTCCTTCAGGATTATACCTGCCGGTAGTTAGAGAGCAACTTTAACGACAAAATCGATTTTCCAAGCTTGTCACCCATTTGTCGAAATGTGGGCAGTTTAACCTAATTTTATCTAAACCGATCTGCTCTGAAATACGCAGTCCATCCAATGTCTTTATGTATTCTGGAACCGCCCGCCTAACTCGTTTTGCGGGTGGGTCATCCAAATTGATCGACTCTGGCGATCCCAAGCCTTGCAGAGAAGACAGCCTGTTTATATATGCATTTTTTTGCAACAGATTAATCATCGTACCCACATCCGAGAAAAGAAGCGCCTCAAATTCATGGAGCGTTAAAAATGCCTTAAAGCGCAGATCACCAATGTCTTCTTCAAAGGCATGTTGCAAATGGTTGACCTTATCTAATGCAGTCATAGAGGCTTGTAGGGATTGTTTTCCTGGAAAGTCGTTGGGTAACCCATAAAAGTCAATCATTGTTGTAATTAAATCCACTTTGCTGTTTCCAAGTAGCTTCTGAACCTCTTTTTTAATCTTTGTGTAACTGCTGATCCCACCTTTTCGTTTCTCGCCAATACTGCTTCGAGATGTTTGAAGAATGATAGGCTGAAGGTAAGCCCCACATTTCTCGAAGCGGGGGTGCATGAGCTTAGCGATAAATTGTTCTTCAGTTTGTCCCTCCACAAGAACCAATATCTGATGAACGGTCATTATTTAGGACGCCCTCCGATCAGGTTCTTCTCCCAGATATCGCCAAGACTGTATTCCTCCAACCAAGGCTTGATCGCTTTTAAGTCCAGACGCTTAAACTGAGATGCTCCTTCAATTCTTTCTGTCACGAGAATATTCTTTGGTGCAAACCAACTCAACAGAATCGGTGATTGGGTCGCGGCAATGATTTGCATGCTTTTGGACGCGCTTTTCATCATGTCAGCAAGCAACTGAATGGCGAAAGGATGAAGTCCCAATTCCGGTTCATCCAACAGGGCAACTGCAGGCATTAGGTCTGGAGGCTGTAAAAAAAGGGTTGCGAGGCATATGAAACGCAGGGTTCCGTCAGACAGCGCATGAGGACTGAAAATCGTTTCGGATAGCCTTTCGCGCCACTCCAATCGAATCGATTCAGGACTCAACCGGTTAGGTTCCAACACAAAATCGCCAAAGTAAGGGTTTGTTAAGCGAATTGCATCCACGATCTGACGGTAATAAGCAGGAAATTTTTCGCGCAGGCGATACAAGTATGCGGACAAATTACCCCCATCGGAATGGAATTCGGCGTTATCATGAATGTAACCTGCTTGTTTAACTTTAGCGCCTTCGCTGGTATCATGAAAATGATAAATTCGGTAGGCATTTAGACAATCTAAGACATACCAAGCCATGGATTTACTTTCTAAAAGCGAGTCGATGTGGCGTTTAGATATTGCGCTTTCAAACCCACCTCTACCGGTACTTTCTTCATAAGGTATGTCATAGGTCCTTTTGTCATGAAATCCAAGTGTTTCGCGAGCGAAAAAAAGATTGTCATCATTATCTGCCTGCATAAAAAATGAATAAGAGTTTCCATATTCGGAATGTGATGAAGGTTTTCTATCGAACGTTACATCAACCTTAAGGCTGTTTGTTCGCTTTCTTCCATAATGCAGCAGTTTATCCGCACCGCCCAGACGCTGAACGTACTCTTTTAGTTCACCTTGCGCCAAATGCTTCAATAGGCGGAAAAAGTTCAATAGATTGGATTTTCCTGAGCCATTCGCGCCAATCAACACGTTCAGTTTTTCAAAGGCTATTGTCGCATCTTTTATTGAGAGGAAGCCTTCAATTTTCAGTTCCTTGATCGACACCGGTTTAGGCATAGGTTTTCCCATCAGTCTCCAAAAGTTATGTTTCAAGCGTAGACTCTCAAAAAACTTTCGCAGCCTTTGCAACAAACACAGATTATACCTGTCAGAGGGGAATGAACAAGGTTAGCGGAACTCGGCGATGTCCTGAAGCGGTTTGCGTTGGAGGTCTGGCACGACACAATCTTCTGCGGGATAGCCGACTGGAATCATCATGAAGGGTTTTTCTTGAAGGGGGCGACCGCAAATTTCGCGCAGAAAGGTCATTGGCGCGGGCGTGTGGGTCAGGCAGGCAAGCCCGGCGCGATGTAAGGCTTGGATCAGAAAACCGACCGCAATACCTACCGATTCGGTCATGTAGTAGTTTTTTAGGCGGGAGCCGTCCGGCATCCGTTCGTAATCTTGTCGAAAGACCACAATCAGCCAAGGCGCGGTGGTGATATGCTCTTTATGGAAGTCGGTCCCGAGCGGCGCGAGCGCGTTTAACCACTCTTGCGGCGCGCGGTTTTCATAGAAGTCGCGTTCCGCCTCTTCGGCGGCTTCCCTGATTTGCCGTTTCAGTTCGGGGTCTTGAATCGCCACAAAATACCAGGGCTGGCGATGCGCGCCGCTGGGCGCGGTTCCAGCAATAAGAATGGCGGCTTCAATCAGCTCGCGCGGCACTGGCTCCGACGAGAACATGCGCGTTGTGCGGCGGGTCTTGGCCGTTTCATAATCGGCTCGCAGACTTTCCAAGCCTTGTTCAGGCGTTCGTTTGGGCGGGCGGTACGGAACAGGTTTGTACATCTTATTTTACTTGGATGGGAAGAGTTGTTGACAAGGAGGTTGTTAAGCCGCTTTCATATCGATCTTCGCAGCTAAATTCACACATCACTTGCTCACCCTTCTTTGCTTTCAACTTGGTGGTGTTAAAGGCGATTCGAACCGGGTCCGTCTTCTTTCGCTTAGCAAAATGCTGCAACACCAGCGCGCTGGAGGGTAACGCAGAAACGCCATCGACCGTTAATCGCGTAATTTTGACCTCTTTTAGCTTTTCATTCATATTCGGTTGAATATTGATCTCGACTCGATGCCCTTCTTTGGTCTTTTGGATGGTCACTTGATCGCCTTGGATTGCGCCAGGAGGGGGCGGCGCGGCAACAGCAGCAGGGGGGGCTGGAGCAGCGAGTATGGGAGCAACCGCAACGGATGCATTGTCGAAGTGGTTGGGCGACATGATTCGCCCCGTCAGGTTCCAAGCCCAGCCAATGGGCAAACACAGCAGCAACAGCGCGATTCCCCATAAAATCGGATCGAATCGTTTAGTTTTTTGAGCCATGAGGGTCTCCTTGTTTCATCAACCCGTGAACCAGCCTTTCGGCAAAAATCGCGCCGATCTCTTCCTTCGCGCGCTCCCCTTTGGGGTTATACCAGGTGGGTATCCAGTTTAACGCGCCCAGCACAACATAAGCCGCCATTTTCACATCGGTCGGCTCAAAGGTGCTTTCCTGAATGCCCTGCTCGATGCAGGCGCGCAGGTTCGCTTCGTACTCATCGCGCATGGCAATGATCTCTTTCCGGCGTTTGGGCGACAGCGCGTGATGCTCTCTCAGCACGACGACACTGAACATGGCATGAGAACCGCTGACGATTCGCGCATACTCTTCAATCATCGCTTTGAGCTGCAGGTCGGCTGTGACGGCGCGGCGCGCGATTTCGGCTTGCGAGTCCAAGAGCAGTTCCATAGCGCGCCGGTAGAGCTGGTACAACAGATCGCTTTTGTCGTTGATATAGTAATAGATACTGGCTTTGGTCATTCCCAGTTCGCGCGCGATTTCTTCTACCGTGGTGGCGTGATACCCTTTGCGGGCAAACACTTTGGCTGCGCCTTGCAGAATCTGCTCCCGCCTTTGTTCCTGTTTTTCCGTTTTTATGCTCATAGAAGGGATAGGGTTTAATATTTATCAACCGGCGCGTGAGTTCCTGCCTTATGAACGTGAAGCTTTGAAAGAAAACGGCCGCGACTGTTATCCGGTATAATTCATTTAGAGGTATCTTATGGAAATGCAAGTCATTGGGCGTTTTATTGTGATAGACCCTGCCATATGTCATGGCAAACCCACTTTTCGAGGAACTCGAATTTTGGTTGCCGATGTGCTTGAGCAGGTGGCAAGCGGTATGGACTGGGAAGCGATTATTGAAGAATGGCGCGGCGCGCTAACGCGAGAAGCGATTACCGAAGCAGTCCGACTTGCAAGAGAGATGTTGGTAAACCATGCGCCGGAGTTAGCGGTTTCCACCACTCAACCATGAACGTTTTGGATGAAAACATTCTGGAAAGCCAACGCCTCATGCTTCGAAGTTGGCGAATTCATGTGAGCCAAATTGGCCATGAAATCGGCTTTCAAGGCATGAAAGATGAATCTATAATTCCTCTTTTTTTATGATTTGAAGTCAATCACATTTTTCACTCGCGATCTCGGTTTTTACCGCCCAAAACTATGTCATACGAGTTACTGTTTGGTTTGCCTCGATGCTGGCCAATATGAAGTAGCCTGTTTCATTCGCCGGTTTCTTAAGCATCCCAGCTTTGATACTCAAGCCAAGAGGATGGGATGCGTCGCGCGAGTTAGCTCTACAAATCTGAGATATTGGAAAAAGCATCAAGAGGTCGATACAGTATTGGCGTGGACTTAAGCCTCTCGCTATCCCCAATTTAGAACCCTGTAAAAATCACGGGGGTTTTCCGATAATCGCTTGTTGGCATGAAACTTCTGCTATGGATTGTCTATTTGATTGGGTTTGTTGTTTCTTCTGAGCTTGCGCAGATACAGATCGCTGATTCGGTGACTGTGAGCGGAAAAAAGCTGATTCTGGGCGAGATCGCGCGCATCCAAGGACAAGACACGCGCCTGTGTGAGCAACTGAAAACCCTCGAATTGGGTGTGTCGCCCGTTCCGGGACAGAAACGCGCCTACACCCGTCAACAACTCATCACCCGCCTGCGCCAGCACCAAATTCCTCTTCAGCAGGTTTCGCTGAACATGCCGGACAAAATCACGATTGAGCGACGCTCCCAAACGATGGAGAGCAGTCGTTTAACCGACTTCGCGAGAGAACAGTTAAGAGCGGTTTTGGGCTTAGAAGCGGAGGATTGGGTTCTGCAGACACCTCCCCATGCGCTTGCGCTGCCCGAAGGTGAGATAGAATTGAAGTTAGAGGGCAGTCCGCAGATCGGGCGCGAGCAGGCGCGTATCACGGTGGCGATTACTCAGAGCGACAAAGCTCTACAGCGGATAACGCTGTTGTTTCAAGCGCCTGCTCGGAGCCGCGCGATTCTAATCAAATCAGGAACTCAAGTGGCAGTGAGAGCGGTTTCAGAGGATGTGATGATCACAACGACGGGGGTTGCGCGGGGCAGCGGCGCGGCAGGCGACGAAATTCCGGTTTTTTTGACCGAGACAAAAAAGATGATTCGCGCGATTGTGTTAGATAAAGAAACGGTGGAGATGAGACTATGAAACCGATATTGGGATGGCTTATCAGCTTCGGATTGATCGCGTCGCTGTGGTCGCAAACGCAGCCTGTGGAAGAACCGCTTGTGCTTGAAGAGGCACTTGCGCATGAGGAGGTTCCCAGTGGTTCGCTTTGGAGCCACCGCTCAGAATCGCTCTTTGCCGATTTCAAGGCAAGGCGTATGGGCGATGTCTTGACCATTATTGTTTTGGAAAGCACCTCTGCCTCGGCGCGCGCGGAAACCAAAACCAGCAAAGACGAGTCGGCTTCCACAACGGCAGGGCTGGGTCCGATCTTGAGGGCGATTTTGCCGGAATGGGGCGCAAGCGGCAGGATGGATATGAACGGCAGCGGAAGCACTACGCGCAGCGGGAGTTTGACCACCCGGCTGAGCGCGCGCGTCGTGGAAACCCTACCGGGAGGGATTTTAAGAATCGAAGGGTCACGCAGTGTGCAGATCAATGGGGAAGCGCAAAAATTAGTACTGGCTGGGTATGTCCGAGTTCGGGATGTCCGGGCGGATAACACAGTGCTGTCGACTCACTTAGCCGATGCGCAGATTTTGCTGGAAGGCAAGGGTCCGGTCGGTTCCCGCCAGCGCGAGGGTCTGATTACGAAGCTGTTCAAACTACTGTTTTAACTTAATTCCCTATAAAAATATGAAAATCATTACAGCGATTTTAGCGGGTTTACTTGCATACGGGATGTTTGCCCAGAACGCTCCGTCTGCGATGGGGGTTCGGATTAAGGATATCGCGTCGTTACGTGGAGCGCGCTCCAACCAACTGATTGGATACGGTCTGGTGGTGGGATTGGAGGGAACGGGCGACAGCAAGAGTTCGCCTTTCACCGCTCAGGCGATGTCCAATATGCTGGAACGGTTCGGAATCACCATTCCCAGTTCAGAACTAAAAGTAAAGAATGTGGCAGCGGTCATGGTAACCGCGGAATTACCTGCCTATGCGCGCGCGGGTTCGAAGGTGGATGTCGTGATCTCCAGCTTGGGCGATGCGCGTTCGCTTCAAGGGGGGACATTACTTCAGACGCCATTGACCGGCGCAGACGGGCGTGTCTATGCAGTGGCGCAGGGTCCGATGTCGATAGGCGGGTTTAACTTCAGCGCGGGGGGAAATCAGGTTCAAAAGAACCATACGACGGTGGGGCGTATCCCTGAAGGCGCGCTGGTAGAAAACGAGGTTCCTTCCGCCTTTTTGCAGGCAGATAGCAGCGTCATTATCCAGCTGAAACAACCCGATTTCACGACCGCTTCCCGTATCGCCCAAGCGATTCAAGAGGCATATCCGGGAGCCGCCGCGCAAGCGTTGGACCCCGGCACCGTGCGCGCTCAGATGCCCCCTCAAGCGCAAAACAGTCCGGTGGCTTGGATCGCTCAATTGGAAACGCTGAAAGTGAAACCAGACGCCGCCGCTCGCGTGATTGTGAATGAGCGAACCGGCACGATCGTGGTGAACGGGGATGTCAAGATCGCGCCCATCGCCATCGCGCATGGCAGTCTCTCAATTCGCATTGAGACCAAGCCGAAAGTTTCTCAACCGCCCCCCTTCAGTGGAGGGGACACAGTGGTTGTGCCAAAAACGGAGATTAAAGTGGATGAGGAGACGGCTCGCCTAATAGCGGTTCCAGAAGGCGCGTCAGTCGAATCGTTGGCGAAAGCGTTGAACGCGCTGGGGGTTACGCCCCGCGACCTGATCGCGATTCTACAGGCGTTGAAGAGCGCGGGCGCGCTTTATGCGGAGATCGTGGTGCAATAATGAGAATCGCAGACCTTCCACAAAACAGGGGACTTCCTCACCTGCCCTCCATTCCAGAGGGAAACCAGAACAAAGAGTCGCTGAACGAGATCAACCCGACCGGGCTGCCTCAAGAGGACTCGGCTCAACTCAAACGCGCCTGCCAGCAGTTCGAGTCTTTCTTCGCGCTGCAACTCTGGCGCGCGATGAAGCAGACGGTTCCCACTTCGCAGACCACGATGAACTACACCGATATGTTCGATATGCATTTTGCGGATTATTTGACGCAGGGAAGAGGCTTAGGGCTGGGTGAGATTCTGTATCAACAGTTGAATCCGCTGTTAGAGGCAAGTCCGGAGCAGAGCCACGGTATGGCAGAGAGGAACGATCAATGAACCCACAATTCAAAACAGATGCCGCCTATCTACAAGCTTGGATCGCGGAAAGCCGTCGGTTGATGCCGCTGCTTAGAAAATGGCGCGATGCGCTGGTAGCGCGCGACTTGAATCAGATTGAGAGCCTCCAAGCGCAAGCGGAACCTGCCTTGGTTGCGCTGGAAAATCTATCCAAAGCCGCGCCCTTACCCTCCAATAGCCCGGACTCCGCATTGCAGCAATTGCGCGCGCAGGCGAGGGAAAGAACACTGGAGATCCAAAACCTGATGGCGGTTTGCTATCCTGTGATTTTGGATGAGTTGGATTATACGCACGCGCTCATCTCGATCATCGCGAGAACCGAAGAAGAGGAGACTTATACCGCTCACCCTTCCAACGCGTCCGGTTCCGCGCTGCTGTTGAATACGGAGGCTTAAGATATGTCCAGCTTTTTAGGCATCGAGTTGGGGACGCGCGCGCTGCGCTCTTTTCAGAACGCGCTGAATGTGACAGGGCATAACATCTCAAACATTAACACGCCCGGCTATTCTCGCCAACGCGCCGTGATGCAAAGCACTCCTCCATTGGTGTTAGGAGGAAGACTGATTGCTGGCACCGGCGTGATGACCCATCAAATCGAGCGCATTCGCGATCTGATGCTGGAACAGCAAGTCAACTATTCCACCTCTCAACAATCGCGGTTTACCGCCGCCTACCAGCAGTTGCGCCAAATTGAGGGCTATTTCAATGAGCCTTCAGAACAGGGATTGAGCCAGCGCATGACAGAACTATTCAATGCCTTTAGTGAACTGGCGACCCGACCTGACAGCCTGACCGTTCGGCAGACGGTGATCCAACGATTGAACGCGATGACCTCCACCTTTCGTGATTTGGACCGGAATATGGGGGTATCCGACGCTCAACTCCAGGAAACCGCCGTCAATAAGGTTCGTGAGATCAACCAGATTGCAACGGAAATAGCGCGGGTCAATGAGCGTATACGGGCGGCAACCGCTTCCAGCGCGCCCGCGAATGACTTGACGGACCAGCGCGACCAACTGGTGGCGCGTTTAAGCCAATTGGCAGGCGCGCGCGTGAGTTACGCCCAGGATGGCTCCGTGATGGTGTTTGTGGGTGAACATACCTTAGTTCAGGATTATCAAGCGATTCCGCTGCCCACGACTTTGGATGTCGCGAATAATGCGTTGACAGGGACCTCCACCTCGATTCACATCACGCAGGGAGAACTGAGGGGTCTTTTTGACTCCCTGAACAATCTGCGGTCTTATCGAGCCGATCTGAACACGTTGGCAAACACGCTCATCAGCGAATTTAACACCACTCACCAGGCAGGATTTGACCTGAACGGCAACACGGGACTGAACCTACTGACTGGAACCGGAGCGGGCGATATCCGGCTGAGCGATGACATCACCGGACCGGAACGCCTGGCGGCAGCCAGCCTTGTGGACACGCCCGGCAACGGCGATATTGCTCGCGCTCTCTCTGATTTTCGGACGACTTCCCTCGCCGCTTTGGGCAATACCAGCCTCACTTCTTTCTATACGACTCTGGTGGGC
>JAHCHP010000042.1 GCA_026129765.1 Fimbriimonadia bacterium | reverse complement strand
GTTGCAGCGCTGACGCGCTGTCGGGCAGTCCTGCCGCCGTCGTAACGGCAGCGGCTCCGGCAAGTTTCAAAAACTCGCGGCGATTGAAGCGAATCCTATTCCACGGCTCATTCAGGGACATAAGCATCCTCCTGCGCTTAAGTTTCCTTGAAGCGCCTGCCTATTCCTGCCAAAAGAACGGCTATAATGAATCCCGATGAGCAACACAATTCGATTTCAGGTAAAAGCCGGCTGGAACGAGAAGACAAATCAGGAATACCAGAGGCTCTTTCTCATGCCCGATGTCGTGCTGCTCCCGCCGGTGGTTTCCATCCTCACCCAGAAAGATGCAGTCCCCTTTCCCGTCAGCGTCCGCTTGGAGAAACGCCCGCCCAAAAACAGCTCTCTTCGAGTCACGATTCATTCCAACCATTCATCTAACCCGTCAATCGCTATTTTAGAAAAACAAAAAGGGGGTTGGAGCCATTCCACCCCTGGCGAATCGTGGCTCAGCCCGACAGGGCAGCGAACCACCTGGCAATTGGGATTACTGGCTCTCGAGTTTGCCCAGCCTTTTGAACTGATCCTGGAACTCCTCAACGCAGAAGAGCAAACGATTGCCAAGCAGAGCGTGCGAGGACAAAGCACGCCCTTTCTTCTCAACTCCTCTTTAGATTGGGTTGAGCGCGTGTTGATCGTCGAAAACGAACTCACCCTCAGCTGCATTCGCGCATTGAAGCCATTGATCAAGAAGGTAGGCGCGTTTCTGGAAGCGGTTCCCTTTAGCGAGGTCAAGCATGATGTTTGGATGCAGGATACGATAGAATTCGGTCGGTCGCCCTACGTGACCTCGCGGGGAATCAAACAAGCGGTGGCAGCGTTGGGCGGATTGCGATATCCTCACGATGACGTCAACACCACTCCACTGGATAAGCGTATGAAACGCTATATGCGCGAGCGCGATTACAAATTCACGGAGGCAGGCGCGCCCCGCCCCAGTACCCGATGGATGGATTGGTATGGCAACCTGGAAGTCAGTCCTCCCACCAGAGACTCTGCGGGGCGACAATACCCCTTCGGCAGAGTATTGACGGGGAAGCAAAAAGAGTTGACCATGCATCCAGGAGTAATGGCATTCTTGGAAGCGCAAGGATTGCAAGTACCCGCCCTCACATTGGATGTCTCTTGGCTCACAATTGGACATATCGACGAAATGGTGCAGTTTGTTCCTGCGCCTGACCCGCCTGGCTTCCGGGTTCTCATTCCCGGACCGGCTCGAGCGCGCCGCCTGTTAGAATCGCTAATTTCGCAGGGACACGGCAACGCTAAGCTGTTTCAAGGACGCAAAACCGAAACCACCGCGCGGCGATTTTTGGATGAGATCGCCCAATCGGAAGAGCAATCGCGAATCGAACAATCGCTCAACGAAACGCGGGTACAACTGCGCGAGGGTTTGGGAGTCACCGATGAACAGATTCTGGAACTTCCTATCCTTTTCAAAAACGGGTTAGCCGCTTTCCCCAATCCCATCAATGGGCTGATGTGTAACGGGCATTACTTCGCGCCAGACCCCGAATGTCTGCGAATTGAGGGGGAGGACCCGTTCCAGAAAATGATTCGCGAAACCTTGCAACCGTTCGGCGTGAAAACCCATTTCATCAACGTATGGGAGCCATACCATATTCGCAACGGAGAACTGCATTGCGGCACCAACACGATTCGACGATTGAAGTGGTAGCGCGTTAAAGCGCATTTTTACCAATTTTCAAGAAATCAGAAAATTCGTATTCTGAACTCGGAATCCGCGTAAAAATGTGATATAATAAAGGGGTACAAACACCACAGCAAAAGGAGGTAATGCTGCAATGAAGCACATGAAAATTACAACTTTAAGCGCGCTCGCAGTGATTGGCGCAGCAGCTTTCGCGCAACCCGCCATTGATGGGCGCAACATTCCGTCGGAATTCTGCCGACCCTTAGCGCAACAAACGAACTTTACTGGTTTTGGCGACCACGTCGAAGGAGTCAACTACGGCTCCGAAATCAACGTTCTCTATGCTTACATCGACAGCGGCAACTTATATGTCGCAATCACAGGCAATTTGGAAGGCAACGGCAACGCCATTCACCTGTTGATCGATACCGGACGCAATCCCAACCATTCTTTCTCTTTGGACACCGGTTGTGTCAACTGCTCCGCGCAAGGCATGAGCGGCGTCGTGTTCGACCATAAGCCCGACTACATCGTGGGCGTAAACCGCTTTGATGGCGGCGAAGGCAACGACAACATCTACTGCGACCTGCACGACTTGATGGCGAATGTCTCCACCTATCTCGGCTCTGCGCCTGTGAATACGGGCGACGGCACCATCAATGGCGGCGACAACAGCGCGGGTCTGCGCATTGCGCTCGACAACAGCAATATCGTCGGCGTTACCAGTGATGGTGGCAATGTGGGCGATCCGTTCTCTGCCACCACCGGCATTGAGTATGTAATCCCGCTCGCTGCGTTAGGCAATCCCAGCAGCATCCGCTTGCAAGCGATGGTCACCGGCGGCGCGGACCTGGGCGATGCGTGCCATGGCACCTATCTTTCCAACCAGTCCCTGCCGGCTTTGAACGCCTTCGATCTCCTGCTACAATATCCCAACATCGAGTGGGCGCGCTGCCCCGGTCTGTTCTACAACTCTTTCCCCTTCAACTTCCAAGTGGAAGCGCCCGGCGACCAGTTTGTCACGGTGCCTATTCTTGCGGATGTGAATGGCGACGGTTGTGTGAATGATGATGACCTGCTGGCGGTATTGTTCAACTTTGGCGGCACAGGCGTAGGCGACCTTGATTGCGACGGAACCGTCTCAGACCGAGACCTGTTGATCGTTCTGTTCAACTTCGGCGTTGGCTGCTGATTTCTTTCACTCTATAGAAAAACACAGGCGAATGGGGAGACCTCCTCATTCGCCCTTGTTTATTCGAGGCAGTTCTTGGCAATTAACATAAAAACGCGTGTTGAGGTCATTTTCGCGCATGCGGGAATTTAGCCTTTGAAAAGCAGACCCATTCGCTTCGCTCAGGGTGACAGAGGGGCAGAGCATGCCGATTCCTATACCTGTTAACAGCAGACCTTCAGGTATAATTTTTCGGGGACATGAGCGATTTATTGAAGCAGATCATCCGCGATAAACGCGAGGAGACAGCCGAACGAAAACGCCGGCTGCCTCTCAGTGAAATCCAATCCGCCTTACCCGAACAAAGCCCGCCGCGCGGGTTTCTGAACGCTCTCCAAAACAGCCCTCATCCGGTCGCGCTGATCGCGGAAATTAAACGCGCCTCGCCCAGCAAAGGCGTATTCACCCATGACTACCGTCCAGCAGACATTGCCCGCCGCTATGAGCAAGCAGGCGCAGACTGCCTGAGCGTGTTGACTGATGAACGCTATTTCCAAGGGCATACCGACCATTTACAAATGGCGCGCAGTAACGTGTCGCTGCCGGTTCTGCGCAAAGATTTCATTATCGCCCCTTATCAAATTTATGAGAGCAGACGGATGGGAGCGGACGCGATCCTGCTGATTGTTGCCGCCATTCCAGACCCGAATCAAATGCGCGACTGGCGCGAAGAGGCGCAATCTTTGGGAATGGATACGTTGGTCGAAATTCATACCGAGCAGGAAGCCGAAATCGCGCTCAAGTCGGGCGCGAACCTGATCGGCATCAACAACCGCAACCTGCAAACCTTTGAAACCAAGTTGGAAACTACCTTTGAACTGCGCGCCGTGCTACCCCCAGAGATCACGGTGGTCAGCGAAAGCGGGATTCAAAACGCGGCGCATGTTCAAAAACTGAAGGAAGCCAATGTGCGCGCGATGTTAGTAGGAGAAAGCCTCATGCGTGAAGCCGATCCAACCAAAAGAATTCAGCAGTTGCTATCGATAGAAATCTGATGAAATCAAGGAGGTTGTAATAGTATGGTAACGATAGGACAAACGGCTCCCGCCATCGAGCTACCGGATCAAACAGGAGAAACGCGAACGCTGAACGATTTCACAGGACAGTGGGTTGCCCTCTACTTCTACCCCAAAGATGACACTCCCGGCTGCACTACTGAGGCATGCTCCTTCCGAGACAACCTCGCTTCGCTGCAGAGCAAAGGTATCGCGGTCTTGGGTGTCAGCGCGGACGACGTGAAGTCGCATCAAAAGTTCGCTCAGAAGTTCGAGTTGGGTTTCCCATTGTTAGCAGATACCGATCATGCCGTCTGCGAGGCGTATGGCGCGTGGCAAGAGAAGAGCATGTACGGCAAGAAATATTGGGGCGTGGCTCGAATCACCGTATTAATCGATGATCAAGGGGTTGTTCGCCATGTGTTTGAAAAAGTCAAACCGGACGGGCATGCCTTAGAGGTTCTTAACAAGGTCGTTGAACTGAGGGGTTCCTAATCCCCGTTTCTGGACAGGTTGATGCCGATGCTCCGCCTTTTTTCGATAGCGCTTCTTATTGGTTGGATGGGGTTGATTTTCTACTTCTCCAGCCAACAATGGAGCGGCAATAACACAGGCTCGCTGCTGCAAAGCTTCTTGGCGCGTTTCCTGCCCGATTTTCTGCAAAACTTGTCGCCAGAAACCCTCAACGCGCTGAACTACACCTTTCGCAAATCGGCTCATTTCACCGAGTTCGCGATTCTGATGGCGATCAGCTACTTCGCCTTTCGGGTCGGGTTCCAACGCCTCCCTACAACCGCACTCTATTCGGGGTTAGCGTTATCGGTTGCCTATGGCATTTTCGATGAAACCTACCAAACCTTTGTGCCGGGCAGAACCGGCAGCCCTTTTGACGCGCTCATCGATGCCGCAGGCGCGCTTCTAACGTTTTGGATCATTCGAAGGCGAGTTGTTCGCCCGGTCGCATCGATATGATTTCCACACCTGCCATCCCGCTGGTTAATTCGCGCAGGTGTTCTGGCGTGCCAGTCAGCAGAGGGAAGGTCCCCCAGTGTATCGGAATCACCCGCTTCACCCCAATCAATTCAATCGCTTTCGCCGCTTCATAGGGCGACATCGTGAAACGGTCGCCAATGGGCAGCATCGCTAATTGTGGCTGATACAACTCGCCGATCAGTTTCATATCGCCAAATACGCATGTATCGCCCGCATGATAGAAAGTGAAATCATCCTCCAGCTTCACGACAAACCCGGCAGGTTCACCCCCCACCGAAATTTCGCCGTTCTCGTCGATGCCGCCGCTGTGAAATGCGTTCACCATCGTCACTGTGATACCCTCCCACTGGATAGAGCCGCCCTTGTTCATCGGCTGGAACTGCTGCAGCCCCTGCTTGGAGAGATGAAGATAAATCTCATAGTTGCAAACCACCACCGACTGATGCTGCTTCGCGATAGACACCGCATCGCTCATGTGATCGGAATGCCCATGCGTAATAAGAATTAAATCCACCTTCTCTAATTGCTTTTCGCTTTCGGGGCAGGCGGGGTTACCTTGAACCCATGGGTCGATTAAAATCGTTTTTCTGCCGGGTGTCTGAACCAAAAAGGTGGAATGTCCTATCCATTTAATTGCTGTAGCCATTATTTAACCTCCTCAATCATAGATGCTTCTGTTCTCTCTCTCGTAAAAAGCAGGCGGCTTGTTGTTCACCGCCTAACTGCAACAATGCGGGCGTATTCTGGGAACAGCGATCAAACGCGAATCGGCAGCGTGGATGAAAGGCGCACCCATCCGGTCGGCGCGAAGGCTCCGGCGGTTGTCCTGGAATGGGCTGTGGAATCGCGCCGGGCGTCGGCAGCGACTCCAGCAATGCCTGCGTATAGGGATGCAGAGGCGCGCTGAGCGTATCGCGCGCGCTGCCGGTCTCTACCAAACGCCCCGCATACATCACCATGACGCGCTGGCACACCGCCCCAATCACGCCAAAGTCATGCGAAATCAACAAAATCGCGGTCTTAAACTGGTCTCTCAGCTCCTTCAGCAGCGCGAGAATCTGAACCTGCAGAGTCACATCCAGCGCGGTTGTCGGCTCATCCGCAATCAGCAGAGCCGGTTGGCAGACAAACGCCATCGCGATCATCACTCGCTGCCGCTGCCCCCCCGATAACTGGTGTGGATAGCGTTTTGCCAGCGTCTCGGGTGAGGGCAAATGCACGCGCTCCAACATCTCCACCGCTTGATTCCACGCTGCTTTGCCTTTCAAATTTTGATGCAGCTGCACATTCTCCGCGATCTGCGCGCCCACTGTCATCAAGGGATTGAGGGAAGTAAAAGGGTCCTGGAAGATCATGGCGATTTCCGCGCCTCTCAGCGAACGGAGACGCCGAGGGGGCATGGTCAAAATCTCTTCGCTGCCCTTCCAAAGAATGGAGCCTTGCGCTCGCCCGGGCGGCGCGATTAAACGCATCAGCGAAAGCCCCGTCATCGACTTACCGCTGCCCGATTCGCCCACCAACCCCACGATTTCGCTGGGCTGAATCTGGAAAGAGAGATTGCTGACCACCTCCACCCAGCCCGTTCGGGACGGGAACGACACGCGCAGATCCGAAACTTTCAGCAGGGAATCCATCACCCTCGAGAAATGCGTTCCAGCCCGCCCATATAAGGGCGTATCGGTTCTGGGATCACAAGGCTGCCATCGGCTTGCTGGTACTGCTCTATAATTGTCGCCATCAAGCGCGGCATCGCGACTCCCGAAGCGTTGAGCGTATGGACAAACTCAGGTTTTGCGCCTGCGCTGCGGCGGAATCGAATCTGGGCGCGCCTCGCCTGAAAATCTTCAAAATTACTGCACGAAGAGACTTCCAGCCATTCGCCCAAGCCCGGCGACCAAATCTCCACATCATAACATTTCGCCGCCGCAAAACCCATATCGCCCGCGCAGAGCAGCATCACGCGGTATGTGATGCCCAGCGACTGAAGCACCGTTTCTGCATTCTTCAACAGCGATTCATGCTCTTCATACGACTGCTCTGGCAGCGTGAACTTTACTAATTCCACCTTGTTGAACTGGTGAACGCGCTGCAAGCCCCGCGTGTGGCGTCCCGCCGCGCCGCTCTCGCGCCGGAAGCAGGGCGAATAAGCCGCGTAGCGGATGGGCAGTTCTGCCGCATCCAAAATCTCTTCCCGCAACAGATTGGTAACCGGCACTTCCGCGGTGGGAATCAAATAAAGCTCGTCTTGCGCGCAGTGGTACATGTCTTCCTGAAACTTGGGCAGTTGTCCCGTACCCACCATCGAGTCAGGGCGCACTAAGAAGGGCGGGAAAATCTCCGTGTATCCGTGGCGGCGCGTATGCATGTCCAGCATATAGTTCAGAATGGCGCGCTCCAGAGCTGCCCCCGCGCCTTTATAAACGATGAACCCGCTGCCGCTGATTTTCGCGCCCCGCTCAAAGTCGATAATATCCAATGCCTCCGCGATTTCCCAATGGGGTTTCGGCGTGAAGTCAAACGCGATTGGGTTTCCCCAGCGGTGAACCTCCACATTCTGTTCGGCAGTCAAGCCTTCAGGCGCGCTTTCATGCGGCAGATTGGGGATCATCAACAGTTCCGCGTCGCGCTCCTCTTCCAACTGGCGCAGATTCTCCTCTAACGATTGAATCTCGTCTCCCAATGCGCGCATCCGAGCAATCGTCTCCGAGGCGTCTCTGCCCTCTTTCTTGTCGATGGCGATCTGCTTCGAGACCTGATTTTTCTCCGCTGTTAAAGTTTCGACTCGCGTGGTCGTTTCGCGCCAGCGCGCATCGACCGCCAGCCAGTTTTCTGCCAAAGTCGGCTCATAGCCCCGCTTCAGCAGCGCGGCGCGAACCCGATCGGGTTCATTGCGTATTAAGCGATAATCGATCATAAGCGTTCTACTCTTCTTTTAGGATTTGCGACAGCCGGTCGGCTTGCCGAAGCGACGAATCTTCCACAAAAAGCAATCGGGGAATCCGTTTCAGATGAAGCCGTTTGCCCAGAAGCTGCTTCAGATAACCTGCCGACCTTTGCAGCGCGTCGAGGGTCTCTTTTCGTTGGGCTTCCTCTCCGAACACGCTGACAAACACTTTCGCCTGCGCCAAATCGCGGCTCACCTCTGCGCGTGTAACCGTGACATAGCCGATATGTGGGTTCTGCACATCGCGCAACAACGCCTGGCTGATCTCCGAGACCAGCAGTGATTCGATTCGGTCAATTCTATCTCCCATCGCTTACCACATCTCCAGTTCCGCGCTGACCACCACCACGCGCGGGTCGTTCAACAGGCGGTCTAAAGCCTTATCTAACACCGCGTTCAAATGCGCCTGATCCACACTGACGCCCGCCAGCGCGATCACCGCGCGTTGATGGCTGTCATGCGCATCTACCTCTGTCACCGAGAGATTGAAGTCAGCGCGAAGGCGGTCGAGGAGGCTCTTAACGACCTGCCGCTTCTCTTTGAGGGAACGCGCTCCGCCAATCTGCAACGTGACGGTGCGCAGCCCAATATGCGTTGCCATCAGCGTTCGACTTCGCGCTCATCATAACATTCGATTTTGTCGCCCTCTTTAAAGGCGGTAAAATCTCCCATGTTGATACCACATTCGTACCCCGCCGCAATTTCGCGCACATCTTCTTTGATGTGACGAATGGAAGTCACTTTCCCATCATGCGCCACCTCCTGCCCTCGCTTCAAGCGGGCTAAGGCGTTACGAACGATTTTGCCTTCCAACACATAGCAGCCAGCGACGGTGATCCCGCGTGACAGCTTAAATACGGCGCGCACCTCGGCAGTGCCAAGATGGACCTCTTCGTATACCGGCTCCAAGAGCCCTTTCAACGCTCTTTGAACTTCATCCAGCAACACATAAATAATGTTGTAGGTACGGACGTCGATTTTTTCGGCTTTGGCGATCTGGTGCGCGTTGGTCTCTATCTTAACATTGAAACCCAAAACTAACCCATTGGAGGCGATTGCCAGTGTAATATCCGATTCATTGATGTTGCCGACACCGGAGTGAATCAGTCTCATTTGCACGCCATCTGGTACTTCCATCTTTGCCAACGAATCTCGGATAGCTTCCATCGAGCCAGAAACATCCGCTTTGAGGATTATGTTCAGGTCCTTCAATTCGCCTGCTTGAATAAGTTTTTTCAAGTCCTCCAGTTTAACCCGGCGGGTTTGGCTGCTTTTCGCCTGATCCTTCGCCTGCTCTTTGCGTTCTTCAGCGATCCGTTTCGCGGTGCCTTCATCCGAGACCACTTCCACGCGGTCGCCTGCAACGGGCACCTCGCGCAAACCGTTGACTTCCACCGGAGTGGAGGGACCTGCCTTGTCTATAGGTTTGCCCTGATGATCAAACATCGCTCGGACACGCCCTGATATTGCCCCCACCACCACATTATCGCCCACGCGAAGAGTACCTTGCTGCGCCAAAACGGTCGCGACAGGACCACGTCCTACCGACATTTTCGCCTCGATAACGGTCCCAACAAATGGCGCGTTCGGGTCGGCTTTCAATTCGGCGATTTCCGCCACCAGCAGTATCATCTCCAGCAGCTTGTCAATGCCCTCGCCGGTGTGCGCGGACACCTCCACCACTATCACATCGCCGCCATACTCCTCCGGCATGAGCTCATGCTCCACTAACTGCGTCTTCACGCGGGTCGGATTCGCTTGCGGTTTATCGATTTTATTGATGGCGACAATAATCGGCACATTGGCACTCTTTGCGTGGTTCAGCGCCTCCACCGTTTGCGGCATCATGCCATCGTCGGCAGCCACTACCAATACAGCAATGTCAGTAACTTGCGCGCCGCGCGCGCGCATGGCGGTAAAAGCGGCATGACCGGGCGTATCTATAAAGGTGATCAGCTTGCCTTCCACTTCCACTTGGTACGCGCCGATATGCTGGGTAATGCCGCCAAACTCTTTATCCACGACCTTCGAATTTCGAATGTAATCCAGCAGCGAGGTTTTCCCATGATCGACATGTCCCAAAATGGTCACTACAGGCGGACGGATCGCGCTGCCAATCGATTTGATTTTAGCTACCGGCTCTTGTGGTTTGGAAGGCTCCTCCCAACGCGCTTTTAAGCCAAACTCTTCTACAATTGATTCAACAATTTCTTTTTCTAATTTCTGGGTGACCCCAACCAGCATGTTCTGCTCCATCAACTTTTTCTGGATAGCGGTTGGCGCACACTCCAACGCCTGCGCCAGTTCGCGCACACTGATTTGAGGCGGCAACAAAAGCGTACGCAGTTCTTCTTCCAGTTCCTGCGCCATCGATTTTACTGTTTCTGCCGTTTGCTTATCCAAGCCGCTTTTCGCCTCGTTTTCAGGCACACCCAAATCTCTCAAGATTCGGATGACCTGTCCCGTTGGCACGCTCAGCTCTTTTGCTATTTGTTGTACCGTAACTTTTGCCATAAGATTTTAGTTTTGCGGATCGGTCCGCTGTATTAGTTCGATTTCTGCCTCCACAGAAAGAGAAGCTTTCAAGGCGCGTTCTAACAGATGCTTCTGCAGCGCTTTGAAAACACATTCTGGTTTCGAGCAGAGATACGCGCCTCGTCCCGGTTGGCGAGCCGCCCGGTCCAACTGTATCCCCTGCTCTGCCGTTTTTACAAAACGCGTTAATTGCGATTTGGGTATCGCTTGGCGGCAAGCCACACACCGCCTCAGCGGGATGTGCCTCACACCGGTTTCCGAGTTCATGCGCTCTCTGCAGACGGGTTATTCCGCGTCTGTTCGCGCGCGGGTTTCTCTGCCAACTGCGACTCAGACCGCACATCCAGCGAAAAGCCGGTCAAGTCGCTGGCAAGGGTCACATTCACGCCATCCTTGCCAATCGCCAATGATAATTGATTGTTCGGAACCACGACTACTGCGACCGGACGACCTGTCTTTTCATCCAACCGGTCCGTGGGAATAATCCGGTTCACGCGCGCCGGGTTCAAAGCATCCCGAATAAATTGATCCGGCTCACGGCTCCAAGGAATGACATCAATCTTCTCGCCAAACAGTTCATCGGTAATTGCCTGAATGCGGCTGCCGCGATGACCAATACATGCGCCCACCGCATCCACCAGCGGGTTGCGAGACTGAACCGCCAGCTTGGTCCGCGACCCCACTTTGCGCGCGACTGCCTTCACCTCAATGGTGCCGTCGCCCACTTCCGGCACATCCTTTTTCATCAATTCTACCACTAAGTTCGGTTCGGTTCTTGACACGATCACCCGGACCCCTTTACCGCTCTCATTCTCTTTCAATTCCAGCACATAGCAATATAGACGGTCATTGATTCGATAGCGTTCATGGTACGCTTGGTGACCTTTGGGCAAAATAGCGTCGATCCGGTTATTGATCAACATCGAAACAGAACGCCCATCATTACGCTGGATTGTACACAGCACCACGCCGCCCACCTTCTGACGCAAAAGTTCCAGCAGCGCATCTTTCTCTAATTCGCGGAGCTTCTGCTTCAACACCTGAAGCACCGTCTGAGCCGAAATGCGTCCATAATGCTGGGGAGGCAGTTCTATCTCCAAAAAATCGCCCACTTCTACATCCTCTTTAATTTTCTGCGCATCTTCCAAAGACATTTGCGTGTGGGGGTCCGCCACGAAGCCCACCACCTCCATTTCGCCAAAAATACGGTAGTCTGTCCCGCCACTACCCGGACGATCCATTTGCACTCGGACGCGAGCAGTGTTGGGCATACCTTCCTGTTTTTTATAGGCATTCGCCAGCGCGCCTTCCAAGGAACTCACTAATAGATCCAGAGGAAGGTCACGCTCTTGCGCCATTTGTTCTAAAATGTCATAGATTTCTCGACTCATAACTCACCCCCAATCCCTTTGCGAGGCGGTTTTAAGAATAAAGAGTGGGAAGTTCCCACTCTTTCTCTTCCTGTAACCCCAACTAAGGACTATTATACCCGATGATACCCGGCAAATGGCGTGAAGGCTTTGTGGAACGACGACGCGCAGGGGGAGGGATGGTTCAACGGCTGCGGAGGGATTCGCTTGAGATGTCATTCCTACGAACGCTGGCACCAGGAGAAGGAATCGCACCGTTTGGGGATGAAATACGTAAATCTCCTATGCGAGAGTTTACTCAGCAGCCTCTACAGTGGATAAGTATTCACAAGTTTTCTCAACAAAATCTAAAGTGTTTTCCAAAAGTATATCTACATCATCTACGCCTATCGCTGCATCAATCCAATAATCGCCTTGCTGTCGAATATCAAAAGCTGATCGGAGATTGGCATGCATATCAGCAGGCAGTTCACCCGTTTTGATGAAATGAAGCCCAAATTGGGCTATCAAGACTTTATGGCTGGAAAAGGTCATTCCTTTTGATAGCAATAAAGCTTCTGCACAATAAAACATGGCGTAATACAACCTGGAAACAGACGATTCATAATCCTCTGAAGCTTTAAGCAAGATGGCGGAATGAATAAAGCGTAAGGCTTTGTCAAGCAGCTAAATGGTCTCCTCGATCATAAAACTACCCATTCATGTTGAATATTGCGAAGCAAGGGTTCATCCCGTTTCAGAAATCGCTCCTCCGAAATGGGATTCAAGGAAATCAACACATTGTATTTCAAACAAAGCGCAGAGACAAGCTCGTTCATATTCCATATTTCCGCTGCTGGTCGAACCTGACCTTTCAACACAATCAGCACATCAATATCGGACGATTCGCTCGCCTCATTACGCGCATAAGAACCATACAGGTAAAGACCGCTCAGTCGCTCGCCATACAACATCTGAAGCGCGTTTCTTAATTCCAACAAAATGGGTTGCGGGTTCAGTTGGGACATTTTCTTGACCTAACGCAAAGTATACCATGCCTGAAGCGCAGCTTGATAAACGAAGATAGTGAGAAGAGGGTTCCCCTCTCGCCATTAGGGAGAGGGGCAATACAAAAGTGCGGGTCAGCGCATCTCGTAATCCCCATACAGGGTCTGAATATAGTTGATTTGCCCGTAATGATACAGCATATTCCAATATTGGAGCAGGATCAACTCCGCCATGCTGAAGGTCCCCCACTGGATCGTAACGGTCTCCTGCAGGTCCGAAGCGGGAAACTCCCGAATGATCGCATACAGCTTCTCGCAATTCTCCCGGCAGACCCGCTCGCACTCATCTATGGTAGTCCATTGCGAAGTGAACTGAGTCATCGCTTCCAAATCTTCGTCTGTCATATCAGGCATCGACCGATTAATCAACAGGTCCGGCGCCCAAGTGGGAGAAAAAGCGCACTCCTGCGCCAAGCTCAAGACGCTCCGCCCCATATCCAGGGGTTTCCACTCCAGTTTATCCTGTGGCACCGCGCGCGCCGCCACAAAAAAATCATCCACCATCTTTCTGGTCATGGCAATTGCCATTTCATTGAAACTCATTTTCCTTACTCCTCCTGATGAGATTTAGTTTTACTGCACAAAAAAAGAAACCCTGCCGGAATTCAATGCATTTTATAGTCGCCGTACAGGGTTTGGATATAGTTAATCTGCCCGTAATGGTACAGCATGTTCCAGTACTGCCCAAAGAGGATTTCTGACATGCGAAAGGTTCCAAAGGGCAGTTCTACCAGTTGGGGCAGGGCTGAGTCGGGGAGCGCGCGAACCGCTTCATAGAAAACGAGCGCGTTGGCGCGGGCATGCTGTTCGCATACTTCCAAAGCAGTCCAGGTTCGTCGCTCTTGGCGCGCCTGCTCCAAAAATTCAGGGGTCAGAACGAGAGAACCCTCGTTTCGAATCATCGCGGGCGCAAACTGCAATGCCTGCGCGCACTCTTGCAGTTGATCTAACGCGCTGCGCCCCATTTCCAAAGGACGCCACTCCAATTTTTCGGGGGGCATAGCGCGGGCAGCCGCGAACAAGTCCTCCAAAATCCTCTGTGTCATTTGAATGGCTAAGTCCTGTACACGCATCATTTCCCCTCTCCTTTAGGTATTCAAAAGTATACCTAATCGAAGTCCTAAAAAACCCTTGACGATTCTTGCGGTTTTTTGCGCGTTTTAGGCTCAAAAGCATTACTCTGCCTGCAGGCGCACAGGCAGCGTGAACCGCTGGGAAACGGGCGCGAGACATTCTGTCTGATTACAGGGTTGGTAAGTCACCTGCACCATTATTTCGCCTTGAAGTTGGTCGGTATTGCCGCTCATCTGAACCGGGATCAACACCAGCGCTTCCTTCTGATAGATGGTCAACTTGTCGCCGCCCAACTCAATCTCCTGCGGATCAGACCACATGGGTTCTCCAAAGGAAAAAGGCAGATCGGTGAACGCGCTCACATGGGTCGGGACCGCCTCCTCGCCTTGCACCTGCGAGCCGTAAATATGCCAACCCTCTTCAATGGAAAAATGCACCACTAAGCCGCGTTGGTCGGGCGCTAACTGCACATAGACCGGTCCTTCCTGATCGGTTCCAGCGTTTGGCATCGTGGGCATCATGGGCAGCGGAGGCAGCTCATCCAGCTCTTCGCCATCCAGTTCAATCAGCGCGCGCATCAGCGTATCGCACATATGCGGGGCGCGCTCCACTAAGCCCCAAAGCGCGCTCAAGGTTTCACGGGCATACATCTCATAATTCATGCCCTGCTCATCTTCCGCGTCCATTGTTTTGACCAACGCCAACCGCGCCAGCAGCCATGCCGCCGCGCCGTTTCCGCTGGGCAGCGACTTATCGAACACATCCTTCAAACGAGCGATCATCGTCTCGTGATGCGTTCCGGTCGCGAAGAAACCTTTTGCCTGCTCATCCCAAAACAGCGCGATCATCTGATCCGACAACGCGCAAGCCGAATCCAACCATTGTGTGTCGCCCGACGCTTCGTACAGACTGAGCAGTCCATGTCCCAACAGCGCGTAATCTTCCAAGAAAGCAGGGATTCCGGCTTCCCCATCCCGGTAGCGTCTCAAAAGCCGTCCCTGTGAATCGCGCATCTGGTTCCAGATAAACCCGGCGGCGCGTTCTGCTGCCTGCAAGTAGATAGGCTCTTCCAGCGTTTCGGAGGCGCGCGCCAGCGCATGAATTATCAAGCCATTCCAGCCTGCCAACACCTTATCATCTCGCTGCGGCGCGACCCGGTTCTGGCGCGCTGTGAGCAAGGTTTCCAAAGCAGGTTGCAACTGCTCGATATAACTGGGCAGCTGGTCAATATCTTCTTCGCTATAGGCTAACAGGTGAGGGATATTGCGTCCAGTGGGCTGTTGAGTCGCCTCATCCGCAAAGTTGCCTCCGGGTTGGATATTGTAAATCCGGCAGAATAGTTCCGCGGTCTCTGGTTCCAACACGGCATGAATCTCGTCATCGCTCCAGGTGTAATATTTGCCCTCTTCGCCTTCGCTGTCTGCGTCAATCGCGCTCGCGAACCCGCCTTCGGGCATCTGCATCTCCCGGATCGCCCAATCTAAAGTCCGCCGCGCCACATGTTGAAAGTCGGGGTCGCTGGTGAGTCTGTACGCCTCGGTGTATGCCCATGCCAATTGCGCATTGTCATAGAGCATCTTCTCGAAATGCGGCAGCAACCACATCGCATCCGTAGAGTAGCGATGGAATCCGCCCCCCACTTGGTCATGAATCCCGCCGCGCGCCATTTGATAGAGGGTCAGCAACGCGGTTGCGCCCGCCGCCTCTTGATTCAAAGCGTCGCCCAGCCACAGCAGAACCGGTAAAGCGGTATTGGGCGGAAATTTTGGCGCATCTCCAAACCCGCCGAACTGTTCATCATAAGTCGCCACCAACTGCGCCAAGTAGAGGCTTAAAATGTCGGAGTTGGGTTCGCCCTGAACCTCCATATTGAGCTTGCCCGCGATTTGGCGCACCGCCGCCGTCAATTCTTGCGCGCTCGCCAAAATCTCCGGTTTCCGATTGCGCCAATCCTCGCCTAACTGTTGAATCACCCGGTTGAAAATTTCGGGCGGGTAATAGGTTCCTGCATAGAACGGTTCGCCGTCCGGGGTCATAAACACCGACATCGGCCAGCCGCCCCGCTGGGAGACCAATTGCACCGCATTCATATAAATCTCATCGATATCCGGTCGCTCCTCGCGATCCACTTTGACAGGAATGAAATAGTGGTTCAGCAGTTGCGCAATGGTTTCGTTTTCAAACGACTCCCGCTCCATGACATGACACCAGTGGCATGAGGCATAACCAACCGACAGAAAGATTGGTTTGTTTTGCATACGCGCTTGCATAAATGCCTCCGCGCCCCACGGATACCAATCCACAGGATTGCGCGCATGCTGCAACAAATAAGGACTTTTTTCCCGGATAAGACGATTGAAAGTTAAGGACATGCTTTTCTCCGAACAACAGAAGAATACCTGAAAACGAAGTCATTTTCGCGTTTTGAGAGAGAATCGAGAGGTTATGGGTAGGAACAACTATAAGGAACTTTCTCACAACCTACACGCGTTCACCGTCATTCCCGAGAACGCGAGAGTTTAGACTTTGAAAAGCAGACCCTTCGGCGACGCTCAGGGTGACAGGGTGGGCAGGGTCTGCCTATCGTGTCATGCCGAGCGCAGCCGAGGCATCTGATTTTGAACACGTGAATTCATTCGCATAAATCAAAGGTTTAGACGCGGTAACCATGCCAAGTTAACATAGCAGGAACCTGCGTCTTTGGAGCGAATAAAGAGGATATAGGGAGAACCGTCATGATTGTTGATACTTTGCCGAAAGCGCTGATCCGCAGTGTCGAACGCAGTCCTGAAAAAGCCGCTCTGATGTTCAAACAGCAGAAGCAGTGGGTCGAGATGAACTATCGCGATCTGTATCAACGCATTTTTCAATGCGCGCGCGGGTTGCACACCTTGGGCGTGTCGCCGGGCGACCGGGTCGCCATCCTCTCAGAAAACTGCCCGGAGTGGGCGATCGCTGATTGGGCAACGCTCTGTGTAGGCGCGATCAGTGTGCCGATCTATCCCACTCTGACTCCACCACAGGTGCTGGAAATCATCTCCGATTCCGAACCGAAAGTCGTGGTAGTGAAAGACGAAAAACAGCTCAAAAAGCTCCAAACCGCCTTGCAAGATACCAACTTCCGCCCGGCGATCATCATCATTACGCCCGGCAAAAACGGCGGTGTCATTAGTTTTGACGAGTTTTGCAATGCGCCGGGTGAACTGGACGAAGCCGCCTTTAAGCAGATCATGATGCAGTCCCAGCCCGATGACACGATCACCTTTATCTATACCTCCGGCACAACCGGCGAACCGAAAGGCGCGATGTTGACACACCGCAACTTGGTCACCAACTTGGAGGGAGTCTTAGAATTGATCGAATGGCAGCCGAACGACCTCTTCTTATCGTTCCTGCCCCTGAGCCACGTGTTTGAGCGTATGGGCGGGCATTTTCTGCCCATCTTCGCGGGACTCACCATTGCCTATTCCGAAAGCCTATTCACCCTCTCCAGCGATATGGAACAGCTCAAACCGACCATCATGCTGGGCGTGCCTCGTTTTTATGCCTCGGTGATGGATCGCATCATCGCCAAGAACCGAGAACTATCGCCCGGCAAACAAAAGATTTTTCAACGCGCGCTGGAGGTCGGCAAGCAAGTCGCTCTGGCAAGACGGGAGGGTAAGCATATCTCTTTCTTCACCAGCCTGCAGTATAAGATTTTAGATAAGTTGGTGGGCGCGAAGATTCGCGAGCGGTTGGGCGGCAGGCTCCGAATCTTTGTGTCGGGCGGCGCAGCCTTGCCTAAAGATGTCGCCGAGTTCTATCATGCCTTTGGTATTCTGATTGTGGAAGGGTATGGCTTAACCGAAACCAGTCCTGTGTTGACGGTGAACCCACTGCACGCCCCCCGATTCGGCACCGTGGGTAAGCCGATTCAGGGCGTCAAGATCAAGATCGCGGAGGACGGCGAAATCCTGGCGAGCGGTCCCAATATCATGAAGGGCTACTATAAAAAACCGGAAGCGACCGCGGAAGCCATCAACTCGGAAGGCTGGTTCCACACCGGCGATATCGGGCATATAGATCACGATGGCTACCTGCATATCACCGACCGCAAGAAGGACCTGCTGGTGCTGGCGAACGGAAAGAATGTCGCGCCCCAGCCCATAGAGAACCTGATTCGCACAAGCGAATTTGTTCAAGAGGTGGTGTTGTTTGGTGACCAACTCAGTTCTCCGGTGGCGATCATTGTGCCGAACATCGAACGGCTCAAAGAGTTTGCCAAGCAGAAGGAGATCGACGCGACCGACATCCAAGCGCTCTTGGAGCATGACCAGGTGTACGCGCTCTTTCGCGAACAGATGGAGAAAGTGAACCGCGACTTGGCAGACTACCAGCGCGTGCGCCGGTTTAGCCTTGTTCCGCATGCCTTCAGTATCGAAACGGGCGAATTGACCCCCACGCTCAAAGTCAAACGCCGGGTCGTCGCGGAGAAATACGCGCACCTCATCGAAAAAATGGGCGGGTAAGAAAGCCTCGTAGGAGTAGACCTGTATGGCTGCCCAAAGTGTATTTTTGGGCACCTCTTTTCTACATTGTATCAGATTCAGCTTGCAGTCTACTTGAACGGTGATTTAGGCTTCAAATCGCCGTTTGCAAAAACAACTTTTTCTCTCCGCATACGGTGAAGCAGGGTTGGAGTCGATCTAAGTTAAATGCGGACCGGCACTGAGCCCAACGCATTGGAGTCGTTTTGCTCCAAAATCTTTGCGCCTAAGGCTGGCAAAGCTGCTGCCAAAGGGCGCGGTAATAGCGCATAAACCGTTGCGCGTCTTGGGGATGATCCGACTCCAAACCTTGTGTTTCACACAGCGTGTACCGGTCGTAACCGATTTGACGGAGCGAAGCGAACAACTCGCGCCAGGGATAACTGTTGGTCAGATCGGTGATATGGCATGAGCGGATATAGGACTTCAACAGCGCGAACGATTCGCGAATTGTGCCGTTCTGCACATCGGTCGGATTCGAGTTCCATGTGATGCCCACATTCGAATGACCGCACGCCTGCATTATCTTCTGCATGTGGGGCGGTTCCTGCGTGCCTCTGCCGTGAACCTCCAGCCAAATCTCCACCCCCATATCGCGCCCCGCATCGCCGCAAGCGCGAAGAGCGGTCCCGATCTGTTCCAGTGTTTTGGATACGGGAACCCCTTCCGGCAGCGCATTCGGACGGGTCTTTACCCCACGCGCGCCGACATCCTTCGCCAAGTCGCAAAACCGCTTACACTCCTCAATATTGCGCTGCACCACAGCAGGGTCTGGGTCATGAAACTCGCAGACCGTGCCTAAACCCCACAAGACAATTCCCGAATCGGCAAAACGCTG
>JAHCHP010000041.1 GCA_026129765.1 Fimbriimonadia bacterium | reverse complement strand
GCCGAAGGTCGTCCAATCGCCGCGTTTCAGCGCATCTTGCGCAGCATCATAGGAGCGGTTCGCCCGGTCGATCAGAGCTGGCAGGTTCTCGGGCGCGCCTGCGGGCAAGGTGGGAGAGGGCGTGGCTGTGGAAGACGGCGGGCGCGCTTTTCTGCCAGTGGCGCGCGCTTCGCCCATCAAGGCATCCAAGCCTTGTTCTACGGTATCGGTCATCACCACTCGATTGCCACTCGCCATAACCACTTTCTTCAATTCGGGAATCGCCGCTTCATAAGACGCTTTCAAATAGATTGGCTCAAAGTAGAGCATTGTCTGCCCCAGCGGAATCACCAGCAGATGACCGCGAATGACTTCGGACCCCTGTTGGTTCCAGAGGTTCAGTTGCTGCGCGATCTCAGGGTTCTGATTGATTCGCGCCTCAATCTGCGCGGGACCATAGACGAGCCGCTCTTTCGGGAAACGATGAACCACGACTTCGCCATAGCGGTCGGGATCGCAGTGCGCCGCCAACCAAGCCACCATATTGTCGCGCCCCTGCGGTGTGAAGGGCAAAATCAACACGAATCGCGGCTCTTTTTCGCCGGGCGGCTGTGTAATCACATAGTAGGGTTCCATCGGCTGCGTGCGGTTGCCCTGCAGCAGTTCGCGCGCGATGACCCACGCATCCTCCTTATTGAAGAACACGCGGGCATCCGTGGTATGATACAGTTCCAACAGATTCGCTTGAATGGTGAAGAGGCTTTGGGGATACCGGATATGTGCCTTGAGCGCAGGAGGCATCTGGTCCATCGGCTTGAACAGCTCAGGAAAAGCGCGCCGGTAAGCCTTCATCAGCGGGTCATTTTCATCGCTGACATAGGCTTTCACATCACCAGAATAGGCATCAATCGTGATTTTGACCGAGTTGCGAATATAGTTGAAACGAGGCGCGCGCGCCGAAATGGAGTTAAATGGTTTGCTATAGGGGTAATTGTTGGAGTGAGTATAGGCGTCATAGATCCAAACTATCTTTCCCTCTGCAACAACAGGATAAGGATCTTGATCCAGCGCGAGATAGGGGAAAACAGTTCGTACTCTTTCGCCGATCGTTCGTCTGAACATTAAACGCGACTCGGGAGTTAAGTCTCCAGACAAAAGCAGGTTTGTGTCTTGCAAGCGCATGGCATGCATCAATCGGCTGAAATAGCTGCTGAGGGGAACGCCTCCCGTCCCTTGATAAGTCACGTATTCATTTTCTTCTTGGTCGTCTGTTCCCACGAGACGCGGATAATCCAATTCGCGCAATTTTGAGCGCACAATGATATGGCGGTCCGTATTTTCGCCGAAATAGATCGCCGGGTTTTCGAGCGGGATGTCGGGCGGGGTTTGCGGCGGTAAATCTCGTGCTACCAAAACCGGTTGTCCTTCCGAAGTCGCCTCGTTGACCCGATTCATCACTAAGCCGTAGCCATGAGTATATAACAAGTGGAGGTTCTGCCAACGTTTCGCGGTGGGAGGTAATCCATCCACATTTAGCTCGCGCAAAGATAACAAAACCTGGCGCATTTCGCCGTCAAACAAATAGCGGTCGACATCCACATCAAAAAATTGATAATAAGGTTTGAGCGCCTGGACGCTGTTGTAAACTTGCCGGAGGGGACGATAGTCCCATAATCGCAGATTTGCCAGTGTGCCTTCTGAACCATCCAAATCCTGCTGAAAGATCTCTTCGCTCACGTTCATCTGCTTAATTGTGAACTTATCCAGCGCATAGGCTTTGCGCGTGAATTCAAGGTGACGCCGAATATAGGGCGACTCGCGCTCTAACTGGTTCGGCACGACAACGAAACGCTGCAAAGCGGGGGGATAGACAATAGAGGCGACGATCCAGAAAGCGATCACAACGACGAAGCTGCCAATCGGCACCAAGATACTCGCGCCCGGACGCAGGTAGATCAAACAGAGCAGCGCGGAAATCAAAAAGCCTGCCGCGCTCATGCGGATAATGGGCAGGTGCGCATTGAGGTCGGTATAGCCCGCGCCAAAGAACTGGTCATGATCCGAAAACAGCACATTGTATTGCGCGAGCCATGTGTTGACGGCAACGCTAACGATGAACAGCGCGCTGAGAATCAAGAGGTGGGGTTTCACGGAAGGCATGAAGGTGGGCATATTGCCCAGCCAACCCAACCCGCGATTGAAATAGTAGAAGGCGGCGGTTCCCACCAAAACCACCAGCAGACCAAACAGCGCGTTTCCGGAAATGAAGGCGAGGAAAGGCAGTTGGAACACATAGAACCCCACATCGCGCCCAAACACGGGGTCTTTCTGACCGAACTCGGTTCCATTACGGAAGAGCAAGTATTCGTTCCAATAGCCTGCCGCGCTCAGCCCATACAAACAGCCCAATACTACCGTTCCCAGCACAAGCAGCGCCATCGCGCCGCGCCGTACCAAGCGCGTGATTTTGATAATACGTTCGCCTTGAACCGCAAAACCCGGCTCCTCCACCGATCCGATGACCCGGTTCGCAATGAGGAGGTTCAGCAACGCAAAGGCAGTGAACACACCGCCAAATAGCAGGAAGAGCGTCCACTTTGAGCTGAGGATCGTGCTAAAAACTTGGGGATAGCTCACATCATGGCTAAACCAGAGCCAATCGGTATAGAGCCGGACGAGAATCCCTCCGAAAAAGAGCAGGAAGAACGCGATCAGAATCAGGATTGTGAAAAAACGCTGCCGCCAGTTCATAGGGGGATTATACCCACCTTCTGCTCGAACTTGAGTTTTTCTTCATAGTGTCCTCGCGATTCTCCCTTATTTTAACCTCTTTTAACTACATTGGTCGAAAAAAGTGTTATAATAGGTATGAGGCATTGCGCAAATAGAGTGAGCATGCCCATGAACTGAATGAAAAGTTGGAGGACATTATAATGGATTTATTATCTAAGAGCGGATTCGCTTGGGTGTGGGCGTTTCTGCTGAGTTTTGCCGTCTTCACGACCGCAAACACACAAGAAGCGCAAGACCCTGCGCCGACTTATGACGACTTGGTTTATCCGACGCCCCCGTCTGAGCGGTTGGTGCCGCCAAACCGCGTGGGACCCTTCCTTGATCTACCCCGAATCTTTTTCCCGCCAAACCCCCGGCTGAAAGATGACCCTTCTCGGACGTCGGAAGGTCCGATGCGGGAAGACCCGAACGCTTGGGATTTTGGAACGGCTGCGCCCCAGTTGCTCAGAAACTGGGAAGGTCCGACTCGCAATGGCGACATTGGTGGTAACGGATTCATTCCGCCCGATCCAATTATCGCTGCAGGGTCCAGCCATGTGATCGTGGCAGTGAATGACGATGTGCGGATTTACAACAAGTGGGGCACGGAGACAGGGTCCTTTGATGCCAACACTTTTTTTGGCACCTCCGACTTCCTATTTGACCCCAAAGTCGCCTATGACCCATGGAGATCGCGCTATCTCATTCTATTTGTACGAAGAAATGATACTACGCGGGAGTCTTGGTGGACCTTGGCTGTCTCAAAGACCTCCACGCCCACGGCGAATGCCAGCGATTGGTGGCAGTATAATTTTGAAGATGAAGCGGGAACCACACGCTGGGTGGACTATCCCCAACTTGGCTTCGGCAATAACGCCGTTACCTTGACCGGCTACTTGATTCGCTGGGCTTCTCCCGATGAATCATATGGCAAGATTAAAATCTTGAACAAAGATCAGATCTACAACGGCTTGGGAGCAGGCGCATGGAACTTCACCGACCTGGAAAGCGACGGCAGCAATGACACACACATTATGCCCGCGCAAATGTGGAGCTATGGAGATGTCGATTATCTGATGAGCACCAAACGGACGGGCAGCGACAAATTGACCGTGCGCCGTATCACTTGGACGGGCGCGGATTGGGCAACGCGCTGGTCAAATCCTCCAAGTTCGGCTCCCGAAGTGCGAACGATTGCCAGCTACGCGACCCCGCCCGATGCGGCATTACCGAATAATGTAACTGCGCTGGATACTATCGACTGCCGCCTATTAAGCGGCACTTACAATCAAGGGTTCTTTTATGCTTCGCAGCCTCTCGCGCTCAACTGGGCTGGTCAGGGAAACCGCGCATCGGTGCGCGTTTATCGCGTGAAGGTCAATGTGAACCCTTCGGTAGTGGAAATCGACCAGTTCGGAGCGGCAGGCTGGGATTACTATTATCCTGCTATCAGCCACAATGGCGATGGCGACGCGATGATTGTTTACAACCGATCCAGCAGTACGGTCGCCCCGCAGGTCCGTATGACCGCTTGGCGGGCAACCGATGCGACAGTGGAGGGCGGCGTGTTGGTTCGATCCAGCGCGGCGGCGACCTACCAAGTGATCGACAACCAAGGACGAAATCGCTGGGGCGATTACCTGGGCGCAGCGTTAGACCCCGTTGACCAAAAAACGGTCTGGATGGTCGGCGAGCATGCCATCACCAATACGAACTGGGGCACTTTCGTCTTTGAAGCCAACTACAAGACCCTGACCAGCCTGAGCGCGAACAACGCGTCGGGAGCCATCGGTCAAACAGTCAACTTCACCGCGACCCTGCGCCGAAGCGATACCAACGCGGTTCTATCAGGGCAAAGTGTGCGATTCCTGGTGAATGGAGTCCTGATTGGAACGGCGAATACGAACGCGTCCGGAGTCGCCACACGCAGCTATGTGATCCCTGAAAGCCTGGGGGTCGGCAACCGGACACTCCGCATGGAGTATAACGGGGATGCCAACTTCAATGCCAGTTCCATCAACCGAACCTTAACGGTGAACAAAGCGGATACCACCACGACCCCCGACAATAAGTCGGGAGCGTTCGGTCAAACGATCACCTTGACCGCGACCCTGCGAAGAACCACTGACAACGCGCTGTTGAACGGTAAATCCATCACATTCTTTGTGAATGGTGTCTCAGCTGGCTCGGCGAACACCAATGCTTCGGGCATCGCTTCCCGCAACTACACCATTCCTGAAAGTCTGGGAACGGGCGCAAAAACGATCTCCGCGCAATTCGCTGGCGACACGCTGCACAACGCGTCTTCTAACACAGCAACGCTGACCGTCAACAAAGCCAATACGGCGATTGTAACTGCCAATGCGGACGCCACCATCGGTACCCAAGTTGCCCTTACAGGGACCTTGACCCGCACAACGGACGGTGGATCGCTCGCCGGTAGAACGTTGGTCTTTAGCGTGGGCGGCGCGCAAGTTGGCACAGCAAACACCAATGCGTCTGGCACAGCGACCTTGAACTGGAATGTGACGGGCGGCACGCTGGGCAACAACACGTTGAACGTGGCATTTGCGGGCGACGCGCTCTACAATGCCTCCAGCCAAAACGCGATCTTCTTCCGTCGCGCGAATACTACCGTAACGGTTCAAAGTGTCACAGGCTTCCTTGGTCAGATGGTTCAATTACGCGCCCAACTGCGCCGCAGCCATGATGGCGCGCTGATCATCGGGCGTCCGGTTGAGTTCCGCGTCAGCGGCACACTCATCGGCACGGTAAACACCGATATCAACGGTAATGCTGCGCTTAACTACCTCTTGACCGGGCGATGCGATCCACGAACCATTCGTGTGGACTTCGACGGGGATGGTCCTTTGAACCCGTCGTTCGGCACGAACACGCTCACAATTAGGTTGATGGGCGATGTGAATGGCGACAAGATCGTCAATGACGATGACCTGCTGTTAGTGTTGTTCGCGTTCGGTCAGTCCGGTGGACTGGAAGACCTGGACGAAAATGGCACGGTGGACGATGGCGATCTGTTGATCGTGTTGTTCAACTTCGGAAACCGCTGCTAAACCTTAGTAAATAAAAAAGGTTCCCCCAGCGCTTTGGGGGAACCTTTCTCTCCACACCGCTACTTATACTCCACTTCGTACCACAGGGTCTGCCACTGAGAATGCAGATCGATAATCGCGTTACCTTGCGCATTGGCTCGAACCGTCAATGCCGATTGTCGCTTGCCTGTTTCATTCAAAGCCCATACTTTGGTGCGGTTAGCAGGCAGAGGCAATGTGATTTCGGCGGGAACTCCCTCCACCAAAGAAGGCGCTTGCCCCCACTGGTTCCCAACCGTAATGCGATTGTCCCCCAGATTCTGCAGGTTCCAGCCGGTGTTTTGCGCGAAGCCGGTCGCGGTGATGAGAATGGATGTTTTCTTCAGCGCGCCGCTCGTTCGTAAAAGCCCCTCACGCACGGTCAGCGTAATTACACTCCAGCCTTGATAGCTGCTGCCCGGCTCCACCACCACACCATCGTTCAGTTCGAAACGCCTGCCGCCTCCAAAACCGATAACCGCTTTGCTGAGAGGCGCTTTCACTAACACGACTCCCTTGTTAGCAATGGACCAATCCCACTGCAGTTCGCTGGTATCCGCTTCCAAACGCGAACCGCTTATGTTCACTTGGGGCAGTTGAGCATTTCGGTTTGCGCTGCCTGTCGTCTCGATTTCCACCTGATGAATCAGCGCATGCTCGGCTCGCAAGCCGCGGTCCGAGCCGTCCACCAATCGCCATGCCCAACTGCCGCGCAGCGCGTCAATCTCCTGCTCTTTGCTGAGGGGAACGGTCAGCCGTTTTTTCGCGGGTTTCACATCGGCGCGTAAAAAGAGCGCAGCGCAGGCAAACATGGTCGTCCATTGGGTGGGGTGTTGATCGATATCGAAGAAACTGGGAATACGACGCAAATCGGCTTCGTTTTCGCCTCGATGCGAATAAGCGAACATATAGATGCCATCCCAATCTTGCAGACCGCCATACGCCGCCAACATCAATGCGCCCTCTGCATTATAGAAGTTGGGCGCGGGGTGGTTGTATTCGGTGACGGTGAGAGGTTTGCCTTTCACCCGTTTGACCGCCAGTCCGCCAATCGTGCCGCCCCGATTGTTCACCATCGCCAAGTTTCGGATAAACCAGTTGTTGGGGTCCCAGCCGCTGCCGGGAAATTCAGGATGTTGCCAATAAGCGTGTGTATCAACAGCGTCTAATCCCGCCATGAGATTGGGGGTACTACAACCGACAATCGTGCCGATGATTAATGCCTTCACGCCCAAGTCACGTTTCAGGTAGTCGCTCATGCTCTGCCAATAGCGGTTTTCAGTATCCCACAAGAACCGCAGCCAATCTTTCTGTTGATTTTCCGACTGCCCACCGGTCGCGTTGCGCAGCAAAATAGGGATATTGCCCTGCTCCAGGCTTTCCCCTTCGCCAATGAATTGAATTCTTCCGCCCTCCTTCAAAGTGGTTCCCGCTATCCATACGGAGCCGGTCTGCAAGCCCATCTCGCCAAAAAGAAGACGCGCATTGTCATCGCCTTGAGGCAGGAAGAAGGTGTAGGAGAACTGCTGCCATTGGGTCGTGAGGGAAACCGAACGCGCAAACCCCAGCGACTGCCATGGATCATGCGCTTGAGAGATCGTCACGCTGATGTTGCGCGTTGCCTCCGCTTTGGCATAAAAGGAAAGCGTATAAAGCTGCCCCGCTCTTACTCTTAGGTTGGGTTGATGAAACTGCACGTGCCAGTTGGCGCGCCCCGCCTGGGTGATGTTCAAACGCATGCTGCGCGTGTAGCCGGAAGGCGCGTCAGTAACAACAGAACTGGAAACTTGCGCGGTGTCATGCTGCTCTGTAACCCAGTATTGCGCGCCCTGCGTAAAGTTCGGATTGCGCAAAATCTCGCTGCCCAATGGCACATCCTGCTCGCCCCACGCATCGCGCACCGCCTGGGTGTTGGGGTATTTCGCGCGCAGCCAATCGTTCCACTGTCGCCGGAGGTCGGTTTGAAAGACAGCAGGCATCCGGTCGACCGCGCCGCCCATCCAACCATGAATCAAGCCGCATTCATTATTGATCTCAACAAACGCGACGGCGGGGTCTTCCGCGTAGGTCAACTGAGTATAGGGATTGCGATGGGTCAGAAGTCGCTGCGCGAATTCTTTTTGCAGGTTGATGAGCGGCTCATAGAAGAAGCCAATCACATGGTGATCTTTCTGATCGGTCAGCGTGTCAATCGCGCTGGGCAGCCCATCGCTTGACTTGAACTGCCGGTGAACCAACAGATTGAGGTTGGTATAGATCCCCCTGTTTTTCAACTGCGCGACGAAATAATCTAAAGCATCCAATGACTGCGCTCTCAACTGGCGCGAATTGCCGCTGGTATAGTTGATTAACGAGGGCGAAGACCAGGGAGCGTCCATGTGATGGAACCGGACCGAGTTGAACCCGGCGCGCGCCAGACGCTCCGCGATTTTATCTAAGTTTGAGCGCCGTTGGAAACATGCGCTGGCAACCATATTCACACCCCAGAAACGGATACGCTGAGACCCAGCATAGAAATGCCCGCTCCGAACCCGGATGTAGCCTTTGGAACCCGCGGGCTTGTGTAAGAGATGGCTAAAATCGGCTGCGCCGCTGGGCGCGCCATCCCACGGTGTCACAAAAGGAAAGAGGTTGCCGGGCTGCTTCAACGTTGCTGATGAGACACGCTTGTTCATAGGTTCTATACCTCCCTTAGCGATAAGAAAACAGGCTTACTTATACGCTTAAGTATACCTCGATGAATTCCTCTCCCTACTTTAAAAGGGCGCGTTCTTCAATGAGGACAACATCCCGCCCAAAAAAATTCTGAAGGTGTAGCAGAACGAAAAGACCCCATGGATTTTTTAACCGATTCCAACAACGCATCTAACGATGCTCTATCAAACAACTTCCCTCCCTGAATAACAGCGGCGATGCGTTTTGTGTTGTTGATATCCGCTAACGGATTCGCGTCCAGCAAAACCATATCCGCTATTTTGCCTTTTTCAATTGTGCCGAGGGTTTTCTCAAGCCCTAAAAATTGTGCGGGGTTGCGTGTGGCGGTTTGCAGCGCTTCCATGGGCGTCAGTCCTACCTGCACAAACAATTCCAGCTCTTCGTGCAGGCTGAAACCGGGATAACAGTAGGGATTGATCGCGTCGGTTCCAGCAAGTAGTTTCACGTCTGATTTTTGCATTAAGGCAATCAGAGATCGCTCTTTCTGGGTTGTTTTTCTCATCATTTCGTAACGTTCAGGCGTATAACTTTGGAAGCGGCGGTCGGTTTTGGGATCCCACATTGCGCGAATGAAGATAGGAACATATGCTAACCGGGAATCTGTTTTCAAGGTTTCATCATCCAAATGGCTGATGTTGCGCATAGTGACAAGCGTGGGACATTGCCAAGTGTTGTTTTGAACAAATTTTTTGAAAAGCGCGTTTGCTTTTTCTTCGCTGAAAGTTGCTATCACAATAGAGGATTGCGTTCCCCACAATCGAAACAGCGACTCATTGTTTTTCATCGCGTCGACTCGCGCTTGGAAGAGTTCATCCGCCTTAGAAGAACACTCCAGCAATATTCCTGTTAAATGCTCAATACTTTTTTGCCCCGCATCGGAGGCTTCGTAGACACGCACCGAATCAGGCACGTGTCCCGCAAAGGGTATCTTCAACTTTTTGGCTTCTTGAGTAATCGCAAAATAGCCTTCGCGTGGCAGGAGCGAATAGACCTTCACAAAATCAGAGCCTTCGCTTTTCACCGTGTGTACCGCTTTCCGTCCCTCCTCGGCATTGGAGACGGCGATGGAGCCTGGCCAGAAGGGTTTGGGACCATCCACAATGCGCCCTGCAGCAATCACCCTCGGTCCCGTTCGCTTGCCCGATTTCAAGTTTTGCCTCAGTGCGTCCATCTCTTTAGGATTCCAATACATATCACGAACCCCTGTGACACCATTCGCAATGTAGAGTTCGGAGAATCCCGGTAAGGGAGTGCCATGCACATGCATATCCCACAGTCCTGGAATCAGGTATTTTCCAGTCCCATCGATAACGATTGCGCCTGCGGGCGGTTTCGCCTTCGAATCAAGAGCAATCGATACGATTTTGCCTTTTTGAATCGTCACCGCCCTATTGGCTTGAAGCGGCTTTCCTGTCCCATCAATGAGATTCACATTTCGAATGACCAGCGTTGGATGATTTTGGGCAGGAAAGGTCATTAAAGAAAAAACAAGGATTAAGCCGAAGAGAATCAATAGAACGGGTTTCATGATTAAAAAATTCTGTGCAGAGGAGGCTCTTCCTGCTATCTGCAGGCTTGCCCAGTCTGTCAACTTCAATTGCCTTAAAACACGTATGACAGATGTCTCGTCTCCGTTCGGCATGACAGACTCGGACTATTTTGTCACTCTGAGCGCAACGAATGGGACTGCTTTTACACAACCGTCATTCCTGTACATTCAGGAATGACGGTTGGCGCGTTTCTGCTCCCCCACCTACCAAACAGCTATTGAGGTTTCTGCGGAGGCGAGGCGGGCGCAGAAGGTGTGTCAGGCACACTGGAAGGCGCGCCTGCAGGCTGCGCGGGAGCCGCCCCCGGCGCGGCTTCGATGTAGCCGATACGTTCGGTGGGGTCTTTTCCATAGAGCGCGGGGTGCAGATATCTGCCTCGTTCTCGATCCCCTTTCATCTGCTCCACAACCACCGGATGAGCGCGCGCATAGGGGTCGTTTCGGACGGCGGTAACCTGCCAGCTCACTTTTTTGCCGGGCAGTCCACCCGCGATTTTGAACCGACCCTTCGCAAGCTCTTGCGCGATATGCAGGCTGGGCGCAGCGCCGCCTATCGAGGTGAGTTGATAGCGAAAATCAGTGTTCACTGCCTCGAACCATTCGGGGACCTGAACCCACGCCTCGCCCTGCGCATTCAGAACCACATTGCCTGAATAGAGGTTCATCATCTCCGCGCTTTCGATACTGACATGGTTGAGATAGCGGTTGGCGGGATCCAAAGGATGGTCGATTTTGAACATTTTGACCAAGGCGTTCAAGGTGCCATTCACCATCACATCGCCGAAAAAAGCCGCCGCATCACCCAAACCTGCCACCGCCACTAACGCCTCGCCAAAACCACTTGAAAACATCTGGACAGCGGGATTAAACGACGCTCCGTTCGAACTGACAAACGAGGCTGCGCTCCCCGTGCCATTCGTCAGCGAATAAAGCGCGATGTCGCCGTTGGCGTTGTTATTGATCTGGAACACGCCCGCGCGTCCCAAACCACGCGTGAATCCGAACAGAGCTAATTCCATGCTGGCGGTGTTATCGATTTGGAAATTCCCGGCGCGCCCCAAGCCCCGGTGGAAAACCGCGACGGCAGGACTGCCGTTATTCACATTGTTAATCTGGAACTCGCCTGCGCGCGCGACTCCGAGCGCGCCATCGTTGCCATTATTGTAGCCATAGACTGCCACACCCCGGCTGTTCGGATTCGGGATTTGGAACTCGCCCGCGCGTCCTGTGGTGGCGGAGGTTTGGAACGCCATCACCGCATTACCGGAGCCGAGGTTGGTCGCTAAGACCGTATGACCGGTTGCCGCATTGTTCAACTGCGCTAAATTGGCGACCGTCCCGCGTCCGAAATGACGAACTACCAGCGCGTTGCTTGTGTTGTTTACATTACTGACTTCAAACGATGCCGCGCCGCCTAAGCCGTCTGTCAAGGCGACTAAAGACACATTATTGTTCGTGGTCGAGGTCGTTTGTATAAACGCTCCATAGCCGGACCCCGTCATACGGGCATGCATCGTGGAACCGGCGGAACCGCTTTCCGCATAGACTGCGCTGCCCGCGCCGCTGGTGCTATAGAAGGTTCCGCCAAACCCATTCCCCGCCGTTCCGTGAACCGCTGCTCCGAACCCGTTCGTGCTGGCATAGAGCGCGGAATTGCTGGTCGTTGAGTTCACGCTGACAAAGGTGCCTGCGCGACCGGTGCCGATATTCAAAACTTCCATAGCAGAGGCGTTGCTGCCGGCGTTCAGAACGGAAAACATCCCTGCGCGACCGGTTCCGTTCGTGGAGACTTCCAGAGCGTTATTGCTATTGCTCGCATTATCCAAGACGAACCAACCCACGCGCCCTAATCCGGTGTTCGTGGCGAACAATGCGGTCCCCATGCCGTCCGTCATCACAGAAAGCGCGTCGCTAGGATTGGCGGCATGATTGATCCGGAAAAATCCCGCACCCCCCATCGCATTCGTTGTGGCCACAAGGGCGGGCGAAGGATTGGCATTGTTGGGATCGACGATTTCGAAATGACCTGCAGAGCCTCCATTCCCTATCGAAATGCTTTGGAGCGCGTTGCCCAAGTTCATGCTGAGTATCTCGACGCCAGGCATAGGGCTTAAGGGATCAATTGCATAGAACTCGCCTGCCGAACCGCCTCCTGAGGCAATTGACTGAAAGGCAGAACCGCTGCCCCACTGCGCTGTCCGAAGCGCTGGCTCCACATTGGCGGGATTAAAGGACTGGAAGTTTCCTGCATTGCCATTTGCGTTGGTACTCACCCGCAAGGCAGGCGAAGGGTTGTTGCCTGTCGGGTCATCAATCTCAAAATAGCCTGCATAGCCCTCTGCGCCCGTATGCAACCCGTAGACCGCGATAGATCGGATACCTGCCCCGCCGCCGTTGGTGCGCGCGAAAATCGCATTCGCGCTGCTCATGGGCGCGTTCAAATCGAAGTAGCCCGCATCACCGGTGCCGGTGGTCAATGCCACAAACGCCGCGCCGGTGCCGACCGTGCGCGCAAACAGCGCCGCGCTGTTGTTGGCGGTATTGGTCGTATCGAAAAAGCCCGCGCTACCGCCCGTTCCGCGCGCCTTTGCGGTGACAGCAGTTCCCGGTCCGCGCGTTTCCGCCTGTAACGCCGCTTTGTTGTTGCTGGCGTTGTCGATCACAAATTTGCCCGCTTCGCCCGCGCCGGTGTTGGTGATACTCAAGAGAGGATTCGGGTCGGAGACCGTTTCCGCGAAGGGTAATCTTAAACTGGAGGCGGCAGGTAAGCCCCACACCGCCTGCCCCAGGCTGGAGTCCCAAATGAGCGCGTGCCGGTTCTGCGCGCCCGCGGGGTTGATTCGGAAGGTATTGCCCACCAGTTGCAGACCGTTGCCTGCCGCGTATTGGGTGTCATTATCGAGCATGGGCAGCCATTGCGCGCCGTCCCATTTCAACACTTGCTGAGCGAGCGGCGCGGCTGGGTTCAAGGGTCGGTTTTGCAACAGAGTCGCCGATCCGCTTGCCGCGAACATCGCATAGGGGGTGGGGGTTATCTCCACGCGGGGAGTCAATACGGTATAGTTGGCATCGGCAGGCAGTTTCACGCGAATCTCCAGCCAGCGCGCGCCGCCGTTAAAAGGCGCGCTCAAGTTGATCTTCTGTGTAAACAGCCCATTGGATACCGTTAGCCCTGTGTGGGTTTGAACGGCGCCTTGTTGTGTGCCGCCGGAAGCGGCATCATACAACACGAACCGGAAATCAAAAACGCCGTTCGCCGGCTCGCCCTGCCAGCGCAAAAAACCCTGATAAACAAATCCGCCAAACTGCGCTTGGGCAGTCAGCAGAGCCATCAAAAATAGAACACCTACAACGCTCAGATGAAAACGATCAGTACGCATGATTCAATCCTCCTGCTGACCGCAGTCAGCGTTTATATCGGAATATCTCTCCTGGAGACCCATCCGGTTCCCGTTGCTGGCAGAGGAAACCGCGCTGCAGCCCTGTTGTCATTCCCGCGAATCTTCTCCAAATCGGAATATCCAATCAGCCCTTCATGATGAAAATGCGGGATTTGTATCGCATGTATTTGTATAGTTTGGAATTGAAAACGAAAAACCCTGCTTTTGAGAGAAAATTTCAGGGCGGGCAGGTATAATTTTGATTCAATATGGAGACCACAAACGAACGCAAGCGACTATTGACCGGCGACCGCCCCACAGGGAAACTGCATTTGGGGCATTATGTCGGCTCGATGAAGAACCGGGTACTGCTTCAGGACGAGTATGAGTGTTACTTCCTCATCGCGGACCTGCATATGCTGACCACGCGCCCCCAGAAAGAGCATATCGACGCGCTGCGAGAGAACATTCGTGAAATCCTATTAGATTATTTGGCGGTCGGCATCGATCCGCAGAAATCCACGATATACCTGCAGTCTGCCGTTCACGCGGTGTATGAGATGAACCTCTTTTTTGAGATGTTGGTCACTCTGCCCCGTCTGACCCGGTTGCCCAGTTTGAAAGACATGGCGCGCGCTGCCGACATAGATGACGAGTCGATTCCGTTTGGCTTGATTGGCTACCCCGTCTTGCAGGCGGCAGACATCCTGATGCCTCGCGCGCATCTGGTTCCGGTCGGCAAGGACAACATGGCGCATGTGGAGATCACGCGGGAAATCGCGCGCCGGTTCAATAATTACTATGGGGATGTCTTCCCCGTTCCCGAAGGAATGCTTGGCGACGTGCCGACGCTGGTGGGAACGGACGGTCAAGCGAAAATGAGTAAGAGCTTGGACAATGCGATTTACCTGTCTGATGATGAGAAGACGGTCATCAAGAAAGTAAAAGGGATGTATACCGACCCGAATCGCGTTCGTGCCGACGTTCCCGGCACGGTGGAAGGCAACCCGGTTTTCATCTATCACGATGCCTTTAATCCCGACAAAGAGGAAGTGGAAGATTTGAAAGCCCGCTACCGCAGCGGCAATGTGGGCGATGTGGAGGTCAAAGAGAAACTGGCGCGCGCGATCAACGCTTTTCTGGAACCGGTACGCGAACGCCGGCAGCAGTATGAGCAAGAGAGCGGGTATGTGGAGCAAGTGATTTATGAAGGCACTTTGAAGGCACAGGCGTTGGCAGACGAGACTCTGAAAACGATGAAAAAAGCGATGGGGCTTTCGGGGATATGGAATCGAATATCGCGCAAAGCGCGCGAACGCTTAGAGAAATTGGGGGAGTGAGGAGAGTGGAGATATATCTCCCGTTCGATTCCCTCTGCTCTTACAGGGAACCAAACGGGGTTGATCTCTTACAAGTTGCCAGCGACAAACTCGCTGATGGCGGAGGGCGTGTCGGTGCTTAATCCGACCACATCCAGCATGCCGGGATCGTTGGGATTGGCGATTGTGAATCCGTTCGCCGTCATCCCGACCACGACTAACCGCGCTGGAATTCCGGTCGTTTGCCGATACTGATCCAACGCCTCATAGGGATGAATGTTCCCATACCACGTTTCCGAGTCAGTATAGATGACGAACGCATCGGCTTCCACCACCTGTTCGCGAACCTTCTTATACTCCAAAGGTCGGCTCCATCCATCGCCCCCAACCGACTGGTAGCCCATTGCCCACAACATCGGCAGCGCGCAGTCGGTTGCGCCAAAATCGATGCTGTAGATCTGCTCAATCACGCTGTCCAGTCGTTGGCGCGGGCTGATATTCACCGGCTCCATCTTATGACCGAACGCCACGATTTCGTGGTTCGGCTCGGTTGCGGCGGTCACTAATGCGAGCGCTGCGCTTGCCACACGAGGCGACAGCCCCGGCACACCGTTCACATAGCCGGCTCCCATCGAACCCGATACGTCCAGAGCCAGCACGATTCGCTTGTTCGTGGGCTGAACGTTCTCAAAGGTCAGATAAAAAGCGGCATCCAGCGCATCGGTCACAGACTGAACCGGTTCCCACAGTTGCTGACCCCTCGCTCCCTGCCCTGACTGATAAGTTGATAGAGCAGCCAAGACCTGAATCGGGTGAATACGCGCTTTGCGCAGACGCTCGACATTGCCTAACTGTTCTATCACAAAGCGGGTCGTCTCGCTGAGAGGCGCAATCAGCCCGATCCGAGTCAAGGTCGCCAAGTTGCGGATTAACGCGGTCATCGGCATATCGGGCAGCAGCGCCTCCCACACGTCGGCGCGCTTCAGCCACTCTGTTGGCACGACCTCACGCGGTAGACGATACTGGCGAATCAGGCTGATGCCTTCCTCTGGCTCTACCTGCTGCAACGCTTCCACCGCCTGCAAGTACTCGAACACGTCGCTGGGAGGATTCTCCGGCAGGCTGCCCTGCGTGATATAGTGATACAGCGCGTTTCGCTCTGCCTCGTTTGTGGCAGGGTGCGCCAAACGCAACGCATCGCGGTGTGTCCAGCCTTCGCGTTGGCGATACTTGGTCACCTGATATGCGAGGTCGCGCAAGTCGCGCGCCTGATACCAATTGCGGGTGGCGCGGCGCAGGCTTCGCCCCCAACCGCGCAGGCTGTTGGCATATTCCAAGAAGGTGAACAGGTGCGACCCGGTTCGCGCCACTTGATTCAGCGCGTTTTCTGCGGCTTTGCGCGTTTCCGCATCGCCCTTCGCGAACGCCAATGCCAACACAAACAACGCCGGGTGGTTCTTATAGGCGCGCCCTTGAACGCTCACTTCCACGACGCGCTGCACTACGCGGGGTCCGTTCTCTTTTAGGAGGTTCAGCGTGTTCACCGCATGCTCCAGCGTGAGGCGGCGCTCTCCAATATAATAGGTGCCGCCTTCGGTTCCAAGAATCAGAAAACGGTCCAGCTGCTGCCAAGGGTCCAGCTGCCAGACGAATCCGCCCGCGCTGTTTAGGACCTGCTCAGGATCGAGCGGCTTATTACGGCTGAACTGTTGAATGATTTGGTTGAACACTCGCATCGTTTTGCGTACCTCCCTCGCGAAAAAAAAGCGGGCAAGTGGGTGTCACTGGGAACTTGTCCGTGTTAGGTATCGGTAACCCAGAGACTCCGGCCCGCAAAAAACTATAACGGAATGTCCATCCAATAAGTTCCCGCTATGGTGAGGGAATTTGGTTGGGTTTTAAGACCCACTGCTGGTATAAGGCACTTCCTCATTCGGCTGAACGATAACGAATCCAGTCTCCTTGAACATCATCTGCAGGCTTTCACCGCTGCCGCGCCCCAAGAACGTTCGGAAACTGAGGTCGGTTTTCAGCTCTGGAAACATCGAACCTGACCAAGCGACGGTCGCGTTGGGGTCGGTCATCACCGGGTCGGAAGGGCTGCTGTTCAAGGTTAAAGGCTGTCCATGAGACGTCATCGCCACCATGCCCGTCCCCGACAGATGAACACAGAAAAGCCCGCCTGCCAGCATACCCGCGATTTTGCGAATGATTTTCACATCGAAGGTCAAGCTGGGCTCGAATGCCAGCAGGTCGCTGCCATTGACATGAATTGCCTCGTTTTGCAGGTTGACGATCATGATATGTTTTGCCGCATCCGCGAGATAGAGAATACCGGTACCGGTGGCACGGGTCAGCGGGGTGCCTTCGCCTGTGACGGCGCGCTTAATAAACTTGCCCAGCCCATGATCCATCATCCCTTCCCGCTCAAATTTCAAATTGCCCCGGTAAGCGACCATCGACCCCAATTTAATCCAGAGCGATTCATTGGAGAGATTGGCTTCCAGCGTGCGCGAGTTTTCCAGTTGGAACTTTTGACCAGGACGATCTTTCTGCGCAGTAGACTGTAGGAACTCGTTTAAGGTATAGCTTTGAGACATGGTGTACCTCCTTGGGGTTATCCATTGTACAAAATCTTCTTCACGACATCGATGGTGTTGGCAGCATCGCCGGTGGCTTGCGCCGCTTCTAACTGGTCTTTGATGCGATAGATCTGCAAGGCTTTCTTCATCGCGTTGGCGAACATCTCGCGGCTGAGCGCCATCGAGCGAACGGGGTCGGTGCGATAGGTAAATTGGTCTTCACCGAACCAACCATTGTAGCCGGTTTCGATGGCAGCGTAGCAGAACTCGGTCAGTCTCCAAATATCGTCGGTTCCGGTGATGCGGTCTTCATCATTGGAATTGTATTTCGCGGCGTTGATATGAAAATTGTTGATCGGCACGCCGATTCGTTTCAGCAAATAGAGGCTGTCGGCAGGCTGGTTGCCCACCATCTGTTCATGCCCATAATCGATCACGACACCCATCACGGTCTCGCCCAACGCTTGATTGACGGTATGCGCGACCCAGGCGGCTTTGGCGGTCGTGTTGAGAATCATGTTGCCTTCGCGCGGCTCCTTCTGTTTCGCTTCGGTGCCGAAACGCAAACCGAGAGAATGGCATTTGTGCGCGATGGAGATGCAGCCCTCGATAAACCAATTCAATTGCTTACCATAGTGAACTTCAAAATGGTAATCCCAGCCGTCGGAACCGGGCCAGAGTTGGACTGTGGGGCAGTTCATGCGCTTCGCGAGGTCCACTACTTCCAAACAATATTCCAACGCGGCGGCGCGCCGACCCGGATCAGGATGCGTAATACCGCCCCACTTCCATTGGGCATGGGTCCAAACATTGGTGTTCATATTCGTGGGGATAATCCGGTGGGTGTCCAACGCCTGTTGAACTGTTTGGATCAGCGCGTCTGAGACTCGCATTTTTTCATCGCGCAGCAGAGTGTCAGACAGCTCAATGCCTGCAATACCTGCCTCTTTCACACGCCGGATATCGGCGGCGATTCCCGGCTCAAAATGCGGGTCATCGGTGTACGATTTACAAAAGCGATCAGAAAACTCGCCTGCGCACCAATGCCCTGCCGAAAACTGAATATCAAATTCTTGGAAAAAGCGCGTGACCGCCTCCCCTTCCAAATAGCCTTGGAACTCATTATCTAATTTTACTAAGCCTTCGGATGTCACTCGCATCGCGTATGCCTCCCATTGCGTGGTAACAGGATACGCGACGAAACGGCTCTTCCCTGCTAAAAGTTCGAGGTTTGTTTTCTATGGGCAAAGTCGCGTAAGCAATCTTCAAATCTCACAAGGAATTAGGATGAACAGCCACTATATCTGGATAGCGATTAAAATCTGTCGAGTCGAATGTGAGAATGTGAGTCAACCCATTCACTTGCATTAAAGCGACTAAACGCGCATCATGCACCTGAACCCCAGAAACTCCTATCTGTGTGACTAATCTGCGCCAAGTGGTATAAATCTGGGCAGAATCGGCTAAGATTGGAAACATTTTCTCGATTGCTATAACGCTTTTGTCGGCTTCAGAAATCGACATACCAAGCCCATTTTTATCTACAGGTCTTGTCGCAACATTCCAAAACTCAATGATGTTCTGAGACGCAATAAACATCTCTTCGCCCTTCGCCTTAAGTTTATAAACCGCTTCAACGGCGACAGCATGATCCGAATCACCTATTTGTGTCCACCGCAGCAAAATGTTCGTATCCAACAAATATCTCATTTTGATTCTTCAACATAAAAGCTGTCACGTTTGAAAGCGCTGGGGGGCAGCTTGGGCGCGTGTTTGAAGGAGTTGACCCATTGCAAGAATGTCGCTTCCCACTCTTTAGAAGATAATGACTGCTCATAAAGGTCATTAATTATGACGCGCGGGCTTTGAGCAACCAACATTTGAGCGATATACTCACTCACACTCAGACCCTGCTGCTCTGCTTGCGCCTTCAAATGACTTTCTAATGCCGGATCAAGTT
>JAHCHP010000040.1 GCA_026129765.1 Fimbriimonadia bacterium | reverse complement strand
AAATTTCCCGTTCACAGATATGGCAATGGATCAAACGTGGAGCTAAAATGCAAGATGGACGCCAAATCACTCTAAGTTTTTCGCTCGATTTAGCTCAAAATGAATTAGAAAAGATCAAATCGGAGATCGGTAGCGAAGCCTTCGCGAACAGCCGTTATGAGGACGCCGCGAAGCTGATGAAGCAATTTATCAGCGACGACTCTTTTGTTGAGTTTATCACGCTAATCGCTTACGACCAACTCGATTAAGCATAGTAAGGCAGGAGGACGACGATGTCAACAACACAATCATTAGAAAATCAATGGACAACCGATGCCCGCTGGAAAGGTATCACACGCCCTTACAAAGCGGAGGATGTGGTGCGAATGCGCGGCTCCGTTCAGATACAACAGACGCTTGCGGATATCGGTGCGCGTCGGCTGTGGGATTTGATGCATACGGAGCCTTATGTTGCGGCTCTGGGCGCGATGACCGGAACGCAAGCGGTTCAGATGGTGCAGGCAGGCTTAAAAGCCATCTATCTCAGCGGCTGGCAAGTGGCGGCTGACGCAAATCTGCTGGGCCATACCTATCCCGATATGAGCCTCTATCCCGTCAACAGCGTGCCGATGATCGTCAAACGAATCAACAACGCTTTCAAACGCGAAGACGAAAAGCAGCACGCGCAAGGGCGAAGCGATCATCACTGGTTCGCGCCTATCATCGCCGACGCGGAGGCAGGGTTTGGCGGCGTACTGCATGCATTTGAATTAACCAAAGCGTTGATTGAAGCGGGCGCGGCAGGCGTCCACTTTGAAGATCAACTGGCGTCCGCCAAAAAATGTGGGCATTTGGGCGGCAAAGTGCTGGTTCCGACCCGCGAGTTCGTTCAAAAGTTGGTGGCGGCGCGGTTTGCTGCCGATGTGATGGGCGTGCCGACGGTAATCATCGCGCGCACCGATGCCCTCAACGCGAAGCTGTTGACCAGCGATGTCGATCCGTATGACCAACCTTTCTTGACCGGTGAGCGCACCTATGAAGGCTTCCATGCGACGCTTGGCGGCTTAGAGATCACGATTGCGCGCGGCTTGGCTTACGCGCCGTATGCCGATCTGCTCTGGTTTGAAACGGGCAATCCCGACTTAGAAGAGGCGCGCGCCTTCGCGGAAGCGATTCACCAGCAATTCCCGGGCAAACTCTTGGCTTATAACTGCTCGCCTTCGTTCAACTGGAAAAAGAAATTGGACGAAGCCACGATTGCCAAATTCCAGCGCGAATTGGGCGCGATGGGTTATAAGTTCCAGTTCGTGACCTTGGCAGGGTTCCACGCCCTCAATTATGTTACGTTTGAACTGGCGCGAGGGTACGCTTCCAGCGGAATGTCTGCCTATGCAGACCTACAGGAATCGGAGTTCAAAGCGCGCGAAAACGGCTACATGGCGACGGAACATCAATCGTTTGTGGGAACAGGCTACTTTGATGAAGTTGCCGACATCATCACCGGTGGCACTGCCTCCACGCTGGCGATGCACGAGTCAACCGAAACGGAACAGTTCTAAGAGTTGCGATAACACGGGCAGTCCATTGCGACTGCCCGATTGTTTTGGTTCACCTACTCCAAAGTAAAAACGATCTTGCCCGATTCGCCGCGCTTCATCAATTCAATCGCCGTCTCAAACTCGGTATAGGGCATTCTGTGAGTAATGACCGGACTTACATCCAACTGCCCAGACAGAAGCAGATGCTGCATAGTTTCCCAGGTTTGGTAGAGTCGTCTTCCGACAATCGCATGCAGTTCTACGCCTTTGAAAATCAGCGCGTTGACATCGACCGACACATGAGAGGGAAAGATTCCCAACAGGCTGATTCTCCCACCGGGACGAATCGACTCGGTGATGAGAGGCAGCGCGCTGGGATGACCCGACATCTCCAAAGCAACATCCACCCCTTGACTTCCAGTGGCGTTCGCTATCGCTTGAGGGATATTATCGGTTTGAGGGTTCAAAAGCAGGTCCGCGCCCATCGCTTCCGCCAATGCCAAACGATAGGGACGAACTTCCGACACAATCACTTGCGATGCCCCGCACGCCTTCGCGACACCGATACTGAACAAGCCAATCGCGCCGCAGCCCGTGATGAGAACGGTTCTGCCTTCAATGGGTCCTGAAAGCGTCGTATGGACCGCGTTGCCCAGCGGGTCTTGAACCGTGGCGATTTCCGGCGCGATGCGTGAATCGCACTTTTGCGCGTTCGCGGCAGGAACCACCACATAGGGCGCAAAGCAACCATCCACATCGACTCCCAGTATACGGGTATTTTGGCAGACATGCGCTTGTCCTAAGCGGCACTGTTTACAATGCCCACAAACAATATGGCTCTCGCCCGCCACATAATCGCCCGGTTGGAATCCTTCCACATCCTCTCCCACCGCCTCGACGATGCCGCAAAATTCATGTCCAATAGTGAGGGGGGGACGCATCCGCCCCTGCGCCCAGGAGTCCCATTCATAAATATGCAGATCGGTCCCGCAGAGCGATGCGCGCTGCACTTTGATCTTCACATAGCCGGGTCTCAAAACAGGTTCTGAGACTTCACAAAATTGTACGCCCGCCGCCGGGCGCGTCTTGCAGATTGCTTTCATCTTTGAAGGCTAAAGTATACCAGAATTCCGAGAAGCGATGACGATTCGCCAAACGGATTCTGCTATAATCATCATGGAGGTGGATGATGAAAATTGTGATTGGTGTAGAAAATGCCGAGTCGGTCACAGATGTGATGAATATGGTTAAAAGGCTCCAGTTGAGTGACCTGGAGATTCACTTTACGCATGTGGTGAAACCGCCATATATGGCGGGAATGACATTGACCGAAGGCATAGCGGTGGATACGGTCGCGAACTTCTTGCAAGCGCAGGTGAATGCCCAGCAAACGATTATGAACACGCTGGCAGACAATGCGCGTCAACATGGTTATCAAGCCCAGGGGAAGGTACTGCAGGGCAATCCCGCCACCCAGTTATCAGAGTACGCAGACGATATCGGCGCAGATTTAATTGCGACCAGCGGGAGCGCGAAAGGCAGTTTGCAAGCCTTTTTTGCGGGCAGCGTGACGCGGGGATTGGTCAGTTCTGCCAAACAACACTTGCTGGTGGTCAAAGGCAAAGTCGCCAATGAGGGCCCGTTGACCACGCTGTTCGCCACCGATCATTCTGATTACGCCAACCGCTGTTTGGACGTTTTCAAAACGAACTTCTTGAATGGGGTCGGGAGGCTGATCCTGATGACCGCTTATCAAATAGACCCTGAACTGCTGGCGTTGGCGCAACAAAGCATGCCCACCTTGGCGCCAGAGAATTTGGCAAAACTGGAAGTGAAGCTACATGCCAAACATCGCGAGATATGCGAAGGCTTGGACCGCGATGGAATGGGATGCGAGTCGATTATTGTGGATGCCGATCCCAACGACGCCATCCGCAAATCGATGGAGCAAACACAGGCAGACCTGCTGGTCATGGGCGCGCAGGGACACGGATTCATCGAACGAATCACAATGGGCAGCGTCTCTTATCACCAAGTGGCTTCCGAATCTTATTCGGTGCTGGTGCTTCGATCCTAAGCCTTACAACTCCAACAAGCCGCGGTCGCGGGCATATTTGCTCGCGATGGCTTCTAAGAGAGCTTCGGGCTGCGAATCGACTTCTAACTCCAATCCCAGTTTTGTTTTGAGCTTCGAGAAAAGTTCGTCGGCTAAGCCCTGACGGACTTTCGGACTGAACTGCTCCCGGCGATCCAGAAAAGCTTTCAGGGCTTTGTAATCTTGCGCGGTCAATGCGCCCGTGGAAAGAATGAGACCTTCTAACGGGTGGGGTTCCGCGCTGATTTGACTGAGCGAGTGCAAGGAAGGCGCAGAAGTCCGACGCTCCTTGATGACCAAAGTACCAGCCAGCATATCGCCCACCCGTTGGCTGTAGGGGTTGAAGAAAGCCACCGAACCTGCCACCACATAGCCGACCAAACAGAAAGGCAAACCATCCACCAAACGCACCAGTTCCCTCGTAAAAATCGCGCCGGCAGTAGCGGGTGTGCCGTCCATCATAACCACGCGCAAACCCAGCACGCGCTTCCCAATCGTTTGACCCTGCCAAAGAATCTCGAAGAAAATATAATATCCGAACCAGGAACTAAAGAGGAAAAATCCGTAGAAGCCCACCAGCCAGCTGATCGCGACTTGCGTACTAAGGGAACCAATAAAAGATGCGGCTTGGTCGATGAGAGCGACCGTCGTCACCAGCAGCGCATTGATCAAAATTACGATTAAATCATCCAAGACCGCTGCCATTGCTCGCGAGCCAATGCCCGCGAGGTCATATCGCAGCTCGACCTTCTCTGGACTTAGAATGGCATATTCATAAGGCATGAGGGCATAATAATACCCCAACTATGGCGCAACACTGAGCCACTCGCTCCAGCGCGTTGAACGCCCCAATGCCAATTGCGAAGCATAACGATTCAAATAATCGCCTGCGCTGGGATAATAGATAGACAACCCATGCGAATTGGCGACCCGGCGGTTATCGTGCGCTTCAGCAATCACCGCTTCCCCGATGGCTGCCTGCAACTGATTGACAGCCGTTCCAATCACCGAGTCCGCAGTGTTCTGTTTCGCCAATTCCATCGCATGCCACAGGTCCTTGTAATCGTCATAGGTCGAGTATTTTTGAGCGTTCCGGCGCGCATTCATCAAGGCGTCCACATGGGCATTCCGGCGGCTTATCAACACGCCCGCGACATTGTCCAACGCGCTGGCTACGGCATCCAGTTTGGTTGTGTCAACCGCCGACTGCGTGATGTTTTGATAAAAGGGAAAATTCGTCCGGTAATGATCCACAGTGTTGTTCACAATGATGCTGGCTAATTCGGCATTAGTCATATCGGAGTTCTGAGCGAGCGGGATCAAAAAACGATGGTAGGGATAGCCTTCACCCGGTGGGCTTTCCTCGGAGCCGACAATATACTTCGCCACATTCCGGCACTCATAAACCGTCTCCAGCATCTGCATCAGCGAGGCGTCGAATGCCAGCACATCCATTTTCGGTTCCGACTCGGTAGGGCGAATCGCTTGGGGCAATTCCCAGATTTTGATGCTGCTGCCCGTTTCATCATCAAACGAGACCGCGCGTGTCACGGTGTCCGCTTTTCTTGACCGCCAACCCGACCCATGATTCCAAATGACCAGCATATAACGGTCCGAAGGATAGTTCGTCTTCGCCCATTGAACGAATTCTTGCAACGCTTCCGGACGTCCCATATCAACACCGACTCCCATGTCTTGAACCATCTGTGAGTTGATCTGATTGGGGTTCGTGTCATATTTCACCAGATAACGCCGAGTACCTGTCCAACTGCCGGGCGGAGCAAAACTGGAGATTCGTTTCCATTGCACCACGACCTTAACTTTTGGGTTCAGCATCGACTCTTCCATCTGATTCACGTTCAAATCGCTGAACTCATCCAGGTCGTTGGCTCCATTCAGAAAGACCATCACCGTCCAAGAGCCATCCCCCCCGCTGCGAGGGGGCGTTGACCCCCCGCCACCACAGCCAGACAGCCACAAAATCGATGGGGAAAGCAATGCGAGCAGGAACAAAGTGAAGAAACGAGTTATTTTCATAGATTGTTAATTTCTCCAAAACAGTTTTGCAATCCGAAATGCCTTTACAATGCCAATTGTCAACCTTTATCGTCATTCCCGCGAACGCGGGAAGCCATCCTTTGAAAAACAGATTCTTCGCTTCGCTCAGAATGACAGCTACGGCATCTGCTACTTTGTCATGCCGAGCGTAGCCGAGGCATCTGCTTTTTTCAGAAGCAGACCCTTCGCTTCGCTCAGGGTGACAGTCTTTGTCATGCCAAGGCATCTGCTGCTATCTCGGATGGATGCTACTAATCAGACGATTCTCTCTCAGAGAAGGTTTCGGTCAGATGGTAGTAAGAGGTCTTCATCTGAAAAGGTCTGGCGGAGTTGAGTGCCTGAAATAGGTACGGCTTCAAGACTTCTCCTAAGCATGTTTCTAAATACTCAATCAAAATCAAACAGGTCATCTAAGAACGAACGTCGCTTCTTTTTGCGTTTTCGGTCATAATCATCATCATCGTCGTATTCGCGGCGGGGAGCAGGACGCTCATAATCGCGGGGCGGTTCCCGGTACGCGCCTGCTACCGGCGCAGCCGGTCCCTGCGGAGTTGTCAGCGAACGCTCGATAATCTTATCCAGTTCGCCCCGATCCAGCCACACGCCGCGGCATTGCGGGCAATAGTCAATCTCTATGCCTTGCCGGTCGGCAATCACTAAATCCACACTACAGACAGGACATTTCACGCATGGATTCTACCCCAATTAGCGGTATAATAGAATAGAGGACAAACAATGGCATCGACTACTCTAACGCGGGATCAGAAGAAGAAAGTCCATTACCCTGAATCGGACGGCAAACCTATGGCAGAAACGGAATTCCACTTAGACGAATCTTTCAAGGTACGCGCCATGTTGCGTCATTACTATCAGGCGCGTACTGACGCCTATGTCGGCGCAAACATGTTGATTTATTATCAAGAAGGCAACCCGCGCAAAAGCATCGCGCCAGATATCTTCATCGCGTTTGGTGTCTCTAAGCGCAAACGACGAATCTACAAACTATGGGAGGAGGGAGCGATCCCTGCGGTCGTGTTCGAATTTACCTCTAAATGCACTGCAGATGAAGACCTACACACAAAACGCAATCTATATGAAAGGTTAGGCGCGCAAGAATATATCTTGATCGATGTGCTGGGCGAATACCTTCCCAGCCCGCTTGCTATGTACCGGTTGGTGGAAGGGCATTTTGCGCCCGTGAGCGTGACACAAACCGATAATGCATGGCGCGCGCATAGCGATATTCTGAACTTAGATATAGTGGTTCAACGCATGGATAATGAGTTCGTTACAAGACTGTTTGATCCTTCGAGTGGGGAGTGGCTCATCAATCCCGAAGAAGCAATTGACATAGCCAATCAATTGCAAACCGCATTAACAAAGGAACAAGAAGAACGCAAACGCCTCACTCAGCAGATAGAGCAACTCAAGACGGAACTGAACCGCTTGAAACAGTCTTGAGGTCTACATATCGAATCACGACAGAACTGCTGGACATTTACATCTGACCACCTGCCACCCGGTACGCCTCGCCCGTGATATAAGAGGCTTCCTCCGAAGCCAAAAACACCATCAAATCCGCCACATCCTTGTAGGCGCACCCGCGTCCCATCGGCACCTGCGCTTCATAAAATTTGCGCACTACTTCTTCTGGAATGCCCCATTTTATCGCGTACTGCTCGAAGAGCTGTCCTTGCCACATCGGCGAGTCGAGCAAGTTGCCGGGGCAGATCGCATTGACGCGAATACCGTGGGGCGCGAGATCCATTGCGATACTTTGAGTCAAGCCAATTCCTCCAAACTTACTGGCGGCATAAGCGGCATTCTTAAAACTGCCTTTCAAACCCGATTTCGAATTAATCTGCAAGATCACGCCTTTACCGTGCGTCTTCATCACCCGCGCCGCCTCGCGCGCGCATAGAAAATAGCCGGTCAAGTTTACATCGATTTGCCATTGCCACTTGTCCAGCGGAAAGTCGGTGATCTCCGCAGAATAAACCACGCCCGCGTTCAAAACCGCCATGTCCAACCGCCTTAGAGCGTCAACCCCTGCCCTCACCGCCTGCGCGACGCTTGCCTCTTGGGTGACATCACACTCCGTAATCACTACCGAGCAGTGTGGATAGGCGTCGGCGAACTGCGCCCTTAACACTTCCAATTTCTCGCGCTGGATATCGCTCAACAGCAATCCCGTACAGCCTTCCTGCGCCAAACGCTCTGCCAAATGCGAGCCTAATCCTTGAGACGCGCCCGTTACCCAAGCCACTTGATCTTTCAATCGCATTCTTTTACTTACTATCTCCTTATTCCGTGATTGGTTTTACCCATGCCCCGCACATCGGGCAATATTTCCATCCCTTCTGCAGCGCATAGCGGCATTTGGGACAAGGAATTCCCCCTGTGCTGGGAGGAATCGAGCGTATGGGCGACGGTTTCGCGCTCAACTGACTCTCGACTCCAGTGGGGGGCTGCAAGGTGACAACGCGGCTGGGACTAACCACGGGAGCCAATTCCGACCGTTTGATTTCAAATCCCGATCCGGTCCAGCGATACTCCAAGCCGGTTCCGCTGCAAATCGCGTTGAGAGCCGTCTGCAAAGAAACCTTTTGCAAGGTCGCGTTCAAACGCAGGTTGGGCGCATTGGGCGCAAGCCGCATCGGCACGCCGGTTTGTTTTTGCAAACTCGCCAATGCCGCTTTCAAATCGCTGCCTCGGAGGTTGAGGCTCACCGGTTTCGCGAGCAACGCTTTTTCAGAAAGTTCTGCCCGCGTAACTGCTGCTCCCCCCGTAAGAGGCTGCACGTAATAGACCGTTCCGCGCCGCGCATACTTCAGATCAGCCGCTTCGCAAACCGCATTCAATGCAACGGTCAATGGTTGGTTTTGGATGGTCAAATAGATTTGCCCTTTCACTTGCGGCGAAAGCACAAAATCCTGCTTGGCTTGTGAAAAGAGGTCGGATAACGCATCGCGAACATCGGTTCCCCGCGCCTGAAGACTGACCAGCGGCTCAGGGGTATCGGAGGGACGATTCTCGTCTTGTAAGCGATTCATGGGCTGTTTTCCTCTTTTACTTCCTGCCGCTTAATCAGATTACCTTTCTCATCATACACCTCAATCACATTAGGACTCTCCGGCTTTTGCGCAGGAGTCATCGTATGAGGCGAGGGCGGAGCAGGCACAGGCTTAGGAACGGATGTCGGCTTCTGAGCGGGCGCTTCTGCGCTCAGGTTCATAGCGGGCGACGCAGCCCGGAGGGGAGCGCGCGGCACACTCTCGCCAGAAAAATTCATGGGGGGCTTCACGGGTATTGGCAATTCTGGGAAGATCGAGGGCAGCGTGATAGGCGGAGGCGGCGGGCGATTCGTTGCGCGAATTGGAACCGGTCTGTCGGCGGGGGGCAGATTCGCTTCCGTCAACGGCTCGGACGGAAGCGCCGACTCAGATTCTGACGGTGATTTACTCGCACTGCCGATTGACCAAGGCTGGCTGTAAAGCAGGATGCCTGCGACAATTCCCACCAGACAGATCACTGCCAGCCAAAGCGGAGCGCGCGAGGAGGTCTGCTTCAAATGCTCCTTCAGCATCGCGCGATCCACCGGTACCCCGCTCTGAAGCGCGTCAATCGCGCTTTTCCCCCGCTGGTACTCGGTACGGCAAGCCACACACTCACGTAGATGCGCCTCCACAGAGATTCGGTGACGCTCTGGAAGCGTGCCATCCAAATAGTGCCATATCTGTTTTTGCGCTCGCTTACATTGTAAGGTCATAGTGGTTTCTGTTCAAGCGTTCAAAATGGGCTCATCCGCTCCCGGCGTTCAAGATGTTGCTGGTACATCGTTCGAAAAACCTCAAATTTGGCGTTGTGATAGGCTTGGGTTCGCGGGTCGGGTTCCACCGTCTGCCCCGGATGACACATCGCGCGCATCGCCTCTTGCAAGTTGGGATACGCGCCCGCCGCCACCGCCCCCAAAATCGCGCTGCCCAACAGAACCGCTTCCGGTTCTTGATTGATCACGATCTGGCAGCCTGTCGCGTCCGCATGCTCTTGCAGCCATCGCCGGTTCTTAATGCTGCCGCCCGTCGCATAGATGCGTTTGATCTCCCATCCGCCCTCCCGCATAACGCGCAGCACATCTTTTATATTATAGGCTAAAGATTGTAAAGTCGCATAGTAAAGTATTGCTGCCGACTCAGGACCACTTTCCAAAGTCAGTCCATCCACTATGCCCTTGGAGCGGGGATCGCCGTAGGGACTGCGATTGCCATAATGGTCCGGGTAGACATGCAGGTGCTTCGTCAATAGCGCGTCATACTCCACACTCTCCGCGAGGCGGTCGATAATCCGATTTGCCACCTCATACACAGAGATTCCCTCCGATTCCGCTTGCGCTTGGAACCACGCGCTTTGCGCATGATTGCTCAGCGTGTAATCGATCAACGCGCCCGCTGCCGATTGCCCCCCTTCTGTCAGCCACATCCCCGGCATCATCGCGCCATAGTACGGTCCCCAAATGCCGGGCAAAAACCGCTCTTGTTGAGTCACTGCCATCAAGCACGCCGAGGTGCCGCCAATCAACGCCATTGCCGTTTCCAACTGGTCTAAATGCGCTTCCGTTTCTCCATGCCACACCGCGCCCAACAGTCCCAGCGCGCCCGCATGCGCATCAATGATCCCCACCGCGACCTGTGTTTTCTTCGTGAGACCCAAATGCTGAGCCGCTGATTCGGTCAAGGAACCCACGCGTTCGCCTTGCGGCAGAATCCGTTCGCCTGCCCTGCCCCCTTGTAGCAAATCTTCCAACCCAATCGCTTCCAGATAGCGTGTATCCCATCTCGATTCATGCCCTAAGTAGGTCCACTTACAGACCGTTGTGCAGAGACTCCGGACATCAACGCCCGAACTTTGGTAAACCAAATAATCTGCCAGATCAAAAAACTTGTGAGCGCGGCGGTAAGTTTCGGGCATATGGCGTTTTAGCCACAGCAATTTGGGGGTTTCCATCTCCGGTGAGATGACCCCGCCGACATATTTCAGTACCTCGTATCCGCCCGCGTTGATCTCTTCAGCTTCTTGCACCGCGCGATGATCCATCCACATGAGGATATTCCAATTGGGGTCGCCAGTAGGAGAAATCGTAAGGGGTTGATGATTTTCATCCAACACCACGAGCGAACAAGTGGCATCGAATCCGATCCCAACGACCGATTCAGGGGCTATGCCTGCTTGCTCAACAACCGAGCGGGTCACCACGCCCACTGCGCGCCAGATGTCCTGCGACGACTGTTCGGCATACTCGGCTTGAGGCGTATGGATTTGGATCGGTTCGACCGCCATCGCCATGCGCTTGCCTTGCAGGTCAAACAGCCCCGCCCGCGCGCTGGAAGTGCCAACATCTACTCCGATAGTGTACATGGGTGTCTCTTGCGTGTCGCTGCATTCTGATTCGACAGGAAGATTCGTTGTCCTGCCGTCCCCAAAAACAGGAATTCGTGTCCGCTTCTCGAAAGAAACAGTATGGTTGTTGATTTAAGATCAGATACGGTGACCAAGCCAACGCCAGCGATGCGCAAGGCGATGGCAGAGGCGGAAGTAGGCGATGATGTGTTTGGAGAGGACCCGACCGTTAACCGTCTACAAGAGCGGGTCGCAGAACTCTTGGGCAAAGAATCTGCGCTCTTTGTGCCGACTGGCACAATGTCCAACGAAATCGCGATCAAAGTCTGGACCAAACCTGGCGACGCCGTGCTGATGGATGAAGAATGTCACATTCTGCATTACGAATTGGCAGGTCCGGCGGTATTGGCAGGCGTGCAGATGGAGCAAGTGCCAACCCATAAAGGCGTGATGAATGTGGAAGAGGCGCGAAAGCGCATCCGCATCGAAGATGACCACTGCCCCGGAACCGTGCTATTGTGTGTAGAAAACACCCATAACCGATGCGGCGGCACCATTTTGCCTATTGAGAATCTCAAAGAACTCAGTGAATGTGCGCGCGCCCACGGTTTGCGGGTACATATGGATGGCGCGCGCCTGATGAACGCTGCCGTCGCCATGCAGAAACCTGCCACTGCTTGGACACAATATGTCGATTCCGTCACGATCTGCCTCTCAAAAGGGTTGGGTTGCCCCGTAGGTTCCGTGCTGGCAGGCTCCCAAGAGTTTATCCATCAAGCGCATCGGGTTCGAAAACTGTTCGGCGGAGGGATGCGGCAAGTGGGTGTGCTGGCAGCGGCAGGAATGGTTGCGATAGAAACCATGATCGACCGCATGGCTGAAGACCACCAGCGCGCCCAGAAGCTGGCAGTGGCGATAGCCAATATGCCTCAGTATGATATTGACTTAGAAGCGGTACAAACCAACATTCTCTATGTCCATACCAAGCCGCCCGCGCTGGAAGTGGAACAAGCATTGAAAGCGTATGGAGTGTTGACGCTTGGTATCGATTCCCATCGATTGCGAATGATCACGCATTACGAGATAAATGATGCCGGAATCGAACATGCCATCGCCGCGCTCTCAAAGGTCGGGTAAACTTCAGATGATGCGAACGCAAACCACTATCGGAGCTGCGCCGGGACAATGGGCGCAATGCGCGAAATGCAAGAAAATCCTCTTCGCGCCAGATTTTGAACGGCTGCTGAGAGTCTGCTCTCATTGTGGTCATCATCACCGCCTGCGCGCGCAAGAGCGAATCGCGATCACGGTGGACGAAGGCAGTTTTGTGGAAATGGATACCGAACTGATCTCCAGTGACCCTCTCCAATTCCCCGATTATGCCGACAAACTGTCCAAAGGACGCGCATCCGCAGGCAACCACGATGCCATTCTGACCGGCAGCGCGCAAATGGGTGGACGCGCCTTGCAAATGGGCGTCATGGATTTCGCTTTTATGGGGGGCAGTATGGGGTCGGTCGTGGGCGAAAAAGTGACCCGTTGCTTTGAGCGAGGCGCAGACCAAAACCAACCGGTGCTTCTCTTTTGCGCTTCGGGCGGAGCGCGCATGCAGGAAGGATTGATCTCGCTGATGCAAATGGCAAAAACAACCGCTGCGGTTGCCAGATTCCAACGGAAAGGTGGGCTTTATATCGCGGTCTTCACCGACCCCACGATGGCGGGAGTCTTAGCCAGTTTCGCGTCCCTGCCCGATATCATTATCGCCGAACCGGGAGCGCTGGTGGGCTTCGCGGGTCAGCGGGTTGCGGCACAAGCCAATGTGGGTAAAGCGCCCTCGCACTTCCAAACCGCAGAGTACCAACAAGAGCATGGCATGATCGATTTGATTGTGCCGCGAAGAGAGATGCGCGGAACCCTCATCCGATTGATGGAGACCCTGCTGGGAGAATAGCGCGTTGACCCGCAAATACAATAAATGATGGTTTGAAGGGGGGGAATCGCCGTGATGAATATCAACGATTTAGAAAAACCGATCAGTGAATTAGAGAAAGCGATTGAGGAGTTGAGACAATTGTCAGGACAGACAGGATTGGATAAGTCGCGCGAAATTGCCGAATTGGAAGGGCGGCGCGAACGGCTTTTGAAGCAGATTTACTCGCGTCTTCAACCATGGGACCGCGTGCTAATTGCGCGCCATCCGAAACGCCCCTATGCGCTGGACTATATCCGCGTGATGTGCGAACAGTTCACCGAATTGAGCGGAGACCGCTTGGGCTATGATGATGGCGCGGTGGTCGCAGGCTTGGGACGCATGGGCGATTTCCGTCTGGCGATCGTCGGTCAGCAGAAAGGGCGTGACCTGCGCGAACGCCAAAAACGCAATTTCGGCATGGCAAAACCAGAAGGCTATCGCAAAGCGATGCGCCTGTTCCGAATGGCGCAAAAGTTTCAATTGCCGGTACTGTGTCTTGTGGATACGCCTGCTGCCGACCCAGGCGTGGAATCGGAAGGGCGCGGTATCAGCGAAGCCATCGCCCAATCGATGCGCGAGTTGTTCGACCTGCAGGTCCCCACACTGTCAGTCATTATCGGCGAAGGGGGCAGCGGCGGCGCGATTGCGCTGGCATCCACAAATCGCGTGCTGATGTTGGAACATGCGGTCTACTCGGTGATTCCACCGGAAGGCTGCGCTGCCATTTTATGGCGCGATGCCAGTCAAGCCCAGCAGGCGGCAGACGCCCTCAAATTAACGGCAGAAGATGCGCTGTCTTTGGGCTTAATTGACGGCATCATCCAAGAAACGCTGGGAGGAGCGCATCGCGATGCCCAAAGTGTCGCGCTCTCCGTGCGGGCAGCCGTCCTGCAGCAATTAACAGAACTCAGCGCGATGACCCCCGAAGAGTTGGTGGACGCGCGTTATGCCAAGTTCCGAACTATGGGCGTGTTCGAACAAGTGAGTTAATGAGGTAAAGCGATCGATGACTTTTCAAGAACTCTTAATACGTTTGGAGCATTTCTGGTCTGATTATGGCTGCCTAATTTTGCAGCCCTATGATGTGGAGGTGGGCGCAGGAACCAATGCGCCAGCCACCACCCTGCGAACCGTGGGACCGGAACCCTGGAATGTGGCTTATGTCCAGCCCTCCCGACGTCCCGCCGATGGTCGCTATGCGCGCAACCCCATGCGCATGCAGCATTACTATCAATACCAAGTGATTTTGAAGCCCTCCCCGATTGATGTGGTCGATGTTTATTTGGACAGTTTACGCGCGCTGGGAATCGACACGAACGAACATGACATTCGCTTTGTGGAGGATGACTGGGAGTCGGCGGCGTTAGGCGCGTCTGGCGTCGGCTGGGAAGTCTGGCTCAATGGAACCGAAATCACGCAATTCACCTACTTCCAGCAGATGGGAGGTATCGAGTGCAAACCGGTCTGCGCAGAAATCACCTATGGAACCGAGCGTCTCTGCATGTTGCTGCAAAAAAAATCTTCGGTCTGGGAGATTGAATGGTCTCGCGGGGTAACTTATGAAGAGGTAGAAAAGCAGGCTGAAATCGATCATAACTACTACAACTTCGATGAAGCGGATACCGATATGCTGTTCCACCTGTTTGACCGGCATGAAGCGGAAAGTCATCGAATCTGCGAAAGAGGTTTAGTCAGCGCGGCGTTCGACCATGCCCTCAAATGCTCGCACCTGTTCAACCTCCTCGATGCTCGAGGCAGTATCTCCGTCACCGAACGCGCCAACTACATCAATCGTATCCGCGCGCTGTCCCGAAACTGCTGTCTCAAATATGTGGAGTCTCGCGAAGAGGCAGGTTTCCCTTTGCTGCAGAAAGAGTGGAAAGTCGGATTTTTGAAGTCGTAGGGAGACGGCTTGGGAGGGGGGTGCTTCTTTTATCCCATCCGGTTCCCCCCGACTAAACCAAGGGGAACCGAACGGAAAGAAGAGCAATTTTCTTACTCAGCTTCGCAGCCAGTGCCGAAGTTGAACAACACAATCAGCAGATCGCCGTCATCCACAAATCCGCTGCCGTCCAAATCCTCCGGACCGCCCAAGTTGCCGAACGCAAACAGAACCAACAGCAGGTCCTCATCGTTCACACAGCCGTCGCCATTCACATCGCCGGGCAGACTCTCTTCGCCCATCACTTCTGGATCATCCAGATAGAAAATGAACGGAACGTTTGCGGTCGGATCAACAGGAGTAATCGCTAAATGCTCCAGCGTACCGGTTGAACCCTCTAAAATACTATTGGCAGTCAAGCCGGCAAACCCACGCACCGGATCGTTCTGGAAATCAAACACGACCTCCACCCACTGGTCTTTTAGGTTAACCAGCTTGCCGATAGGCGCATTAGACCCGGTTGAGCTGGTCGCGCCGATCCACTCGATGCCGTTCAAAGTGCCGCCATTGCCGCCGCAGCCCGCAGCCGAACCTGTCTCGCGAGTGCCAAGCGACAAATAGAAATCAGGGGTGTTGGTCGGTACATAGACCCAGATACGGAATTTCTTGGTGTAGTCCAATTCAGGATTGGGTAAAGTGGGCGTGTTGAAAGTAGTTAATCGCACCCAGCGCGTAGCAGCCGCTTCTGGTAAAAACTCAAACTCTACTTTCATCGATTGATTGCCGCCGCTGGTGTGATTCTGCTCACCAGCGATAACACGGGTATGATTAAAAGGCGCGCCTGCAACTATATTCAAGAAGCCGCTGGTAGAACCAGAAAAGCCGGGCTGCCGGAAAAGAATAGTGCCGTTAACCGTGGGAGCGGTAAAAGATTCGAAATCAGAAATGACGCACTGCGCGCCCAGCGGGCTAACCAGCGCAGCGCACACAGCGAGTGCCGTAAAATGAGTCAATCGCATCGTTGCTTCCTCCTTTTGCTTTGGCTGAGGCGTCTGCCTCGCTCCTTATATTATACCTTAGTTTTTATCGTTTAGAGGGGGTTGCGCGTGTTTCCAACGGTCATGAAGCCACAACCACTGGTCAGGATACTGGCGAACGTACCGTTCCAGGTGGTCATAAATCGCCTGCATGATCCGCTGGTAATCGGCTTGAGCATCTTCCGTAGATTCGATTTCGATGGGGGGACAGATTTCAAGACGCATAGAGCCGTCAGGCTTACGAATACCAAATGCGCACACAATCGGCGCGCCCGTTTTGCGGTGAAACAGCGCAGGTCCCATCGAACAGCCCACTTTCCGCCCGAAAAATTCAACGATGACATCCCCGCCCCGTTGATCGGGCAGCATCGCCACCGCCTCGTTATTTTTCAAACAACTTAAGACATAACGCGCGGTATTCCCCCGCACAAACACCTTGTAACCGCTCTTTTCGCGCAGTTGATTGATCAAATCGGTAGTGGAAGGGTCATCTGTATCGCGCGCTATCACCGACAAAGGCAACCCATGATGCACCGCATATTGCGCCAGCCATTCCCAGTTGCCAAAATGTGCGGTGATCAGCAGTAAACCTTTCTGTTTTGCCCGGGCATAATCGAAATGTTCCCAACCTACCACCTCGATTTGCTCCGCAATCTTCTCGTGAGACAGCGAGGGCGATTTGAAGAACTCGATCATGCTCATCCCGAAGTTTTGGAACACGCGACGAGCGGTCTGCGCGACTTGCTGATTCGACCATTCGGGGAATGCAGCGCGCAAATTACGCTGAGAGACACCCCGGTACCGCCTTGAAAGGCGATAGGCAACACTCCCCAAACCGACTCCCAGACGCCGAGCCATCCCCAAAGGCATCCAGCCTACCACCCGCTGAATCGTCTTTAACGCGATCCGCCCTGCCGCCAACTCCAACCGCTTTTTGAAACCATGTCTCTGCGTTCCCACAGATACAATTATAGCCTATCGGTGTATTTACAAACCCAATTTCTCCCCGCATCCGACAGGAAAATGCCCCGCCTGAGCAAACTATGAATAGTTATGGGAAGGTTATGTTTGTGGCAAAGGGCAGCCGTTGGGCTGGCAGTCATGTTCTTTTTTTGGGGAGATATCCGTATGAGCGAGGCGCAGACGCTGACGGGCGAAGGATGGCAACTACGCTATCAAACCGGCAGAGGACTGGAACTCAGGGTCTTGGGCGCAGTCGTCTCAAGGGGATCGTCGGCACAAATCGCCGCGCCCGATTGGAAACAGGGCTTCTATTCCTCCAATGATAAATCGCTGAAGGTCGAAAGCATAGAGAATGGCATCCGCTTAACCCATCCGCTGCCCGCGGAACAGGGGATGCTCGTCGAAACGATCCGCAAGCGGGACGATCGCGCGCTGGAATGGCACATCGAGGCGCGCTGGGAAGGCGAAGAACCTGCCATTTTGGAATGGTCTTTCAGCTATGTCAACCTGTTCAGCGTCATGGGCGCGTCACTCCATGGGGAGGGCGACCTCGCCATGAATGCGCTGACCCCAGAAACACGCGAATTGGAAAACGGCGTGCTGTTTCGTGGCAGCGCGTTGCGCGCGCAGGGACGATTGGGACAGTTAGAGTGGATTTGGAAAAGCGACGGTTCCTTTGTCGCGCTGGATGGACGCGCATTGAAAGACCGCTGGTGGGCAGCCACCCCCTCGCTTTGGATAGGAGCCACGGACCGCCGCCTGACCCGCAGCCAAACGCTCACCTTGAAAGCGGAGCTGCAAATCATTCCCAAAACGCTCCCCACTCCAGCCTCGCCCGTAACCGCGCAGACAAGCCTCCAAACGCGCAATGATTGGCGGCTGCCCGAGTCAAAACCGCCTGTCTTGATTCCCAAGCCGCAAGTCGTTCGCTGGCAAGCGGGACATTTTCAACTCACGCCGCAGACTCCCCTGCTCTTTGAGTCGGCAACCTATCGACCTGCAGCCGCCGCTTTTCAACGGATGGTGCAACAGCAATACGGATGGAACCTACCGCTCAAAGAGGACACGCTGCCACGCGAGGGAGCGATCTTTTTCGGGGGCAGTCCAGAGCGGCAGCGAACCCTGCCTGTTCCCGACCAGCCAGAGGCTTACTGCCTGCATGTCGCCAGCGACAAAATCCAAGTGGTGGGCAGGCGTCCGGTCGGCGCGTTCTATGGCGCGCAAACGTTGCTACAACTGCTCCAACCCGAAGAGGGTTTGCGAGCGCGGGCAGTGATCATTTCCGACTACCCGCATATGGCGTTTCGTGGCGTTCATTTCTTCGGGGGCAACCAAACCGACTTTCAAGAACGGCTCATTCGCGATGCGCTTCCCCACTTCAAATTGAACCATTTGGTCTTTGAGTGCAGCTACACCCAATGGGACACGAATCCCCAAATGTGGATCGACTTCTCCATGCCCAAGCCCGTTCTGAAAAATTTAGTCCAGGCAGCGCGTGACAGTTTCTTGGAGCCAATCCCCTTGATTGAAGCGTTTGGGCATGGGCATTGGATGTTCCGAAACGGCGCGAACTTGAACTTGGCGGAAGACCCGGAAACGCCCTGGGCATACTGCCCCCGCAAGCGCGCCAGTTATGACTTCATCTTCGGAGTGTTCGACGAAGCGATAGAGATCTTCCAGCCTAAATACTTCCACATCGGCCACGATGAGGTCACCATGCGCGGACGCATGCCCCACTGTTCACAATGTCAAGGTACACCTTTTGCGCAGTTGTTTGTGGAAGAGACACGCCGCCTGCACACCTTCTTGCGTTCCCGGCAAATGGAGCGTGTGATGATGTGGTCCGATATGCTCTTGGCGAAAGGCGAAGCGAACGATGGGGGCGCAACCGCCAAAAACCCCGAAGAAGCCGCTTTTAAGCGCAACGCATTGCCCAAAAGCTTGATCCAGTTTGACTGGCATTACACGCCTGCCGCGCCCGAGGGCTATATCAGCCTAAACACCTTGAAAAACGCGGGATTTGACCGCATCGTTGCCACCACCTGGTTCAATCCAGAGAACATCTACAGCTTCGCGCAAGCCGCCCGTACCCAACGCATTTGGGGATTACTGCAAAGCACCTGGGCAGGCTACAACGTGACGGAGCAAACCCTGAACAGCGGACTGCATCAGTTCGCCGCCTATGTGCTTGCGGCGGAGTATGCCTGGAACAGCGGTTCCCCCCCACCTCAAGACCTGCCCTATGATTATGAAGAAGCCTTTGTGAACGCCTATCAACCGGAATTGATACCGCTGCAGGCGCAGGCAGGTTTCACAGTGGATTTGCGCAAGGCTTATAACACCGCTCTAAGCGATACGGATGGCTCCCAATGGATCGGCAGCGGCGCAAACAGCGATCTCCAAGCCTTCCCCACCGGGGATGCGCGGCTCCGGGGCATACGCTTTCAACTTGCCGAGTCGAACGCGCAGCCGTCCGCGCTGATGCTTGTGAGTCCCTTAGCGCCCAAAGAAAACCTGCCCAATACGATAAAAATCCCGTTAGATCGCAAAAGCTCAGAATTGCGTCTGCTGCACTGTACCGGTTGGGGCGCGAACCAAAACGCGGAAATAGCCCGCATGACCGTTCGATATACCGACGGCTCCGAAGAGGCTCTTACCATGCTGTACGGTGTTCATCTGCGCGCTTGGGACGATCCGGGTATGGCGTTTCGCGCTCCTGTCGCCTGGAGCGGACAAACACAGGCGGGCAAGCCGGTTCGCGTTCGAATGATGAGTTGGAAAAACCCTCATCCCAACAAAGCGATGAGAGAAGTTGAGATCAAGGCGATAGACCCTGCCGCCGGCTACACTCTGATTGGTTTAAGCGGACAATAAACCCATGCGATTCATCATGCGCGCAGCGTTTGTTTGGGCGTTTCTGACGCTCTCCCTGATCGGCGCGCTGACCATAGAAAAGCCGGTCTCCCGAGCCGTGATCGGCATGGCGTGGGGACTGTTTTTGCTTTGGTGCGTGTTGGGTGGCTGGCTGATGTTTCGCTTCAAAAAGCGCGTCCGGGATTGGGCTGCGCGTCAACCCATGCGCTGGCAACTACTGTTCGTGTTGATGTGTACCGCGCTCGCCTTGACCGAAGAAGCCATCACCACAACCATGACCAACCTCGCGCCCCTGTTTGGGGTCCCCGTAGGAAAAGCCTATATCACCGCCTCCGCCAACTACTTAGATGTGGTGCTGTTTCACAGTGTCGTGGTGTTTGTCCCGATGTTCATCGGCTGGGCATGGCTGTTGAGCCGGTGGTCTTTCACGCCAGAACAAGCCTTCGTTCTTTTCGGGATCACCGGCACTTTGGCGGAAAGCCTCAGCTTCGGTCCACAGAACTTGCTGAATTGGGGCTTTTGGATGTGGGTCTACGGATTGATGATATACCTTCCTGCTTATGCCTGCGCGCAAGGCAAAGCCCCAAAATCTCCCGGATTAGGCGCGGTGCTTTTGACGCAGTGTGTGCCGGTACTGGTCGCGCCCGTGGCCCTGGTAATTCATTCTGTCCACCCCACTCAAATCCACTTCCCTCCCATTCAGGAGTAGGATGGTTTGAAAGGGTATGAATTTAGTGCCTGCAGAATGATAATCCGCTGTGAAACAATCCCTTCTTGCCATATTAACAACAATAAAATCGCACCCACCGTCATTTCCGCTTACGCGGGAACCCATAGAGAAAAGTATGACTTTGAGAAATTCTGATGCATAGCAAAAACAGAAGCCCGAGGAGGCGGGGGTACTCAGAAAGAGTTAAGGCGGAACCCCGAAGGAGATTCCGCCCATTCACTACACAGGAGGTGTAACATGGACATTAAAGC
>JAHCHP010000004.1 GCA_026129765.1 Fimbriimonadia bacterium | reverse complement strand
CATTCCCGCGAACGCGGGAATCCATTGTCGGTAAAACGGCTGCGCTCGGAATGACACGAACGTTGTGTAGGGGCAGACCTATGTGTCTGCCCGATCAGAGGGCGCACACGCACGCGCGCCCCTACAAGGCTGTCCCCTGAGCGAAGCGAATGGGTCTGCTTTTCACCCTCTCCCTCCGCCAGATTCCCACCCTTTCAGCCTGCGACCTTGTTTTTGCCAGAGAATGCGCTGTACGCTGCCAAGATGATGATTGCGCCGACGATACTGGCAATGAACCCGGCGCTATCCCCCTCGCCATACCAGCCGACCATGCGTCCTAAGAACGTTGCGACAAAGGAACCCCCAATGCCGAGCAATACCGTCATCAAAAAGTTCAAACTCTCTTTGCCGGGATGAATTGCCTTCGCAATCGCGCCCACAATTGCGCCGATTATTACAGCCCATAACAATTGGAACATTGTTCAATCCTCCTGCTTACAGTATACCGCAATAAAACAGAAATGGTTGCGTCGGATTATCTGAGAAACCACCGCCTGCGCATAATCGGGTATTCTGAATACCTACTATTTATGCGTTTATTAGATAAGACGGAAGCGCGGTTTTGGGTTTATGTGCGTCAGCAGTGGAAGCCGGTGCTGTTGGCGTTGCTCTGTTCGGTGATGGTCACAGGCATCACCTTTCTGGTGGCTTATCTGCTGGAGGTGACCCTGCGGTCAATGAACGAGCAGAAAGTGCAGACCCTGGATATCGTTTCCATGACCGTCATCGGGATTTTTGCGCTGAAGTGGTTCTTCACCTTTGGACAGGTTTACTATCTTTCGCTCGCTTCCCAGCGGATGGTGGCGAATCTGCGCCACGATATTTTCGCGCACCTGCAAAGGCTGCCGCTCACCTTTTTTCACCGCCGAAGGGTGGGCGCGCTGCAATCGGTCATCGCCAACGATGTACCCGTGCTGCAGGGCGCGGTGACACTGGTGCGCGACTCGTTGGATGCGCCCCTGCGAATCGTGGGCGGCTTGATCTATGTTTTCTATTTGAATTGGCAATTGGCTGCGCTTGCCTGTCTCTGTCTGCCCGCCATCGCATTCGTGATAAGGCGAATTGGACAACAGATTCGTCGAATCACCCATCGCACCCAGGACTCTTTAGCCGACATTACCGCGCTGGTGGAAGAGGCGATTGCCGGCGTCCGGGTCATTAAGACCTTCGCGATGGAAGACCGGGAGATCGCGCGCTTTTCGGGACTCAATCAAGAGGTGTTGGACAATACCTTGAAAGGCGAAAGACGGCGCGCGCGGTTGCGCCCTACCGTTGAATTTATCGGCGCGGCGAGCATCGCGCTGGTGCTGTGGTTTGGCGGCAGGCAGGTCGCGAGTGGCAGTATGGGTTCCGAGCAACTGCTCAGTTTCCTCTTTTTGCTCCATCAAATCGCGCAAGCCGCGAACGGCGTCGGCGCGCTCAACGCGACGCGCAAACAGGTCAATGCAGCAGCGGAACGCATCTTCACGGAGGTGTTAGATGTTGCGCCGGAAGCGTACGACCCGCCCAACGCCATCGCCCTGCCGCCTTTGAAAGGCTCGATTGAATACCGGGATGTTACCTTTGCATATGTTCCAGGCGAGAACGCGCTCCAAGAGGTCTCTTTCCGTATCGAACCGGGTGAGGTGATCGCGCTGGTTGGACAAAGCGGAGCGGGTAAAAGCACGCTGGTCGATTTGCTAATGCGCTTCTATCCGTTGCAGCAAGGCAAGATTTTGCTGGATGACCACGATCTACAAGCAGTCACACTGGAGTCGCTGCGTTCGCAAATCGGCGTGGTGCCTCAGCAGATTTTGTTGTTTGCCGGCTCCATCGCGGAAAACATCGCTTATGGAAAACCGGATGCCACGATGGAAGAGGTCATGGTGGCTGCCAAAGCGGCGCATGCGCATGAATTTATCGAGCGGTTGCCCAACAGCTATGAGACCCAACTGGGCGAGAAAGGGGTGCGTTTGTCGGGCGGTGAAAGCCAGCGAATCGCGATTGCGCGCGCCCTGCTGAAGAACCCGCGAATCTTGATCTTAGATGAGGCGACTTCCGCCTTGGATTCGATGTCGGAACGCATGATCCAGCGCGCGATAGAAGAGGGGCGCGGGCTGAGAACGACCTTGATTATCGCCCACCGCTGGAGTACCCTGCAGGTCGCGGACCGTGTGCTGGTGATGCACCGGGGGCAGCTGGTAGAACAGGGAACCCACGAAGATCTGTTGAAATTGAAAGGAACTTATGCGCGTCTCTATGAGGCGGCGATGGTGGAGCAGTCGCTGGGATAGGAGCAAGGGGCATGGAACAAAAATCGGAAAAGGAACTGAAGCGGGCAGCGCGTTTGGGCGGGTTGGTCTATCGGTTTGCCAGCGCGCTCAACCGAACCGTGCGCCTTCGGGTGGAGGGCTGGGAACCGATAGAGACTCATATCCAAGAAGGAACGGGCGCGGTGTTGGTCTCTTGGCACGGGCGCAGTTTCATCGCCGCGCATTATATGCGCAACCGGGGCTTTTACGCGCTGGTTTCCTGGTCGCGGGACGGCGAAATCCAGGCGAACATCTTCAAGCGTTTTGGCTTCAATATTTTGCGTGGCTCTACGGGCAGAGGGGGCGTTCGCGCTGCGCTGGAAGCCGCGCGGGTGGTGAAATCAGGCGGCATTTTAGCGTTCACGCCCGACGGTCCGCGCGGTCCCAGCCAGAAGGTGCAGCCAGGCGCGCTGCTCATTGCGCAAAAATCAGGTTGTCCCATTTATCCTGTGGGGGTCAGTGCCTATCCCAGAAAACAGCTGCCAACGTGGGATCGATATTTAATTCCGTTTCCGTTTGCGCGGGGCGCGATGGTGTTTGGCAAGCCGGTGATGATTCCGCCCGATGCCAACAAGGACGGGTATGCGGGAATCGCGGAGATGTTAGAGCAGCAAATCAATGATCTGGAGGCGCGCGCGGAGGCGATTGTTCGCGGGAGGCAGTCTTGAGAGCGATTTATAACCTGCTTCTCATTCTTTTGTTTCCCCTGTGGGCGGGGTACGTGCTGTGGCGCGTGTGCAAAGGCTCTTGGCGCGAGCGCTGGCAGGAGCGGTTTGGCTGGATACCGATTGCGCCCCCCACCCGCAAAGAACGCGTCTGGCTGCATACAGTTTCTGTGGGCGAGTTGCTGGCTGCGCTGCCTGTGTTGAAACGGCTCCGCGAGAGTTTTCCCGACCACGAAATCGTCTTGACCACCACGACTCCGACCGGCATGCGCGCGGCGCAAGATTCGGCGCGAACCTATGTGGATCACTTATTTTATTTCCCGCTTGATTTGCCCTTTGCTGCCCGGCGTTCGGTCCGGCGTATCGGCGCGAAGATTTTGCTGTTGTTCGAAACCGAGCTTTGGCTGAACACGCTGCATGAACAGAAACGGTTGGGCGGTCAAATTGTGGTGTTGAATGGGCGTATCAGCGACCGGAGCCTGCGGCGCGCGCGGCGTGGAAAAGCCTTTTATCAGGCGATGCTGAGCTATGTGGATCAGGTGTGCGCGCAATCGGAACTGGATGCCGCGCGGTTTGCGGAATTGGGGATGAGCCCGGAGAAAATTGGGGTGACAGGCAATACCAAGTTTGATCAAGCGTTTGAATCGGCAGATACCGACCCCGCCGTTTGGCGCGACCGGCTGAACCTCGCCGACGATTCACCGGTGATTGTGGTGGGCAGCACCCGCGCCCCCGAAGAAGAGCAACTGGTCATTGAAGCCTATTTGCAAGTTCGCCAGCAGATGCCGGAAGTCAGCTTGATTTTGGCGCCGCGTCATTTGGAGCGCGTGGAGGAAGTGGCGGCGCAGCTTCGTGAAAAAGGTTTACAGCCGGTTTTACGCAGCGCGCTGGTGCCGGGAGGCGAACGCAACTCTAACGCGGTGATTATCGTAGATTCCTTTGGGGAGTTGGCGCGTCTCTATTCGGTGGCGACCGTGACAGTGATTGGCGGCGGATTTGTGTCGTTGGGCGGTCAGAATGTATTTCAGCCTTTGGCGCATGGAAAGCCCGTCTTTTTCGGTCCCCATATGCATAATTTTCGCGATATCTCGCGGTTGGCAATCAGCGAGGGCGTCGGATTTGAAGTCGACTCGGCGGACCAGTTAGCAAAAGGTTTGTTGGATCTGCTGACTTATCCTGAGCGACGCGCCGCATTGTCGGAACGAGCCTCTGAGATGATCGCGCGTCATCAGGGCGCATCGGAGCGATGTTTGCAGGTCGTCAGGAGCTTTTTGGGTGTCAAAGCCCCGCCATCGCTTGCCTTGTGAACCGAAAAACGGCTATAATTAGCGCAGAGGGAGAAACAATTGATGTGGAAACGAACAACTCGGGGGCTGCTTTTCGCAGCCGTGGGCGCAAGCCTCTTAAGCTTGACAGGGTGTAAAGGCACGATTTGGAGCACCAAAGAGGAGATTCAGATCGGCAAAGAGGTTGCCGCCGAAGTGGAGAAGGAGTACCGGATTGACCCCGACCCTATTGTACAGCAGCGTGTCAAAACCATAGGGCAGCGGATAGTGGCGGCGGGAGGCAAACCGCAATATCAATATACCTTCACCGTTTTAGATGAGAAAGAGATCAATGCCTTTGCGCTGCCGGGCGGACCGATCTATGTGTTTCGCGGGCTGTTGGAGAAATTAGGCGATGACGACGATGCGCTGGCGTGTGTGTTGGGGCATGAAATCACGCATATCAACCAGCGCCATGCCGCCAAGCAGTATACGAAGGGGATGTGGGCGAACGCGGCGTTGGTTCTGTTAGATAGCTCAGGGCGTGTTCGGGATGTGGCAGCCATCGGCTCCGCTCTGCTGCAATTGCAATACAGCCGCGATGACGAGTACGAATCGGATCGGTACGGGTTGGAATATGCTTATCAAGCGGGCTATGATCCCAATGGGATGGTGCGCTTCTTTGAGCTGTTAAAAACGCTGGAGAAGGGCGGAGATAAGGGGATTTTAGCGAATCTTCGTACCCATCCCCTCACAGAAAACCGGATTTGGAGAGCGCGTGCTCAGATCGAGAAGATGACCGGCGCGCCGCCGACCAGCGATTTCGGAGCGGGAGGCAAACCGAAGTGAAAATTGCCGCGATTATTCCCGCCTACAACGAAGAGACCCGGCTGCCCAAAGTGTTACAAACGCTGCTGGGCGCGCAATGCCTGCATGAGATCGTGGTCGTGAATGATGGCAGCACCGACCGGACGGCGGAAGTCGCTGCCCCGTTTGAAGGCGTCCGCGTGTTGAACCTGCCGCGCAACAAAGGGAAAGGGGGCGCGATGTTTGCGGGCGCGACCTGCACCGATGCCGACATCATCGTTTTTTTTGATGCCGATCTCATCGGGTTTCAGCCGGAGCATGTACGAGACCTCATTCACCCGGTCGTCGCGGAGGAGTGCGTGATGGCGGTCGGGGTCTTGAAGGGTGGGCGATTCCGAACCGATTTAGCGCAGAAGATAACGCCCTTTATCAGTGGTCAGCGCGCGCTGTTGAGGAGCGTGTTCTTGGAAGTGCCCGGCATCGAAGAGGCGCGTTATGGCGTGGAGATCGCATTAACGGTGTATACAAGGCGCAAACGTTATCCCGTGTCTCAGGTCTCGCTCTTTGGCATCACCCATACAATGAAAGAGGAGAAGCTGGGCTGGTGGAAAGGCACGCTGTCGCGCATCAAGATGTATTGGGAGATTCTCAAAGCCTTTACGCGCTATTCCCGGCTGGGGCAGTGGCATCAGAAGTGGATACTGCGCAAACAGGAGTTGGATTGAAGTTATGTCTCGATAAGATGGAGGCGCAAACTATCATGCCAAAGCAAAAAGAAGATAAAATCGCAATTACTCTTTACTTGAGTCCAGAGCAGATCCGGGAGGCTTATTTTCAACTGCTTCAAGCGGAGCATGCCGATTGGTTTGAAGAACCCCAAGTGGCGGAAGAGTTGTTGGCGCGGGATAGAGACGCGCTTAAGGAATACAAAGAGGGTGAGACGCTGTCATGGACGAAGATCAAGGGCGAACTGAAGAAGAAACCTTTGAAGTAGAGTTTTTGCGAGCGGTCCGCAAAGACTTAAAGAAACTCTCCCACGAAGCGCAGTCGATTTTGCCAAATCACGTCGAAGCATTGGCAGCAGACCCTCGGCAGGGTGAACCTTTAAGGGGCATATTGCGCAACCTTCGGAAATACGAATTTACAGTGAAAGGCAACGCCTATCGAATAGCATACCGTATTTTGGAAGAGGAGCGAGTGGTTTTAATTCTTATGATAGGTTCTCGTGAGGGATTTTATGAACGATTGGAACAGCGCGCAAAGCATTGAGAGAGTAGGAACCTATAATTATGGTTCATATGAATGAATTACCCCAACCGTTTTCCCAAAGCGAAAAAAAGCAGAGGGCGTCACTGCCCCCTGCCATGAGAAGGATGTGTGTGAAAAAGGAAAGGCTTACTTTCGGCGTCGTCGCGCAGCCAAGCCCACGAGACCCGCGCTCAGCGCAATCATGCTGGCAGGCTCGGGAACCCAGTTCTGCTCCACCAAAGTCAGCGCGGCAATCGAACTGCTCGGCAGCGTCTGATCGGCGATGTCCAGAACAAAGGTCTTCTTCACTTTGAAACGATCAACAGGACGAGAGAACATATGAGAACTGGTGTGATACAGCGCGCCATCCGCGCCGCCCGCATAAGCGTCGCCTTTGAAGGTCGCGCTCGCAGTCATCAGAACGTTGCCGCCCATATCTTCCACGATCTCGCTCCAGCTGATTTTGCCATAATCAAACATGGCGCCCAGGATGGAGATGTCGAGCTGATTCACGGGACCGTTACCGTTGGTGTCCACTTCGTAGATGATCGTAACGAGAGCAGCGACATTGCCCGTGCCATTGCCCACGATGCAGCCGGCAGCGCCGGTCAGGTGGTCCACGAAGTTATTCATGGGACCGCTGGTCACAAAAGGAACTGGATTGCTGCCCATGCTGTTCAGCAACAATACATCGGATTGGATAACGTTGTAAGTAAAGCTCGCATGAGACGCGCTGATTAAAGCCGCAGCCACTGCCATTCCTACAACAGCTTTCAGTTGTTTCATTAAGAGATACCTCCTTTCGGTTATGAGAAACGCAGCGCGGGACGGCGAATGTCCGCGCGCTGTCTACCTGGTAACGCAAGCAATTTCCATGCCAGACGAGAGCGCAGAGGGCGAAATCAAAGGAAAACTGGAAGGAATCAGGGGTAAAACTGTTAATCTTGGGGGTTCAGGTCCCAGGGTTTTCGCCTGGAACCTGAAGGGACTTCCTTATTTGCGGCGTCGGCGCAGCGCCAAGCCCGCGAGACCCGTGCCAAGCGCGATCATGCTGGCAGGCTCGGGAACCCAGTTCTGCTCCACCAAAGTCAGCGCGGCAATCGAGCTGCTCGGCAGCGGCTGACCGGCGATGTCCAGGATGAAGGTCTTTTTCGCTTTGAAGCGGTCGACAGGGCGAGACAGCATATAGGAACCAGTGAAGGCTAAAGCGCCATCCTGACCACCCACGTGCGCATCGCCTTTGAAGGTCGCGCCGGTAGCGAGCAGAACGTTGCCGCCCATATCTTCCACGACTTCGCTCCAGCTGATGCGACCGTAGTCAAACAGCGCGCCCAGGATGGAGATGTCGAGCTGGTTCACAGGACCTTTGCCGTTGGTGTCCACTTCGTAGATGATCGTAACGATAGCCGAAGAACGACCCGTGCCGTCGCCCACGATGCAGCCGGCAGCGCCGGTCAGGTGGTCCACGAAATTATTCATGGGACCGCTGGTCACAAACCCCACGCTATTCGAACCGCTGGGGAAGAAGCTGACATTGGACTGAACAATGTTATAAGTGAAGTTCGCGTTCGCGGCGCCAAACACCGCCACTGCAACCGCTAAACTTGCTAAGGCTTTGAATTGCTTCATATCTATTTATCCTCCTTTGAAGGTTGTTTTTTGCTGCAGGGGCGATTTTCGTTTTCCCTTGCGGTTCAGGAAGGAAGCAATTCATGTGCCATGTGGGGTAAAAGGCTGAAAAACAGGTGACTTAGAGGGGATGGGTAGGTGGGCTTCAGGCGGTTCGGGTGGCATCCGCCAGGAACCAGCCTCCCAAGAGGCTCAGAAAGAGCAGATTGCCGCCAAACAGCAGGGTCGCGCCAAAGGCATGAGGATAGAACAGGGCAAATCCCACGGTCAGTGCGCCGACACACCCAAACGTGATATTCAAGGAGCGGTTAAACGCCTGTTGAAGCACGCCCAGCAAACCGTATGCCGCTGCCGCGACCGGAAAACAGAACGCGGCGCAAATCAGGAATCCCAACCCAGCCGAAAATTTGCCTTGACGCGAACGCCAAGGCAGCGCATCTTCCATCGCGCCGATCCAGCCGCCGCCAGCCAGCAAAATGCCCGATAGAAAGCCGGTCAGCAGCAGCAGCGCGATCAGGTTCAGGCTCCAGCCCTCTAAGAAAGGAACGAGCGCGCCCAGCGCTTTGGAAGGCGCGCCGGGGAACAGGTTCGCGACCGCGATCAGAAACAGCGCCGCGCTCCAACCCACCGATTGAATGGCGACTTTCACCCATTCGGAGGCAGCCACCCCTCCTGCCGGGGCTGCGCGTTCACTGGGCGACTGCGGGTAGGCGCGCTGCATTTCATGGATCAGGCGATTAAACTTGCGCTGGAGAGTGGGGTCTTGGGGCGCGAACTGCAAAGCCATGGTGTAGGCGTTCAACGCAGCGTCGTGCTGTCCCTGCCGTTTATAGACATCCCCGATAATCTCATGCGCTTTGGGATGATGCGGCTTAATGCTTTGCGCTTGTTTTGCCAGTTTCAGGGCATTGAGCATCTTACTGAGCGCGAACTCTTTCTGCGCGCTTAGAAGCAGGCGATTGAACTCCTCTTCCATGACGCGCTGTTGCTGCTTTTGCGCGGCGGTAGGCGGAGGCGCGGGCGGGGCTTTGGGCGGTTGCGTGGTCCTCGCGCTGGCAGGATGGGCGGTCGGTTTGCGCTGCATCGCGGCTCTGCGCTGCGCCTCTATCGCCAGCATCGCGTCATAATGCTTGCGCCTTTCCGGATCGGACAGGACTTGATACGCCTCTTGTATCTGAATGAACTTGGCTTTGGCGTCCGGCGCGGGATTCACATCGGGATGGTACTGGCGGGCTCGAAGCCGGTACTGCTTGCGAATCTCTTCTGATTTCGCGTTCGGCGGCACACCTAACAGTTCATAGAGGGTGGGCTTGCTCATGGCGGTCACTCTCCTGCCGAATCCATGACCCCTGTAAAGTAGCCGGAATAGGATTGAATCACCAGGAATGCGATATAGATCGCGATTCCAAGATAAACCACGACCCCGAAGATCACGGCGGCTTGTTGGGCGCGCACCTTGCCCTCTTCTTCGTAATAATCGCCCACTTTGTCCAGCATCGTGCCGACTTCGCCGGTGTTTTCGCCGGTCGCCACCATATCCATCACCATCTGAGGAAAGACCTTCGCGCTCTCCAAACTTTCGGTAATACCGAGCCCAGCCTCTATCTTGAGCGCAGTCGGCTTGATTGCGCTGCTGAGATATTCGTTGCCGCTAGCGTCCGCCGCAACCCGAACCGCTTGCGTGAACGGCAGCCCTGAGTTGTAAAGCGCAGACAGGGCGCGGGCGAATTTTGCCAGCGCTAATTGTCTCAGCGTAAAACCAATGGAGGGAATCGAGACTTTGAAAGCGTCCCAAGTCCAGCGGAAAGCGCGATTCTGGGTCAGAATGCGTCCCGCTGCCCACAATCCAAAGATCAACAAGCCGATTTGCGCGAAAACCCAGACAATGCCCCAAATCACTTCGTTGGCAGGTTTGCCGCCCTGCACGCCGAGTATGCCCAACACCAGAGGCGGCACTTGAGGGATGACGATGGCAGCAAAAACCAGGACCTTGGGATAAAGCGTTGTTTTTCTAAGCAGGCGTCGCAGTTCTTGTTCCTGCTCCAGGTAGTCGGCGATTTGGCGCAGGTTGTTTTCCAGCAATCCGCCCGTTACTCCCACGCGGATCAGGGCGCGCTGGACCGGGTTAAAGATTTCGGGGTAGCGGTCAAAAGCGTCCGCGATGTTCTCACCCGCCACAATCGATTCTCGAATCTCTAAGATGACTTTGCGCAGCCGGGGATTGGCGCGCTGGTTCCCCAAGGTATGCAGCGCTTGATGGATTGGCACGCCCGCGCCCAGCATGGTCGCCAATTGACGGAAGAAATTGGTCAGCGCGTCTAATGGCACGCCCCCGAACAACGGCTTCAGCACATGGGTTTGCGCTTGGCTCATCGGGTGAACCGGCGCAGCCTCTGCCTGCAGTTCCAGCAGCCACAAGCCCTGTGAGCGCACCTGGTCGCTGGCTTCCAAGCGCGATTGAGCCTGAACCGAGCCTTTGACTTCGGTCCCCTCGTTATTACGCGCGATATAATGAAATATTGCCATCCTTTGTATTATACTCAAAAACAGACGGTTGCCGCTCTAAACTCTATTGAATAAAAGGGCGGTATTATGCTCAATCGGATGGAGTTTTTATCCCTCCTTTGGACTCTGGCACAAAATTTGCAGAGACCTTCTCCCAGGTAGGGGAAAAATAAAATGACGAAAGAGAGTTTTTGGTTAATTTTGATCTGTTTAGCCGATGCGGTCAGCACCTTCTTCTTTATCGAGCGTGGGATGGCAACCGAAGCCAATCCCTTTATGAATTGGGTATTGGGATATGGATGGGGACCGTTCTTCATTGTGAAAGGAGCCACCGTGGGCATCGCTGTGGGGTATGCGGAATGGATGCGCCGCCGCGACCCGAACTTCGCCCGCAAATGGATGCGGTTAGCCGTGACGCTCTATCTTCTGGTTTGGACTTTGGGAGTACTTTCTCTCAACGCGACGGGCTGATTTAGGGCAGGATCGGAACCGCAAAATAGCCGGACCGATCCACTTTGAGCAACGCGGACTGGGTATCCACCATCAGATAAACCCGCTGCCACTGTTGACCGGGCAAGGACCCTTCGCCTTCCAATATCTGTCCCCGCGATACCATTCGCGTTTGACTTCGTTTCTTCGCGGAAGAGAAGGTAAATACGCCATGATGCCATTGCCCCGCCGCATCGATACCGCTCCAATAGAAGCGCGCGTTGAAGAGCGAGGATTGATTGCCCCGTGTCTGCAAGAGATAGTAAAGCCGGTTTTCTTGCGTAAACGCGTGAATTTGCGCGATGTCTGCGCCCGCCTGCATATGCCGGAGGGGGTCATCATTGACGGGATTGATGTGAGTGGGGCGCATAGAACGCCAATCGGAGGGGTCGCCATCGATGGTGACTTCCAGTGGCAGATCGATCGCATCGCCTGCTCTCGATTCGATAAACAGCTCATTTTGCCGGAGGAAACTGCGCAGGAAGCGGTTCATCAGCGCGCATTGTGAGGCGTGATCCTCTAAAGCAGTCTGTTTTTGAAGCAGCACCGGCTTCGTCAGCGTTAGACGCCCCCAATCGTAAGCCTCCAACTGCCAAGCGATCGGCGGTATCAAGGCAGCAGAGGGATAGTAGCCCTGCGGCAATGGCCAATCGCCTCGATGCACCAAATAGTAATGGAGTTTCGGCTCTTGCAGCGGGTAGAACTGTTGCGATTTCGCCTGTTCCAACGCTTCTTGCGTAAAGACGGCAGCCGCCATATGATCGGAATGGTCATCCAAGGGATGGGTTACATAGACATCGGTGGGTTGGAATTCGCGGATGAGGCGCGTTAAATCGTTCAGTAGATTCACGCCCGTATAGGCAGTGAAGGGATGAAAACTGTTTTCGTAAGGCGATTGTGAAAGGCGCGTGAAATCTGACGCGACAGGCTGATAAGGAGAACGCCAAAGACGCCAAAGCCCTTTGTCGGGATAGCCGAAAAAGAGCGCGTGTTCCGGTTTAAGCCCCAGTTTTTGAACCGCATTCAGGGTTTCCTGTTGGCGCAGGCGTCCCAAGTTCACAAAATCGTCGGGAGCCGGTTTTTCCCGACTGATGAGCGCAGCCGCCGCCGGATAGCCGTCGCCCTGAGTCAGTACCGCGACACGCACCTCCGCGCCCGATTGAACCGCTTGGGCAATCAGACCGCCGCAGCCCAAAACTTCGTCATCGGGATGGGGCGCGATAATCAGCAAACGCTGTTCGGCGCGAGGCGCAGAAAGCAAGGGTGTGGGGTTGGCAGGCAGCGAGCGGGTTTGGTGGGTATTGACGACAAACAACAGACTGGTCGCTCCCACATAGGAGCCTGCCAGTCCTAAAGCGGCGACAAAACTGCGCCACACTTTTCGTTTGAGGGTCACCTTCCCCCTACGCGCTTGCCTTCGAAGAATCATAGCGATAACAAGACAAAAATGGCGGAGCGAGTGGGATTCGAACCCACGAGCCCCTTCAACAGAGGCTACACGATTTCCAGTCGTGTTCCTTCAACCGCTCGGACATCGCTCCCTACGTACTGCTGCCCTGCCTCATTTATAGTTTACATCGAACCGGGCAGGTTTGTCAAGAGGTATAATTTTACCTGATTTTCCGCGAGCGCGAAAGTCTCGGTTATTTCAAGGCAAATTATATGAAACAGACAATAACTCATTGGTTAGAAAGCGCGTTGTATTCCGCGCGCGAGTCGGGCGACCTCAACTGGGAGACGATGCCTGAGTTTGAAGTGGAGGCTCCGCGCCAGAAAGAGTTTGGCGATTACGGCACGAATCTCGCGTTGACCCTGGCAAAACAGGCGCGCGCGAACCCGAGGCAAGTCGCGGAAACCCTCATCCGGCACTTACCTGCCGAATCGGAGTCTTGGCGCGAAAAGGTGGAGATCGCGGGCGCGGGCTTTATCAATTTCACTCTCAAGGCGGGCTGGGCGGGTGAGATCGTCAAAACGATCCTGCAGGCAGGTATCCAATACGGTCAAGGCTCTTCAGGGCAGAACCGGCGCGTGCTGATCGAGTTTGTTAGCGCGAACCCCACCGGTCCCTTGTCGGTGGGGCATGGTCGCAACGGAATCTTGGGCGATATGATGGCGCGTATCTTAACGGCTCTGGGCTGGCAGGTCTATCGCGAATTTTATATCAATGACGGCGAAAATTCTACCCAAATCCGCAATTTCGCGCTATCGATTTTGGCGCAATTCAAACACCTGAAAGGCGAACCGCTCCAGATGCCAGAAGAGGGCTATTTCGGTGATTATGTGATGGAAATCGCCCAATGGATTCGCGACACTCAGGGCGATTCTGCCGATGAAGGCGACCCCGAAGAGGTGACTCGGCGGTTCGAGGAGTGGGGCAAGCAGTTGATGTTGGAGGAACAGGAACGGGACTTGAAAGAGTTTCGAATCGAGTTTGACAACTGGTTCTCCGAGCAGACGCTGCACGCTTCTGGCGCGGTGGAACGCTCTTTAGAAGTTCTGAAAGAAAAAGGCGCGACGTATGAGCATGAGGGCGCGCTTTGGCTGCGCTCTACGGCCTACGGCGATGACAAAGACCGAGTTCTGGTGCGCGCCAATGGACGACCGACCTATGTGGCGGCAGATGTCGCTTATCATCTGGACAAGTACCTGCGCGGCAACGAAATCTTGATCGATGTGCTGGGCGCGGATCATCATGGCTACATCAAACGCATGAAGGCGGTCGTGGAAGCGCTGGGCTATGAACCTGACTCGCTGACGATTATGCTGTACCAGTTGGTGCGATTGTTCCGGGAGGGGCAGATGGTGCGGATGTCGAAGCGCGCGGGCAACATCATCACGCTGCGTGAGGTGATGGATGAGGTGGGGGTGGACGCGACCCGCTTCTTTTTCCTGCTGCGTTCGCACGACAGTCTGCTCGATTTTGATTTGGACTTAGCCAAACAGCAGTCGGACAAGAACCCGGTCTATTATGTGCAATATGCCCATGCGCGTATCTGCAGCATTTTGCGCCAAGCGGTGGAGCGGGGTTTTGCGCTGCCGGCGCTGGAGACGACCGATACGCATTTGCTGCAGCATGAGGCGGAAATCCAGTTGATTAAACTGCTGGGCGATTTCCCAGAGGAATTGGCGCTGGCGGGCGAACAGCGCGCGCCGCACCGCCTGACGATTTACGCGCAAAACACTGCGCGCGCATTTCATTCGTTTTATGCGGAGTGCCGGGTGTTGGGAGTGGAGCCTGCGCTGATGAATGCGCGATTATGCCTGACTCAAGCGACACGGCAAGTGTTGAAGAATACGCTCGATCTGATGGGGGTGACCGCTCCCGAAGAGATGGAGCGACGCGAAGCGGACGAAGAGCTTTCGTCTTGATGTTTCAAGGAGGAAACCACTTATCATGTTATTAGCAGAACGATTAGCCAATTACAGCGCGCAGCTGACCTATGAGCAGCTGCCTTCCGAAGCGATCCATGAAGCCAAACGACGCATTATCGATTCGATATCCTGCGCGTTTGGAGCGTGGAACAGCGAAACCGCCGAGATTGTCCGGACGGTCGCCCATCAGGTGAACAGCCCGTATGGCGCGACCATTCTGGGAACCGCGCATAAAGCCTCACCCGACTGGGCAGCCTTTGTGAATGGATTGTTGATCCGCTATTTGGATTACAACGATACCTACCTCTCCAAAGAGCCAGCGCACCCCAGCGATAACTTGGCAGCGGTCTTAGCCGCCGCCGAAGCGGAGGGCGCGCCCGGTACCGAGGTGATTTTAGCCACGATTTTGTCCTATGAAATCCAGTGCCGGTTGTGCGATGCCGCCAGCCTGCGCGCTCGGGGTTGGGACCATGTGAACTATGGTCTTTTCTCAGCCGCTGCGGCGGCGGGCAGATTGATGGGGCTGTCGGCGGAAGCGATTAAGCATGCGATGAGCGCGGCAGGTGTTTCAGGGTTGGCGATGCGCCAGACTCGCGTGGGCGAACTGTCGATGTGGAAGGGTTGCGCCTTCGCGAACTCCAGCCGTCATGCGACCATGACCGCTTGGCTCGCGAAACACGGGTTGACCGGACCTTCCGAGATTTTTGAAGGCAAAATGGGCTTTATGAAGCAGGTTTCCGGAGAGTTCACATTGGGACCTTTGGGCGGCGAATCGGGACGCGGCTTCATGATCAACGAGACCTATATCAAATATTTCCCGGTGGAATATCATGCGCAGAGCGCGGTCTGGGCAGCGATGGAACTGCGCGAACAAGTGGGCGGCGACATGAGCCAAGTGGATTCGGTGACCATCGATACCTTTGAGGCATCGTACTCTATTATCGGGAGCGAGCCGGAGAAGTGGAAACCGCAGAGCCGTGAAACCGCGGACCATAGCCTGCCCTATATTACTGGTGTGGCATTGATGGACGGCACGGTGACGCTCGATTCGTTTGATGAAGCGCGCTACACCGATCCGACTCTGCTGGAGCTCGTTTCGCGAATCAAAGTCAATCACGACACGCAGTTAGATCCGCGCTATCCCGACGGTATTCCGAACCGCATCACGCTTCATTTGAAGGATGGCAGATCGCTGACGGTGGAGAACACGCACCCGCGCGGTCATGCGAAAAACCCAATGAGCGATGACGAGGTGGAAGAGAAGTTCCGACGGTTGACCGGGTGGGCATTGTCGCCGGATCGCCAGCAACAGGTTCTGGATACCGTTTGGCATCTGGAAGATCAGACCAACCTCAGCCATTTGATGGCTTCGCTGTATGTTCAACGGTAATGGAGGGTGTAGGCGTCGCTGCTCTTTCCCGGTTCCCCTCGTTCACGGGGGGAACCCCACGGAGGGGGGTAGGGCGACTTGGTTCGATCAGGTTGGCGGAATGGCGATGTAGGCGCGGGTTCTTCAACCCGCGCTGCAGGCAATGACCGTCTTGATCAGGGCAGACACAGAGGTCTGCCCCTACCGTATATTTGGGTATTGGATTGGTGTTGTGACATCCACAATTAGAAAAGCAGACCCATTCGCTATGCTCAGGGTGACAATGCAGAAGCAGACCCATTCGCTATGCTCAGGGTGACAATGCAGAAGCAGACCCACTCGCCGCGCTCAGGGTGACAGATCAGACAGGCTCTGTCAAATCTCAAACAGTTCCAATTCGGCTTGATGGAAATCGGCGAAGGAATGCGCAGATTTCTCCAAGCGCTTTCGGCGTTCTTTGGTCAAGGAGACGCCCGGCTCCAGCGCGAAACGCTGGATATGCAGCGCGCCGCTTTTCCGGTCCAGGCGTGGGTCTAACCGCCCGATTAACTGGTCGCCTTCCAAGATCGCCAACGCATAAGCCCCGAAAGTTCGTTTGGCGGGCGGCAGATAGATCTCCCAGCGGTATTGGAATCTGAACAGGTCTTCCAAACGCTCCCTGCGCCAAAGCAGATTGTCTAATGGGGGCAGCCAGCTGATATGGGGCGTGACCTCCGCCTTTTCCAACTCGCGCAACAGCGGCTCATCTTGCGCGGAGATATAGTAGAGGCGTTGGACACCTTCGACCTGAACCGGCAACAACTCGCCCTCGCGAACCTTCTGCTTCAACAAGTCTCTGGGTTTAGACAATCCTACTGAGCGCCATCCCAACCGCGGGTCGCCCTCATCAAACACCCCCAAGGCTTGAATGTAATGATTGAGAAGTCTCTTCCGTGCCTCAAGGTCTGACAACGGTTCATGCTGGAACCATTCTGACGGCAGCCACTTTTCCGCAAGCGCGTAGAACCGCTCTTCGTTCTCTCGCAGAGCCACCACCAGGTCGCCGCCCTCCCACAACTGCTCAATGGCTTGGGTCGTGTCTTTCGTGCGGGCATTTGCGCCATCCCAATAGCCGGAGACTTTGCCGTCCGACTCCATCGCCCGCGCGGGCAGCGGGTAGTCATGCTGGAGGCGTTCCGCCACCGCGCGCATCGCCTCGCCGCAGCGGGATTCCCATTCGATGCCGTAACGCTGTTTGCGGAATGCCGCCTTCCAGCGGAAAGCAGGGTAATCGTACAGCGGAAACACACAACGCGCATGCGCCCGCTCTTCAAAGACGACTTTCTCGCGGTAGAGCGCGCTCAGCATGGTGGGTTGATAGCCCGCAACCCGGTTATAAAGCGCGAGATGATGATTTCGCTCCACAATCGCGACCGGGTCCAACTGCACTGCGCCCAGCCGTTCAATCGCTGTCAAGACACCCGTTTCCCCCCACAAATGACTGCGCCACAATGCGCCCGATGCGTTGGCGTTTTGCCATTCCAATAATCCCTGACGATGAAGTAAGAGACGCCTTAAAGCGCGCGCGGTGGTTGTGATCATGTCTTTAGCACTCGGTGTGCTATAATGTACCCGATATGCGCCAATCAAGGAGATCACCAGCAGGGCAATGAAGCGGTTTTGGTCGCGGTTAAGGAAGGTCGCATTGGGCGGTGGGATGGTGGGATTAGGCACATGGTTCTTTATGCGAACCACCTTCACGGTTTCCGATGCGGAAGCCTTGCGGCGCGGGGAAACATTGATCCAGAACTCGAAGCGCGCGTTGGTGATCGCCGCTCATCCCGACGATGTGGAATGGTACATCGCCGGCACGCTGAAACGCTTGACTGAGCAGGGCGCAAAGGTGTATGTCGTGATCGCGACCGATGGTGAGAAAGGTCCCAACAAAGTCAACAGCCCCAATTTAGCGGCGACGCGTCGGATGGAACAGGAAGAAGCAGGCGCAGTCATAGGCTATGAAGAGATTTTCTTTTTTGGGCTGCCCGACCGCGAATCGGCGAAGGATAAGGCGCGATTGCGCGAGAAGATCGATGAAGTATGGCAACAAGTGAAACCCGAAGTCGTTTTCACGTTTGATCCGCGCTATTGGCAATTGCCCTACCTCCATCCTGACCATGAAGGCACCGGGGGAGTAGTGCAAGATTATTGGCGTTCGCTTATGTCAGACCGCCCCGCGCTTTACTTTTTCCATTCCCGCCGCCCCAACACCGCCATCAATGTCGAGCCGGTTTTGGAAGCGAAACGTCAGGCATTGATGGCGCACCAGAGCCAAGGTATCAGCGAGCGGGCAGCGCAGTTCAACTTCAGCAATTTGCGCAAACTGAACGGGCAGCGGGTGGAGGCATTGAGGGAAGAAACCCCATGAGCTCATTAGATCGAATTGTGATTACGGGTATCGAGTTTTACGGCTATCACGGCGCTTCCGATGAAGAGCAAGCGATTGGACATCGCTATGTGGTAGATGTGGTGTTGGAAGCGGACTTGCGAAAAGCGGGGCAGACCGATGCGCTCACGGATACGATCAATTATGCGGAGGTGACCCAATTGGTCTTGCGGGTGGGAACCTCCCGGCAGTTCCGGTTGATGGAGGCGCTGGCGGAAACCATGGCGTCAGAATTGCTCAAGGCATATTCCCTCGCGCAAACGGTTCACCTGCGCGTAAGCAAACGATTGCCCCCTGCGGGCGCGATCATCGAGTCGGCAGGCGTGGAGATGACACGCCGCCGTGATTCAATAGACAGGCTTTGATCAACCGCGAATATGCTGCTGCGACTCCATTTCATGCGTTCGCTGCTCTAAAAACTCGATCCGCTGCTTCATTTGCTGCAGGTGCGAATCGATGCTCAAATCATATTCCGTGGTTGTGCGCCTCAACTCTGCCAATTCTTGTTTGAGTGTTTCCAACTCTATGTTGCTGCTGCTTGCCAATCCGCGCGCCTGTTCGCGCTGAATTTCCAGTTCCAAAAGTTTTTGTTTATGACGGCTCCAAACGGCTAAGAGTCCTGGTCCAAAAATCAAACAAATCGCCACTAAAGCGATAATTCCCTCATCCATTCCTTATTCATTCCCCCTGCAAGATTATACCTGCGCGCAACGAGAAACGTTTTAGGAGTGAGGGCTTCTGTCCTGTTGAACGAAAGGGCGGAAGCGTTCCATAGCCTCTAAGTGGCGGGCGGTGAGGTCGTAGTTCATAATGGAGCGCAGGTAGCGGTCACACAAATCGCGCTCAATCCCCGCCCGCGCCGATTCGGACTCTACCAGCGCGTCTAAATTCGCCAATCCATACGCTTTGGCATGGTGCAGCGCGCGCGCCAAGTATTCTACATCACTTTCCGGGTTTGCCAGCCAAACCGCCCACACAAAGGGTAACTGAGTCCACTCATGCCATGCGCCGCCTAAATCCAGCGTGTATAAGCCATGATCATTTGAGGTCATCCCCTTGTCGCCAATCAGCAGGCAGGCGTCATGCAGCGCTAACATGGAGCGCAAATCGGGAGGCATCGAGTGGTATTCCGGCAGTAAGCCAAACCGCTCCCGCAGAATAGCGCGCGTTAAGGCGGAAGAGGTCAGCGAACTGGTATCCAGAGCGACCGACTGGATTTGGTCAAACGGCTTTTTGCTGAACAATCGAACACTCAAGACCTCTCGTTCAGAAGCGATGGCGATATTGGGAATGATGATCGTTTCTTCACGCCGGAACGATTCGACCGATGAGACTAAGGCGACTTCGACTTCCCGTTTTTCCAGCCATTCCGCCAAAAGAGAGGGCGCGGCATAACGAATCTCAGCGGCGGTTTCTCCCTCCGCGGTCTCAAACCAGCGCGCTAAAGGTGCAGCGTTGATATAAGGCACACAGCCGATAATAGGTCTTTTCATAGCAACCAATCCAAAAAGGCGAACGACGCCAAGCCCAGGCTGACGAAACCGTTCATTGTAAAGAAAGCGACATTCAACCGGCTTAAATCGTCTGCGGAAACAAGCGATTGTTCATAGATTAAGGCAACGGCTGTCAGCGCGACTCCCACAAAATAGAGCCATCCCGTTTGAAGCGCGATCCCCGCAGCAAAGAGGCTGAGAACACACAGCGCGTGCAATCCTCGCGATACAACAATGGCGCGCGCCTTGCCCAGCGTCTGCGGCATGCTCCGCAACCGGTTTTGCGTATCAAATTCGTAATCTTGCAGGCTGTAGAGGATGTCGAACCCTGCCACCCAGCAGGTCACAGCGAGGGTGAGAAAGAGCGGCTGCCAATCCAATGTTCCACGCACTGCGATCCAAGCGGCGGTCGGCGCAATTCCCAGCGAGAATCCTAACCACAGATGGGACAAGGCGGTGAAGCGTTTGGTGTAAGAGTAGCCGAGAATGATTGCCAATGCTATCGGACTGAGCCAACCGCATAAGGGATTGAGCTGCCACGCTGCCGCAATAAACAGCGCGATGGCGAGCAGCATATAGAGGGTCATCTGGTTCAATGAGAGCAACCCCGCAGGCAGGGCGCGGCTTCGAGTTCTCGGGTTTAAGGCGTCGACATCCCGATCCGCTATCCGATTGAATGCCATCGCTGCCGTTCGCGCGCCCACCATAGCGACCAGTATCCAACCGAAAACGCTCCAGGAGGGCAGTCCTTGCGCTGCATAGAGCATGCCCATCAAGGCGAAGGGCATCGCAAACACGGTATGCTCGAATTTGATCGCTTCTAAAAAGAGACGCAGATTTCTGAAGGCTAAGGTCATCTCCTCATGATTATGACAGATTTTCGCTATAAGGGTGGTTGAGGAGTTGATGCACTTTAACTGCGCTTGCATATTATTAAATCCACCCTTGCTCTTTCAAGCGAGTCCAAGCAATTTGGATATGGGCTGGCTGGAACTCTTTCCTTTTTCTTTCATTCCAGTTTTGAAGCCTCTGGATGGCAGATTGGACATCCTCGCGCGCTTGACAATCTTCTTTAGTCGCGATCCAATGTACGGTTGCTAACAGTTCGAGGCTATGCGGCGTCTCAAAATTCTCTATCAAGTCGCAAACCCTTTCCACCCGATAGAATGTTTCTGGATTGTCTTGGAGAAAGAGCGAGGCTTCAGTTGCTGCTCCCGGCTTAAGGCGTATCGCAGATCGTTGCTTGCGGTCGCCATACCCTTGAATAAAATGCCCTTCCATTCCTTGTAGAACGTGATTTAATGTTTCCGCGTAAGGACCGTACAGGTGTTTCTGAAAGTCAAGATGAAGCGGTTCCCCCGTCGTTTGAAGGAAGTAAGCCAACTTTTGCGCTTCCAGTTTGGTGAATTCATATCCCGGAACGCTGTAGGCGTCCATCATGGCAATCAAGGCGGCGCGAACAGCGGTCATATTAGGTTTTTGTGAGTTGACCTTCATTTGATTGGCTGAAGGCCCGCTTTGGGGCATGAAGATCAAAATCTTTATGTCTGTTAGCTCAGATAATGCCTGCTGCATTAACGGCTTGACCTCTGACCAATCCAATCCTCCATTTCCACATCCTAAGGGTGGCAGCGCGATGGAACGAATGTTGAAATGTTTAACTTGATCGATTAGGTCTTTTAAGCCGGTCTGAATGTCTTCTAAGCGAGAGCTTTCACGCCAGTGTCGCTTGGTCGGGAAATTGATAATGAAACGCGGTTGTTTCAGACCTGTCGGCACGATGAAGACTTTGCCCGGCTGAACCTCACCGCTCTCGCAAGCGCGCCGATAAGCCTGAAAGTTCTTTGGGTAGGCTTGTTTGAATTGCAGCGCGATGCCTTTGCCCATGATCCCCACCGTGTTGACGGTGTTGACCAAGGCTTCGGTTTCTGCTTCCAAAAGATTACCCTTTACAAACTCTATCATCGCCTATTGCGCCTTCAAAGCGTCCTATTGTGTGCAATATGATAAATACGAGTCAATCGTTCTCCTCGCTGCAGTCAGAATAAGGTTTATTATACCGGGAATATTGCGTTTGCAACCCCATCGGCTATAATTCATGTATCGATGGATACGCAAACAATCACACTGATTCGAGGGGACGGCATCGGACCGGAAATCACTGAAGCCGTTGTTGAGATATTTGAGGCGGCGCATGTGCCGGTTCAATGGGAGGAAGCGGAGGCGGGCTTGGCTTGTGCGGAAAAACATGGCACACCTTTGCCGAAAGAGACCGTTGAGAAAATCAGCCGCAACAAAATCGCCCTGAAAGGTCCCACCACCACGCCCTCTGGAACGGGACATAAGAGCGTCAATGTCACCATTCGCAAAACACTGGACCTTTTCGCTAATGTTCGCCCCGCGAAATCGCTGCCGGGCGTTCGGTCGCGCTATGACAACGTTGACCTGCTATTGGTGCGGGAAAACATTGAGGATACCTATGCGGGCGTTGAGCATTGGCAGACCCCTGATGTGGCGCAATGCCTCAAAGTCATCACGCGCCCCGGCTCACTGGCAGTGATAAACTATGCTTTTGCCATCGCAAGGGCGCAGGGACGTAAACGTGTGACCTGTGTGCATAAGGCGAACATCCATAAAATCACCGACGGTCTCTTCCTGGAATGTTTCCGGGAAGCGGCGCAGCATTACCCCGATTTGCAATCGGACGACATTCTCATCGACAATGCCTGCATGCAGTTGGTCATCCGCCCCGAACAGTTCGATGTGATGATCTTGCCCAACCTGTACGGAGATATTGTGAGCGATTTATGCGCCGGTTTGGTAGGCGGCTTAGGGGTCGCGCCGGGCGGCAACATCGGCGACGGCTGCGCGGTCTTTGAGGCGGTGCATGGCTCCGCGCCTGACATCGCGGGACAGGGCATCGCGAACCCCACCGCGATATTGCTCTCCGCCATTCAAATGTTGCGGCATATCGGTCTGAACGGGCATGCAGGGCGTATTGAGACCGCGCTTCGGTATGCGTTGGTTTCGGGCATTAAAACACGCGATATGGGCGGGAACGCGACCACTCGCGAATTCACCCGCGCCATCATTTCGGGCATTCCCTCCACTATTGTATCTCCTAACATTGAAGAGAAACTGGAGATCAATCCCTTGCCGTTGCCTGAAGCGCGCGACAGCCATTCCCAAGGGTGGCATACGGTGGGAGTGGACCTGTTTGTGCATGAGAACTCGTTGCCCCACTTGCCAGAAACGGTCGGCAAGATGACGCTTGCCATGATCTCCAATCGTGGCACGAAGGTTTACCCCGGTTCGATGCCTTTTATCTATCTGGTCAACTGGTATCGGGCGCGTTATCTGTCAGAAACCCCGCTTCATGAAGAGGATCTACAGCAGTTCTTTAATGCGTTGCCTAGTTCCGTGGAGTGGACTACCATCCAGAGATTGAACGAGGACAAGGAAGGCAACCCCATGTTCTCGAAAGCGCAGGGGGAAGAATGAACCCCTTGGTCGGCGTCATCATGGGTTCCAAGTCGGATTGGGAGACTATGAAGCATGCGGTGGAGACCTTAGAGCAACTAAGTGTGCCGTATGAAACGCGGGTCGTCTCCGCGCACCGGACTCCCGATCTTCTGTTCGAGTATGCATCTTCGGCGCGCGAAAGAGGCTTGCGCGTGATTATCGCGGGCGCGGGAGGAGCAGCGCATTTGCCCGGTATGACCGCCGCGAAGACTTCGTTGCCAGTGCTGGGCGTGCCTGTCGAATCGAAAGCGTTGAAAGGGTTCGATTCACTGCTGTCCATCGCGCAAATGCCTGCCGGTATTCCTGTTGGAACCTTGGCGATTGGGCGCGCCGGCGCGGTGAACGCCGCCTTGTTGGCAACCGCTATTCTGGCAAATGAGTTTCCCGCATTTCAAGACCGCTTGGAACAGTACCGACAAGAGCAAACCCAAGCCGTTTTGGAGAACCCCAACCCTCGCGAAGAATGAAAGAATCTGTTTCTCCTCCCACCGATTGGCTCGCGCTGGAGCGTCAGTATGATTCGGGCATTTACAACAAACGCGACATCACCCTCGTTCGTGGGGAGGGAGCGCGCGTTTGGGACTCGGACGGCGTGGAGTACTTAGATTGCACCTCGGCTTATGGGGTCGCCAACTTGGGGCATTGTCATCCTGCCGTTGTAAAAGCGATTCAAGAGCAGGCAGGGCAACTCATCAGTGTCTCGCAAAGTTTTGGCAACAACCGCCGCGCTCAATTCTATGCCGCGCTTCGTTCGGTTCTGCCAGATTCTTTGAGCCGCTTTTTCCCCGTCAATTCGGGCGCAGAAGCGATAGAAGCCGCCTTGAAATTTGCGCGGGTCGCCACCGGTCGCAAAAAGTGGGTCGCCGCTATGCGCGGGTTCTCAGGGAGAACCATGGGCGCGCTTTCCGTCACTTGGGAAAAAGCCTATCGGGAACCATTCGCGCCTCTGGTGGAGCCGGTCCAGTTCATTCCCTACAACGATGTCGATGCGCTGGTCCACGCGGTCGATAGCGAAACGGCAGCCGTGATTCTGGAACCGATTCAGGGCGAGGGGGGCGTTCGACCTACCACCGTCGAATTTTTGAGCGCAGCGCGAAAACAGACTCAGCAGCAAGGCGCGTTGTTGATTTTAGATGAGATTCAAACCGGTTTCGGGCGGACAGGCAAACTCTTCGCGATGGAGCATTTTGGCATCACGCCCGATATCGTGACGCTGGCGAAAGCGGTGGGCGGCGGCGTGCCATTGGGCGTTACTACGATGACTCCCGCCGTTGCCGATGCAATTCCTAAAGGCGCGCACGGCAGCACCTTTGGGGGCAACCCTTTAGCGATGGCGGCGGGCTTCGCTGTCATTCAAACGCTGAAAGAAGAGAGGTTATCGGAAAGAGCCGACTTTATGGGGGAATCTTGGATGGAACAGGTTCGGAGTTGGGAATTGCCGCGTGTTCGCGAAGTGCGCGGTCGTGGATTGATGATCGGTATCGAGTTGAAAGAGAAAGCCGCGCCCTTCATCCAGAGGCTTCAGCATGAACATCGCGTCATCACCATACCCGCCGGTCCGAATGTGATTCGCTTACTGCCGCCCTTGGTGATTGAAATGAGCGAGTGGGCGCGCGCGGCACAGGCTTTGCGGGAGGTTTTAAGTTGAATTTAGAGCCGGTCGAGTTTTTGAAAAACGCGCTGATGATTCCCAGCCCATCCGGTAATGAACGCGCGGTTGCCGAGTATTTGGTAGAGGGCATGGAGCAGATGGGGCTCGATGCTTGGGTGGACGAAGCGGACAATGCCCGAGCGGAGTTCGGCGAGGGACCTTTGCAAATCGCGCTGCTGGGGCATATCGATACTTTCCCCGGCGAAGTGCCTGTCCGCATCGAGGATGATTCTCTGTATGGGCGAGGCGCAGTGGATGCGAAAGGCTCCTTTGTGAGCTTTATCTTTGCCGTCGCCAGCTTGCTGCCGGAAGTGGGCGAGCGGATGACGATTCATCTGGTGGGCGCGACCGAAGAGGAGGCGCTCTCTTCCAAAGGCGCGCGTTATGCCGCTCCACAAATCCAACCCGATTTTGTGATCATCGGCGAACCCTCCGGGTGGGATGGTATCACGCTGGGGTATAAAGGGCGTCTGTTGATCAAAGCGCGCCGAGAGAAAGATCAGTTCCATTCCGCACACCATGAACCGAATGCGGCGGAGGAGCTCATCAGTTATTACAACTCGATCAAGGCATGGTCCGAGGCGATGAACGTGGGAATGCGCCCCTTTGATCAGGTGCAGTATACGCTTCGCGATTTTCGAGTGATGCCGGACGGGATGAAACAGGTAGCGGAATTGCTCTTTGACTTGCGATTACCTACTCGTTTACCTCCAGAAGAGGCGATCCGACACTTATTGAATTATGCGCCGCCCACGCTGAATCTGGATTTTTCGGGGCGGGAAGTCCCCTATCTGGGTCCGAAAGATACGCATGTGACGCGCGCGCTGCGGATCGCGATCCGGCAGACAGGCGGTTCACCGGTCTTCAAGTTAAAAACGGGAACGAGCGACATGAATGTGCTTGCGCCCCATTGGCAAGTTCCAATGGTCGCTTACGGTCCGGGCGATTCAACCTTAGATCATACTCCTCATGAACACATCAAGATTTCGGATTATTTGAAAGCCATTGAGGTGCTGAGGATTGCTCTTTCGCGTTTAGCGTTGGGATGACAGGCTTGTAGGGGCGCACCTGTGTGTGCGCCCTCTGATCGGTCAGACGCACAGATTTGCGCCTACTTGACGATAGAGTCGCTGAAGGGCGACTTTGCTGTTTTATCGGCGCGAATTCATTCGCGATTGCCAAGAAAAAGCAGGCTCGTTTGTCATTTTTTTTGGGCAGACACATAGGTCTGCCCCTACGCTTGCCGGTCGTCGTCGCAAATTCATTCCCGGTCATTCAAGCAAGTAGAACTTAGAACACAGGCGATGTGAACGATTGCCAGTAGTCTTGATAAAGAGATGACAAGGAAGTGGATGTCTTTCCCGCGTTGGGAACCGAAGGTAAGAGTTCACACAAATCGGTCTGCCAACCTATCGCACGACGGCGTATGTTCTCTAACAAAATTCGAGTGGCGGCTTGATGAGCGGGATGATGCGTAAGTTTTGCGCGATAGTTCAACGAGTCGAGCAGGTAAAGCTCGATCATCATATCGGCGAGTGGTTCCGCTATTGCTTGTGGGAAGGCAACTTCGGAAGAAAGCCTTGTCAACGCTGCAGAAGACGCGCCACGCAAAGTTTGGACTCCCAAGTCAGGCGTTTCAAAGTTGAACGAATCAAACCTTGTATCTAATGGCAGCGTTTCTTTGCGAATCGCGAAGAGCAGTCGGTCTATCAGGTTGAGGCGGTTGATTTCATTGGTGCCTTCGTAAATCCTGTTCACGCGGGTATCTCGGTACAGCCTGGCGATGGGAAACTCCTCGCTGAAACCGTAGCCCCCATAGATCTGAAGGGCGTCATGGTTGGGCTAACAATGCCCCTAAACAAAGCTCCTGTCCCTGGGCATCGTAGACCTTTGCAACCCGCTTTGCACTGATTGAGGCCAGAACCGCCCGCCCCCACCTTACCGTTTTGGAAAACCACCAACTGAGAGAACCCCAAATCCGCTAACCGCACGCCCCCACGGGCAACAACGCTCAAGTTGAAAGGCACTGCCACGATCGTGCACGCGGGCAGGGAGCAACCCCAGGTCCATCGCCCCCGATTCAACTCCTGAGCGCCACGACCTTAGTAGGCGTACTCCGCCCACTGCCCCACAGCCTGCCCACTGAGCGATCAGTGCCCGGCAGAGGGATCACCGTACTATCCAATAAGTAGACCCTTCAAAGCGTTCCAAGAGTGGCACTGGGGTCCGTCTGTCATCAGCGTGCGCCTGAAGAGTGTTGAAGCACGCGCTGCAGACAGTCGGCCGCCCTGCGCCTGCTGCAACCGACGGCCGCGCGCGGCTGTTATCAATCGAACCCTGATCGTTGCCGCCGTCTGGACCAATTCATCTAGCGATGCGGTTGGATGTCCCATCCATCTGGAACACAAGGGTTTGAACGAGGGTCGCCCCATCCAGCTTGCGCTGGCGTTGGACACACTGGGTCTCTCGGGCGATTTGCTGAGCCGTTGGACCCAACACGCCCTGAAGACACTGAGATAGTTGAGGTATACTTGACATAGGGAGCCTCCTCAGGGGATACCATTAGAGACTCTATTATACTGCAGGAAGCTCCCATTGGCTTTATGGCTTGCCTTAAGTTGACGGACATGGGTAGACACAAAGGTCTGCCCCTACATTTGACGATTTAGTCGTCGCAGGGCGACTTTGCTGTTTTTTCGGCGCGAATTCATTCGCGAGTATCAACAACTACCCCCTCACTGATGCCGTAAAGCCTCGATAGGGTCTAATCCGGCGGCGCGCCAAGCAGGATACAACCCAAACACCACGCCCACCGTCGCGGAGAACAGGAACGCGCCTATTCCCGCCCAAACCGGGAAGAAGAACGAGATACCGTCTTCACCCATCGCGCCTGACTGCTTAGACAGCCATTCAATCGACTCGCCTATGCACCAGCCCAGCCCCATCCCGATCATACCGCCGATAATCGACAAGACGGCAGCCTCCACTAAGAACTGGAACAAGATATGAATCTTCTGCGCGCCGACCGCTTTGCGCAGTCCGATTTCGCGGGTGCGTTCTGTCACCGATACCAACATGATATTCATAATGCCGATACCGCCTACCAACAGCGCAAGCCCCGCGATTCCGCCCAGCAGCAAACCGAACATCGTAATGACCCGACCGATTGCCTGCACAATGCTTTCCAGCGTATCCACGCGAAAATCGGGCTGGTTGTTGTAGCGGCGCATTAAATATTCCCAGATTCCATCCATCGCCTGTTTCGTCACTTCCCTGTTCTCGGGCAGCGCAAGGATCGTGCTGAGCGAGCGGTCGCCTGCCCACCGGCTGAGCGCGGCTTGCAGCGGAATGTAAACGACCGCATCGGGATTTTCGCCAAACGACTGTCCCTTTTTGACCAGTGTGCCGATCACGCGCACCATCGTGCCGTCCACAATCAGGTCTTTGCCAATCGGGTCCTCTTTACCAAACAGTTTGGTACGCACCTCATGACCGATGACCGCGATCTTCACGCCTTCGTCCACCTCGTTCGGCGTAAAGTATCGTCCGCTTTCGATCTCCATCGCGCGCGTCTGCAAATAGTTGGCATCCGTGCCAGTGATTTTCGAGTTCATCTTTTCGGAGCGATACACCAGTTCCTTTTGCCCCAAATCCCGGTCCGCGCTGACCACCCGCAACAAAGGCAGATTCTGAATGGCGCGCCAATCGTCGATTTTCAACCCTTCTACGGTGCCGCCCTGACTGCCCTTCTTAAAACGCTCGCTGGGGTCAAACGCAACGATGATCATATCGGAGCCTAACTTCTCGAACTCCTTGACGACGTTAGAGCGCGCGCCCTCGATCATTGCCACCATGACCACGACCGCCATCACCCCAAAGATGATGCCCAGCATGGTCAAGAAGGAGCGCAGCTTATGCGTGCGCAGGGTATCCAGCGCAACCCAAAACGGTTCTATCCAATTCATCGAGAACCCCCTTTAATCGCGCTCACGCCTTCGCTCTCCGTCGCCCTCATTCATGTTGATTTGGAACTCGCGGCGCGCCGGTCCGGTGAAGGGCGGTTTTGCCACCTTGTCGCCTTCCTGCACACCCGACTTGATTTCATAGTCGCTTGCGCTTTTCAGCCCGAGGGTCACCGTTGTCTTGGTTGTTTTGGGCTTTCCATTCGCGTCTTGCCCTGTAATCTTGAGGATATAAAACTTGTCGTTCTCTTTGCCCACCGCCTCTTGAGGCAGCAGCAGCGTCTTTTTGCTCTCGTTGATAATGATTTTACATCGCGCAGTCATCCCTGGCTTCACTTCCGAATCGGCTTTTAAGAGATACACTTCCACCGTGTATTTCACTACGCCCAAAGAGAAACCGGTTTGCTGCGCGCTGCTCTGCGCGGCGGGCGCGATGCGTTTGACCACGCCCGGTATCATGCGGTCAGGAAAGGTATCGGTGCGCACCTCCACCCGCATGCCTTCGCGCACTTTCGAAACATCCAACTCGTTCAGGCTCAGCTTCACGCGCATTTGCGCCAGGTCTGCCACCTGCATAATCGGGGTCCCTTCGCCGAAGCCCGTTGTGCCGGACATCACCAACTCTCCCACCTCACGGTAGCGTTTCGTCACAACACCGTTCAGGGGACTGGCAACATCGGTCTCGTTAAATTGGATCAGAAGGTTCTGGTATTGACTGCGCGCTGATTTCTCCGCCGCGCGCGCTTGCGCTAAATCTAACTCGCGCATCTGCACTTCGCGCAGCCGCGATTTTGCGGTTTCCAAATCGCTCAAAGCCGCAGTGTAAGATTGCCGTTTGATTTCATCTTGCACCGTGCTGGCGGTGGCGCGCTGGTAATCGGCTTCCGCGGATTGCAGGCTTAAGCGCGCATTCTCAAGTTCCAGCCGCTGCTGCTCTTCCAGTCGAGAAGCGCGCTGTTGCGCATTGCGCAGGCTGGTCTCCGCGCTGGTACGCAGGGTTTTCGCTGAATCCAACTGTTGCTGGGAAATATAACCTTTCGCCAGCAGATTTTCAGCCCGTTCGAAGTTGCGCTGTGCCTCTTCCAGGCGCGCGTTCAAATCGCGCAGCGCATTCTCAGACTCCACGCGCTCTTGTGGGTGCCGCACCTCTTGGAGAATCTGCAGGTTTTTCCGCGCTGTCTCGACCGCGTTTCCTGTGGCTCGGAGGGTAGAGCTGGTGATGACCGGTTGCGCCTCCAATTCACGTTTCAATTGATCGACTCGAATCTGTGCCTGGCGCAAAGCGTTTTGCGCCTCTTTTCGCTGCATATCGATGCCAAGGGTCGCTTTCTCGGTGCTGGCGCGCGCCGAGTCGACCTGCGCGCCGCCTTGATCCACTTGCTGCTGAACTTCGCGCGGATCGATTTTCGCTAAGAGCTGTCCCGGACTAATCCGGTCACCCTCTTCCACCAGCAGCTCGGCGATTCGTCCCGATGCCTTCGATTTGATTTCCACCACGCGCACCGGCTCAATCGCGCCCGACTCCGTTACATCGACGGTAATATCGCCCCGTTTGACCGTATATTCGCTTTGGCTGGGCGTAGCTGCGCTTGATTTTGCGCCGCTCCAGACCCAATAAAACGCGCCGCCCATCAATATCAACAAAATGAGCGCGCCACATCCAATACATCCCTTCTTCATTGAATCCCCCCTGTTTGTTTCACACGCTTTGTAAACCTATCCCCTCACTATTACCGCGTTTCACCTCGAATGGTTTCATTAAAATAGTCGCAATGGCGTTGGATGGGACATTGCTCACAACGTGGTTTAGGGGCTTTACAAATCATGCGTCCATGCCTAATCAAACAAACATGGAACGAATAGATGATCTCATCCGGCACTTGTTGCTGCAACGCGTCATGCGCTTTGGCTTCGCCCAACGATTGCGAAATCAGTCCCAGCCGCCAAGAGACCCGAAACACATGCGTATCGACGGGTATCACATTGCGACCCAATGAGAAACAGAGAACGATGGCGGCGCATTTGGGACCAATGCCGGGCAGGCTCATCAAGAACTGTCGCGCCTCTTCGGTTTCCATCTGCTCCAAGAAGGTCATCTCAAAGTCGGGACTGCGTTCTTGGATCGCGCGCAAAACCGCTTGAATTCGGGGCGCTTTCTGGTTGGCAAGACCCCCATGGCGAATCGTGTCGGCTACCTCAGAGGCAGGCGCGTCGAGAATCGACTCCCAAGTGGGGAACGCCTGTCTAAGCGATTGATAAGCGCGATGGGAGTTCTTATCCGAAGTATGCTGCGACAGAATGCAGCTGATCAACTCCTCTAAGGGCGGACCGTGTGAGACCCAAATCGGTTTGCCATACAGCCCCTCCAGCGCGCGAATGAGGGCTTCGATATCAGACGCGCTTTTAGGCATGCCCCTCGATTTGCTCCCACAAAATCTCCGCGACATCTTTCACAGGGATTTGATCATTTTTGCTTTTGACGCTGTCTGTTACCATAATCATACAGAAGGGACATCCGACTGCCACCGTTTTCGCGCCTGTTTTCAGCAGTTCATCGGCGCGTATCAAGCCGGGTCGCTCGCTGGGTGTTTCATCGGTCCACATGCGCCCGCCGCCCGCGCCGCAGCAGAAGGTCTTATCGCGGCTGCGTTCTGGTTCGATGATGCGCAGGTTCGCGCCCTGCAGAGCCTGGCGAGGCGCGTCGCTGATTTTATTGACCCGCCCCAAATAGCACGGGTCATGGAACACGACATCCCCGCCATCCGTTTGGGGGGCAGGCAGTTTCCCTTGCTCAATCAGTTCCGCGATCACTTGCGTATGATGAACCACTTCATACTCACCGCCAAACGCCCCATACTCATTTTTTATCGTATGCAGACAGTGCGGACACATCGCCATAATCCGGCGAGGTTTATAACGGTTCAGGGTCTCCACATTCTGCATCGCCAACTCTTGGAACATCAGGTCTTCGCCCAAGCGCCGCGGCGTATCGCCGGTACATCGCTCTTCCGGTCCCAGCACCGCGAAGTTGACTCCCGCTTTTTTCAGCAGATGAATGATGGCTCGTGTCACCTGCTGCCCGCGCGCATCGTAGGCTCCCGCGCAACCGACCCAAAACAGCAGATCAAAATCGGGATTTTGCTTCACGGTCGGCACATCCAGCCCATCCGCCCATTTCATGCGTTCGGCAGGCGGCAGTCCCCACGGGTTGGATTGGTTCATGATGCGCTGCAGGGTGTTGGCAGGCGTGCCGCGAAGACGCCCTTCCGCCACTCGATGACGCCTCATCTCCATAATCAAGGAGGGATGTTCGATCAAGACAGGACATTCGTTATTGCATGCGCCGCAAGTGGTGCAGGCAAACAGTTCCTCATCACTGATGACCTGACTCAAGTCATCCCCTTTGCCTTCTGCCATCGCGTCCCGCAGCTTCTCCACAATCCATTTCGGGTTCAAGGGCTTATTGGTGGCATAGGCAGGACATACGCGCTCACACCGCCCACAACCCATGCAGGCGTCCAAACTCATCAGATGCCAGCGCGGAAAGTCTTGTAAGCGGTTGACTCCGATGCGCGCTTCCTCGCCCGAATCGGCAGCCGTTAAAATGGCTTCCATATTCTCGTTTCGCGGCACATTGGGCAACAGGTTCGGTTTGTAGTAAGCCACCACCGGAGCCACAAAGAGATGGCGCACGCGCCCGAACGCCAGCGACGCGAACCAGCCCGCTATCAAAAAGGCATGCAGCCACCACATGCTCTTGTACGCCCAGAAAATGCCGTTTTCATCAAATCCCTGGAACATAGGCGCGACGGCGTTCCCTACAAATGACCATTGCGCCACGATGGGAGGCGTCTCATCGATGATGATTCGCGCGCCCTCCAACAGGTAACCCTGTACCGCAATTGCCAACAGAAGCCAAACCGACAGCGCATCGATCCATGCGCGACTGACGGAGGGGGGCTTTTGAACCATTCTGCGCCAGAGCGCGAGGCAGCATCCGAAGATAACACCCAACCCAAACAGGTCTAAGGTCACCTCGTAGATGACAAAATAGAGCCCTTGATGAAACCACACACCTTCTTTCATCAAGGCGGCTGTGCCGATTTCGGTCCATTCCGCAATCAACAACAAAGTCGTGCCGATAAACAGCACCACAAACCCGGCATACAAAGGCAAATGGAAAATTGCGGCGAACCGGTGGCGCGGCACTTTGCGTTGTCCCAGCGCGTAAACCCACATTTGCCACAAACGCTGCTTGAGGCTCAATGGGGGCGACGGGTCGGATTGTCCTTGACGCCACAATTTCAAACGACTGTAATACCACCACGCGCTAACCCCCAGAGAGGCAAACATCAACAGGTAAAACAGCAGTTTTTCGATAGGGGAAATGCCAATGTAGGTCTCGCGCGTGAATTGACTCCAATCCATAAGATGCACCTCGTGCTGACATTTATGTTCGACCGCTTGTTCGATTTTCCTGCTGCTTGCGGTTTTGATGAGAACCCGACTTCCATTCTAAGCGCGCAGGAAAGCAGAGGTTGTGCAGCGAAACGGGAGATATGATAAAAATGCTGGCAATTTTACTGGTCTCGGTTATGACCTGGGTCGGACACGCTCAACCCTTACTTCACCAGAGTGACGCGCAAACCCTAAAAGACCCCATGCGCCCGGTATTGGAATTGGGCAAACAGCATGCCGTCCTGCAATACTTTACCGCAACCCCATGCGAAACGCGCGTTCAAATTCGCGCCAGTGACCTACCCATGACCGCATGGCGTCCTGTTAGCAAGAAACAAGACCTTTGGAAAGGCAGCGAGGTACGCGAAGTCCGAGGTGAACCCGGAACCCGTATGTACCACCGCCTTCGAATCGACAACCTAAAACCCGGCACTCGCTACTATTACCGCCTCCATGACCCCGGCGCAAATCCCACTCCACAGGAAGCCAACTGGGGCGCGCAGCCTCCCTGGCGGCGGGAATTTGCTTTTGCGACTTTGGCTCCCAAAGGCTTCAAAACGATTATCCATCTGCCGGTCAAGGTGCTTCTCATGCCCAATGTGATCAATGTCGCTTCCGCGCATGATGCCAACGGCGCAATCGCGGAACGCCCCCAACGCATGAGCGAGGAACAACTCCAGCGGATCAAAGAAGAGTATGCCATCACCGCCCGCTATTTGTGGGTCAACAGCGGGATGCGTCTTTGGGTTGACTTTCAAATCCATGTGGATGACCGCTGGCAGCGATGGGGCGAAGAACCCGCGAATGTTGACTCTTTCTATAGGGGCTGGATCGTCTGTCGCAGCTATCCCGGACGTGATTTCGCTGCGCCGGGCGGCGGCGATTTTACCATCCTGGATACCCAAAATCCGCTCAAAACGAATAAAGAACCCGTGGAAGAACTCCTGCCATTTTCAGGGCAAATCGAACAATCCTTCCCTCGTCGTTGGAACCCGCAGACGCGCCGTTGGGATTATTACAACAGCGGTGGAGGCACGTTTGGCGTGGATGGGTTCCCGCAGGGAGTTCCTGCGCGCTCTCAATATCTGGGGGGCGGAGATACCGCTTGGTTGGCATGCCATGAATTCCATCATCAGATGGAGTCTTACGGCGCGTTTTCGCTCTCAGATAGAGAAGATGAGCGCATCGTGTTTAATCACCCGGAACCGCGGAAGCGCGAGGTTCGCGCCGATGGCAGCATTGCAGAGAATGCTTGGAACACTGCCGGACCGCATGGCGAACATTGGCAATGTATGGCTTATTGGGACCGAACGCTGACCGACAGCCAATGGCTCCGGTTCTACTTTGGGCGCGCGATCACGGTTCGTGACAGCGATGAGGACGGATTGCCCGATGAGGACCCGCGTCTGCCCTTAGACGAAAAGCGTTTCGGCAGCGATGCGCGCAAAGCGCAAACAGACGGCATGATGAACGACTTGAAGAAAGCCATGTTGAGCCGATGGGTTCCGACCTGCTTGCAATTCACTTTTACCAAGCCGCCGTTCCAGGCAAAAACTCCAGACCCGAAAAAACAGGATAACAACGGCAACGGCATCCCTGACCTTGACGACCCTTACCCTCTCTATCCCTATCCTCCCTTCATTTGGGCGATGCGCGCAACGGTGGACGGAGACGATTCGGAATGGGGTTCCGTCCCTCTTACAGGCGAATTAAAAACAACGAACGCCCATTTAACGCTGAAGCATGCGCACGATGAAACCGCCTACTACGTTTCGTTTGTGGCGCAAGGCGACTGGCGGCGCATCTATGCCGCGTTTGACGGCGAGGGGGAGGGCGTCTTTTCGGGAAAAGGCGTTAATTGGGTGGAAATCCTGAATAACAACCAAATTGAAGTCCGCGCTATCAATAACACTGCGCCCGGCTTGCAATGGAAGGCAGGCAAACGGCGCGATGGCTCTACCGTCATAGAACTGAGCTTCCCCAATCGCGGAGAAGGCAATTGGTTCTGGCGGCGGGGCGGGCGCGAAATTGGACTGTCGGTTGATCTGTTCGATTCTACGGGCGCAGGCTGGTCGGTTTATGAGCCTTACCACCTGTTCTATTGCCGGATGTTGGAACCCAACGGTAAGTTCCCCACGCCTGCGGGCGCTCCCGGCGAGTTGGCGCCCGGCGAAGCGGATAAAGTCCTCAAACCCGGCGATCCCGCGTTGAAGTTCACAGGCTCCGGTTGGAAAGTTCAGGAGGGCGTTCTAATTCACCAAGGACATGAAGAATCGGTCGCCTACATCGACGGGCTGAATGCCACCGAATTTGATTTGTGGGTGCAATTGGAAGCCAAACAGGATGCGATCCTGGCAGCCTTCTCACCGGGCGCGCGCCAAATGGGCGCAGGCAGCGATTATGTGCTGTTCGTGGGCGGTTATGCGAACACCGTCACCCGGTTTCGGTTCTTTGGCAGGGAAGCAGGCGACTCTGATCAAATGATCCGTCCAGGCAGGCATACGCTCCAACTCTCCCGGCGAAACGGGGGGATTTGGGCGCTGTGGGACGGAAAGCCGATTCTGTGGGAGCCGGACCCCAACCCCAAACTGCTGATTAACCGCCTGTCCGTTATCGGAGGCTACAGCGGCGATCAGAAAATCTACGAAATCCGCTATCGCGCCAAGTGACAGGCAGGATTAAAAAGGATACAGGCGAAACCATAAAGCACTATGGGAAATGTCCGCGCGAATGCGATAAAATGGTTAATCGGTTTGTTGGTCGTTTTCAGTTGGGCTGGTATCTCTCAAGAGAACAGCCAGCCCCCTTGGCAAAAACCCTCCCCATTTCCCGACCGGGTGATTTTAACTTGGTCGGATAACCCCGCCGAAACCCAGTCGGTCACATGGCGCACCGACACGACCATCTCCAAAGGGCTGGCGCAAATCGCAGAAGCGGAGGCAGGACCGAAATTCCCTGAGAAAGCGCGTCCCACTGAAGCCATCACGACGCCTCTGAACAGCGATTCGGGAACCGCGCATTACCACTCGGCAACCTTTCGCGGCTTGAAGCCCAACACAAACTACACCTACCGGGTCGGCGATGGCACGAACTGGAGCGAATGGTACCAGTTCCGAACCGCCAGCGACAAATTTGAGCCTTACACGTTCCTCTATTTCGGAGACTTGCAGAACGACGTTCGCAGCCACTGCCCCCGCGTGGTTCGTCAAGCGATTTTAGATACCACCGGCGCGCGATTCACCCTGCATGCGGGCGATTTAATCAACTCGGCGAACCGTGATATCGAATGGGCAGAATGGTTCTATACGCTCGGTTGGATCGCGGCAAGTGTGCCGACAGTTCCTTCACCCGGCAATCACGAATATGCGCGGGGAGAAAACGACATTCGCGCCCTAACTCCGCACTGGCGCGCGCAGTACACGCTTCCTGAAAATGGCGTCGCAGGATTGGAAGAGTCTTGCTATTATGTGGATTTTCAAGGCACGCGCATCATCTCTTTGAATTCCAGTGAAAAATTCGCGGAACAGGCGCAATGGTTAGACCGCGTTTTGAGCGATAACCCCAACCGCTGGACGATTGTCACCTTCCATCACCCCATCTTTTCGCCTGCCAAAGGCAGAGACAACCCGCAACTCCGCGAATTGTGGAAACCGGTTTTCGACAAATACCGCGTCGACTTAGTGTTGCAAGGGCATGACCATACCTATGCGCGCAGCATCCCCAGCGTCAGCGCGAACGCGCGCGCCAACGAAGGCGGCACGATCTTTGTCGTATCGGTAACCGGTCCCAAACAGTATGCCTTAAACCGGCAGCCTTGGATGCAGCGCGCCGCTTCCAACACCCAGTTTTATCAGGTCATCCGTATGGAGCAGGACAAGCTCACTTACGAATCGCGGACTGTCACGGGCGAACTGTACGACGCTTTTGAACTGCGGAAACGCTCTGGGAAGCCAAATCAACTGGTCAATAAGATTCCCAAAACGCCCGACCGGAACGAGTTAGGCGGATAACCCATCCTATGCAAATCAGTCGCCGGCACCTGAATCTCAAGTACGAACTACCGGTCTACCATACCTTGAAAGAGTGGCAGGCGCGGGGAAAAAGGCTCCGGGATCATATCGAGATCGCATGCGGATTGAAACCGGACCTGCGGAAGCAACGGCTTCGCCCGCGCGCGCTCCGCGCTTTGGCTTATGAAGGAGACGGCTATGTTATCGAGCGGCTGGCGGTGGAGAGTCTGCCCGGCTATTATGTGACGGGCAGCCTGTTTCTGCCCCTCAACCGGAAACTGCCCGTGCCGGTTATGCTTCATCCTCACGGGCATTTTGAAACGGGGCGATTGAATGATGCTGACATCTTGCGGTCCGTCGCCTTAGCAAAAGCGGGCTGCGCGGTGTTGCTTTATGACATGATCGGCTACAATGACCATGACCAACTGCCCCATCGCGCGGTCAACACGCCGGTTGAGCAGTTGTGGGGCTACAGCCGGGCAGGATTGCAGCTCCGAAACAGCCTGATCTTCGTGGATTATTTGGAGTCCCTCATAGAAATCGATGCTAACCGCATTGGCTGCAGCGGGATTTCGGGCGGCGGCACACAGACCTTTTTGCTGGCAGCCGTGGATCCGCGCATTAAAATTGCCTCGCCTGTCAAAATGGTCTCAGCGCGTATGCAAGGCGGCTGCCTCTGCGAAAACGCGCCGAACCTGCGGGTATCCGCCACGAATCCCGAAATCACCGCGCTGTTCGCGCCCAAACCGCTGTTGCTCATCTCCGACTCGGGCGACTGGACAGATGACAACCCCACCATCGTCGAACCATTCATACGCTCGATTTACAAGTTGTGCCGGGCAGAAAAGAATTTCCAGCGATTGCATTTGAACGAAGGACATCAATTTGGACTGCCTGCCAGAGAGGTCTACTATCAGTGGGTGCATATCCATTTCAAGCTGGAAAGCCTGCCCAAAGAACCCGCCCTTTCGCCGCAAAGTTTGATCCCTGCGCTCAAAGTGTGGGGACAAGACCTCCAGAAGCCTGCGCAAGCGGCTTCTGAAAATGCAATTTTTGATCACTTTGTGCAGGACTGTCGCGCCGCGTTTCCCGCGCCCGCCCACAAACGCGAATTGAATACCTACCGGCAAACCGCAACGCATGCGCTGAGCCACGCCTTCAACTTAGATGCAGAGCCTGTTGGCGGCAGCCGCAGGAAAACCGGAAAGATGATTCTATTAGCAGGCGAGAGCGAGGCATGCGCCCGGTGGGAAGAGATGCTGAAAAGCAGCGGGTTGCCTATTCAGCGTTGTGAACTGGTCAAAACCGCGCTGGCGGACATCCCTAACTTCCATCAAGATTACTATACAACCTATAATCCTGTCCCAGATGCGGTCAATGTGAAGAGGTTATTGGAGAAGTTAAAAACCCTTCCCGTCGCGCAGGTTCACCTCATCGGTTTGGGGAAATTCGCTCTGACGGCTCTCTATGCGCGCGCTCTATGGAGTGGGAAAGGCAAATTTTTGTTAGCAATGGATGATAATGAAAGCGATTGTTTCACCCCTTGCTTAGAGCGAGCGGGCGGTCAGCATGCGGCGTGGGCATTAGTCGCGCCTATGCCTCTATGCCTCTTGTCGCCTACCAAAGAAACCGAAACCACCGCGCGCGCCAGTTATGCGCTGGCAGGCGCGGAAAAGCAGATTCTGGTCACTGCGCGCATTGAAGCGAGCCTGCAGTGGTTGCTGAACGAGTCGCGTTAAGCGGCTTTTGCCTCGCCTGTTCCCGCGATCCAGACTCGGTTGCGCCCTGCTTGCTTCGCCTTATAAAGGGCTTCGTCCGCCTCTTTCAAAAGCGTCTCCCGGTTGGCGTGGTCTTGCCGCAGGCTGGCGACTCCGAAGCTGCCTGTAATCGCGCGCAGACGCCAGTCGCCCTGCTCAATTGCGCTACGCAACCGTTCCGCAATCAATGAGGCGGTCTCAAGCGATGTGTTGGGCAGCACCCCCACAAACTCCTCGCCCCCATAACGCGCTAAAAAGTCGCTGGGGCGCATACTATCCCTCAAGATATTGGCGACTTCCTGAAGCACTTTATCGCCCTCTGGATGTCCGTGGGTGTCATTAAACTGCTTGAATTGGTCCACATCCATCAAGAAGATCGAGAGTGGTCGCCGGTTCAAACAGGCTTGCTTAAAGCTCCTCTCATAGAACTCTTGGAAGGTGCGGTGGTTCTTCAGTCCGGTCAGCCCGTCGGTTTCCGCAAGATTCTCCAATCGCGAGTTGAGGGTTCGCAATTCCCGTTCATACAGTACCCGCTCAGAGACATCGACATTCGCAACGATACCGCCCACAATCCGCCCTTCCACGTCTTTCAAAGGCAAAACGCTGCGCATCACATAGAGGCTTCTGCCATCCGCTGACTCGACCTCACACTCTCGCGGCACAAAAGGCTGCCCATTCAAAACGCTTTGGATCATTTCCCCGATTTCGCGCTCATGGCTGCCTGCAAAAGGAAAGTCCCCCATGGCTTGCATCAGCACTTGGACATGCTGGAAGCCAAACAGTTGCTGGGACGCTTGATTCCATTCGTGGATCAACCCTTCTCCATCAAAGGTGTAGCAGGCGATGGGCATGTTCTCGAACAGTTCGGTAAACCGGCGGTTCGCCAGCCCTAACAAACGGTGAGAATTCTGCAGCTCTTCCGTTTGCAGTTGCATCTCTTCGCTGAGTTCATGCAAACGGCTGTTTTGCTCGCGGAGTTGCTGCTCCATCCCCAGTATTCGCCGGGCAACTGACAGCCGGGCAAACAGTTCTGCCTTGTCCAAAGGCTTGGTCAATACATCATCCGCGCCTTGCTCCAGCGCATGAATCCGGTCTTCTTTGTTATCTTTCGCCGTCAGCATGATAAAGTAGGTATAGAAATCTGGGAAAGAGCCTCGTAAACGGGCGCATAACTCCGCGCCGTCCATTTCTGGCATCATCCAGTCAGAAATCACCAGTTGGAACGGCTCTTTCTGTAAAAGTGTCCATGCCTTCGCGCCATCGGGCGCTGAGACGACTTCATAATTCCACTGGCTCAACGCCCTTTCCAGCATGGCAGCGGCAACCTTATCATCCTCTGCGATTAATATCTTCATTGATCTTAAACCTTACCGTTTCAAGTCTTTGGCAATACTGAGCATCTCATCCGCCGTCTGAATCGCGCGCGAATTGATTTCGTAAGCGCGCTGCGCCATGATGAGGCGCACCATCTCGTCCACAATCTGCACATTGGAGGCTTCCAGCGAGTTATTAGTAATCTGCCCGATCCCGTTCGTTCCCGGCGTGCCTTCCACTGGCTCTCCAGAGGCAGGAGTCGCCCGGTAGAGATTTTGCCCGACTCGGTTCAACCCAGCCGGATTCACAAAGCGCGTCAGCGTCAGTGTACCGATCTCCTCCACGCCCTCGACACCGCCTCTCCGTACGGAGACCGTGCCATCGCGCCCAATCAAAATGTCTTGCATGTCCGGCGGAATCAGCACTTCAGGCTCCAGCGGATAGCCGCTGCCTGTCACAAGACGCCCCTGACTATCCATTTTGAAGCCGCCGTCGCGGGTATAAGCAAAACCGCCCTCTGGCAGCAACACTTTGAAGAAACCGTCCCCTTCAATCGCCATATCTAACGGATTACTGGTGGTTTGGAGCGCGCCCGAAGTAAAAATACCATAGGTTGCGGCAGGTCTGGAACCCAATCCCACTTGCAGTCCGGTAGGGACTTGCGCACCATTCGCCACGCTGGCTCCCGCGGGACGCATGGTTTGATAAATCAAATCTTCAAAATCGGCGCGAACCGTTTTGAACCCATGAGTGTTCACGTTCGCGAGGTTCGCGGAAATCACATCGATATTAAACTGTTGGGAAACCATGCCGGTTGCAGCCGTATGCAGCGCTCTAATCATGACTCTATCTCCTTCTTAAAGGGGGTTAAATTTTGGCTAAATCATTGATGGCGCGTCCCAAAGTCTCATCCTGCGCTTGCAGCAGTTTTTGGTGCGCTTCATAGAGACGCATGCCCTCAATCATCGAAACCATTTCTCGAACAACATTCACATTGGACGCTTCTAACGCGCCTGCCCGGAGGGTCGGTTTTTGGAGGAGCGTCGCATTGCCCGCAAACCACCCGGACGGCTCCTTGTTTAATGCGCCCGAAACAATCAACAGTTGATTGACACGCGATTCATTAATCCAAATCCCGCCTTCTTCGTCGATTCTCAAGTTGGTGTTCGGAGGCACTTGGATCGCGCCTTGCCTGCCCATCACCTGAAATCCTTCACGCGTCACCAATTGGCGTTGGTTGTTCAGGCTGAACGCGCCATTGCGGGTATATCGCGCGCCTTGAGGGGTCTGAACCGCAAAGTAGCCCTCGCCTACCAGCGCCAGGTCCAGCGGATTGCCTGTGACCTGCAGCGCGCCTTCGGAAAAGTCCGTGAGAGTTGTCTCTAAACGCGCTCCATGGCTCAGAGAGCCGATATGCGCCTGCGCGCCGTCCTGCGCCCGGTAGACCGCCTTTTCTAAGGAAGCTTGAAAGAGGGGGCGATCCGCTTTGAAGCCGGTTGTATTCAAATTCGCGAGATTGGAGGCGATCACGTCCTGCGCCCGCTGCCTCGCTGTCATGCCCTCTGCCGCAATATAGAATCCTCGTATCACATAGAGGATTATCGGAAAACCTGGTATTTTTTCAAGGGTTAATTTCCTGCCCAATGGGCATTGGGAGGCTCTTTTGGGGAAGGCGCAGTTTGTCGCTGTCACCTTGAGCGTAGCCGAAGGGTCTGCTTCTTGAGCAGCAGATGCCTCGGCTACGCTCGGCTATTAGACTACCCCTCTCAGCAGCCCACGCCAAAGTTGAACAAGACCAGCAGCAAATCGCTGTCGTTGACAACGCCGTCGTTGTTCAAGTCTTCCGGCAGGTTAGAACCGGTTTGCCCAAACGCAAACAGCACCAGCAGTAGATCGCTGTCGTTCACACAGCCATCACCATTCACATCGCCTTCCTGCGAACTGCCCACTTCATCGGCTCCGATGTCCACATTGGCTCCCTGAATACGTGGCTCTCCATCGATATCCACCCAATCGGGCGAAACAAAGCTGTTTTCGCCCGCGTTGATACAAGGCGATCCTGCCCGCAGATGGTAATCCAGATTGGCTCGGTTCACAAAGAGCGGATCCAAAGAGATGTCCCCTGTGCCAGCAGCTTGCCCCGAATAATCGTAGGTCGTATTACCAAACACACAGTTATTGCGAAGCGTTGCTGTGCCGCTGGCGCGATGCAACCCCCGCGTATTGAAGGCAATGAGGTTATTGGCGAGCGTGATCGTGCCAGCAATAAACACGCCGCCCCCATGGGTCGTCGCCGAGTTATCCGCCATGGTATTGTTCGCTACCAGCGAATTCGCGGCGGGCGCATTGAGGTAGATTGCGCCTCCATTCGTCGAGGTATTGCCGTAAGCCAAGTTGTTCGCGATGTTCACAACGCCACCCGTCACATAGATGCCCCCGCCATTGGGAGAGTTGTTCGCAATGAAGAGGTTGTTCAGCGCGGTGAGGTTAGAACTGCTATTGTAAATCCCGCCGCCATTCGTTGTGCTGCTATTCTGCTGGAATCGGGATCGCAATACATTGACGGTCGATGCATTGAGATGAATACCGCCGCCATTTGTTGCGGAGTTCACACTGAACAGGTTATTGATGCAGTCGCCCGCGCTGTTGGTCAGGAAAAGTCCGCCGCCACTCGGAGCATTGTTGATGTTGAACGTATTGTCGCCGATCCACAACGAAGTCGATATGCCATAAATCCCGCCGCCGTTCGTCGTGCCGATATTATTGGCAAACAAGTTATTACGAACCATCGCAGAACTGGCAAAGGCGTTCAAACCGCCTCCATTCGCTGCCTGACCGTTGCGAACAACGAAGCCATCGAACACGGTGGTCTGGAGCGCGCCAGCCGGAACCGTAACGACCGATCCGCCGCGCTGCCCATCCAGGATGGTCAAATTGTTCACCCAGTTTCGCTGAGAGCGTTGGGTTTCTCCGCTTGCAAAACCTCCATACAAGCCGACATGCGTTTTCAGTGTGATTCGCTCATTATAGGTTCCCGAAGCCACCCAAATCTCATCGCCAGGAACCGCCGAACTGAGCGCGCCGGTAATGGTGCGTTTGGCTTGCGCCCAGCTATTACCGTTGTTGCTGTCATTTCCGGTGGGACGCACTCGGATAATGCGGGGATTCCCACCCGGATGGTTGGTTCCGTCGCTCTCGTCCGCGCCCACATCCACCAGGTCATCGGGAAGGCGAACCTGTCCCTCAAAGTCGACCCAGCCGGGTTGTAGCAGCGCGTTCTCGCCCGAATCCCGGCAGGGCGAATTCGGCTGGATGCGGAAATCGCCGCCGAACCGGTTTGCCAGCAGCGGATCTGCGCTGAAGTTGCCATTGGTTCCGTTGGGATCGCTTAAGCCCAAATAGTCGTAATCCTCATTGCCAAACGCGCAGTTACTTCTTAAAGTGGGAGCCCCTGCGCCGGATCGGAACAGCCCGGAAGAGTTGTGGGCGAGGAGATTATTGCCTATGACCGAAGTGGAGTTGGCTGAGGTGAGACCGCCGCCCGCCACCGCGAAATTCTGGACAAGCGTATTGTTGATAATGGGCAGCGAACTGCCATTTAAGAAAAGACCGCCGCCGCTCGGTTGGGAGACGTTATTCACGACCATATTGTTCGCAACCACAGAGCCGCTTGCGCTGGTCACACTGTTGAAACAGCCGCCGCCGCCCTCCGTAACGGACCGGTTTCCGCTGATCGTGCTGGAGAGAATCCGCGATGTGCCACCCGTAGCAAAGAAACCACCGCCCTGACCGCTGGCAAGGTTGTTAGAGATCGAGCTGTTACGTATATCCAACGTTGAGCTAGAGTTATATGCGCCGCCGCCAGTGGTTGCGCTGTTCTCCGCTATAAGACTGTTTTGTAGATTAACAACCCCGCCCGAAAAGACGCCGCCGCCGTTGGTGACCGCGCTGTTTTGCTGCACGGTATCGTTGTTCAGGTTGATCACTCCACCTACACCCGCATTAACGCCCGCGCCGTTGGTCGCATTGTTAAACTGGTAGACATTTTGGCTTGAATTCACATTACTGCTAATCGCAAAAAGCCCGCCGCCATTCACCGCATTGTTAAAGGTAAAGGAATTGGCAACGAGCGCTGGGGTAGACGCTGTGAAGTAAGCGCCGCCGCCACTCGTTGTCGCGATATTGTTCGTTATCAAACAGTTTTGCACGCGCGCGGAACTGCCATTACTGAAGATACCGCCGCCGTTGACTGCCTGCCCGTTGCGAATCGTGAAACCATCCAAAATTGTGTCTGCCGTCGAGCCGTTCGGAAGAGTTACCACCGATCCGCCGCGTTGACCGTCGATAATGGTTATGCGCGTAACGAAATTACGCTGATCGCGCTGGGTCTCGGTCGCGTTGAAGCCTCCGTACAGCGCGACTCCCGACCGCAGCGTAATGCGCTCATTGTAGGTTCCCTGCGCCACCCAAATCTCATCGCCGGGGACCGCCGCGCTCAGCGCGCCAGCAATCGTGCGTTTTGCCTGGTTCCAAGCGGAGCCGTTATTACTATCGTTTCCGGTGGTTCGTACCCGAATGATGGTGAAGTTGGGTCCAGGCCAGTTCGTGCCATCCGACTCATCCGCGCCGATATCGACCGTCCCATTCAGGATACGGTTCTGATTATCCATATCGCGCCAAGTCGCGACGACGACCGAATTATCGCCCGCGTTCCGGCAAGGCGAGGTCGGCTGGATATGCAGATTGCCATCAAAGCGGTTGGCTAACAAGGGATCCACCGACAGGTTGCCATTGGAACCGGTGGGGTCGGTGATTCCCGCAAATTGATAAACCTCGTTCCCAAAAACGCAGTTGTTATTGACCGAGAGGGTCAGCGTGCCGGTTCCGGTACGAGCCAATCCAGAGCTGTTAAACGCGATCAAATTGTTGGCGACGGTCGAGGTGATTGCTGCATTGAGAGCCACACCGCCCCCTTGTTGGGCGAAATTGGAAACGAATGTGTTGTTTGCCACCAGCGCATTGCCGGCATTCATGAAGAACCCGCCCCCATTGCCCAGCGCGAAATTGCTGTTGAGGGTGTTGTTCGCGACGACCGAACCGGCAACCGCGCTCGTCAGGTATAAGCCGCCGCCATCCGTACCTGCAGAGTTGCCCGTGAACAGATTCCTCAAGTAAGAGACGACATTCCCGGTGGAAAAGACGCCGCCGCCCGAAGAAGAGGCAAAATTCCCTGTAAAGTCGCAGTTCGCGACGGTCGTGGTGGTGGAATTCACACTCAGCCCGCCGCCCGATGTGGTTGCGCTGTTCATGGCAAAGAGACAGTTATCCACTCCCCCAAAATTAGCCGTGAGGAATGCGCCGCCGCCATTGGTAGCGTTATTCTGCATGAACATGCTGTTCGTTAAGGTTGCGCCCGGGCTGGTAGTGGCATAGAAACCGCCGCCGGAGGTCGCGCTGTTGATGAAGAATTCGTTACCATCCACCTGTCCAACACAAGTCGCCAGATGAACGCCTCCGCCATTCACCGCGCTGTTCGCGATGAAGTCGTTGTTCTGGATGATGGGCGAAGAGAAGGAGGCAAACAGACCGCCTCCCCCTGCCGTGACGATATTGTTCTCGACTTGATTGCCGCTTATGGTCGCCGAAGTCGCATATAAGTTCAGCCCGCCGCCATTCGCTGCCTGCCCATTGCGAACGATGAAACCATCGAACACCGTAGTTTGGAGCGTGCCAGCCGGAACCGTTACCACAGTCCCCGCGCGCTGCGCGTCTATTATTGTCAAGTTAGAGACTGGATTACGCTGGCTGCGGAGGGTTTCGGTTCCATTAAAACCGCCATAGATGCCTACGCCATGCTTAAGCGTGATCCGCTCGATGTAGGTTCCCTGCGCCACCCAAATCTCATCGGCAGCATTCGCCGCCGCCAACGCGCCCGTGAGGGTACGCTTGGCTTGATTCCAGTTCAATCCGGTGCTGTTGTCGTTCCCATTGACCCGAACAAACAGAACCTTCGGATTGGCAGGAGTCCAGTTGGTCCCGTTGCTTTCGTCCGCACCGATCTCCACCCGGATGCCCAGCAATCGGTTCTGACCGTCCATATCGACCCAGCCTACCGGGATCACGCTGTTATCGCCCGCATTACGGCAAGGCGAGTTGGGTTGAATATGCAGGTTCCGGTTCGGTACATCTGCCAGCAGCGGATTCGCGCTGATATTGCCATCGGTTCCTGTGGGGTTGTCCAGACCGTTATAATCATAATCTTCATTCCCGAAGGCGCAGTTGTTACGAATAATCATTGTGCCAGATGTGCGGTTAAGCCCCGATGAATTGTAAGCGAACAGGTTATTCACAAACAGGGTGTTCGTGCCGCCCGCAATAGAGACCGCGCCGCCCTGCAGCGCATAATTCTCTGCCAGCGTATTGTTGATAATTCGCGTTGCAGTTCCACTGGTTAAATGAATACCACCGCCCGCGTCTTGCGCGTAGTTATTCTGGAAAACGCAGCTGATGATCGAGACATTTGTTGTCGCATGGATTCCGCCGCCTGTTGCAGACGCGCCGTTCCCGATAAAGAAATTATTGATGAAGGTGGCTGCGCCCGTGGTGTGGATGCCGCCGCCGCTGGCAGCGCGGTTATCGATAAACCGGCAGTTCGCGATCGTCATAATACCGTTCAGCAAGACGCCACCGCCAGTGGTTCCTTGACCGTTGCGAATGGTAAAGCCATCCAACACCGTGTTGATGTTCGGGCTTGTGAAGTTCAAGACGACTCCGCCCCGTTGACCATCGATGATCGTTTCACGATTGCGGAAATCGCGTTGATTCCTGCGGACTTCTGTGCCAGCAAAGCCACCGTACATGCCGATCCCAGCGCGAACGGTCAACCGCTCATTGTAGGCTCCTTGCGCCACCCAAATATCGATTTCACCGGATGCGCCCGCGTTCGTAATCGCTTCCTGCAGCGTCCGGTAAGCCGTTGCCCATGTTTGACCATTGAAGGTCGGTCCAGGAGCGTTCGCGTTGACAAAGATCACGCGAGGCTGGCGTAAAATCACGCTGGAGGTCAGTGTATAACGGCGTTTCGGGTTGCAGTCGCTGTTGAAAATTTGAACCGTGTAGGTCCCTGCGGCAGGCAGCGATCCGCCCGTGTTCAAGCCGTCCCAAACACAGGTATAGGTTCCTGCGCTCTCGGTCATGGGAAGCGCGCGGATGAGGGTTGTTCCCGTATAAATCTGCGCTTCTAAGTTCAGCCCCGTAACGGCATTGGTTCTGACGGTGATGGTTGCCGTTTCGCTAAGCGTCGGCTCAAAGAAGGGTTCTGGGGTTACGAAAATCGAGTCGATACTTCGGTACCGTACTGTTCTTGTAACGGGCGAATCTAAGTTATCTTGATCGCGCCAGAAAATCGTCAAGTCGCCGTCAGGCAGTATCTGATTTGATGCGTTCATGCCGGTCCATTGCCCGGTGTAGGAGCCAGACCCGGCAGAGGTTTCGGTGAGGTTCACTAAGAAGTCACCCGCGGTCGGATGAACGATCCGCGCGCGAACGCCTGTTTGGTTCGGAGTTGCAGTCACGTTGATGACCAAGTTCGTGCAGCCATTCGATGTATAGGGGTCAGGCGCGGCGGTCAAGGAGGTGACATTCGCTTGCACCCGAAGCGGTTGGGAAACCGCATAACCGCGATTACTGACCGTATTGAACACGCGCATCGTATAGTTACCGCCTGAAACCAAGTTGCCAGCCGTATTTCTGCCGTCCCACACCACACTGCGGGATGCTCCACCGGTTAAAGGCAAAGCGCGAATCACTGTCGCGCCGCGTGAAATGCGCAACTCTAAGTTCTCCAAAGAGGGCGCGCATTGCACATCGATCTGCACCGTATCGACTCCCAATGTCAAGGTGGTTCTGGAAGGCGTGATAGAGGCGACACCTCGCACCGCGACCTGTCCGTCCAATTCCGGCACTCGAACACCATTCGGGTCAAACACCTGAATAGTATAAGTGTCATCCTGCCAGATAGACTGTCCCACCGGCGAGCTGGCATTCGCGCTCCAAGTGCCTTGATAGTTGCCGGACCCGACCGGAGTCTCGGTCAACGCAATCCGATTCGTGTTGTTTGTGGTCCATCGCCACCCGCCATTGATTCCCAATAAATCGACCGTGATACCGGTCTGGTTGGGCGCGTCGGTGACTCGGATTGTCGTTGTATTGGAACCTGTCGGATTGAACGGATCGGGATCGCCATAAGTGCCTGCATAAACAAAGTTGAGCACCAGTTCCGCGCCTGCGTTCAGCGTGCCTTGTTGGCGTCCGATGAAAAAGTACTCAGCCGTGCGCGCGGTCGCGTCCACATCTCCCACAGGGACTGTCTCGATAAGGTAATTGCCAGAACCGTTTGCCACCCCAAAGAAGGTTTCGCCTGTAATCGCATCCAGCCGAACGGTTGCGCCGACCAGCGGTTGCCCCCCGCGCGTGATCACGCCCCGGACATTGCCCACATTCCAATCAAAATGAACGGTTCGCGAGCCGCCCGCAGGCAGATTCGTATTGCCGGTCCCAATGAGATAGCCATCTTGCGAGTAGCAAGTGAGCTGTTTTTGCCCTGATATGGCTTCCATCGTGTAGGAACCATTCGCAGCCGAAGTCGCCTGCTCGCCGCGATCGGTGATCACAACCGCATTCTGAACGCCCACACCGCCCCGGCGGACATTGCCTTGGATCGTGCCGGTGCTATAGGCGAAATCGGCGGTCACCGCATTGTTGACAGGGACGGTCACTTGGCGTATTTCCACTTCTATCCCGTCCGGCGTAAAACAGTAAACGGTCGCTGCGCCGGGCGCGACATTCTGAATGTTATAGGTTCCGCTGGCGTTGGTGTTTTGTGTGAACCAGTTGCCATCCACATCCAAGACATCGATGCGCGCGCCTTGAATCACAGCGCCATTTTTGGTGACGGTCCCTGTCACACGCCCGCTGCGCGGCAAATTAAAGTTGACCGTGGTGGTCTGCCCGCGGGTCACGACGGCTGTTGTATACGCTAAAAAGAGACCATTCGCGTCATGCAGATAGATGTTCACCGTGCCAACCGTCAGGTCGTTAATCGTGAAATCGCCGCTGGCGTTCGTGGTCGCTTGAAAGAGATTATTGTTAGAATCGGAAACTTCGATACGCGCATTCGCGAGCGCAGTGGTTCCCCGCTGCACACGCCCGCTGATAGAACCGACTGACCAATCGAAGTTAGAGGTAACGGTCTGACCATTGATCACCGTCACATTTCGGAAGCCGATATAGCGATTGGGCGCGGCATACACATTGACCGACGCGCTGCCCGGAGCAAGATCGTTCACCGTGAATTGACCACTCGCGTTGACAGAGGAGGTTCGCAGCCTGCCCAAGCTGTCAAATACATCCAAAAACGGCGCGTAAGGCGCGTTCATGGGCGCGCTGTTCTTGGTGATCGCTCCAGTAATGGAGCCAACTGCCCATGCGGATGGGATTTGACACAGCCACGCAAACAGGACTGCAAGCAACGCAATCCAAGCATGCCCATTCAATTGTCGTCGATTCATTTTTCAAGCCCTCTTTCTCTAATAAAGCCATTCTTTTCCGGTCTCCGAAAATCTCGGAGACCATCTGTCCTTGGGTTCCCGCATTCGCGAGAATGATGAAACAAACACCGATTGTTACTCTTCCTTCCCATCATCACAAGGTCCACCCGGACCGCCGGGAGGTCCCGGAGGCGGGTCTTTGGGAATACACCAGCCGCTGCCCGTTAAGAACCGGCAAATCTGTCTTGCGCCGTAAAATAGTCCCGGCGGACCGTAGGTCGGGCGGGGAACACGGTCGACTTGTCCTTGACACTTGAGGATGCATTTTTCGCGTTCGCACTCGGCTTTGCGTTTCTGATCGGGGGTCTCTGCCAATGCGATGTCTGTCCGGTGAGCCGCGGCGCAAGTGTTCACGCATGCCAAGCCCGGAGCCTGCCCCAAGGGGTCGATCAAGCGGGTCGGCGAAGCGTCCGCATATGCGTACAGGTTGAGACCGCCCTCCGTGCCAATCGGATCACGGGAAATAAACCGTCCAACTTGTGGGTCATACCAGCGGTCATTGAGCAGCGCGAGCGACGATTGCGGGTCTGTCCAGTAGCCATACTCTGCCACATAACCGCGCGCGCCGGGCGCGCTGGCGCCAATGCCCTTGCCCCAAGCGTCATAATCGCCTCGCGCCGTCACCGTTCCTGCATTGTTGATAATCGCGGATACGCTGCCCAAACGGTTAAAGAGATAGCTGCGCCCCGTCGCGCCTTGCATTTCTGAAACCGCCAGCCCATCAGGACTTGGGTAGTAGTGAATAGGATTACCGCTGCCTGCTGCGATCAGGACAGTCGCCGCTTCCAGAACCGGGTCGATCAAGTAATTGACATTGCCTCCCGTTCCTGTTCGCGTTGCGCGTTTGCCTTGCGCGTTGTAGCCATAATTGACTGCGCCGCCGCCTGCCAATTCCACGCGAGTGAGTTTGTCGATGCCGTTCCAGAAATAACGCGTGATGCCCGAAGGAGCGGTTCGGGATATCATGTTGCCGTTTCCATCATAAGCATAACTGACATTGCCCTCAGTCAGCAACTGATTTGCCGCGTTGTAGGTGTAGTTCGTGGTTTGATCTGTTGCCAAATCTGTCATGGTCAGACGATTGCCCGCCGCATCATAACTATATCGATAGGCGTATGGCTCTGCGCCGCCTGTCCGAACTTCTTGAATGAGGCGTTGCAACTCGTCGTAAATGAAATTTGTTCGGAGAATGTCCGTGCCGTTGAACTCGGTTAGGCGAACAGGGTTTCCGGCGACATCCAAAGTATACTCGTGGCTGGAAATGAGAGTGCCGTTGGTCAACAAGTTCCGAACCGAGGTCACCCGCCCGCGCGCGTCATATGTGTAAAGGGTACGGTGAGCAGGTCCTGTGACTTCAATGAGGTCGCCTGCTGGGTCGTATCGATAAACATAGTTGCCGAGCGGCGTGTTGATTCGCGCCAAACGATTGTTCACGTCGTAATAGTAGCGCGCAACACCCAGACGGGTCGTGATAGTTTTGCGATTCCCCATCAAATCGTAGGTATAGCGAACGCTCTCATTGAATGGATCGGTGTAAGAAACCACGCGATTATTGGCATCATATCGAAGCGTGTGCTTTCCAACCGGGTCTGACATTCGAATGATGTTCCCCACCGCGTCATAATTGAAAGTCGCGAAATAGTCGGGCGAGGTAACGCTGAGGAGATTTCCCCCCGGATCGTAGTTATACTTAATCAAAGTGCCGTTGCCATTTATGCGCCCTGTCAATCGTCCGGTATGGTCATACTGGTACTGTTCGGTGATCGCGGCGGCGGTTCCGTTCGCGATGGTCATCTGCGTCAGACGGTTGGCGGCATTGTAAGTATACAGCGTCACGTTGTTGTTCGGATCGGTAATCCGGCGCAGGTTATAGACCTCGTCATACTCATATCGGGTAATGCCGCCTTTGGGATCGGTGATCGAGGTTACATTCCCCAAACCGTCATACTGGTAGGTGGTCGCGCGATCATATTCATCGTAGGTCGTCCCATACCGGCAGCAGTTATAGGCATAGCGCTGAGTGGTTCCATCCGGGTAAGTGATTTGGGTCAGGCGGTTCATAGAATCGTACTGGGACAAGGAAACCCGATCATTCGCATCCGTTCGCGTCGCCACATTCCCGCGCTCATCGTAAGTGTACCGGACTATCGAGCCGTTGGGCAAACGCATCTCTAAGGGCTTTCCGAACGCATTGTAAGGACCGAAAGTGGTCAGATTCCCGAGTGGGTCGCGAGCCGTCAACAACAAGCCGCGCGAGTCATAGGTATAAACCCAAGTTGCGCCGTTTGGCTCAATGAACTGTGTCATGTTTTGGTTCGCGTCATAGACCCAGCGCGTCTCTCTCCCCAGCGGGTCACGAGCCAAGGTTAGATTATTATTGCTGTTGTATTGGTAGGTCCATTGCTTTCCATTGGCATCGACAAAGCTGGTGACATTGCCGCTCGCATCGTAGCCGAACTGCTGAGCAAACCCGTTTTCGTCGACGGCGCGGATCATGCGCGATTGCGCATCGTAAACATAGGTGGAGCGTTTACCGAGCGGGTTTGTGGTTCCTGTATGGCTGCCATTCGCGTTGAAATGCATGCGCCAAGTGTTGCCTCTCGCGTCGACATACTGTCCATATCCTTGGGGGGTTTGGTAAGTGTGAGTCGTTGTCCGTCCCTGGGGGTCAGCGATGGTATAGAGCAGTTCAGTTCTGGAACCTGAGGTCATGTTCCATGCTCCAAACGGGGTCTCTATGCGCGAGATGATAAACGGACCGTAAGTGTAGCGGTAAATCGAGCCATCAGGCAAGGTAACGACCGTTAATCTGCCTGCCGCGTTGTAGGTGTATTGAACGAACCGTCCCGACGGATCGGTGATGCGCTCGCACAAGTTGCTGGCATTGTAAGTGAAAACCGTATCTTGCCCGGAAGCGTCGCGAACGCGAGTCAACAGCAGGCGGAAACCGGGATCGCCCGGCTGACCGATCTGCTGGTAGGTCATAGTTAGTTGATTGCCGTTCCGGTCGGTGACCTGCGCCAACCGTCCAAATTCGTTAAAGAGATAGCGATTGAGCGTTCGTTTCTCAATCAAGGTATGCGTATTGTCGCCATTGCGGATCAGCGTATCATCCACGGCGCGAGGCGGTATAAAGTTGGAGCCGGTCCAAGTGAAGGTATCCATCCGTCCATTGGCGCGCATCACCGTCGCGTTCTGACTGGCATCTAAGCGCAGGTTTATATCCAGATTATTCGTCCAGCCCGCGCCATAATTGCCGTTGTAACTCAACTGCGCATTGAACCACCGGCGAACAATCACGGGAGTCCCAATCGTGTTGTTCCAAATCAAATCAGGGGGAGGATTCAAAAACTGGTTGCCGTTCGTCATATTGACGGGGTCATCGCCGGGTGGATCATTCTCTGGGTCATCGGGACCGCCAGGACCGGGCGGACCGGGATTGCCTAAGTGGGAGCCTCCCCATACCAACTTCATCTCCTGCGCGCTGATCTGTTTGAAGCGCGGAGTAGATCTCGTGACAATCAATGCCTCGCCTCCCCAAAAAGTCGCCAAGTCGCGCAGGTGAATCGTTTGCGCTGCTTTGCCGGGTTCCTGTAAGGTCACTAAGTTGTTCTTCACCGATTTCACAACCGTGAAGTGACTTTCCAGCACCCATAAGACCGCGGGCATGGGAGCGCGTTTCAAATCATCGATGGTTAATCGAACCGCATAAGCGGGCAGTCCTATCGATTTTGCGCCTGACAACAATTGCTGTAAAGTAACGCCTTTGCCTGAGGACTTTACTTTGGATTGGATCGCTTTCAGGGTGATTGATTTACCGTTTGCCGACGCCAGAGCTTGCAGCGAGCGCGGTCCACAAAGCGCGTCCTCATTCAGCCGAACGGTCGGCACATCGCCTTTCTTCCGCGCTCCCATTTTCATCTGGCAAAGCGCGCTGTAGGCGGCGGAAGGTTTGGTGACCTCTTCGTTTGCGCTCTCTTTCAAAATAGACTCGAACTGTTTCAGCGCGATTTCATATTCGCCTAATAAATAGTAGGCGCGCGCGCGATCCAAGCGGGCATAATCCCCGAATTCACACTCTTCCGAGGCGATTTTAATGGCGATGTCGTAATGCTTGATCGCGGTTCGAAGCCGTTTATGCGCCTGCGCGTTGTAATTGCCAATATACCAATGCGCCTCAGACGCCGCATCCGTTTTGGGATAGAGCTTCGCGACCTGCTCGTAGACAGGCACTGCCTCCGCGAACTGCCACGTTCGAGACAGGCGTCTGCCTTTTTCCAGCAACTCGTAGCCCTTCAACTCTGCCTGCGCTTTGCTTAACTGCGCGTGAGATACGCTGTTAGACAATAGCACAAACGCCATGAACCCTACGCCCAAAAGATACCACTTAAACATATTGATCCTCTCCTAATGTTGTTTCAATGCGCGCGCCCTCTCTTTCACAACCCTTTCCAGGGCAGGGAAAAGCGAGAAGTCTCCTACTAAAATATCTTGCGCGTGCGCGCGCAATGCATGCGCATAGATTGCGATTTTATTCACAATTTCCTGTTCCGATTTGAAAATCGGACTCAAGCTTAAATCGGGCGCGCGCAAAGCCAAGACATCATCCAGCGTGAACATATTCAGTTCGCTGTCTTCGCGGATGATGATCGGATTGCGCATGGGCTGCCCATTTACGACCCGCCCCAGTTCCACAAACACGCCCGAATATTCCCATTCTAAACTCACGCGCGCATATGCGGACTGACCCACAAAGTAGACCGCCAGCGTCCAAGAGTCTGCCTCTTTCGAGCCCTCATGATAACCAAATTCATCGATCAAGTAGCCAAAATGCTTCCGACACGCCTGGTAAAACAGCTCCTTTTCCATGGTTGTTTTCTCTCGCTAAACTTACTTTCTACGGCCATGGGAATGTATTCGTGGGATACCCTCGGTCATTGATCATGCGCCGCTCCATGTCGTAGAACGGGCTGCGATTCACGCGGGAGGGATCCAAGCCAATATCGTAGATATCATAGCCTTCTCGCATTTTCCTTTTGATCCATGCCTCATTTCGTCTCATCGCGGTATTAAAGTCAAATGGGTTCATTTTCCACGCTTGATACCACCTCGCATCGACGCCCGCCCGCTGTAAAGCGCGAGTCGCATCCTTGACGCGCCCCATCGACTCGCCAATCACGATTGCTTTACGCGCATGCTTTGCTCCTGTCGCGAAGCTGCCAACCACGGGTATCATCGCTGCCGCGGATAATGCCGCCAAGCCCCACTTGCCCCGCAAAGCATACAAGCCAGCATTCACGCCATCCGCAATTTCGCCCAGTCCAGGAATCAATCCAAGCGCATCCAATCCTCCATGCACCCAATCCCAAGCGTCCAATCCCCAAGGATCAACAAACGCGAGGGGATTGTTTTGGACATAGCCATACAGGTTCGTGTCGCCGCCACGATAGCGAATCGGGTCCATCGACAAGAATCGCCCCACTGCTGGGTCGTACCATCGAAGCCCCATCATCACCAAACCGGTGGTCGCGTCCCGCCATGCGCCCGCTTGCGCGGAGAACCCGCGAGGCTGCAATGCGCCGGTCCCGATGCCCTCACCCCACGCGCTCATCGCGCCCCAGGTGGCGGTCGAAGCGTTTATTTGCGCCAACGCGTTGCCCACTTGATCATAAAGGAATGCGCCCTGAGGGGTATTCAATGTGCCGCCTTGCGGCGCGCTGGGGAAATACTGGGAAGAACTGCCCAACGCCATGAGAACCGTTGGCACATCCGATAATGGGTCAAACACATAGTTAAACGCGCCGCCCGCGCCTTCACGGCGAACACGGTTACCCAGACCATCATAGAAATACCGCGCCTGCCCCACATTCGGAATTTGGACACGGGTCAATTGGTGGCGCGCATCCCAGGTGAACTGCGTTGTGCCAGAGGCATCTGTCTTTGTCAACAGCCGTCCATTTGCATCATAACTATAGGAAACGCTGCCCGCAGACAACAGCCGGTTCGCTTCATCATAGAGATAACTCGTTGTCTGGCTGGTGTTCAAATCGGTTTCCGTGAGGCGATTCCCAATGGCGTCATAGGTATAACGAATATCGAAGGGGTTCACGTCGCCGGTGCTGGTCTCTTGGGTCAGACGATCCTTTGCATCGTACACATAGTAGTTACGCCGGGTCGTCGTCCCGTCGAAAATGGTCGAGCGGATCAGGTTGCCCGCCGGATCATAGGCGTATCCCGCCGTGCCAAGGGTGGTTCCGTTGGCTCGCAGGAAAAAGCTGCTTGCCAGTCGATCCCGCATGTCATAGGTATGCAGAGCGCGATGGAAGGGACTGGTCTGCTCAATCAGGTTGTTGCCCGGATCATAACGAAAAGTGAATACGCCTTGAGGGGTGACGGCGCGCGTGAGCCGGTTCATGACATCGTAGTTATAGCGGGTGGTTCCCAACCGGGTCGCGATTGAGGTCGTGTTGCCCGCCGCGTCATAGGCATACCGCACCAGTTCCAGAGAGGGCGCAGTGTAGGTCAGCATCCGGTTTTCGGCATCATACGTCATTTTGGACTTGCCGGTCGGGTCCTGTACCTGAGTCAGATTGCCCAATGGATCGTAGTTATAAACTGCCCAATAATCGGGCGCGGTGTATGTAATCAGCCGGTTGAGCGAGTCATATTTGAACGTAGACCGGACACCCAAACCATCTTCGCGCCAAACGAGATTACCCGCTTTATCATAGCCGAATCGCTCATTGATCTGCGCGGGCGTGCCATGCGCAAAGTTGGTCTCGATCATGCGGTTCGCGTTGTCGTACACGTAGCGCGTCGCGATTCCCCGCTCGTTGATCAGCCGGGTGATGTTATAAACCGCGTCATACTCAAAACGAACTTCGGTGCCGTCAGGATTCACCATGCGGGTCATATGCCCCGTTCCGTCGTAGAAGTAGCGTCGAATCCGCCCCATCTCGTCGGTGAGCGAGGTGATCCCATGTTCGTTATATTCGAAAAGCCGTACCGCGCTGTCAGGCAGCATCACGCGGGTGAGGCGATCCAGGGCGTCATACTCGTAAGAGTGAACTTTGCCATTTGGGTCGGTAGCAGAAGCCGCATTGCCGCGCGCATCATACGTGAACAAGGTCAGACCGCCTGCCGGGTCTTGCATCTGAACCATTTCGCCGGTCGCATTATAGGTGAAACGGGTGATATTGCCGTTGGGGTCGCGCAAGGTTTGAAGCAGTCCATTCGCCAAGTAAGTAAATTCCCATCGCGCGCCGGTCGGCAGCGTCATCGAAAGCAGATTACCGTTGCCGTCATAGGTCATGTTGGTTTGGCGTCCCAAGGGGTCGGTCGTTCGTGTTACGCGATCATTGGCGTTGTAAACGAATTGCCAGCTTTTGCCTTGCGGGTCTGTGATGCTCAAAATATTGCCGCGCGCGTCATGGGTGAATTGCCAACTGCTGCCATTCGCGTCGACTGAGCGGATGGGGTTTCCGTTTCCATCAAAGAAGTAACGGCTCCGGCTGCCAAGAGGGTCGGTGATGCCGGTGCAGGAACCGTTTGAGTCGTAATGCATGCGCCATACGCGCCCCAAGGCATCGGTATATTGTCCAAATCCCTGCCCCAATTGATAAATATAGCTGGTTGCGCGGTTATTGGGATCGGTGATGCTTGCCATCAACTGTGGGCGGCTGCCAGAGGCGGCATTCCATGTTCCGGTCGGCGAAACAATCCGAGAGAGGATATTAGTGCCGTAAGTGTAGGTGTAGGTATCGCCGTTGGGCAGCCGCGCTGTCAACAGCCTGCCCGCCGCGTTATAAGTGTATTGAACGAACCGCCCTGATGGATCGGTGATGCGCTCGCATAAGTTGCTGGCGTTATAGGTCAAAACGGTATCTTGCCCAGAAGCGTCGCGAACGCGAGTCAGCAGCAGGCGGAAACCAGGGTCGCCTGGCTGACCGATCTGCTGGTAGGTCATCGTCAGCGCATTGCCGTTTTCATCCACAACACTGGCAAGCCTGCCAAATGTATTGAAGTTGTATCGGTATTTCGACTGTTTAACGCGCAGCGTATGCGTCCCATCACCATTCCGAATGAGCCTATCATAAACCGCGCGCGGCGGCAGAAAATCGGAGCCGGTCCAGGTAAAACGATCTTGACGCCCATCAGGTCTTAAAATCGTGGCGTTCTGTCCCGCATCCAGCGTCAGGTTCCAGTCCAGTGTGTTGGTCCAATTCAAGCCATAGTTCCCGCCATAGCTCAGTTGCGAATTGAAGCAGCGCTGCACAACCACCGGCGGACCGACCGTGTGGGTCCAGACAAAATCGGGCGGCGGATAGACCATCTGGTTACCATTAAACATGTTAATGGGGTCATCGCCCGGGGGCGATTGAAACGGTCCATTTGGGTTATTGCCCGAACCAGGTCCGCCCGGCGTGCCAAGATGGGAACCGCCCCATGCCGATGCTAATTCTTGTTGGGATAATTTGGTGAAGGGAACGGTCCCTTTGGCTAAGATGAGCGATTCGCCTCCCCAGAAGGTCGCTAAATCGCGCAGGTGGATCGTCTGTTCTTTCTGTCCTGGCTCTTGAAGCGTGACAAAATCGCCTTTCACGGATTTTACAACGGTAAAGTGGCTTTCCAGCACCCATAAGACCACGGGCATGGGCGCGCGCTTGAGATCACGCAAGGTTAAGCGGACGGCTTGGACAGGGAGTTTCAGTTGGTGTGCGCCTTGAACTAATTGCTGCAGGGTTGCGCCTTTCCCTTGAACCTTGGACGCTTTGCGAATTTGAGCAAGTGAGGTTTTGATGCCCTGAGTTTGACACAGCATCTGCAACGCGAGCGGACCGCAGTCCGCATTGTTTGATAGTTTCGCCGTGGGCGAGCGACCTGCGCGCACATCGCGCAATTTCATCGTTGTTAGCGCCATATAGGAGGCTGCCGGGCGCGTCACCTCTTCATTGACGCCATGATCTACAATCTCTTCAAATTGCTTTAATGCCTGTTCATACTCGCCCAGAGTATAAAGCGCTTTGGCGCGGTCTAAATGCGCGTAATCGCCGAACTCGCACTCTTCCGATGCGAATGCGATGGCTTGATCAAAATGTTTGAGAGCGGCGCGGGGGCGTTTCAGAGCATGCAGATGGTACTGCCCCAGATACCAATGCGCTTCTGCCGCCGCATCGGTGTTGGGATAGTCGCGCGCAACTTTCTCATAGTGGGGCAGCGCGGGTTGAAATTGCCACTGACGCGACAACCTGCGACCCTGCTCCAAAATAGGATAGGCTTTTAACTCCGCTTCCGCGCGGCTGATTTGCGCTTCCGTCAAACCTGCCGCGCAGATAAACATCGCCCAAAGGATAAGTAAAGAACTCTGCCATGATTTCATTGCAAACAACCTCCTCTCTAAGAGGTTAAAGATTCAACACCCGACTCACGATACACCTTTCACGAAGCGCGTTTTTTGACCCGCTTAATACTGCAGCCAAGCGCGCGCATCTCCGCATGAGGCGCGGGTTTTCCTTCTAACAATCGATCCAGGGTTTCCTTCAAATCGTGCTTTGTGATATTGCCCGTTTCAATGCCTCGCTCCACGCGGTCATCGATACGCCCATGGTATTTCAACACAAATTGGTCGTCCAACACAAACACCTCCGGCGTCACATTCGCTTCGTACAAGTCTGCGATTTTGTTGCCAGGGTCTTTCAAAACTGGGAAGGGATAATGGCTTTCCTGAGCGTGGACCTTCACTTCTTCCATTGGTTCTGTATTGTTCGAGTTGATCCCGATAAAATGAATGCCGCGCGCTTGATATTCATTGGCTAACTCCACGATTCGTTTGTTATGCGCATTCAAAATCGGGCAGCGGGTCGCCGTCCATACAATCACGATGAACTTTTTCTCTTTGACTTCGTACAGGCTCTGCTCTTTGCCCGTCTCCACGTTCACTAAACGGAAATCGGGCATGATTTTACCGGTTTCTATGTCTGCCGATTTCGTCTCGATATTCAGAAATGCCAACACTTCCTCGCCATGATTCTCGGTTCCAGCATTGGCAAACAGTTTCACAACCGCGCCTTTGGGCGATAAGATAAAGGTGGTCCGGCGCGCCATGCCGTTGTCATTCAAAATCCCGAACTGTTTTGCGATTTCACCCTTTTCATCTGCCAACAGCGGATAGGGAATCGAATGCTCTTTCGCGAACTCTGCATGAGACTCCGCGCTATCGGTACTGATACCCAGCACCGCGACCCCCAGGCGATTGATCTCTGCAAACGAGTCGCGCATCGAGCAGTTTTGCTTGGTACAGCCGGGCGTGAAATCTTTAGGGTAGAACATCAACACCACATACTTGCCCCGGTACTGGGTCAAGGTATGCGCTTTTCCCGACTGATCTTTCAAACTAAAGTCAGGAGCCATCGTTCCTTCGGGCAGCGGGTCTGCCGCCGCCAGAGTGAGACTTAGCGCCCACAAACATCCCATCGCAAAAATCGTTTTTTTCATCATCCCTGCGCCTCACTTATTCCGTTGGTTTCACTCGAATCAGATCGATATTGGGTTGCGCCGACTCCCAGCGCACATAGACATGCCCGCTTCTTTGCGCGCCCTCATCCCATACTTGCAACGCAAGGAAACGCCCCTCTTCGTTGATCAGATAGCCGGTTCCCGCCGCCAAACAGGGGGTTGAGGGGGACTGAGATGCTTCTTTCGTGGGGAACAATATCACCAACACTGGACGCCCTTGGTCTATCTCGATGCGATAATCGTTAAATAGGGGGGCGGTTGCCTGGTCCTGACTCAGGCGATTCGCCTGCAGGTTTCTTTGCCCCAAAGCGGCAACCTGTTTTAGCTGGTTCATTGCCCACTGCGCCGCTTCGATACGACTGCCGGAAGGTATGCTCATTTGCTCTTGCGCGCGAACCGCTTGGTTTAGCGCGGGAACACGCCCAGACCAAAACACAACCAACCCGCCTATCAGCGCGTTGTCTCCTTGCGCGCTTTCTAACAAGGGAAAGTTGGGAATGGCTTTCAAAGCGGCAGGTTCCGTTGCGCGAGTGGAAGGGATAAAAGTGGATAGATAGGGAGTCATATCGCGCGATGAATGGGGAGTAAACGCTTGAATCACCGCTTTATCCGGCGCGCGCCCCACCGCAACATAACCACTTGATTGACCCTGAGACTTGACGGGATAAACCAAACTCCGAGCCAATCCTTGGGATGGTACCGGTGCCGGACGCTCCACAACCGCGCCCTGCCAACGGCTCCATTCATCGCCCCCTGATCCCGCCATCTGCTGAACAAATCGCTGAGCCAAAGAGTCATTCGCAAAAACCGCTTCCTGCTTCAACTTTTTTGAGCCTTGCGGGAAAAACAGGGAAGAGTTCCCTATCCAGGCGACGCCTGCTGACAAAGCGCACACACCCGCAATACTGGCAATCACAACATTCGACAATCGCATAACTTCCTCCGACTTTCCAATGGCTGAAGGATTCGCAGACCGAAAGCGTTCCTTCATATATTAAAGTATACAGCAATTTTCTGGGTTTTTCCTGCCTAAAGCAAAAAAAACGGGCAAGAAAATTTTCTTGCCCGTTTTTGGAAGATTGACTTCGATGAAACTTACTGAAGCGGTCTCTATACCACCCTTCATTCCTGCGAATGTGAGATTGAAGGCTTTGAAAAGCAGACCCATTCGCTGCGCTCAGGGTGACAGCCTGGGCAGAGTCTGCCTATCGTGTCCTGCCGAGCGCAGCCGAGGCATCCGCTGTTGGAGTTTTGAGACATCTTCCTTACTGTTCGCCCTCTTGCCCGAAGTTGAAAAGAACGATCAATAAGTCTATATCGTCTGTGATTCCGTCGCCGTTCAGGTCGCCGCTCGGCGTTCCAAAACCGAACAGAACGATTAAGAGATCGACATCATCGATACGGTCATCTCCGTTAATATCGCCATTGCGAAGGAAGAAGCCCAGCCCTGTCACATTCGCGTTCAGCGAGACATTACGCGCGATCTTGGTCAGGGTCGTGGGACCTTTGCAAGCGATGTCGTAGGTTCCGCTGGTGAACCCTGTCACGAAAGTGTATGCTCCGCCTTCGGTCGTCGTGACATTGTGTTGCCGCAGAATGGTATTGCTTCCTGCCGGACGAATCTTGAAATTCAAAGGGATGCCGCTCAAAGGCGTGATGGAAGTCTCGATGAAGCCCGATATTCTGCGCTGCAGAGGCGAAACACCTGAAATGGTGATATCGTACCAACCACCCGCGCGACCACCAGGATAGTTGTAGCCTTCCACGCGAATGTAATATTCGCCCGCTGCCAGATTCGTTAATGAGACGCGGGACTGGAAGGTATTTAACGCATCGAACGGATCGTCATCATTGGTCGCCAGCGGGTTGAACGCGCTGTCATAAACCGTGAGAATCGTGTCGGTTGCCCCAAAGGTTCTGACCTGCATATTGCCCGCGCCGATCTCCACTTTATAGTAGTCGAAATCGGTGTTCCGGTATCGCAGGAAGCCGTTCGTAATGTTGGTTACCTGTTCAGACAGAGGTCCGATATAGGTCGCGGTTTCAAAGGTGTTGTTCGTCTGGTCGACCTCATAGGGGTCAACATCCGGAGCGTTGCTGCCATCAAACAGGCGCAGCGAATACCGGAACTGCGCCAACGGTCCGCTGCTGGCAACGCTCATCACGCGGACAAAGTAAAATCCAGGCTGCAATGTCCGGGTAATGCCCGAGTCGGTGTTGGTATAAGAGGTGTCGCGGTTGCCCAAGTTGTTGTTGCCGGGTTCGTCATCGTCATTTTCCGCCAGAATTGCGCCGGAAGAGTTGTAAAGCGTGATGACCGAGTCGTAAGTAGTATCGACTCGCATCGTATAAGTGCCAGCCTGCAACACCTGGAACCGGAAAAAGTCCAGGTCGCCATCGGGCTGAATTGTGCCGCGGACGATTCGAACAAACCGGTTCGAGCCGCTGATGCCTACAACGCCAAGGTCGTTAAATTGCGTGATGCTTTCGTTCGGTTCCGCATCGGTTGTAATCACTTGTTGAAGCGTCTGAGCGCATAAATTCGTTATAAGCAATCCACATAACAAGGTAAACGATAGAAATCGCATTCTCCAAACCTCCTTTCAAGGCGACAAACGCGCTTCTATATTATAACACACTTTGTGCCAAACGCCCTCAAAACAGACCTTGCTGCCTTAAACTCACAAATTTGCTGCCCGCTACAATCACATGATCCAGCACATCGATCTGAAGCATCTCTCCGACCGACTTCAATCGCTTGGTCACTTGAACATCTTCGGGGCTGGGAGTCGGGTCTCCGCTGGGGTGATTATGCGCGAGAATCAGGCTGGACGCGCCTTCCCGGATAGCGGGACGGAACACCTCGCGGGGATGCACCAAACTGGAGTCAAGGGTGCCTATTGAGATCGTTTCTGTCTTCATCACCCGGTTCTTTGTGTTCAGTAACAGCGTGATGAAGTGTTCGCGCTTCTCGTTTGCCAACTTGCCCACCAACAGCGCATACACATCCTCCGGTCCCTTAATCTGCGGCTCGGTGCCCATCGCCTCCAGGGAAGCGCGATGCCCTAACTCCAGCGACGCCAAGATTTGCGCCGCTTTTGCCAGCCCGATACCCGGCACTTTACTGAGGTCATGCACGGTTGCGTTCAACACACTGCCTAAATTGCCGAACTGTTGAAGCAGGTCTTGAGCCAGCATCAACGCCGACCTGCGATGGGTTCCGGTACGAAGCATTATCGCAAGCAGTTCATGGTTCTGCAGATGCGTCGCCCCATACTTCGCCAACCGTTCGCGGGGGCGTTCTGACTCTGGCAATTCGCGAATCGTGATATATTTCGGTTCGTCCTGCATGCCGTTTTAGGTTCGCGAATAGATGCCAGTTCCCTGCCATCGAATGCCTTGTGTACTAACAGGTAAACTTTTCTACTGTGTTTACCGCGCGTTACCGGTCTATCGTTCTCATTCTTTGTTTGCTCTTTCTCGCCCATCTGCCGGGCTTGAAACAGGTATTTATCGCGTCCCCCCTGCGTGATGACAGTGACACCGCCGCGATGTTAGACGCGATTCAACAGTATGGCGGTCTCAGCAGCGCGTTGCGTTGGTTTCAAGGCGATTGGCTCTTAGAAAACGGCTTCTATCGCCCTATCAGCAGTCTGTCGCTGACGCTCGATTACGCGCTGTTTGGCGAGCAGGCGTGGGGATTCCGTCTCACGAACTGGCTGATGGCGCTCTTGACCGCATGGGGGGTCTTCTTTTTGGCGCGGTGGGGGCTGCGCTGGGCATCCTTCGAAGACCGTCTCCTCGATGGGTTCGCGGCGGCGATGGCTCTCGCGTTTTCCTTACAGCAAGTGGGCATGATGAAAAATCTCGGCGGAGTCTCCGCCTGGTGGGTGGTCTTATTAACTCTCGTTCTTGTGGTTTGGAAGGAAAAGATCAAACCTGCATCGCTGTCCATCGATGCCAAATGGCTGATGGCGTTGATTCTGCCTATCGGCGCGATGCTTTGGGGCTGGGAACGCCTCACAGGAACCGATTACCAGCGCATGATCGCGTGGGTTCCCTCCCGAACCGCGCTCACGATGTCCGTTTTTGCAGTGTGGGGTCTCATCTTTGCGTTCAAAGGCTGTGACCAACGCTCGGTATCCTTTCTTCTCTTGGGCGTTTTGATGATCGCGCTCGCGCTGGGCGCGTACGAGCAAACCATTACTTTGATCCCACTGATGGCGCTGCTGGCATTTGAACGCAGGAAACTGTGGGGCAGGTGGGCAGCGGCTCTTACTCTCAGCCTCATTTTCGTGGGAGCGGGCTATGCTTTGCTCAGGGTGAATCTGGTCACAACACAGGTCACCACGTACCAGCAGCAACAGTTGCGAAGCAGCCGATCCATTTGGGCTTTTGCTTACACGCGAGAAATGTTCCCGATAGTGGGCGATTACACCTATTGGAAAAATGCGGGTTGGGACATAGAGCTTTGGATGTTCAAAGAGCGTTGGGACTATGCGGTGATGGCGATTGCCTATGCGGGGGTTTTCTGGATGGTTTGGCGTCGTCCGCGCTGGATGGCTGCATGCTGGCTGTGGCATGCGCTGACCTTTGCGCCCATGAGCGCGCTGCATGAATTTGAGCATTACTACTACCTGCCGCAAATGGGCAAAAACGGGTTTGATATCATGCTTTTGTGGGCAGGCGGCATTGCGTTATCAGGTAGAATCTTGCAGCGGGCTCGTAGCTCAAGGGCAGAGCAGGCGGCTCATAACCGCTTGGTTGGGGGTTCGAATCCCTCCGGGCCCACCAGTTCTGACCCTTAAACCCGGCAGCGACTGACTTTCTTCCGAATTCGTACCAGGGCGTTATCAATCGCTTTGCAGGAACAATGGAGTTGAGTCGCGATTTCCCGGTAGCTTTTGCCTTCCCGGTAGTCGATCAAGACCTGTTTTTCAAAAGAGCTGAGACGCTGTTCGATAAACCGCTCCATCTCGGCATGCTCTTCTGCTTGGACAATGTAATTCTCAATATCCACGCGGTGATCCGGCAGAACATCGCTTAAATCTAATTCTTCTTCTGTCATGAACTGGAGCGGGATACTGGAGTTCAAAGCCGCATGATGTTGCCGCTGCGCGCTTTTAACCGCAGACATCACGTGACGCCGGACACAGACACGCGCAAAGGTGGCAAAACAGGCTTTGCGATGAGGGTTATATCCCGTAATCGCTTCCCATAGCCCGATCATACCGATCTGCAATAAGTCGTCTTTATCCGCGCCTGCCAAAAAGAAAGGTTTAATCACTTTTCGGACCAGATTCCGATAGCGATAGAGAATGATCTCCGTCGCGTTATCATCGCCTGCTTGCGCTAATTGAATTATATCGGCTTCCCCTAAATGAAGATAAGGGCGCCAGTGTGGATAGAAAATCTCCATACTTGCTCATCACCCAGTAGATTATAACACGGAAATGCAGGAATCGAGCAGGATTTTTTCAATATTTTCCTGCTGAAATTCCTGTTTCTGGAGAGAACAAGTGAAGGAGCCGTCTCAAGGAAGGGTCGCGTCGACGCGCGGAATACGCGGGTCTATCTCAGGATTGAAAGGACTTTGCATTCCATTTCCCCCGTTGACTGGCTCCGAAAAAAGCCAAACCGCTCCCGCTGCTAACACGATCACGACCGCAATAACGATCATCGCAATGGATGAAGAAACTTTCTGGTTCATGTCTGTAATATCTATCTATACCTTAAATCGTTCTGATGTATTTCATGCTGCCACAACACCTTACCGTCTTTATCGCGCGCTTGAAGGGTCAAACGCCGGTCTCCCGCTTTTCCTGAGACTTGAATGATACCAAAATTACGCATTCGAGTCACCCAGGTTCCCTCGACCCGAGCAGGATTATTCGCCTCCCGCTCATCACGTCCTGCCCCGGAAGTTAAAGGACTGCAGGTAAATTCATAAAGCGGGTAACCGCCCTCCGGGGTCACTTTTAATAGTTCCGTGATGTGGCGGTCGCCAGAGAGAAACAGTATACCAGAAATTTTATGCTGCGCGATAAACGCTAAAAACTCATCGCGTTCATGCGGGAACAAGCCCCATCCCTCATACAAGGTAATAGGATTGATCATTTGCCCGCCATTCGCAATGATTTTGAAAGGCGCCCTGGAATTCAACAACGCCTCTTTCAGCCATTTCATTTGCGCTTCGCCCAACATGCGCTTTTCAGGTCCGGGAGGCATTGCGTTCGGACTGCGATGGTAACGGTCATCCAGCATGAAAAACTCTACATCCCCCCACTCAAACCGGAAGAAGCAGCCGTTGGTTTCGGGGGTTCCATAGACCACTTGAGGCCAGTAATCGCGATGGATTTCCAGGGCTGCGCCCTTCAATCGAAAGGAGCCGTCCGAATCGTTGGGACCGTAATCATGGTCATCCCAAATCGCGTAATGATGCGCGCTGCCCAACAGAGGCTGTAAGGTTTCCAGTTGGCGGTCATGGCGGAAACGATAGCGCATCGCGTTTTCGGTCAACCAATCCGGTTCACGAAAATAAACATTATCGCCCAGCCAGAGCATGAAATGGGGTTTCTGTTGGTGGATGGCGGTAAAAATCTCAAAATCGCCCCCGTAAGGCGTGCCTGGACGGTCAAAAAGTTCATCCGTAATATAAGAACAGGAACCCAGCGCAAAGGAAAAGTTAGGCGGATCGCCTCGCCATCGCCAATGGGGTTGGGTTTGAAAGGTCAACGGGTAATCGCGGCGAACGCCTTTCCCATTCAACAGAAGTTCATAATCGTATCGCTTGCCGAACTCCAAACCTTTAAGTATAAAGGTGGCAATATGGTCGCCGTCCTCAGTGGTCTGAATCGCGCGGGTGGTCTGGCTCTTATTGGTTTCGCCCTGTAGCCAATATTTGATCTGGACCTGCGCAGGTTGCGTTGTCTGAACCCAAATCGCAACTTCGCTCATTTCCGCATAACCCAGCATAGGACCGGAACTGAGAAGCGGGTGTTTTTGCGCGAGCGCGCCGTAGAAGCAGAGCCATAAAATGCCAATGAGAAGCCATTGTCGATAGAACGATTTCATCCCTTATCTCCCTAACCCAAAGGTAATCAACAGGTGATTATACCTGCCACGCGCATTAAGGGAGGATTAAGAAGGGAGAGATGAAGAAAGCAGGGAACAAAAACAGGAATCAAAGCCAAAGATATCGAACCCTAATCATAGTATGAACTGGCAGGCAAAATGGATTTGGTCGCCGGGCGAGGAAGCCCCGCGAAACTTTTATTGGTGCGTGCGTAAAGAGGTCGAGCTGAAACGCGGTTTCAAACAGCTCAGTATCGCTTTAAGCGCAGATACCCGGTACGCTCTCTGGTGTAATGGAACCTATGTGGGTCAGGGACCGATTCGTTCATTTCATGGAAACTGGTCTTATGACATCTATGACCTGACCGAGTTGGCGCGCAATGGCTTGAACGCCATCGCGATTGTCGTTCAACATCATGGGTTGTCCACTTTCCAATATGATCTGCAGCGAGGCAAAGGGCGGGGCGGGCTGATCGCGCAAGTGGAATGTGACGGCAAAGTGGTGGCAGCCTCCGACCGCACATGGCTCAACTTACCGCATCCGCGTTTCAACCGCCGGGCAACACGTATGTCGTGTCAATTGGGCTTTTCCGAAATTTGCGACTCCCGCGCCTTGCGAGAAGATTGGACATTGCCCGCTTTTGACGATTATGAGTGGAACGAAGCGGTAGAAATCGGTGAAGCGAGCTGCGCGCCTTGGGGCGAACTTAGCCTGCGCTCTATCCCCTATTTGACCTACGAGCCGATCTCGCCCACGCGAATTTTGCGCGCGCAAGTGGTTCGACCGCCCGCGCAAACATGGTCCTTTGACTTAAAACCCACTCTCGCGCCGGGCGACCTGAGCGCAAACCCGCGTTCGCTGTCGGGCATCGCGGCAGTCGCGCTGAAAATTCAAGAGTCTGTCGAAATCAACTTGCTGTATGAACACCATGGTTTTCGCGAGGGTGATGTCCGTCTGAATGGCGAACCGGTCCCGCTCAAAAATGGCATCGCGACATTCAAAGCCTCTCCTGGCGAACACCTGCTTACCTGCAATGTCTCGCGCTGGTATCACGATTGGATGTATTATTTGGTCTTGGATACCGCCAATCCCACCGCCATCCAGTTGAAGAATCCTCTGGATGAAAAGGCAGACTATCCTTGGGTAACGGTCGGTCCCTTCGACGGCGATAGCGACGGCTTTGAGAAAGCCTGGAGCATGAAAACCGCTGAGGCGGTCAAGTCCCATCCCCTCACAAAGCCGATTGACCTGATCAACACTGCCGAGGTGGATGTGTTCGCGCTCACTCGGCGCGCGCAGCCTCTGCCAGAAAAACCGCGTATCGAGCGCGTGGAAAATTGCCTTGCGCCTGCGCCTCACTCGACCCCGCTCTACCCGCCAGAAACGGGCGATTTAGAACTACTCATCGATTTCGGTAAAGAGACGGTGGGCTTTGTGCTGCTGGAAATGAGCGCGCCGGAAGGCACCCAATTTGATTTTAATGGCTTTGAATACTTAGATCCGTTGCATATCGACCGTATCCAATGGACCAGCGGCTTAAGCAACACGTTCCGCTACATTTCGCGCGCTGGCTGGCAAAAATTCCGCAGCTTGACCCGGCGCGGGTTCCGCTATGCGACACTGACCATCCGCTTCCCTGAAGGCGTCAAAGACCCGGTATTACTAAGGGAGATTCGCTGCCATCAAAATACCTACCCCTACAGCGAACGGGGCGAATTTCACTGCTCCGACAGCCGGTTAAACGCCGCTTGGAACATCTCGCGCCACACCATTCGTCTCTGCAGCGAAGACACATTTGTCGATTGCCCCTCTTATGAACAAACCTTCTGGGTGGGCGATGCGCGCAACGAAGCCTTGTTTGCCTATACCGCTTTTGGAGACTACACGCTGACCCGCCGCTGTCTTTTGTTGGCGGGCGAATCGTTGAAACATTCACCGCTGGTGGAAAGCCAAGTCCCCAGCGGTTGGGAAAACATATTGACCGCTTGGGCGTTGCTGTGGACCATCGCCTGCCACGAACATTACCTCTATAGCGGCGACAACAGTTTCTTGGAGCAAATCTATATCCGGCTGGCGGTTCAGAACCGCAATCTGCACGAGAAGTATTTGAACGATAAAGGACTGTTGGACATCCGCGCTTGGAACATGCTGGACTGGGCGCCGATGGATACGCCAGGCGAGGGCGTGGTCACTCACCAGAATATGTGGCTTGCGCTCGCTTACGAACGCTCGGCGCAAGTCGCGAATTGGTTGGGGCAAACCGAAGATGCTCAGACCTGGCGTCAATGGGCGCAAGACCTGAAGACCGCCATCCAAACCCATCTCTGGAACGAAAGCAAGCAGGCTTATACCGACTGCTTGAAGCCCGATGGCTCACAAAGCCCCGTGTTCAGCCAGCAAACCCAAGTGGTTGCCTATTTGTGTGGAATCGTGCCGAAAGAAAAAGAGTCTTTGTTCACGGGCAGCGCAGGGAAAGCAGGCTACCTGCAAGACCCGCCGGAAGGGTTTGTTCGAATTGGCAGCCCTTTTGCGATGGCGTTCCAGTTGGAAGCGTTAGCCCTGGCAAACGACCAGAAGCGCATTTTAGAGTTGATCCGGACTTGGTGGGGCTTGATGTTAGACCAAGACGCGACGACCTGTTGGGAGACCTTCCCCGGGCGCGTCCCCAAATCGCCAATGGAAGCGGAACAGATCGGCTGGTTCACTCGGAGCCACTGCCATGCCTGGAGCGCTGCGCCTGCTTTCGCATTGCCAGCCTATGTGCTGGGCGTTCAACCCTTGGAACCGGGCTTCAAGACCTTTGCCGTGAAACCTTTCTTGGGCGATCTGCAGTGGGCGCATGGGCGCGTGCCAACCCCCTTTGGCGAGATTCAGATCGCGCTGGTAAAGCAGAAAGAGGGAATCGCTTTACAGATTCAGGTGCCGGAGAATTCGTCGGCGGTCATAGAGGGCAAATCTTACCCGGCGGGGCGGCACCAACTGACTCTACCACATGGTTGACCGTTGTTGGAGGAGGCATAAAAACTCGCGGGCGCGCTGAATCGTCTACTATTAGAATGGGGAAATCGAACAGGATGGCTGCGCTTAGGAAGAGCGGGGTCGGCGGCGCGCTGTTGACCGCGATTGCCCTCACCTCTTGGGCATGCGCACAGCCTCCTGAATCAGAAGAGCCTCCACCACCTCCATCCCAAAATCAGATAGAAATCAAAGAGTTCGGCAATCTCCAGCTCAAAGGGGAGGGCGCATTGCTGGCAGAAGGCGCGATTCGCGCGATTTGGCGCGAATACCTGCTGCAATCAGATAGAGTGGAAGGTTCCACGAAATCAGGGCAATACCTGTTTTCGCGAGGCGCGACCCTCACCACCGACGGGTTCCAAGCGCGCGCAGACCAAATTTGGCTGGACACAAAGACGCGCCAATGGCGGGCAGAAAACGGGACCGCGCGGTTAAGCCCCCAGTATCTTCAAAGCGAAACCTTGCTCCAAGACCTCTTTATCGGAGGCGCGCGCCTCTCTGGAGAGCCGGATCATATCACCGCAGAAGAGGCGCATGCCACCACCTGCGATTTGGATCACCCCCATTTTGTTTGGATAAGCCACTCCGCCGATGCCGTCCCCCAGCAGCGCGCGGTTCTGCGGCATGTGAAACTGCGCGTGCTGGATAAGACCCTCTTCTCGCTGCCCTATGTGGTGATTCCGCTGGATGAACGCAGCCAGCGCAACACCCTGCCCGATGTCGGTTATTCTGAAGAGGAAGGTTACTACCTTAAATATGCGCTGGGCTATCTGTTGGCGCAAAACACGATTGGAAACGCGCGCCTCGACCTAATGCAGCGCAAGGGTATCGGCTTGGGCGTCAACCAAAATTACCGGTATGGCGAGGCGAACCTTTACGCGCTCAATGACCGCAGCCGTGGCTCGCGCGATTTCACGGGGCGTTTCACACACCAGCGCATATGGGCAGGTATCGATACCAATACGCTTTTCGAATTCCGCCAGAACAGTTATCTGTCGCTGCCCAACAATCAAACCTGGAACTTCATCACGGACTGGCAGAAACCGGACCCGCAAGGGCAAGTCAGTTTCAATGCGCGCATAAACAGCAGCAAAACCAGCGGTTTCGAGAACCGGGCGCGCGCCTTTGCGCTGTCCGACACCCGCTCCATAGGACGGATGCAATGGAACTTATCCAGCGAGTTGTTCGACACAGAAAATTTCAATCAAGGCGAGCGCTCTAACAAGCGTGAGGAAGCAACAATTCAAACGCGGTTCCTCTATCAATTAGCGAGCGAGACCCCTTACGCCTCCGACCTCAACGCGCAGTTGGATTTCAATCGTTCGATTCCCATCCGCGTGCAGGGGCAGTTCTATAGGGGATTGGAGCGCGCGCCCGAACTCAGTTTGGTCGGCAGAACCAACCTGCCCTCGTTGGCATCGCCTCGTTTCCGTTTAAGCGTGGGCAGTTTCACAGAAAGCGGTTTTCAAACCGCCATCAAAACAGAAAGATATTCGCTTGACCTGCAGGGGCAATACCGCTCCAATGCGCCCGTTAGACGCCCTTCGCCCACAGGTCCCTCTACCCCCCAGGGTCCCGTCCGCCCTTCTGAAGAAAACCCGACGGTTCCTTTGTTGATCAACCCTTTCAGCGCGCCGATCGGTTTTCAGACGCTGCCACCTATCCCCCAAAGAACGCGCCCGTCGTCTCAAGGACTCAGTTGGAACTATGGGTTTCGCCAAAATTTCTATAGCGATGAAACCGCGCAATACTTGTTGCGATCCGACCTGGAACAGCAATTCGCTTGGCGCGCCCAATCCACCTTCACCTTCCGGTGGAACTATCTGCGTCCTTATGGCTATTCGCCGCTGCAATATGACCGCTCCGGTTTCTACAATCAGTTGAGCGCAGATCTGCGTTGGCAAATGGGGGGCGGATGGAGCCTGGCAGCGCAAACAGGGTATGATTTATTGGCAAGATCGCTCGACCGGGATCCCTGGCAATCGTTGGGATTGAATATTCTCTACCAGCGCGAGGAGTGGCTGCGCTGGCGAGTCAACGGGATTTATGATGCCAATTCCGGCAGAATGAATAATTTGTTAACCGATCTGTTCTGGCAGTTTGGCGATTCGCAGCTGGCAGTCAGCGCGCGCTACGATCCCCGCCGCTCTAAATGGGGTTCGGTCTATGCGCGTTTGGATGCCCTCAAATGGGGGCGAGTGAAGTTTTCGTCTATTTTACAGTATAATGGATATGTGAATCGCTTTGAAGGCAGGCATTTCTTAATTACTTATGACCTTCATTGCGCCGAATTGGAACTGCGTTACATCGACAATCCGTTCGGCTTCCGGCGCGACCGCGACTTGATGTTATTCTTACGAATCAAGGCGCTGCCCTCCGCCTCCCGCTTCGGCTACGGGCAATTTGGACAGGCGTTGGGCGGAAGCGGCGAAACGTTTTAGTGATTGGGGAGAAAAAGCATTGGCAACACAAGCAGGCATACGAAATCGCAGGAAAACCGTAAGTTCCAGAACGCGACGCCGCCGTTTTTTTAAGCGGCTCTTTGCGCTGTTCGCGTTGGTGACCATGGCGCTTATCATCGGTGGAGCCGCTTTCATTGGCGCGCTCTATTACCAAGTCTCTAAGTTGATGCCCTCGGTCGAGGTTATTGAAAAGTACCAACCCAGCGAAACGACCCAGGTCTTCTCGTCGGACGGAACAGTGATCGCGAACTTGGCACAAGAACGCAGGGAGCATGCCGAATTCAAAGATATCCCGCAAAACCTGGTGAACGCCACGATTGCCAAAGAGGACCGTCGGTTCTGGGATCATAAAGGCGTCGACTGGAAAGGAACCGCGCGCGCCTTGTGGGTCAATGTGATGCAAGGCGAAGTGAAACAAGGGGGCAGCACCCTCACCCAGCAATTAGCAAGAAATGTGTTCCTGAGTCAACAGCGCACCATGAGCCGAAAAATGCAAGAGGTGTTGCTGGCGCAGCAAATCGAGAAGCAAATTAATAAAGAGCAGGTGCTGGAACTCTATTTGAATCAGGTTTACTATGGCAATCAAGCTTACGGGGTCAAAGCGGCGGCGCGCGCCTATTTTAACAAGTCTTTGGGGAAACTAACGCTGGCGGAATGCGCTTTGTTAGCCGCTTTGCCTCAGCGACCCTCCGGCTATGAGCCGTTCGGCAATCCCGATTTAGCCATCCAGCAGCGGAACTTGGTGCTGGAATTGATGGAACGCGAGGGCTACATCACCGCGTCCCAAAGCGATGCCGCAAAAAAAGAGCCGTTGCGCCTGGCGAAACGACGCGCCTTTGGGCAGCTTCGCGCTCCTTACTTCACAACCGATGTGCTTCGAACGCTGGAAGATCAGTATGGGCGCGAATTGCTGTTGCAAGGCAGCCTCAAGATTTATACTACTTTAGATATGAAGTTACAGCAAGCCGCGGAAGCCGCTTTGCAACGAGGTATTCAAAACTACTCGAGGCAGGGGGTCAATCAGGGCGCGATTGTCCTCATCGATTTGAAAACGGGGTATGTGCGCGCTTTGGTCGGCGGGCGCAACTTCGACGAATCGCAGTATAACGCCATTACACAAGGACGCAGGCAGCCCGGCTCCTCGTTTAAGCCCATTGTTTACGCCACCGCTTTTGAGCTGGGCAAACTGACCCCCACCAGCACCTTGAGCGACAGCCCTGTCTCATATCCGGGCGGTTCCAAAGGTCCCTGGCGCCCGAAAAACTCGGATGGGCGATTCCGGGGATCCATCTCTGTCTCCCGCGCGCTGGCATCCTCGGTGAACATCCCCGCCATACGAGCCATGGAGTTGGTCTCGCCGCGGGTGGTGGCGCAATTCGCGAAAGACCGTTTCGGCATCGAATCGCCTCTGGACCCGGTGCTGCCGCTCGCGTTGGGCTCGTCTGCTGTGAAACCGATAGAGATGGCGAAAGCGTTCAGCGTTTTCGCAACCGGCGGGCATCGCGTGGAGCCGATTATGGTGCGTCAGGTGCGGGATCAAAACAACGGCATGATTCTAAGCCAGCGCGGACTGTATGAGCCGAATGTCTTATCCGAACGCGCTGCGGGCTGGATGGACGATATTTTGCGTCAAGCCGTAGTGGGCGGCACTGGCAAAGCGGCGGCGCGCATTCCTGAGGCGCGCGGTAAAACCGGTACCACCAGCGATCACCGGGACGCATGGTTTGTGGGCTACACGCCCCGCTATATCGCGGTGGTTTGGGTCGCCAGCGCGCATTATAGCGAACAGCGAAAGCGCTGGGAATACCGCCCCATGCGCGGGGTTTTCGGCGGAACGGTCTGCGCCACGATCTGGGCAGATTTCATGAGCCAAGTTTTGGAAATCGAAAAGACTCGGGAAAAGAACGCGCCGAAAGAGGAAGAAGAGATCAAGCCCATGAGCAATCCTTCGGAACGCCCCACACTGTCGCTGCCTCCAGAAGAGGAAACGCCCAAACCGACCGAAGAACCGCTCCCCTCTGAAGAAACAGAGGGAACAACACCGGGCGAACACCCCCCCTCTGAAGAGCCGAAACGCTCTGAGACGCCGCCCGTCCGAAGCGAGCCGATGCCTCCGCCCAAACGCTCCGAGCCGGGTTCGCTGCCTTCCACACCGCCGACCGAAAGCCCAGACCCTGGGGGCGCGCCGCGCGTTTCGCAGCCTGCCCCGCCTGCCATGACTCCTGAAAAGGTATCGGTCCGAGTCTGCGCGGATACCGGCATGCGCGCGAACGAGTATTGTCCTGAAACCTACGAGAGAGCCTTTACCAAAGGCAGAGAGCCGCAGAGACGCTGTTCGCGTCATGGGCATTGAACGATGAAAACATCGCCCTATCAAGTGCAGACCGACCGCAGTCACAAGACGCCTCCCCGCGCCTATCATCTTTTGTGGCTGATTTTCGTGTTGGTCAGTATCTTGATTGCGCGCCTGTGGTCGTTGCAGATCGCGCAGGGCGAAGAGCTGGCGGCGCGCGCAGAGGTGGTACGAACCCGACTGCTCAGAGTGCAACCCCCCCGCGGCGCGATTGTTGACAGGAACGGGATTGAATTGGCAAAGAACCGCGCCAAATTTGTGGTCACGGTGATGCCAGATTCTATTCGCAAACAGCCTGAAAGAATCGTATGGCTGGCAGAACAGTTGGAGATACCGGAAAGCGAACTGAAAGACGCGATTTTCAGCAAACAAATCAACCCCTATGTGCCGTTGATTGTCGCCTCAGGAATATCGATGAAACAAGCGACGATTCTGATGGAAAACCGGCATGTTATGTCTGACATCGACGTGAACCTGCAGCCTTCGCGAGTCTATCCCTATGGAAAGCTCTTTGCGCACCTCATCGGCTATGTGGGGCAAATCTCACAAGAGGAACTGAAAACCTATACCCAAATCGACCCGCAAGAAGAATCGCTGATCAGCTTCTCAGAAGAAGGGATGCCGCCTATCGCGCTTTATGATGGCAGCGATCAAGTGGGTAAGAATGGAATCGAGCGTCAATACCAGCACTGGCTTCACGGCGTGCCGGGCGGTGAGCGCGTCATCGTGACTCCGTTGGGCAAACGGGTCGGAACCTTAGAAGAGATCGAGCCGACCGCGGGCGCAAAACTGACCCTGACCATCGACAAGCGACTGCAGCAAACCGCGCATGAACTGCTGAAAGGACGGTTGGGCGCGCTGGTAGCCATCGATCCGCGCAATGGCGAAGTGATAGCCTCTGTTAGCCAGCCTACCTTTGACGCGAACCTGTTTGTGGGGCGCATTCCCGCCAAGCTCTGGAACCAGCTGATGGCAGACCCGCGCTTTCCCCTGAATAACCGCGCCATTCAATCTGCCTATGCGCCCGGCTCTATTTTCAAGCCGTTGGTTGCGCTGGGCGGCTTGCGCGAAGGGGTTATCAGCACTCAGACAGGAACCCATTGCGGAGGCGGATTGCAGATCGGCAGGCGTTACTTCCGCTGCTGGACTCGCCATGGAGGCGTCAATTTCTATAGTTCCCTGTCGCAATCGTGCGATGTGTTCTACTACCAAACCGCGCAAAAATTGGGACCGGACCGGCTCGCTGCTATTTCGCGCGAGTTTGGTTTGGGCGCGAGAACCGGTATTGACCTGCCCCACGAGCGCAGCGGTTTAGTGCCGGACATCGCATGGAAACAGAAATCATACAATCAACCTTGGTACGGCGGCGAAACCTTTAACTTCGGCATTGGGCAAGGCTACTTGCTCACAACCCCCCTGCAAATGGCGGTCGCGACCGCAGCCATCGCCAACAAGGGACATGTTTATCGCCCTCACCTGCTCCGAAAAGCGGTCGACCAACAAGGGAAAACGCTTTATCAAGTAAAACGCGAAACCCTCCATGATATTCAAGCCCCAACGGCTTATTGGGATGCGGTTATCGAGGGCATGGTGCGTACAGTGGAAGGCGGAACCGCCAAAGGCTCCCGCGTGCCGGGCGTTCGCGTGGCGGGAAAAACCGGGTCGGCGGAGTTCCGCAAAGGCGGAAAAACCCACTCTTGGTATGTGGCTTTCGCGCCTGCCGACAACCCGCGAGTCGCGATTTGCGTCATGGCAGAAGAGGCAGGACACGGAGGCGAAGTGGCGGTTCCCATCGCGCAAAAATGGCTGCAAGCCTTCTTTGATTTGGAAAAACCCAAAGTAGAAACCGCGCGAAAATAATCTTTCTTGTTATTCCCCCTCCCTTTTCGCTCATTTTTTCATTTTCAGCAGGAAGCCTCGCGCCCTTCGCGTATTCTAACGAGTGAGGAGACATACGACTATGAGCCAACGCACAACACGTCGAGAATTTTTGAAGAAGTCGGCGGCTGCCGGAGCGGGCTTCTGGATTTTGAAACAGTATAACTGGGCGCAGGGACAAGCCCCCAACGACAAACTGAACATCGCCATCATCGGCGCGGGGGGGCGGGGCGGCAACAACTTGGACGGAGTGAGAGGGCTGGGACATAACATTGTCGCGCTTTGCGATGTGGATACCAACATGATGGCAGATGCCGTCAAGAAGTGTCCCGATGCCGCGATTTACAGCGACTTTCGGAAAATGCTGAACGAAAAGCGCAGGATGATCGATGCAGTGGTGATCAGCACCCCCGACCATACCCATGCGGTCGCTGCCATTATGGCGATGAAAATGGGCAAGCATGTCTATTGCGAAAAACCGCTGACCCATTCGGTCTATGAAGCGCGTCAAATGGCGGACGTCGCCAGACGTATGAAAGTCGCCACCCAAATGGGCAATCAAGCGCACTCCAGCGAGAGTCTGCGGCGCGCAGTGGATTTAGTGAAATCCGGCGCGCTGGGACCGATAGCGGAGGTGCATTGCTGGAGCGACCGCCCCATCTGGCCACAAGGCATCGAGCGCCCTGCCGACACACCCGCCGTTCCCTCTCATATCAACTGGGAGACATGGCTCGGTCCTGCGCCCGCGCGCCCCTATCACCCGGCTTATCATCCTTTCAGTTGGCGAGGCTGGTGGGATTTCGGAACCGGCGCATTGGGCGATATGGGCTGTCATATCATCGACACCGCCTACTGGGCGCTCGGATTAACACAGCCGACCGCAGTCAGCGCAGAAGGCGATCCGATCATGACGGAGTCAGGACCGAAATGGGAAATCGTTCAATATGAGTTCCCCGCCCGGCTCGGCATGCCGCCCGTTAAACTGACTTGGTATGATGGGGGAAGAAAACCCTCTGCCGATTTGGTCAACGGAATGAACCTCGAAACGAATGGTTCCATCTTTGTGGGAGCCAGAGGCGTCTGCTACTATCCACACGGGGGCAACACCTTCCTGATTCCAGCGGAGAAGTTTGGTAATTACCAAGCGCCGAGAACGCTGCCTACCTCTCCGGGACATTACGAGGAGTGGATTCGCGCATGCAAAGGCGGCGACCCTGCGCTGGGCAACTTCGAGTATTCGGCTGCATTAACCGAGGCGGTGTTGTTGGGGAGCGTCGCGCTGAGGCTGAAAACGCGCATCGAGTGGGATACCCAGCGCATGCGAATCACCAATGTCCGCAATGCCGACCATCTTATCAAACGCCCCTATCGAAGAGGCTGGAGTCTGTAAAGATAAAAAGAGATTATGCTTCCCGGAGGCGACGCGCTGTCTCTTCGGGAAGCGTATCATTGATAAACGCGCCTGCCCCCGCCTCCGACCCCGCTAAATATTTTAACTTGTCTTTCGTCCGGTAAGGCGGATAAAATTCCACATGAAACTGCCAACCGGCATGCAGTTTACCATCACATGGGCGCGGGTGCTGCGCCATCACATACGGCATTGAAAATCCGAACAGACGATCATACTGCGTCAAGACCTGTTTCAAAATCTGCGCGAACCCTTGAACCTCCGATGCTCTGAGGGTCAACAGATCGCCATGAAACCGTGTAGGCGCGATGTAAATTTCATACGGATACCGCGCGAAAAACGGTACAAACGCCACCCACCCTTCGCTCCGCGCCACAATCCGGGTCCCGCGCTCCAATTCATCTTCCACGATATCCAAGAGTAAGACGCGCTGCTGCTCATCATGATAGCGATGACAAGCCTCTGCTTCCCGTTCCAGTTTCGACGGGATAAACGGATACGCATACAGTTGTCCGTGCGGGTGGCTCAGCGTGACGCCGATCTCCTTTCCTTTGTTCTCAAAGATAAAGACATACTTTATGCCTGGCATCTCGCTGAACTCAGCATACCGATCCCGCCAAACATAGATCAAACGCTCTATCGTCTGCACTGGCAGCGCAGCCAAAGTCTGGTGATGGTCCGGCGTATACAGAATCACCTCGCAAATCCCCGTTGCGCGCTCCACCGACGAGTAGAATACTGGCGCGACAGCGGGCAGGGGCGGTTCATACTGCAAGGAGGGAAAACGATTTTCAAACACCACGATTTCATAGGTAGATTCAGGCACTTCGGTGGGAAAACCACCCGGCTGGGTGGGACATAGCGGGCAGTAATCATCCGGCGGATGGAACGTGCGGTCTTGACGGTGGGTCGCGGTAATCACCCACTCTTGCAAAAAAGGATGCCAGCGTAATTCAGACATAGACAGCGCAGATTATACCTGCCGGGCAAGATTAAAACAGGATTATCGGTTTACTATCGCGAAGGTTACCCTTCTATGACAGAAAACGGCGAGGGACGCAATCTCAAATGGTGGCAAGGACTGACACGTTATCACTGGCTGGTGTTAGCCGTCGCTTCGGCGGGTTGGATGTTCGACACGATGGATCAATGGCTCTATGTATTGGCGCGGCAGCCCGCCTTGAGCGAACTGTTGAACCTGCCTGCCAGCGATCCCCAAGTGGGGAAATACTCCAACTTGGTACAGATGTGGTTCATCATCGGATGGGCAACCGGCGGGTTTCTGTTTGGTCTCATTGGCGATTGGCTGGGTCGCACGCGCACCATGATGATCACGGTGCTGATGTATGCGGGCTTTACCGGCTTAAGCGGATTAGCGCAATCCTGGGAACAGTTCGCGCTGCTCCGGTTCTTGACTGGCTTGGGCATCGGCGGCGAGTTTGCGGCGGGCGCGGCGTTAGTTGCAGAAACCTTCCCTGCGCGGAGCCGCCCCACAGCGTTGGGAGTGATGCAGTCATGCTCAGCGATTGGCAACATTATGGCGGCATCGATCTACCTATCCATTGGGAGCCTGTTGGGATGGCGATGGGTCTTCGCCATCGGCTTGCTGCCCGCCTTGCTGCTATTTGTCATCCGCCTCTACGTGAAAGAGCCAGAAAAGTGGCAGGAAGCGCGCAATGCCCGCCAGCAGATGGGCTCGATCAAGGAGTTGTTTGGCGACCCGCGCTGGCGCAGAAATGTGTTGGTGGGGATTGCTTTGGGCGCGGTGGGCGTCATCGGCTTCTGGGGCATTGGCACCTTCTCGCCTGACCTGTTGCGAAGCGCGATCAATCCGACAGGCGACCCCGACTTGAAGCAATACACAGACACAAGGGTTTCGCTGGCGGTGATGGCGCAAAATGCGGGAGCGTTTTTTGGCATTCTCAGTTGGGCGTGGCTCGCTCAGAAAATTGGACGCCGCCCCACCTTCGCGATCACGTTCTTGCTTTGCGCCTTCGTCGTTCCCTTGACTTTCTATAAGACGAGCAGTTTTCAAACCGCTTTAATCCTGTTCCCCACCATGGGCTTCTGTATCACCGCGCTTTTTGGCGGGTTTGCGGTCTATTTCCCAGAGTTGTTCCCCACACGGCTGCGGGCAACCGGAACCGGTTTCAGCTACAATGTGGCGCGCTATTTGGCAGCCATCGGAATCTTTGTGGGTGGCTCCTTGAAAGCCACTTACGGCTTACAACTCTCTACCTTGATGGTCTCCAGCGTGTTCCTTTTGGGGCTGTTGACCCTGCTCTTTGCGCCCGAAACCAAAGACAAACCCTTGCCTGAGTAAAAAAAGCGTGGCGTTCCAATTTGCAGAACGCCACGCTGAGGTTCTTACAACAAACGAGGTTTAGCAGCCTGCGCCGAAGTTGAACAAGACGACCAGCAGATCGCCATCATTCACAACGCCGTCACAGTTCAGGTCTGCCGCCAAGCCGAAGCCCGTCGCGCCGAAGTTGAACAACACTTCCAACAGGTCAGTGTCATTGACACAACCATCGCCATTGACATCGCCCGGATTCGGGTAAGCGTTCAACGCCTTCACCAAAGTTCCGCCAAACGCTTGACCATTCGTCAAGTTTCGGGTGAACTGGAAGGCAGCGGTCGCGTCGCCCGGTCCGAAGGGAGCGCCATTCGCCAGGTCGTCTGCTTGCGCATTACCCAGCTTGGCTCGCAAATTGGCAAAAGCATCGATCTCCCAGCGCGAAGGCAGAATCGAAGACCACACATTCAAGCAGTTGCCCCCTGCGCCGGTCTGTCGAATCGTACGCGAGTTTACTAAGGTCGCGAGGTTACCGCCCCCTGACAAATCGAAGTCGAAGTAGGGGTACAGGTGAACCATGCGAGTGAAGCCCGTCTGGTTGATCGTCCGATGAACCACATTGACTCGCGCGCTGTTGCTGCCCAATGATTGCAGGCTGTAGATCAGCTCGAAGCGAATCATGCGGTTTGAACCCACATCATCCGGTTCCAGATAGACTAACCGCATCTGGTTCGCGGAGATTTGGCTCCACTCCACCAGATTGCTCAGCGCATACTCACGGTTGTTACCTTGAACTCGATACCACCACCAGTCTTGGAAAAGTTGATCCCCAGAAGAAGTGATAAAGTTAGCAAGTCCACCAATGACTCCTTCACGATTTGCCGCTCCAAAGGCATTCTGAACCGAGTAGGTTGCAGAGCCGTCGGTCAAGGTGAAGGTATTTGTGGTATTCACGGTGTAATCCGAGCTGTAGCCCCAGTTGCCAGCCACATCGCGGATCGCGAAGCGAATCTTGTTCAAGGTCGCGCTCGCCTGATTGAACGGCACGTTGGGAACCGTGATCGTTTGGAACGCAGTCGTACCGTCCGAACCTGGAACTGTCACGGTACTCCAAGCGGACCAAGACGTTCCGCCGTCGGTGGAATATTGATACCAACCCAAGACTGAAACCGCCAAGCCTGAAAGCACATCTCGAACCTGCACGCTGCATGTCTGGTTGGGACCGAACGCAACGCCCGCAGGCGCAAAGTTCTGCCAGTTGCCAGGCGGTGTGGCGTCGATTTTCACGATGTTCCAACCGCTATCGCTAAAGTTGCCAGCGCGGTCGAAGGCTCGGAAGTAGACTTGGCAGTCCGTTCCACCATTTTCTCGGTTGAAAGGCACGCTGTTGGCGAACATTGTTGCCAAAGCGGTGGTGCCATTAGCCGGACCTGTCGCGTTGAAAGGTCCTTGCGTTCCGGTGCCAGGAGTCCAGTACCAGTAGTAAAGACCGCTCGAGTTTAAGCCCGACAGCACATCCCGAACTTGAATGGAGCAGGTAGGTGTCATGCTGGTTGCCCAACCGGACGGAGCAAAGTTCCCCCAGCTGGCAGGCGCAGTTCCATCCACAATCACGTTCTGCTGCACATTGCTAGTGCCGCCATTATTCGAGTTGATATCCATGCGGACAGGATAGGTTCCTTCGGTCCCGCCGCTCGTCATACTCCACTCAAACTTTCGGGTGAGGTTATGACCGATATTGCCCATGTTCTTACCAGTGGTTCCTTCAAAGTAGACGCTCTCTTCACCGCCATTGGGGGCGCGGCGGAAATAGGTCAAACCATTTCGAGTCAATCCACCGCTTGGAACGGTGAGGCGGGCAAAAACGCCAGAAGCCACATAGGAGCTTGCCAGTCCAGTGCCGCGAACCGTGAAGTTTGCGCTGGGCTGAACAGCAGCTGGAGCCGTTAAATTCAGAACGACGTTCGGCGTTTGACTTCCAAAAGTATAGTGGATGTTGAACGCCCAATTCTGCGAAGAACCGCTATTAAGCGCATAGGTATAGACCTTCACGCGATAGGTTCCTGCGGCAGGGTTGGCAACCTCGATCACTTCCACGTTGTTGCGCGCAGAAAGCGAGCTCCACTGTCCAAACCGATCGGTCGTGAGCGCGCCTGTCTGTAGGTAGAGGTCCAGATCATTGACCAGCGCGATGCCTGCGCCCGCCGAAGCAGGCGGATCAGGATAAACCATTGTGACACGCAGCCTTGTGCAGCCAGCAGGCACGTTCACATCGATATAGCGTGTCATTCCAGTGGCGCCATTACTCCAATACCAAGTTTCCCAACCGCCATTCCAAGCAGAATGAGACAGCAAGGCATCGACTTTACCTAATCCCTGGTCATTGCGCGGGAATCCAAGGTTGATTGCCGTTCCCATCAAAATCGCTCGAATCGCCCAGGCAGGCCAGTTGTAACGCTGCTTGAGGGTGGTGGCTAAACCTGCCACGTGCGGGGTCGCCATCGAGGTTCCGTTCCAACCGAATCGGTATCCATTGTTGCTGGTATTGCTCGTCGAGTCGATAGCTCGTCCCGGCGCGACCACATCCGGCTTGAAGCGAGAGTCGCCTGTCGGACCGCGAGAAGAATCGGGGGACATGGTATCCACCGTAGTTTGTCCGTCATCATAGATATTGCCAACGGTTAACGCGCCTTTGGAGACGCCTGGACCGCGCACGGTGCCTGCGCCCGACCCTTCGTTACCCGCTGCAATGACCGGCAGAATGTCTTCACCGAAAGCTAAGTCTACCGTTCGGGATTGAGTATCCGTTCCGGTCAAGTTCGTGCCAGCAAAACCGCCGCTATAGTTGAAGATCGTGCGCTTTATGTCGTTATTGCCGCGTCCGCGCATGTCCTCCAGCCCTTCGCCCACCGAGTTGCCTTCCGATGAGTTATTGGAGCGGAACACTTTGCTATGCAGCAAATCATAAACCTGCAAGTTCGACTCTTGGAACCCAGAAGCAAACCCGCGATAGCGCGCCTGCGCGTTGCCTTGACCAAAGAAAGTGCCGGAAACGTGCGTGCCATGCCCATGCAGGTCATTGAACCAGTTTTGTTCGGTGGTGCGGTTGAAGCCGAACATACCACCCGATAAGTTAGAGAAATCTTGGTGGCCGGTATTCATACCGCTGTCCATCACGCCCAGCTTCTGTTGAACGCCGCCCGTCGGACGTCCATCAAAGCTTGTTCCCCAAATTCGGTCGGCATTGATGGAGGTCTGAGACTCGGTATGCGCCGTTGTAGAAACCGGCACTTGCTCGACATATAACACCTCATCCAAAGTGAGCGCGTTGCTGATTGCGCGCGAGTCGGCTTCTGCATAGTAATAGTGCAGATCGGGATAATACTTCAACACCGTGATGCCCGCCGCTTGCAGTCGAAGCGATGCCGCATTATTTGGGTCAGGACCAAACAGATTGATATAGAGCAAAACACGTTCAGTTCCCGAACGCTGCATATAGGAGACCAAAGCAGGGTCTAACTTCTGCATTGCGTTCGGCTGCCCTACCCACTGCACGGCTTCCGTCGCTTCTAACCGGCTCAGCGCATCGACCGGAATTCTCGCTTGGTAGGCTGCGTAGGGATAAAAACTCAAGAACTCAATGCCTGCCGCTTCCATCTGCCGCTTCATCTCTTCGCTCAGGCGGCTGTTGAACAGGATCAACGCATAAACGGCTGGCTGCTGGCTTCCCGAAGCAGGATTGAACATCTGAGCGCGCTGCTGAGCCAACAATCTCAACTCAGGCTGAATCTTTTCGCCTGCGGGAGGAACAAAATCGCCATGGCTGAACGCGATCGCTGCGCGCTCGCCCTTCGTGCCAAACGGTAAAATGGTTGTTACACCCGTCTTACCTATTTTAGAGCCGTCGCCACCTGCGGTATAACCATGATCAAAACCGCGAGAGGCTGCTTGATCGGGGCGCGTGTTGCCCGTCGTTGTATTCGTGGGGTAAGAATAAGGGTTTCCATCGATACCGATAGGCTGGTGATCTTTGGGAGCCTCCGGGATATTGGGGAATACGGGTTGATCTAAGTGAATCGGATCAGGATCAGGCAGAGCAGGCGTTGGGGGTTCTACAGGCTGCTGCGCAAACGCAAACATACCTGTTAAAACAAACCCCGCTAAAACCGCTCGCCACCGGGCAGATACTGCCCGACATCGGTTAGCGTTATGCATAAAAAGCCTCCTTCATTAATTACGCGATCCCATCGAATCCAAGACCGCGCTACATCAACACCAATATTATACATCGGTTTTGGGTAAGTATGGGGGGACTTTCGTCCCAATTTTTGGATAATCAGCAGAATCGGGACTTCCGATGGGGCAAATCAAATTCCACAAACCCTTGAGGGATACGTACAGACAGCCAAGCGCGCTGGAAACCGCGAACGCGGGAATCCAACCTTTGAGAAGCAGATTCTTCGCTGCGCTCAGAATGACACAAACACAATCACCCTGAGCGCAGCGAATGATTCTGCTATCCGATTTGGCAAGGCATGTCTTGCCAAAACCGGTTCTCCTGCTTGCGGGGGAATCCGGAGAAACTTAAAACATCTCGCTGACTTTGACAGGTCTGCCCAAACGCGCCGACTCATCCGCTGCCAGCGTTACCGCCAGCGTTTTCACGCCGTCCGCATAAGAACAACGAATCAAGCTCTGATCCTTTTTCTGAATCGCTTCCAAGAACAGCTTATCCTCGTTGTAATAGGGATTATCATGCGAGCGGTACTCCACCACCTGATTGGCTTCCACGGCCTTGGCGAAACCCCAAGAAACCTCCACGACCCGGTTTTGGGTGATGACATCCAGCCCAACCTTCCCGGCAATGTTCATCAGAGCGGTGTTGACCATCGTGCCAACCGCGCCATTTTCAAACTTAAACGAGACCACGCCTACATCTGCCACATCGGAGTCGGGATACTGCTCCAAATGCATCACCCGCTGGGCAAAATAAGCGGATACTTCCTCGATTTCGCCTACCAAGTAACGCGCCAAATCAAAAATGTGTGTGGTTTGCTCCACAATCTGACCGCCTGACAGCTCATGCTTACGCCACCACCCAACACCTGGCATACCACCGTTCCAATAGCCCATTGCCATGCCGATGGTCGTTCCTCTCAGCATCTCTACCGCACGGTCTGTGGCTCCGTAAGCGCGGAAGTGGTATCCCACTCCGTTGATAATACCGGACTTCTGAATCGCGTGTTCAATCTCCTTCGCGCGCTGGGTCGTCCGGGCAACCGGTTTTTCCACAAATATGTGGATCCCTTTTTCTGCGGCGCGCTCTTCCGCACCAACATGAGCGTGCGGCGGCACGCAAATGATCACGCCATCCAGCGGCTCTTCTTTGAACATCTGCTCAAAATCGGTGTATGCTTTGCCTTGATAGCGCGCGGCTGCCTCTTGTGCGCGTGTTTCATCCAAATCGCAAAAAGCGGTCATCTGCGCCAAATCATTTAGGCGCGCTAAAGCGTCCATATGGGTGCGCGCAATCCCGCCTGTGCCGACAAATCCAATTCTTAATGCCATGATTTCTCCTACGAATGAAAAAAGAAAGCGCAGGAAACCGGAGTTTCACTGCGCTTTCTTGAGAGTCAGTTAGACAGAGCGTTTAGAACTTCACGCTCAGGGTCGTGGACGCCACGCCGCCGCGATTCTTGGTCGCTGAGCTGCCGCCGGAGAGCGCAGCAACGCCCTTTCCGTCGTAATCCAGAACCTGATACATAACGTTCAGGCTGGCATTCTCGCCCAGGTCATAGCCCAAGCCGACCGTGTAGTAGTTCCACACAGGGTTCGTGCTGGGGCTGCCGAAGACGGCGCTGCGAGGTCGCCAGAAGACTCCCTCATAACCCAGAGAGATGTTCCAGCGCTCAGACAGTTGGTAATCCAGGCTGCCCATCAGGCGGTTGACTTTATCAGAAGTCTGATAGCCAACGCCATTCGCCAAACGACCGGTTCCCTCATAGAACGAACCACCGATTTTGACATCGATGCCGCCGCCGACTTTCAAGCCCGCTTTCGCGTAGAAGCCTTTCAGGTCGGAAGGATTGAACAAGAAGCCCAATCTGCCCCAAGAGCCAGGCGCTTGGAAGCGCGGTCGAATCTCGCGGTAACCCACCTTCAGGTCGATGTTCTCGCCGATCTCATAGCCGAGGCTGCCATCCAGCACCCAGTTGTCTTTGTTCAACGCGTTCTTGTTATCGCCCGTGAAGAAGTTGGTCTGCGCATACTCCACGCCCACATCGAAACCGGCGAAGCGACCTTTCAGGTCTGCGCCCATCACATCCACGCGATTGTAGGAACCCGCGCCAGGCGCGCCCAGAGGCGTACCGGCTGGGACACCCGCCGCATAGTAGGTTGCGCCCAGGTTCAGCATGTTGCCGTCCTCTTCTTCGCTCTTCATCAACCCAATATCCAGGCGAGCGCCCGCGAACTGATCCGCTGCCGCGCCCATCGTGTTGTGGTTGTTGAACATCAAATTAGAGAAGTTCAGGTTGTTGTTGGAACGAACGGTAGAAGTTCGAGCCGCCCACAGAGCCAGTTGCACATTGCCGAAGTCAAACGCGCCATGCACGCCATCCACGCGGTACGCGCCGTCCTCGTAGCGCGCGAAGCCCGTGTAGTAACCGGGATCGATGCGCATCAAGGTGTAGGGCGTCAGTTTCGCAGGGAAACGACCAACCGTGAGGTTGAAGTTGTTACCCAAGAGACCGATGGGGGCTTTCACATAGGCTTCCCAAATGGTCACATCCGTGTTGGAAGAACCCGGGTTCATACCGCCGTACATCGCCACGTTCTTGGTTGCGCCGCCATAGTAGGGAAGCGCGTTACCGAGCAGGAAGGTTCCATGACCGGTCACGTCGTCGTTGATTTTGACATCCACGCCGAGTCCCATCTCATGCAACACTTCGAAGCTGGAAAGCAGCTCGCCTGTAGCATTAATGAAGTTGCCTTCCATGGTCATGGGATAGAGACCGTCGATACTGTGGGTACCAATCACGCCAAAGGTGAGGTCGCCTTTCAGCGTTACTTTGTCGCGCTTACCCTCCAGCGCATCAAGCCGCGCTTTGGCAGCCGCTACTTCACGCTTCAGGTTCTCGATGTCTGCGCTCATGTTCGCCATTTCGCCGGGCAGGTTTGCTGCCGCGCGCTGAATGGTTTCCAAAGCGCGTTTCATGTTGTCCATCTCGGCTTTTGCATCTTCCAGCGCTTTCACGCGATCTGCTAAGCCTTGATCGGTGCCACCGCCGCCACCGCCGCCACTGGGTCGATTCTCCAGATCGCGGATGCGGTTGCTGAGTTCATCCATGCGAGTTGTCACCCGTCGCAGAGCGCGGGCTAAGGCTTGCGCGAATTCAGCGCGAGTCATTGCGCGTCGGGGTTGATAGGTACCATCCGGGTAACCTTCAATTACGCCCAAGCGCACCAGTTCTTCAATCGCCTCATAAGCCCAGTGGCTCTGAGGTACATCGCTCATCTGACCGACAGACAGCCCTGCAATTAGGGTAACGCCTGCCAGCGTTGCATAAAGACGCTTCATTAGCATCTCTCCTCCTTGAGTGTTAGGTTTTGGGAGAGAGTTAGACTCTTTAAGCGGGGGACTTTGCGATGAAGCCATCCTAAGGTTTCCTTCAAAGCGCGATCCTTCGCTGAAGAGGTTTGACTCCCTTCCAGTAACATGATAGCACATTTTTACCCCTCGCGTCAAGTGTTTCGCGCGAAAAAGTGATTTGCGCTCGATAAATAATACGAAACAGCCGCAAAAGAGTTTCTATTTGCCTGTTTTTTTCAGGAACCGCTTATCAATTGGCGCAGCGCGCGTTCGCCCTCTTCTGCCAAGTGGCGCGCCGCCTCCGGCGTTTCTGCCTCCGCGTAAATCCGCACCACCGGTTCCGTGCCAGAAGCGCGCATCAACAGCCAGCTGCCATTGACCAATTCATGCTTGATGCCGTCCATCTTGTCCACACGCTCCACCGCCAGCCCCGCCACTGTATTGAGAGAGAGCGTTGCCAACTGTTCGCGAAGCGCAGGCATCTGCTCACGCTCGAAGTGCGCATCGATTCGGCGGTAATGGAAAGGCTGGGTAATCGCGAAAACCTCTTCCACAAGTTGGGACAGGGTTTTGCCGCTCGCCGCCATCGCTTCCAGCAGCAGCAATCCCATCATCACGCCGTCGCGCTCTAACATATAACGTTTGACGCCTAAACCGCCGCTCTCTTCGCCCCCCATCAGCACGTCCCCATTCAACATGCGTTCACAAATGAATTTGAATCCAATGGGCGTTGTGGTTAGAGGCAGATCAAAATGCTCGCAGAGCCGCTGGATCATGCGGCTGACCGAAAATGTTTTAACCACCTCGCCACTCCAGCCCCGGTGCTCCACAAGATGTTTTAAGGTGACCGCAAAGATTCGGTGGCTGTCCACAAAGTCACCTTTCTCATCCACTGCGCCCACCCGGTCGCCATCCCCGTCAACCGCGATACCGGCATGCGCGCCCTGTTCGCGAACCAAACGCATGAGGTCATGCAGGTTCGATTCCATTGGTTCAGGTCCGATGCCGCCAAAGTAGGGGTTTCTCTCTTCTCGAAGGGCAGGGACTTCGCAGCCGATTCGGGTCAGCAGCGCAGGTAAGTAGCCTGCGCCGGAGCCGTGCATCGCGTCGGTCGCGATTTTGAATCCGGCTGCCTGGATCAAATCCATCTCAATAAATTGATGCAAATTATCCAAATAACCCGGTACAGGGTCAAACACCTGCATTGGCGCGCCCGCTTCCACCGGTTCTGTCCAGCGCTCATAGTCGCTCAACAGCGTGTTCAAATGCTTTTCGATGCTGAGAGTGATGTCGGTCAACGCCGCGCCGCCATAGTAGGGCTTGAATTTAATGCCATGAAACGCGGCGGGGTTATGGCTGGCAGTGAACATCACGCAGCCTTGCATTTTCTGACTGAGCATGCCATACACTGCGGCAGGCGAAGAAACAGGGTGGGGCGCAACCGACACCGGAAACCCATATGCGCTCAAGACTTGCGCCGCGGTTTGCGCAAAAATCTCCGATTGAGCGCGGCAATCATAAGCCACCATCACGCCTTGTCCGGGCGGATTCACCTCTTTTAAGTGTAATGCCATCGCATGGGTCGCCAGTCGCACATTCGCGACCGTAAAATCGTCCGCAATAATTCCTCGCCAACCTTCCGTTCCAAATTTTATCACAGGCATGCTCATAACGTCCATGATTATACCGAATGGGTGCTTCATCTCATATATCCCCTTGCATCCCTTTGTCGAGGCATGGTATAATACTTACTGGTACACACGATTATGAAATACGCGCTCTCCACGCTTGGAACCCTCTTAACCGCATTGGCTTGCACTGCCTGTTGCTGGCTGCCCGCCGTTTTAGGCGCGACCGCTGTCAGCGCGTTCTCTTTTCTGCATCGTTGGCAGCCCTTTTTGTTGACCTTTACCGCTGTGCAGTTGGGAGTGGGGTTCTATCTGGCTTACCGCCCCAATACCAAGCACGTCTGCACGCGCAACTGCCATCATGGCGATTTTGCGCTCAAGCGTAAAGTCAATATTGGCGTCATGTGGGCAGTTGCTTTGTTCGTGATCGCCCTCAACCTGTGGAATTTCCGCTCACACGCTGTGGAGCATGTGGAAGAACATAAAGCTGCACCCGCCACTGCCAACCTTTCATCTCAACGGGTTCAAGATTACACACTGAAACTGAAAGGAATGCACTGTGAAAGCTGCGCCCAAAAAATTGAGAAATCTCTTTACGAAGTCAGAGGCGTTCTCAAAGCGAAGGTCGATTTTGACCAGAAAAAAGCGGTTGTCTCAGCAGACCCCAGCACTCTGCGCCGTGATGACCTCAAGCGCGTTGTAGAAGAAGCGGGCTACACAGCCGAATTAGTCTCTGCCCAACCCTCCCCCCCTGATAAAATGGTTCCTTAGCAGGGTAGAATCGTTGTTGCTATGAGCGACTCACAAAACCATCAACCCGACCTCTGGCTGCCGCGTTCCGGTCCCATGCCCCGCCCTGAATCGGTGGAGCAAGCCATGGAGATATTAATCAAGGAGGCGTTCCCTGCCCCCCGTGTCTCTAAAGTGCGTTTTCATGCTACCGAGTTCACTGCCCTCTGCCCGCGTTCGGGTCAACCCGACTTCGGAGAAATCATCATCGAGTATGTGCCAAATGAGCGATGCATCGAATCGAAATCGCTCAAGTTCTACCTCTGGGCGTTTCGCGAGATGCCTGCTTTTGCGGAGGGGCTTGCTGAGCGCATCGCCGATGACATCGAACGGGCGATTCAACCCCGGTATCTACGAGTGGTCGTGAAGCAGTTCCCTCGGGGCGCCATCGGGCTGGAAGTGGAAGCGGAGAGAGGCATCAGGCAGTAAAAAACGCAGGCAGGGAAAGAACCCGCCTGCGTCTATAGAGAATGCAAAACGACGAGGACTTTAGCAGCCCGTGCCAAAGTTAAACAATACGATTAAGAGATCGTTATCGTTCACGATACCATCATCGTTGACGTCCGCGTTGAACAATCCGCTGGAACCAAACACAAACAGCACTTCCAGCAAGTCATTGTCGTTCACACAGCCGTCCGCGTTCGCGTCGCCGGGAATACGCTGGAACCAGAAGCCGCCCGACAGCGAGAATGCGCCGCCAGTATGCATGGGGTTCGCGCCAAACGCGTCAGGCTGCCCCACCGTACCGCCCAGCTTAAAGCCGCCGCCGGTACTGAAGGTATGACCTCCACCATCAATTGTGCTCCACTCCAGATTAAAAGTACCACCCGTCTGCGCGTTCGCGGTGCCGATCATGGCAACGAGCGCAATTACGATGCACAAGAACAAATGCTTCATTGTTGACCTCCGTTTTAGGGTTGCAAGGGCATAGACAAGTGGGAACACTCGTCACCCTTATCGGTTAAGTCCTCGCGTCCTAATGAACCCATGTTAATTATAACACACTTTTGCCCATTTTTCAAGGGCAATGTGCAAAAAATGGTTCACTTTTTTTGACACGAGGCGCGCAACCCGTTTTGAGAACTCCCTCAATGAGAAAGAACCCTCATAATATAGGCTATGCGCCTGTTTCGGAAAATGTAGTCGGAAAAACGCTTATGGATATTGATTTTCCATAAGCGTTCATGCCATAATTTAGTCAGGCTAAATAATTGAAGGAGAATGCCCCCCTATGATCAAGGAAATGAACGCAAACAAATTGAACTTAACCGCTGAGCATCTCGCGCATGTCGCTGAGGCGATAGGCGAGCCTGCCTGGCACATCGAACGCCGCTTGGAGGCGTTCGCGCAATATGAAAATTTACCGATGCCCTCTCCCCGTTTGGAGAATTGGCGCTATACCGATATCACCACCCTGCATTTGGAAGATTATGCTCCCGCTGCTTGGAGCGAGGCTTCTCCCTCTGCGCCAGCGCAAGCACCCTTTCCGCCCTTCCTAACCGACGCTCCCACCATCACGGTGCTTCACCGGGCAGGCGCAGGCTTGGAAGTCCATCTGCCGGACGCGCTCTTGCAGAAGGGCGTCAAAATACAAGACTTACGCGAGGCATTGAAAGAGAACCCAGAACGTTTCCAGCGTGACTTGGGGCGGTTAGCGCCGCTGCCCGGCGACAAATTGTCGGTTCTGCACACGGCTGCGTGGGACAGCGGGCTTTATCTCCTTATCCCTGCCAATGTGAACATCGAAGGCGTGATAGAAATCATTCACCTGTTCGAAACGCCCGGCGCGCACTTCCCGCACACCATGATCGTGGCGGAAACCAGCAGCGCAGCCAAAATCGTGGAAACCTATATTTCGCCAGATGACGCGAAAATTTTATGTGTCGGCGCCACGGAGGTCTTTTTGGCTCCTAACGCATCGGTAGAGCATACGATTGTGGAGCGCATGGGACGCGAAACGATCTATCTGACAGTCACGGAATATGAGCATGATCGCGACAGCCGGGCGCGCAGTTTGGCAGTCGCTCTGGGAGGCAAATTGGCGCGCAACGACCTGAGACACCGAATGTTGGGCGCAGGCTCAGAAGCGCGGCTGCTGGGCATGTATTATGGCGATGGCGACCAACACCTCGATTTCCGCACCGAACAGGATCATCAGGTCGGTAGAACCGGCAGCGACCTGCTCTATAAGGGTGTGCTGACCGATCAAACCCAAGCCGTCTTCAGCGGATTCATTCGAGTTCATCCCGGCGCGCAGGGAACCGACGCCTATCAAGCGAATAGAAATCTGTTGTTGTCCGATCATGCCAAAGCGAACACGATCCCGAATCTGGAAATCGGCGCGAATGAGGTGCGCTGTACCCATGGCGCAACCGTTGGACCGGTGATGCCCGATGAGACCTTCTATCTCAAGTCGCGCGGGTTAGACCCAGCGGAAGCGGAAGCGCTGATCGTGATGGGCTTTTTCGAGCAGGTTTTGCGCGAAATCAAAGAATCGGACCTGCGCTTGTCGTTGCAACAGCTGCTGGCATCGAAGCTGAAAGGCGACGCGCCAAAATATTTCATGGATTTGGCGAAGTTGGATAACGCATGAACTGGCAGCGAGCCATCGATGATGAGTTGAATCCAGGCGATTTTCGCGTGGTGGAACTGGACGGTTGCGCGCTGCTGGTGGGACGGTCTCAACAGGGCTATTTCGCGGTGCAAAATCTCTGCTCGCATGAGAAATTACCGCTCTCAGAAGCGAATGGCGCACAGGCGCGAATCGAGCGGGACCTGTTGGTTTGTCCGCATCACGGAGCAAAATATGACCCGCATACCGGGCGAGCAAAGGGGCTTCCCGCCATTCGCCCCATCCGGTCCTTTCCGGTCAAGGTCGAAGAACAAGGCGTGTGGGTCTGTCTGGATTAACCACAACGAGGAGGAATCATTAACGATGGCAACGACGACAGTTCGTACAATAGACGCGAAGGCGATTAGAGAACTCTTTCCGTTCTTTACGCCCCATGAGGAGATGCGCAGTTTGATCTACCTGGATAACGGCGCGACGACCCAAAAACCGCGCGCGGTGATTGAGCGCATGGTCGATTTCTACTCTTACCATAACGCGAACGTTCACCGGGGCGCGTATGGCGTCGGTGCCAAAGCCTCTGAGATGTTTGAAAACGCGCGCGAACGAATCGCCCAATTTCTGAACGCCAAAGAATCGGCGGAGATCATTATCACCAAAGGCACGACCGAAAGCATCAACCTCGTGGCATCGACATGGGGAGAAAGCCTGCAGCCCGGCGATGAGATTATCATCTCCGAAATGGAGCATCATGCCAACATTCTGCCCTGGATGCAGTTGGTCGAGCGCAAAGGCGCGAAATTGATCGTCTGGAAAATCACCGATGAAGGCAAATTAGACCTTCAAGAACTGCAGTCGCTGCTGACCGACAAAACGCGCATGGTGGCGGTGATGCATATTTCCAATGTGCTGGCGACCGTTAATCCCGTGAAAGAGATCTGCGCGCTGGCGCATAAAGCGGGCGCGAAAACGCTGATAGACGCGGCGCAGAGCGTGGCGCATATGCCGGTCGATGTTCAAGATATCGATTGCGATTTCTTTGCCTTTTCCGGGCATAAACTGTATGGTCCCACCGGCGTCGGCGTGCTGTATGGCAAACGAGAAATCTTAGAGACGCTGCCCCCCTACCAGCGGGGCGGCGGCATGATCAAGCGCGTGGCATGGGACCAGGTGTCCTGGGCAGGTATCCCCAGCCGGTTAGAAGCGGGAACGCCTCCCATTGCGGAAGTGGTCGGACTGCACGCCGCGCTCGATTTTGTGGACGAAATCGGTCGTGACAAGATCGAAGCTTATGAATGGGAACTGACCCAGTATGCTTTGGAACGATTACAAGAGATTCCCGGTCTAAAACTGTATGGACCGGTGGATTATCGAGCGGGATTATTGGCGTTTAATGTGGGCGATGTCCATCCTCACGATATTCAAACTGTCTTAGACACCGAAGATATCGCCATCCGGGCGGGCAATCATTGCGCTCATCCCTTGGGCGACCGTCTCGGAACGCCCGCGACCGCGCGCGCCAGTCTCGCCGTTTACAACGATGAGGCGCATATCGACGCGCTCATTAAAGGGCTTCATAAAGTACGCGAGGTATTTCAACTTGATTGAACAACTCTATCAACAGGTTATCTTAGATCACTATCGACAACCCAGGGGTCGGGGGCATCTGCCTGACCCCAAATTTATGCATGATGGCGCGAACCCGCTCTGCGGCGACGAAGTCGTGATTGAATTCCAAGTCGACGGAGAAGTCATCACAAACATTCGCTTTAGCGGACAGGGATGTTCCATCAGCCAAGCCTCAGCCTCGATGATGGCAGAGGCTCTGACTGGCAAAACGATGGACGAAGCGCGCGAGTTCATCCGACAAGTCTATGCGCTCCTGAAAGGGGATGTTGAACCCGACTTAGAAACAATGGGTGACATCAGCGCGCTGGCAGGCGTTCGGAAATTCCCTGTTCGGATCAAATGCGCCTCACTGGCTTGGCATGTGCTGGAAGACGCGCTAAAAGGACTGCAAGCGACCGCTCAATCGAAATAACGCGCCAGCTCCGAATACTCTGATTCCTCGCCCGTCAGCGCGAGGAATAACTCCTCCAAATTCTGAGAGGAATCTTGACTCAACAGCTCCGCCGGGGTCCCTTCTGCAATCAGGGTCCCCTGGCTCACAATCCCCACCCGGTCGCATAATCGCTCTGCCACCTCCAACAAGTGGGTCGAGAGCATCACCGCCGCGCCTCGAATCGCCAACTCCCGCAAAACCTCCTTCAATAAACGCGCGCCTTTCGGGTCCAGCCCAACCGTCGGCTCATCTAAGAACATCGCCTTCGGTTCATGCAACAAGGCGGCTGCCAGCGTGATCTTTTGTCGCATGCCCCGTGAATAGCCTTGAATCAATTGGTCCGCTTTATCTTCCAGTTCAAACAACTTCAACAGGTCCGTGATTTTGCGCGCGCGCTTCTCGCCCCCCATACCCCACAAATCTGCCGTCAGTTCCAAAAACTCTGTGCCGGTTAATCGCTCATAAAGAAAAGGGTTGTCCGGCACATAGCCGATCTGTCGTTTGGCTTCTGCCGCGTCCTGAACCATATCGACCCCGCCGATGAAAATCGCGCCGGAGGTGGGCTTCAACAAGCCCGTCAACATTTTGATGGTGGTGGTCTTGCCTGCGCCGTTCGGTCCCAAAAAACCGTACAGTTCGCCCGGAGCCACCGCAAAGGACATATTATGCACCGCCAGCAGATCGCCATAGCGCTTCGTGAGGTGTTCGCAAAGAATCATAGACTATCGATTGTAGCATGGCGCAACCCCATGGGCAGGAATGCGCGTCTAAAGAGAGAAATAGAGGCTTGATTTTGGGAGGTATCAGAATGCGTTTATGGATAATAGCGGCGATGATAGCGTTTTGTGGTCTTGTGCAGGCAAATGCGGCTGTCGAGATCAATGTGAAAGACGGAGATACGCTGCAGAAAATTTTTAAGGTCGAAGCGACCGTTCAAAGCGATTCGCCGGTCATGCGCGTGGAGTTCTTAATCAACGACCGCTTGCGCGAGGTGGATCAAAGTACCCCCTACGAATTTGAGTGGGATACGATTGCAGATGCGGAAGGCGAGCATACGCTCACCGTCAACGCGAAATTAGAGAATGAAAAAACCGAAAGCAAATCGATTAAGATACGCATCGATAATGAGGTCGGCAAAGGCGTAGAACATCATTTTCAACAGGCGAGAGATCTTTTCAGCGAGAGCAACTGGAAAGATGCGCTGATTTCGGCGCGAATCGCCCTCAAGGCGCAATCCGACCACAAACCGGCGCGCGTGTTGCTGATGCAGACCTATATGCGGCAAGGCAATTTGGAAGCCGCGGGGGATGCTGTTGAAGATTTCAACCGGATTTTTCCCGAATCGCCCGAAGGCTACCAGTTCCAAGCGCAGATCGCGCTGAGAAAAGCCCGAACCGCGCGCGATGAACGCCGCCAAATTGAAACCGCCATCGCGGCGCGGCGTAAAGTGTTGGATATCGAGCAGAAAGCCCTGGATACCGAGCAAGCCACCATAGAAAACTTAGCGAAACAGGCGCACATCGCCATGATTAGAGGCGACTATGAGCGCGCTTCCCAACTGTTCTTTGCCTGTTCCCAGCAAGAAGAGAATAACCTTTCGTATCGCAACCGCTTGGCACAGGCATACCTGCTCTCAGGACGCTATCAAGATGTGTTGGTCGCGACGGGCGCAGCCACTCGCCGGGGAACGGCAGACGCCTACACTTACGGGATTCAAGCCTTAGCGCAAACGCTTCTGAACCGGCAGCGGGATTTTGAAGCCTCCATGCGAGCCGCTGAACAAAAAGACAAAGAGAATCCCAAGCTGCATGTGATACAAGCGGGACTGGAGATGCGTAACCGGAAAATCTCGCAAGCCGCCCGGTTGGCGGTCATGGCGCAAAACGAAGGGTTGAATGCGCCGCAAGCCTCCTTCATTCGCATGTGGTCATTCTCGTCAGCGCGCGAGTTCGACCGCGCCCGCGAACACTTCTGGCAGACGCTGGACCTGGAGCTGTTGACCCCCGAGGCTTATGTGATGCGGGGCATGGAAAGCTTAGCGGAAAGTGTCCGCCCCGGCAATGAAGAGATGACGGAAACTGCGCGCGCCTGGTTCGACCTGGCACTGACCGCGCGCCCCACCTATGCGCCTGCGCAAATCATGAAAGCGGTCAGCTTCGCTTTTGAGCTGAACTTCGCCAAACGGGACGGAGAATCGCAGGACGAAGAGACCCGCAAACAGGCGCTGACCTTGTTGGATGCAGGGGCGCGGCAGATGAAAGATTCGGCATGGCTGCAGCTTGTAACCGCCTTTGTTTATGAACAAACGGGCAGAAGCGCGGACGCCGACAAAGCGCTGGCGCGAGCCACCCAAATGGACACGGAACGCGTGACCATCGGGCGGGTGCCTGACCCGAACCGCATGCTGGAATTCTTGCAACAATTCCTATTCTTTCCCATCGCGCCGAACCCATAAACCAATCCCAAAATTTTTACCAGTAGGAAACGAGTTGATAGGAACGAAAGATGTTCCTATCAGGTCTAACAGCGCGGGAGTTTCTCCCAACCTATTTTTATCAGAGGAGGAAGTCTTATGAAGTCCCGAAAAGGGTTTACCCTTATTGAATTATTGGTCGTTATCGCTATCATCGCGATTTTAGCAGCCATTCTGTTCCCGGTTTTCGCGCAGGCGAGAGCAAAAGCGCGTCAAACCCAAAGCGTCAGCAATATGAAACAGGTCTCTCTCTCTGTTCTGCAATATGTTCAGGATTACGACGAGTCGTTCCCCATGAGCATCTACCTGACCAACCAGGGCGGCAACTGTATTTTCACGCTCTACAACGCGATTTTCCCTTACTTGAAAAATGCGGAAGTCTTACAGGACCCTTCAGACCGCCAAGCCTTTAACGTCACTGGCTCCTTTGGCTCGTTCGGAATTCCGGTTTGCGCGCTTTCAGGCTTCCAATACACAGGCTATATCTTCAACTGGTGCTTGTTCGAAGATGGAGTCGTGCCGGGACTGCTGGCGGGCAATCAGGTGATGACCATGGCAGCGATTGAGTATCCTGTTGAAAACTCGATGCTCTACAGCGGCACTTTGGGACCGCCTCCCACCATCCAGTCCTACCTGCAGGCGCGTACCAGCGACTTGGGTGTCGCGAACTATGTCGATGGACATGCGCGAACCGTGAAAGGTCGGAAACGCACCGGCGCAGGCAGCACGGTAACCACTTGGGACAACAAGCAAGCCACCATCTTTGATGTGGGTGAGCAAAGTCCTTATAGTGGCCAGTTCAACTTGTGGGGCAACGCGGGCAAACGCCAAGACAACGGCAACTGGTGCTATCGCTGTACCAACCGCAGAAACTCCAGCGGTGTCGCGTCTGGCAACTGTGGCTACTAATAACGGCTGATTATCCTGAAAAAACGAACGGGCGCGGGGTTGATCTCCGCGCCCGTTTTTTACTCTCCTTTCTTCGCGATCTAACATTTGCGAAGCTTCCATAGGTTTTCTCATTAACCGTGTCTATAGTCTACCGTCTCCTGTGTTAAAGGCAGGTTAGGAATGCCCGAAAATCAGAACGTCCACTCATCGTGTATAATTCATGCTATGCGTCAGCAAGTATGGTACATCATCAGCGCGCTTATGTTCATCGCGGGAGCCTACATCGCTTATCAAGGACAAACCGTCTACGGTCGCTCAGAAATCGCTGCCTATGGGGTCGTCCTTATGGTCTACTCCATCGTCAGACTGTTTCTGATGAAGCGTTTTCGCGCTCAGCCCCGCGCTTAGAGCAGGAGAAAATCCCCCATGAGACTGTTTGGATTTGGCAAATCTCGAACCGAGACGCCCCATTCTGGCGCGCCCCAGCACATTTTGGTTCCTTTCGAGAACACCCCCAGCGACCGGGAAGTAATGCGGTTTGCCTGTCAATTGGCAATCTCCTTTAAGGCAAAAATCACAACGCTGCACGTGGTGCAAATTCCGCGCTCTGTTCCCTTAGATGACGCGAATGCGCCCGGCTTAGGGGAAGGACATCAATCGCTGGCAGCCGCCCGAGAAATTGCCCAGGACATGGACATAGATTCTTTTGAAAGCATACTTAAAACCACGCACCATGCAGGACATGCCATTATTCATGTGGCGCAGGAAGTAAATGCCGATGTATTGATGATTGGGGCGCGGCACAGGCGAAAACGCAGCGCCTCGTTATTGGATGATACGGTGGAAACGGTGCTGCGCAAAGCGCGTTGCTTTGTTTGGCTTCACCGTTCCGCTTTGGAGGATTATTAAACTATGCGAGTGGTTATTATGGGATGCGGGCGCACAGGATCGATTCTTGCTCTACTGATGAGCGGAGCCGGACATGAAGTCACGGTCATTGAATCGAGTCAAGATGCGATCAGAAGATTGGGACAACATCATACCTGCCGGATCGTGATGGGCAATGGATTAGATGAAGATGTGTTGAAGCGCGCCGATATCGAAAGCGCGGATGCTTTCGTCGCTTGCACCAGCGGCGATAATTCGAACTTAATGGTCACCCAACTGGTGCGCGAGTTGTATAAAGTCAACCGTGTCGGCGCAAAAGTGAATGACCCTGTGCGCGCGGAGGCTTATCGCCAACATGGGATTTTCACCATCACGCCCGGCGCGTTGACAGCGGGATTGCTGCGCGATTGGATCGTGGGCGCGCCCCCCAAAACCATTGACCAATACAACCTTTTCTACCCTGAATTGCAGGACCTGATGAAAGAATGAACGAGAACCCTACTCCCATCCGCGTATTGTTTGTTTGCTTGGGCAATATCTGTCGCAGCCCTATGGCAGAGGGTATTTTCCGCAAGCTCGTGGAGGAACAAGGCGTAGAAAACCACTTCGATATCGACTCGGCTGGCACTGGAGATTGGCATTTGGGGGAATCTATCGACCCTCGCGCTCGGCAGATTCTGAGCGAGTATGACGCCGATTATGAACACACCGCTCGACAGGTAACAACGCGCGATTGTGAATGTTACGACTACCTGTTAGTGATGGACGCTGCCAACGAGCGCGCCCTGCGCGCCCTTTGCCCTGTCTCCTTACACGATAAAATTTATAGGGTCATGGAGCCTATCGACAACAGCGAAGTGCCAGACCCCTACTATGGCGCAGGCATGCAGGGATTTGAGCAGGTCTACCGCATGCTAAATCAAAGCCTTCAGCGGTGGTTGGAGCGATGGCTTGAAGACACAAACACCTGAGCCTCACTCACTGAAAACAGCCGTTGCCGAAATTCTCCAATACCAAGAGCAAGTCCTCGTCATTCACCGTCAAATCGCCGTTGATGTCCTCTAACATACTGCCCTGTCGTCCAAACTCAAACAGCACGCGCAAGAGATCTTCATCTGAGACGCAGCCATCACCATCCATGTCGCCCTCCAACAGCGTGACATCGGTGTTTATCGCGATAAAGGCGATGAGACGCGAAGATTGACCGGGAGGCACTACACATCGCCACTGCATCGCGCCGGTTACATCGCCGGTGACAAAAGGCAGTTGATTGCTCAAATTATTCAGCACAGAGTTCGCGAGGTTATCGCGCAGACCGGGCCAGACCTGCGTTTCAAAAGCGATGGGGCGCGGGAGTCCCACCACGTTCCCAAAGTTGGTTGTCGCGCTGTCTTGATAAAGCAGGCGGTCGGGAGGAGACCAAGTCAGCGTATCATCGGCGGGAGTCCCAAATATATCGTAATCTGTGTACTTGAAAAAGTGAATCGAACGGGTTATCGAAGTCGGGTTGGTCACCGTCAAATGTTGCTCCACAATCGCTTGCGTGTCGCTAAGCGGTCGGAGAATGTATTCCAACTTGACCCTCAATCCTTCTGGCAGTGTGTAGAGTAGCTCGATACGGTCGCTGCCAATCTGTGTTAGACCGGTCAGTCCTGTTAATGCGAACTCCCGCGCGTTCAATCCCTCCACCCGATACCACCACCAGTCCTGAAAACCAAAATCGCGTCCGCTGAAGGAGAAATCCACAAGCCCATTGTTGGTCTGGGTCGAATCGACGTTGATTTCGCGCTGCGTGTAATTCACATTTTGTTTCGTTAGGGTGAATTGGTTTGCTAAACTGGCAAAGAGCCGCAGGTTATAATAACCGCCCCAGCCGCTATAGCCCTTCACCGCAACCAAATAGACACCCACAGGCGCGTTTTGGATTTCCACCTGCGAAGCGCGCCCATTCAATGGATCCCAATCGGCATCGTCATTCTCAATACGCTGCCCATCGGGACGAATCACTTCTAACACCGTGTCTACACAAGTAATTGTTTGGAAATAGAGGTTTAAGCCGGGACGAGTTACCGTCACTCGGAAATAATCCTCATCGCCTCCGCCATAGCTCAAAAATCCATATCCAGGCGCCGTCAAAGAACCTTCCTGAAATGAGCCTAATTCAACCGGATTGTTAGGTCCGTTAGGTTCCGTAGGGTCAAAGTCTGGCGCGACTAAGCCCGGAAACACGCGCACGGCATAACGTGCGGTGCCGGTCGGAATGGCATAGCGCACTTGAATGAAATAAACTCCCGAATCCAAAAATCGGGTTAGTCCGCTGTCCAGCGAATTGGGGGTATCAGGATTTCCAGAGTTATCGTTCGCATCGATAAGAAAGGTCAAGCTATCATAGAGTAGCAGTACGGGGTCACGCGTGGAATCGACTCGGATCGAATAGACGCCGGGGGTTGTAACTTCAAAACGATAATAGTCGGCATCGCCTGCCGGTATAATCGACGCTTGCCAAACAACAAAACCATTGAAGGGTCCCACTTGCGCGGAGATCACCTGGGGCGTTTCCAAACTGTTGTTAGGTTCTTGTTCGGGAACAACCGTCATAACCTGCGCGGTTCCCGCTATCATCAACACCCAAAATAGAGTCGCAAAAATAGAAAGCCGCTGCCAGCAAATCATAAAGATACTACCCCCTTTCATAGCAAATACGCCGAGATATTATACTCCATTTTTGGGGAAATGGGGAATTAGCTTTGAACTTCTTCCCGTTCAGCAGCGATAAACAGCGCGCCCGTAAGTACCGCTTGCGCAGAAAAATAGACCCACAACAGCAGCGCGACCAATGCGCCCGCCGCGCCATAGGCAGAGCTGATTCCGCTCATCGCAATGTATAAACCGGCAAACCGCCGGACGATAAACAACAGCAGCGCGGCGACCAAAGTCCCCAGCCATAACTCGCGCCAACGCGGATTGGCGGCTGGCAACAGCTTGTAAAGTCCTGCCAAGAGTAGCACCAATAATCCCCAAGCGACAAATCCATTCGCCAAGCTGTGAAGCCACCAAGGAATTGACCAATCAATCGTCAATCGCTGCCCGATCTTCAGCAAGGTCTCCAATAGCAGCCATAGCGCCGTCAAACCGCCCGTCAAGAGCGCCATACCCATCGAGAGAACGCGGTTCCATAAGATCGCCTTCGCGCCCTTCAAAGCCGCTTTTTCCCCGATAATCGCATCGAGAGCGCGTTTCAAATGCTGAAACACATGGGACGCCCCCCACCAAGCAACCATTACGCTGAGCAAGGCTGCCCACGCGCTTTCAGGGGCAGAACCTGCTTGCTCCACAATGCGCCCAATAAAATCGGCTGTCTCTGTGCCGGTTGCCTGTCGAATCTCTTCGATCAGCCGGTCCCGAGTCTCTTCTCTGCCAAAAATCAAACCGGCGACTCCCACTAAAATCACCAACAAAGGAGTCAGGGAAAGCAAGCTATAAAAAGCGATGGCAGCGGCGTGAGCAGGAATCGAATGACGACTCCAAAGCGAAATCACCCGCTTAAACAGAGGCAGAAGCGGTTTCATAATCATTACGCGCCGCGCGAGGGAGCGCGCTGCGCATTCAGCGTCTCTGTGAAGGGCGCGTAGGCAATGCCCTCTTCCGTGATAATCGCTTCAATCAGCGAGGCAGGGGTCACATCAAACGCCGGGTTCCAAACGCGAACCCCTTCTGGCGCGATCTGAATCTCGCCGAGATGGGTCACCTCTCGCGGGTCTCGTTCTTCTACAGGGATGTGCGAACCGTCAGAGATGTTGAAATCAACGGTGGTCAGCGGCGCGGCAATATAGAACGGGATTTGATGATAATGCGCCAAAACCGCCAAACTGTAAGTCCCGATTTTGTTGGCGGTGTCGCCATTCGCGGCGATTCGATCCGCGCCTGCTATCACGCAGTCGATTTTGCCGGAAGCCATCAGCGAGGCTGCCATGCTGTCCGTGATGACTCGGCTGGGAATACCCAATTGTTGCAGTTCCCAAGCCGTGAGCCGCAACCCTTGCAGGCGCGGGCGCGTCTCGCAAGCATAAACCTCAATCGCTTTCCCTTGCTCCCACGCCAAGCGCAGGATGCCCAAGGCGGTGCCATAGCCGCCCGTCGCCAGCGCGCCTGTGTGGCAAATCGTCAGCACGCCAAACCGGTTTTTCAGCAGATGCGCGCCATACTCCGCCATGCGCAGGTCCGCTTCGTAATCCTCTTCGGTAATCGCGTGCGCCTCTTCTAACAGCCGCGCGCGCGCCGCTTCTGGGGTTTCACATTCCGACACAGCGCGCTGCATGCGTTCAATCGCCCCAAATAAGTTGACCGCGGTGGGACGGGTCGCTGCCATCGATTGACAGATATCGCCAAATGCGGCGCGAAACGCGGGCATCTCGGACGCATCGATTTGGCGCGCTGCCAGAGTCAATCCATAGGCAGCGGCAATGCCAATCGCAGGCGCGCCTCGTACCTTCATCACCTGGATCGCTTCTGCAACCTGCCGCCAATCGGTATATTCTTCCACAACGTACTGTGCAGGCAGCCGGGTCTGATCCACCAAACGAACGATTCCCTCTGCCCATTCCACCGGTTTAATTCGCGTTGTCATAGGGTTGGATTATACCCGCGCCCATTTTTCGCGCCACTTCCAAACAGGAGTCGCGGCGAATACGCAGAAAATCTGTTTCGCGATGATTTTTGATCCGGCGCGCGTGTGGCTTTACCACGAACTGTTGACCGCGGTCCCCGAAGAGATGGGGCAGGCATTGGAACGCTCCGCTTACTCGCCTAACATCAAAGAACGGCGCGACTACTCATGCGCCTTGTTTGACGCGCGCGGGCGTATGCTGGCGCAAGCGGCGCATATTCCGGTGCATTTGGGCGCAATGCCTCTGCTGATGCGGTTCCTGCTCCATTCACAACCCTGGCAGCCGGGCGATATGATTTTGACCAATGACCCTTACAGCGCGGGAACGCACCTGCCCGATTGGACTTTGGTCGCGCCTATCTTCTGGGACCATGAATTGGCGGGCTTTGTGGCGAATCGCGCTCACCACGCCGATACTGGAGGCAGCACACCCGGCTCCATGCCCTTAGCGCGAGAAATCTATGAAGAGGGTCTGCGGATGCCGCCCATCCCCTTGATGAAAGCGGACAAGATAGACACTGCGCTTTGGAACCTGATCTTGGCAAACACGCGCGCGCCGGACGAACGACAGGGCGATCTTTATGCGCAAATCGGCGCGAATCAGGTAGGAATCGCGCGTTTGACTGCGCTCTACCAGCGCAACGGCAGGGCGGAATGGGAACAGCGGTTTGACCAGTTGTTGAGCTATAGCGCGTCTCAAACCCGCCTCTGTTTGCAGGCGTTGGCTCCGGGCGACTACTCGTTTGAAGACCGCCTGGATGATGACGGGCGAGGTACAAAAGATGTATTGATTCGTGTTTGCGCGACCGTCAAAGCCAATGGCGACCTGCGCTTTGATTTCACCGGCAGCGCGCCCCAGACACCAGGCGGTATCAACGCCACGGAAGCCGTCACAAAAGCCGCTTGTTTCTATGTGGCGCGCTGTCTTTGCGACACCGACCTGCCCACCAATGAGGGTTGCTGGGAACCCGTGGAAGTGATCGCGCCGCCTGGCACTGTGGTCAATGCCACTGTGCCTTCTGCCGTAGCAGGCGGGAACGTGGAAACCTCGCAGCGAATCACCGATACCCTGCTGGGCGCGCTGGCGCAGGCGGCTCCAGACAAAATTCCTGCCGCCTCACAAGGCACGATGAACAATGTGCTTCTGGGCGGTTACGATCCCTTCCGCCAAAGACCTTTCGCTTACTATGAAACACTTGCGGGCGGCGCGGGCGCATCCGCTTCGCAAGACGGCGCGAGCGCGGTTCATACCCACATGACCAACACTCGAAACACCCCCATCGAAGCCTTAGAAACCGCGTATCCCTTGCGCGTGCTAGAATATCGAATCGCGGACAAAACCGGCGGCTCAGGACTTCATCAGGGCGGGTGCGGTATTTTCAGGGTTTATCAAATCCTTTGCGAATCGACCTTAACGCTTTTCACGGATCGGCGGCGGCGCGCGCCCTATGGGCTACAAGGCGGTCAATCGGGCAAACGAGGCGCTAACTATTTGAAATTGGGAGAGAACCTGGAGGCGGAACTGAACAAAGGCACTCTGCGCTGCCCCCCCAACAGTTTTTTATCCATTCGTTCGCCGGGCGGTGGAGGCTGGGGCAAAAGCAAGCGCGGAACAATATCGGGAAAACCGCGGGAAAATAGTGTAAAAAATAGTGTAAAATAGGAGCCATCCTTATCATCTTATTATGGAGACTTGGCGAATTCAAAAAGCATCCCGTATCGCGGGACGATGGCTGCCCCCAGGCGATAAGTCAATTTCTCACCGGGCAGTGCTGTTAGGCGCGTTGGCGGCGGGTAAAACGACCATCCGCCATCTGCTCGAGTCGGACGACTGCCTGCGAACAGCGCGAATCGCTTCGCAATTAGGCGCGAAGGTCGAACGGGTGTCGGGCGGTCATTGGGTCGTTGAGAGTGAAGGTATCGCCTCACTCCGAGAGCCGGAGGATGTCTTGGATGCGGGCAACTCTGGAACCACTGCGCGGCTGGTGTCTGGCGTGCTGGCATCTGCGCCTTTTTTCAGCGTTCTTACCGGCGATGCCTCCCTGCGCAGACGCCCTATGGCGCGCATTGCAGAACCTTTGAAGCAGATGGGCGCATCGATTCTCGGACGCCAACAAAACCGCTATCTTCCCTTCGCCTTTGATGGGCATGCTTTGCGCGGCATTACCTATACCCTACCGGTTCCCAGCGCGCAAGTCAAATCTTGCCTGCTGTTGGCGGGACTGCAAGCGGAAGGCTTCACGGAAGTTGTGGAGGCGATTCCTTCACGCGATCACACGGAGCGTATGATGGACGCTTTTGGCGCAGAGTTAGAACGCGAGAGTTCAGGCGCGGCGCATACTCTGCGTCTACGAGGCGGGCAGATGCTGCAGGGCTGTGAGGTACAAGTGCCTGCTGATTTTTCGTCCGCCGCTTTTTTCTTGACGGCTGCCATGCTGCTGCCAGGCTCCGATTTAGTGATTGAGCGTGTCGGCATTAACCCCACGCGAATCGGACTTTTGGAAGCGTTTCAGCAGGCAGGCGCGCATATTCATTACGAATCGCTTCAAGAGATAGCAGGCGAACCGGTGGCAACGCTCCTTGCGCGTCCCCAATCCCTGAAAGCCATGCGCATTGGCGGCGCGATGCTGCCACGGCTCATCGATGAAGTGCCGATATTAGCGGTCGCCGCGACCCAAGCCTGCGGTGAAACGGTGATCACGGATGCGGCAGAACTGCGCCTTAAGGAATCGGACCGTTTGCAAGCGTTGGTAGAGGAGTTGACCAAGATGGGCGCGGACATTGAAGCCACGGAAGACAGTTTGATTATTCGCGGTCCCTGCCGCCTTCGCGGCGCAGTCGTCCATAGTCACGGCGACCACCGGATCGCTATGGCGATGGCTGTCGCGGGCTTGTTGGCGAAAGAGGGCGAGACGGTGATCGAAGACACCGAGTGTGTCCAAACCAGTTTTCCCGACTTTATGAGCACGCTGAATTTGCTGGCGATCAACTAAAAGCGAGGCAAAATCATACGTTTTGTCGCTGCTTCTCGACCTCTGGGGCGGGAATCGTTTCCAAGGGTGGTTTTTCGCCCAAAATCAAGCGCGCCCTACGGTTCCGCGAGAAATAGTTCCAAGCCCACTGGATCAACACGATGAGCTTGCTTTCGTAGCCCACCAGATACATTAAGTGGATAAACAACCACGCCAGCCACGCAAGAAAGCCCCCCAACCTCATCACATGCAAGTTTGCGACCGCTGCGTTGCGCCCTATCACCGCCATATCGCCCAGATTTAAGTAGCGGAATGACTTCGTTGACTTCTGATTGAGTTGATCCCGTATCCGGCGCGCGACATATTTACCCGACTGCATCGCCACCTGCGCCACCCCAGGCAACGGCGCGCCCGTCTGGTGAGCATAGTGCGCCAGATCGCCAATCACAAAGACCTCTGGATGACCGGGCAGGCTCCAGTCTAACTCAACCATCACGCGTTGGTTGCGGTCCAGCGGCGCATGCAGTCGTTCCTGCAAGACAGAACAAAGCGAAGAGGCGCGCGCTCCCGCCGCCCAGAATACCGTCTGCGCGCGGAGTGTGTCTTCATGCGCGCCTGCGCACTCAACGCTACCCGGCTCCATGTTGGCAGCGCGTGTCTGGGTCCACACGATGACTCCTAATTTTTCCAACGATTTTTGTGCCTTTGCCGATAAGTCCGGCGGATAAGGGGGCAGCACGCGCTCCGCGTTCTCTAAGAGATAAACGGTGGTTTGGGTAGGGTCGATTCGCCTGAAGTCACGCTTCAATGTATGATGAGCCAATTCCGCAATCGCGCCGGACAGCTCCACGCCGGTCGGACCGCCGCCAATCACCACAAAAGTCAACCAAGCATCGCGTTCTTGCGGGTCTTCGGCGCGTTCCGCCTGCTCAAATGCCCACAAAATTCGGCGTCTCATCTCTTGGGCGTCTTCCAATGTTTTCAAGCCCGGCGCGAACGGCTCCCACTGATCTTGTCCAAAATAATGGTGCGTTGCGCCTGTCGCTAAAATGAGGGTATCGTAGGGGATTCGTTCGCCATCACCCAAGATTACCTCGTGTGTGTCCGGGTCCAAATCGGTCACATCGCCCAAAACCACCTCGACATTGTTCTGCTTTTTGAGAATCGAACGCAAAGGCGCGGCAATGTCCGCGGGCGATAATCCGCCCGTCGCCACTTGGTACAGAAGCGGTTGAAACAGATGAAAATTACGCTTATCGATGAGGGTGATTTGAACCGGCGCATGTTTGAGCGCGCGAACCGCCGATAAACCGCCGAATCCGCCTCCCACCACAACAATCCGGGTCAAGGCTCTCTTCATGGCTTTTTATTCTCCCAACACTTGAACGATGACGGTACGGTTGCGCGGGCGGGTATCGAAATCAACCAAGACAATTTGTTGCCAGGTTCCCACCGCCAATTGTCCTTCTGAAAAGGGAAGCGTGATCGAGGGACCTAACAAAGAGGCGCGAATATGCGAATGACCATTATCATCATCCCAGCGCGCTTCATGCGCATAAAGATCGTCGCGAGGCGCGATTCGTTCCATAACTTTGGCCATATCTTGGGCTAATCCCGGCTCATATTCGATGGTTGTTACCCCCGCTGTAGACCCGACAACAAAGACCGTCACAATCCCATTGAGCATGCCGCTTTCTAAAATAATCTGCTGAACCTGCCCTGTGACATCATGCATATCATCATTGCCCTGTGTCTGCAACCCGAATTGCCCGCTGTGAGTCATTTCAGAACTATTTTACCCAATGCTCGGCAGAAACCGCGAATTTCGCAGGAATATCGGGTATAACTTTTATCGCTCATTTTGGAGGAAAATCATATGAAAATGCCAAAGATTCCAGGTGGACTGGGACAGATGCAAAAGTTGATGGAAGAAGCCAACCGCATGATGGAACAAGCCCAACAATTTGAATCAGAGATGGAACAAACCCATATCGAAGCAAGCGCGGGCGGGGGGGTCGTTAAAGCGGTTGTGAATGGGAAAGGCGCGATCGTTGCGTTGCATATTCAGCCCGAAGTCGTGGACCCATCGGATGTCGACATGCTGCAGGACTTGATTTTAGGCGCGATTCGCGAGGCGCAGCAGAATGCGGAAACAATGCGCGCGGAAAAGATGGGAAAACTGACCGGTGGACTACCGCCCGGTTTAGGTATACCTGGGTTTTAATCGCTTCTCATGCTCTATCCTCGTTCGCTCAATCAATTGATCGGTCAACTGGAAAGGCTTCCGGGGGTCGGTCCCAAGTTGGCGCAGCGATTAGCGCTTTACCTGCTTCGACGACCTGAAGAGGAGTCGGAAAGCTTGGCAAGCGCGTTGCTGATGGCGCGTGCCCGTACCCATTTTTGCGAGAACTGCTTCTTCCTCAGCGAAGAACCTGTGTGCGAAATTTGCCGGGACAACAGCCGAGATACCTCCCTACTTTGTGTGGTCGCGGACCCGCGCGATGTCTTGGCGATTGAACGCATCGGGAGTTTTCGGGGCTACTATCATGTGCTTCAAGGACTGATTTCGCCCGCTGACAATATCTACCCGGAACAGCTAAAAATCAGTGCGCTGATGCAGCGATTGGAACAAAACCCGCCCCAAGAAATTATACTCGCAACCAGTCCCACCGTAGAGGGCGACACCACTGCTCTCTACATCGCCCGGCTCTTGAAACCAACCGGCATAAAAATCACCCGTTTAGCACATGGGATGCCTGTCGGAGGCGACTTAGATTATACCGATGCCGCCACCTTGCTTTCTGCCTTAGAGTGGCGCCGGGAACTGTAAAGCCGTTGTTCAGAAAGGAGGGTCTATGACTCTGTTTCGTATGAATCCTGATTTCACGCCCAAAGGCGATCAACCCAAAGCCATTGATCAACTGGTGAAAGGTATCGAGCGGGGCGACCGTTTTCAAGCCTTGTTGGGCGCAACCGGCACGGGAAAAACTTTCACGATGGCTTCTGTGGTCGCCACCTTGCAGCGTCCTGCCTTAGTCATTGCGCATAATAAAACCTTGGCGGCGCAGCTTTGCCAAGAATTTCGCGCTTTCTTTCCTGAAAATAATGTGCATTATTTTATCAGTTATTACGATTATTATCAACCAGAAGCTTATATCGCTCGCAGCGATACCTACATAGAAAAAACCGCTTCTGTCAATGATGAGATCGACCGTTTGCGCCATGCGGCGACTCAAAGCGTGTTAGAAAACCGGGACTCGCTGATTGTTGCCAGCGTCTCTTGTATCTATGGCTTAGGATCACCGCAAGAGTATGGCAAGAGTATACTGGTATTAGAAAAAGGAAAACCTGCAAAGCACAAAGAAATTGTTCGTCAGTTGGTCGATATGCAATATAATCGTTCCGATATGACTTTAGGACGCGGCACCTTTCGTATTCGGGGCGATGTGTTCGACATCCAACCCGCAGATGAAGAGATAGTGACCCGTATTGAGCTTTTTGGCGATGAAGTCGAGCGTATTCGTCTTTACGATCCCTTAACGGGTGAAATTGTCGAAGAGCCGGATCGGGTCTCTATTTTTCCCGCAACGCATTATGTCACCCCTTGGGATCGATTAGATGAGATATTAGTGGCGGTCCGCGAAGAGCTGGACGAGCAGTTGCGCTATTTTGAGTCGCAAGGTCGTCTCATAGAAGCGCAACGTATACGTCAACGCACCGAGATGGATATCGAAATGATGAAGGAGTTGGGTTACTGTAACGGGATTGAAAACTATTCGCGCTACTTCGACGGTCGTTTACCAGGAACGCCTCCCTTCACCCTGTTAGATTACTTCCCCAAAGACTTTCTGATTTTTGTGGATGAGTCCCATCAAACCATCCCCCAGATCAGAGCCATGTATAATGGTGATTTACAGCGCAAGCAAAGCCTGGTTGAGTATGGTTTCCGTCTTCCTTCGGCTTTAGATAACCGTCCCCTGAAATTCGATGAATTTTTAGACCGTGTCGGACAAACCGTCTTTGTCTCCGCCACGCCCGGTCCCTTTGAGCGGGAAGTCAGTTTGCAAATTGCGGAACAAATCATTCGCCCTACCGGCTTGATCGATCCTGAAGTATCGGTTCGCTCCACGCAAGGGCAAGTCGATGACTTAGTAGCGGAAGTTAGGTCTCGCATAGAGAGAGAAGAGCGCGCGCTCATCACGACTCTCACGAAGAAAATGGCGGAAGACTTGACCGAGTATTTTCAAGAGTTGGGTTTTCGGGTTCAATATCTACATTCGGATGTGCAGACCTTCGAGCGTTCAGAAATTTTGCGCGACTTGCGTTTAGGCACATATGATGTAGTGATTGGTGTGAATCTGCTGCGTGAAGGGTTGGATCTTCCCGAAGTCTCGCTAGTTGCGATTATGGATGCCGATAAAGAAGGGTTCCTTCGCTCAGAAACCTCTCTTATTCAAACGATTGGGCGCGCTGCCAGAAACAAATTTGGACAGGTGATTCTGTACGCTGACCGGATGACTGGTTCGATGGAGCGAGCGATAGAGGAAACAAACCGGCGGCGAGCGATACAATTAGCCTATAACGAAGAGCATGGAATCGAGCCTGAAACGATCAAAAAAGAGGTCAGAGAGACCGTTCGCGCTTACAAAGTCGCAGAAGAGCGAGAAACCTATGAAATTGTGGATACGGACAGGATCGCCTTTGAGGACTTGCCCGTTCTGATAGGCAGAATGGAACGGGAAATGAAAGAATCTGCAAAGAATTTAGAGTTTGAGAAAGCCGCGCTCATGCGCGATGAAATTAAAAGGTTACGTCAAGTGTTGGAATCGGGGAAAAGTCGAGTATAATCTTGCAAGGAACCCTAAAGATTTCAAAATGACCTACCGATAATCGATTTTGGTAGTAAGCCGAAGGCAGAAAAAGGCAAACCTGCGGTGACGTAGGGACGCAAAGCCAAGGGTCTGAAATCATTTCAGATAGCCGGTTACCTGTCCTCCGGTTTGCTGAGAACATTCAGCAAAACTAAGGAGGCAGATATGCAAATTACTCTGAATGAGGCGCGCCGTGTGGCGATGATGTACCAGTCTGAGCAGAAGGAACGCGTTGATCGGGATAAAATTGAACCTGAGAGTGTTCCAGAATTGAACCTGTCTGATGATGTTAATCTCGTACAGGCAGTTACAAACGAAGTGCGTGAACTTCCTGATGTTCGCGCCGAGCGTGTACGAGAACTCAAAGCGCTGGTTGAATCAGGAAACTATCACGTAGAGAGTAAGGCTGTCGCTGAGGCGATTGTAAAACGCGCCATAGCAGACAAACTCAGGTAAACGAACAACTTAAATTAGAAACGCGCAGGTAGAAGAGTTCTCTACTTGCGCGTTTTTTTGTTGCAGGAAGGCGAAAAAACGTGTAGAAAGTGGAGATGTGGAACATCATCCTACGATTTTAGCGATTGTCAACCAGAAAGGCGGTGTAGGGAAAACGACAACCGCAGTCAATTTGGCTGCCGGTTTATCGCTTGCGGGCGAAAAAGTTCTCTTGATTGACGCTGATGCGCAGGGAAACGCATCCAGCGGGGTCGGTTTTCTTCCTTCTCAAGCCCCCCTCTCTCTCTTCGAGGTGCTGGTTGAGGAAACTCCTATTGAGGAAGCGATCTATCCCACCGAGATACCCAACCTCTTATTACTGCCCTCCAGCGTGGATTTAGCGGGAACGGAGTTGTTGGTTGCTAATCGTATTGCCCGTGAAATAATTCTAAAAAAGGCTTTGGACGCCTACAGTAGCGATTTTCAATGGATCATACTAGATACGCCGCCCTCTTTAGGCTTACTCACGCTCAACTGCCTTACCGCAGCCCAGGGATTGATTCTTCCCATGCAATGTGAGTATTATGCGTTAGAAGGCGTGACTCACCTTCTAAAAACCATCGATATTGTGAGGCAAAACCTAAACCCTGACTTAGAAATATGGAAAGTGCTTCTCACCATGCGAGACAAGCGCACACGCCTGGCAGACCAAGTGGAAGCAGAAATTCGCAAGTTTTTCGGCTCAAAAGTCGCTCAAACCATTGTCCCAAGAAATGTGCGCGTGAGCGAGTCGCCCAGTTATGGACAGCCCGTCGTCATTTACGATCCGAAATCAAAAGGCGCACAGGCATACCTCAATTTTAGTAAGGAGATTCTTAATTATGGAACGTCGGGGTCTCGGTAAAGGATTATCAGCCCTTTTCAATCAAGTAAGCGCAGGAGAAAACATTGTTCGCGAATTGCCGACCCATCAAATTCGCCCCAATCCCTATCAACCGCGCAAAAACTTTGCGGAAGAAGCCTTAGAAGACTTGATCGCTTCCATCAAGCAGGTCGGTGTCCTCCAGCCTATTATTGTCCGTCAGATTGGTTTGGAAGAATACGAATTGATTGCAGGCGAACGCAGGCTGAGAGCCTGTATTCAGGCAGGTTTAGAGAAAATTCCTGCCATCATACGCGATCCCAGCCATCAGCAAATGTTGGAAATCGCCCTTATAGAGAATGTTCAGAGGCAAGATATCAATCCAGTGGAGGCTGCGCACGCCTATAAACGGCTCATCGAGGAGTTTGATTTAACCCAAGAACAGGTCGCTGAGCGGGTTGGGAAAAAACAATCTACCATCGCGAATACTTTGCGCCTGCTCACTTTACCCGATTATATCCTCAAAAGCCTGGAAGATGGGCTGATTACGGAAGGACATGCCCGCGCTCTGCTTATGATCAAATCTGCGCCTGAACAGCGCGCGCTTTGGCAAAAAATCATCTCGGACGGTATCAGTGTGCGCGCAGTGGAGCAAGCCGCGCGTGATTTAAGACCGAAAGAAAAAACGCTCAATCCTGGCGCGCAGGTTCATCCCTTACCTGTACCCGCCAATCCAGAAGTCATCGCGCTACAGCAGAACCTTTCTGCTTATTTGGGGACAAAAACCTCGGTGGTGTATGGCGAAGGTGGGCAAGGGCGTATCGTGATTGAGTTTTACGGGGAAGAAGACTTGGGCAGGATCCTTGATATTCTGTTCCCAGATGGTTTCTAATCAGGATATTTCACAAGAAATATCCTGATTAGGACGACTTTCGATCAATCAACTGCCAGCGATCCTGAAGCCATTCACCCACAAAAGTGAGGCTAATCACCGTCATACTCAAGGCTAAAGCGGGATAAAACACTAACGACGGCTGAGAGCGCATAAAATCACGCCCGTTGCTGATCATGGAACCCCAACTGGGATAAGGTGGTTGAACCCCTATCCCAATGAAGCTTAAGGCAGATTCGGCTAAGATCAAACCGGCAATCTCGACGGTACTGACAGCAAAAACCGTGCGAATCAAGTGGGGAAAGAGATGCTTGCGCGCGATCCAACTACCCGGCGCGCCAGTCGACTGCGCTGCCAGCACGAAATCTTTCTCACGCAGAACCAGTGTCAACCCGCGAACCAACCGCGTCATGGAGGGCCAATTCACAACCGCTAAGGCTATCAGAACACCTTGAAACCCAGGTCCGCTGATCCCCAATATCAAGATTGCCAGCAAAATATCAGGAAAAGCAAACATCGCATCGGTAAAACGCATTAACAGCGTATCGATCTTTCCCCGAAAATAACCGGCTAATGTCCCAAGTAATAACGCCACAAAAATGGTGATACTCTCTACCCCTAAACCGATCCCCAACGAAACACGCGCCCCATAAAGCAGCCGGCTGAACACATCGCGTCCCAATTCATCCGTGCCAAGCCAATGCTTTGGGCTTGGGGCAGCCAAAATCGCTTCTCGGTTTTGGGTTTCATAACTGTAGGGAGCAATCCAAGGAGCGAAAACCGCTGCGCCAATCAGTAAAAGAATGTAACTGGCGCATAAACCGATCCAAAGGGAACGAAAAAATCCGCTTTTCATGAGGTTCTCCCCTGAACCTTGATTCTTGGGTCTAACCATGAATAGGTCAGATCCAAGAGAAGGTTAATCATCACGAAAAGAAATGCAAAAAGTAAGGTCGTTGCCTGAATAACCGGGTAATCGCGCTGCAAAACGGCTTGAACAGACTTATAACCCAATCCAGGAATACCAAAAGCGGTTTCTACGATGAATGAGCCGGTCAAAAGAAATCCAAAACTGTTTCCGATACCAGTCAATACCACCAACATCGCATTCCGAAACACATGCCCTTTGAAAACTTGGAATCCGCTAAGCCCCTTCGCGTAAGCGGTTCGAATAAACTCTTGCCCAAGCGTCTCCGAGGCGGAAGTTCGCGCAAGCCGGGCAATAAAAGCGGTCGGGCGCGCAGCCAACACAACAGCAGGTAAAACAATATAGATCCATTGCCCCCAACCTGCAACAGGAAACCATCGAAGTTGAACGGCAAACAGATAGACCAACAAAGGAGCCAGCACAAAATTAGGAACAGTAATACCAAGTAATGATACCACTATAGATATTTTATCTACCGCACGCCCTTGATACCAGGCTGCCAGAAATCCCAAAGTCATCCCCAAAGTGGAAGCTAACAAAATCGCGCAAAGCGCGAGGGTGGCAGTGGGTAATATCCCTTCTCGCACGATTTGACCGATGGGACGCTGATTGTAGTAAGAAATACCGAAGTCCAAACGCAGCGCGTTCGTCAGAAAACGCAAGTATTGGATATGAGGAGGTTGATCCAATCCATACTGTTGACGAACGCGTTCAATGGCTGCGTCATCGGCTTTCTCGCCAGCGATGATCCGCACGGGGTCGCCTGGAGCGAAATACCCCATACAAAAGGTCAACAACGAAATGAAAAGCAGCGTTGGTATCGCCAGTAGCAGCCGTTGTGTAATCAAGCGTCCCATCGCGTTTTAACGAGCCACATCCGTTTTGGCATGCGGTAGATGCCCTAAAAGCGTATCTCGAACGCCCGATACATAGGGCTTGATCAACTCAACATCTTTCTGATAGTAGATGGGAACCCAAGGCGCTTCTTCAACAACCAATTTCTCAGCCTGCCGGTAAAGCTGGATTCGCCTCTCAGAATCGGTCGTCCTGTCTGCTTCATCACACAGCGCATCGAACTTGGGATTGCTGTAGCCAACTCGGTTCTCCTGCGCGCCTGTCCGCAGCATGACCGAAAGGAAATTCTGCGGGTCTAAATAGTCCGCCGCCCAACGCAAATGGTACATCGGCATGCTTTCTTTGTTCAACTCATCCAAAAACGCGCCCCATTCCATCTCGCGCAGATCAACATCCATGCCCAGATTTTGCTTGAGCATGTTCGCGGCGACCTCCGCCACCCGCCTTAAATCGGGAGTCTTTTCTCGGAAAGTCAAGGTCAGTTTAGGCATGCCTTTCCCGCCCGGATAGCCCGCTTCCGCCAACAATTCCGCTGCGCGCTTGGGATCATAGGACCAACCTTGATAACTCTCATCATAGCCCGGCACGCCCGGAGGCAAGATGCCATTCGCTTTCTTGTTCACGCCCTGCAATGCAACACGAACCGCCTCTTCACGGTCTATTGCCAAAGCGAACGCTTGGCGCACGCGCATATCTTTGAAAGGCGCATAAGCGTTCTGGTTGAGAGCGAAATAGTAAACTGCCGCGCGATCAAAAAATTGCAACTCTTTCGACAAAACTGGGTCTTTCTGATCCTGAATCAAATCGCTTTTTTGCACATCACAAAGGTCTAATTCGCCGCTCTCGTACATCGCATGCCGGGTGGTCGCATCCAGAATGATCGGACGCTCCATAAAATCGAGCAGAGGACGCCCATCATGATAATCTCCAAACGCTTCCAAGATCACCTTCGAGTTCGCCACATACTCTTTCCATTTGAAAGGTCCCGTGCCAATCGCGCTCTCAACCGTCACTTTCCCGTTCGTCTTCTCAATGGCCTCTTTGCAAACCGCATAAGCCGTGGGATAAGTCAATTTGGCGAGGAAATAGGCTTTTGGCGCATCGATTTCAAGTTGCAGGGTATGCGAATCGACGACTTGAACCCCGGCGACCTCTTGCGTTTTGCCCTGCAGTCGCTCGTTCGCGCCCACAATATCGTTCAGATAGGTGCCTGCGGTGGTGGAACCGGTCTCCGGGTCCAGCGATCGCTCGATACTATATTTGAAATCCTCTGCCGTCACCTCGCGTCCATTATGGAATTTAACCCCTTTCTTGAGGTAAAAAGTGTAGGTTTTCCCATCAGGGCTAATCTCCCATCGTTCCGCAATGTTAGGCACTAACTCATTACCGACCTCCCAGCGCACTAAACCCTCATAGACTTGAAAGAGCAGATCGATAGTCGGTCCGTCCTCCACTCGTGCAGGGTCCAGGGTCGTCGGTTCCGCCGTCAAAGCATACCGGAACACCTTGCCCTGAACCGAAGAAGTGGAGCCGCTGTTGCTGCAACCTGAAAAGGTCAACAAGAGAACAAACCAGGCAATCCATATCAAAAAATTACGCATTTAATCAACCTCCAATCCTCAAAAGTTCGGCTTGAAGCCGCTTTTTCCTACCAGAACCTGCGCCAGCGCGCAGCAACAGGTAAAATCTTAACGAGGAGATATGAACACGCGCGCGCAAACCTTGATACAACAATTGACCGACCTCAGCATCGGACTGCTCTACATGAGCGAGTCGGATTTTCCCCTGGAACCGTTCGTCTGGACGCAGGAAAACTTCGGCGACAGCGAAGCGACTCCTGAATCGTTGGCGCGTTTCCTCAAAGAACCCGAAAATACGCCCATCGAATCGCCGTCGCCAGAAGCCGTTTGGGAACCAATGACTATCGAAGAAGAGTGGTTCGGAGAGGAGGAGAAGGAGGCTGCGCGCCGTTTCCAAGCCCTGGAAGCGTTCATAAACGAGAATCTGACCGACCTAAAAGCGTTTAAGGTGGGCGAGGTCGAAAAAGCGGTCTATATCATCGGAAAAACGCCGGAGGGTGATTTCGCGGGTATCAAAACCACTGTGATTGAAACTTGATTTATTCGCGAGAGGGCGCGCTCTTGAGAGCGCTCTGAACATCAGCGGGCAGATTCGTCAGGAAACGGTATCCCGTTTCGCGCTCAATTCGTTCCACACTGACTTGATAGCGGCGCCAGTCATTCCCTTTGATACCTTCTACATTCGGCATCAACACCGCGATCACGCGCGTATTACGATCCATTCGTGTTAAGTCATCCCCATCTGCCTCAGGCAAAACAACAACGATCTTCCAAGTATTTTTGGGTACATTGACATTGCCTTTGGACAAAACTTCCCGTTTCCCGCTGCCGCCCGCGATAATATAAAGCTCGTTGCCTTGCTCCGTTAGGCTCCGGCAATAATCTTCCAGCACGCGCCAAGGACCCTGATTGTTATCGCCCGTTTGCGGAAAGATATTGGTCATCAGAAAGGTCGCGTTATTGTTCTCCACTGTATCGGTCCGGTCGCCAGAAGGGCAGAGATGTCCACGATCATACCCAGAGTTCGTATAGGCGGTAGGAGTCACTGGATAGAAGCCGTTGGGTAGCGAACTGTCGGGTTGAAAACGCCCGCGCTCAATATTGCCCAGATCGCGCGCGCAGAGATGCCAGCTGACCCAGTTCGCATGCCGTTTTTTGTCGTTGTAAGAAAGCGTGTATTGGGGGCGTGTGATCAAAAAATTCTCGCGCTGGGAAGAGTCAGCTACCGCATTGCTTGGATTGCCTAAAGCAAAATGAGTCTCTAAAGTTCTGAACGCTGCCGGTTCACGGCTCTCTGTCACAGAAGGCGCAGGCGAGGGAGCAGGTGGGTTATTCTGGGGCTTATTGGGAGGGTTAAAAGCGTTGTAAATCAAAATGATCCCCATCACAACAACCGCCAACCACAGAGGCAAGGGCGAATTCCTGTTTCGTTGTCTGCGCTTACTCATAGGTCATCATTTTACCTGAAAGGGGTATAATCGTGGAGTGGCATGGATGCGATGGATTTGGCTGGTTCTCCCGGTTTTAGCAGGCGCATGGCTCTACCTGAATAAACCGTTCCACATCGACGATACGGTCGTGTTGCATGTGGCGGCGCGTATCTTAGAAAATCCGTTGCGTCCTTTTGATGGCGACCTCTTTTGGCTCAATGAACCCGGTCCCCTCTTTGAAGTAACAACTAACCCTCCCTTAGTCAGCTACTACCTTGCGCTCTGGATCGCGCTGTTTGGCGAAAGAGAGTGGGTTCTGCATGGCGCAATGTTGCTCTTTGTAGGATTGATCGCCTGGGGGATGGTTCGCCTGTCAACGCGTTTTCTGCCTCCCCAAAGCGCGCCTTTAGCCGTCATCGCGTTGATGGTATCCCCCGCCGTGCTGCCCTCTGTCAATGTGATGCGGGACATTCCGATGGTGGGTCTTTTCTTGGCGGGTTTAGCGCTTTGGATAGAAGGACTTGACAAACGCAGCCGCGCCATGCTTGTCAGCGGCGCGCTCATTGGGGGGCTGGCAGCCTTAGCTAAATATTCGGGGCTGGTCTTTTTCCCGCTCGCGTTGTTCTACCTGCTGCTGAAAAAAGAGACACGCGCTTTGCCCTATCTGCTGCTCGCGCTACTGCCGATTGCGCTCTGGAGTCTGCATAACCTATGGGTATACCAACAGCCGCATATTCTCTATCTCTGGGAATCGAGACGCGGCAGCCTGCCTTGGCAGGATCGCTGGCACGGCGGCATCATCGGGTTGGGCGCATGCTTGCCGCTCTGGTTGTTTGCGTTGGGCATATGGATACGCGAAAAGCGGTTTACCCTGCTCGCTGCAGGCGTCGTCACAGCGATGATTCAAGGGTGGCTTATGCATACTTTCTATGAGGGGAAATGGTATACCCAATCCATGTTTTGGGCTCTGGGAGGCGCGTTCTTGTGCGCCACCACCTTGCTTTATGCCTGGACAACGCCCTCTAAATTAGAGGAAGCTTTCTCCGACCGCAAGACCCCAAGCACCGACCGCCTCTTCCTCACCGGATGGCTGCTCCTCACCTTTACCTATTCCGTCTGGGGAACCCCTTTTCAAGCCACGCGCCATCTCATTTTTGCCTTGCCGCCCTTGCTGCTCTTGTTGATTCCCGCCTGGGAACAAATGAAGTTCCTTCGCGCAGGAATCGCGCTTCAGGGGTTGCTCACGCTGTTGGTTCTCGCTGCCGACTACGAGTATGCGCAAATCTATCGAGCATTTATTCGTGAAACTAAATCTAATTTCGGCAGTCAAAGGGTTTGGTACGCAGGGCATTGGGGATGGATGTTTTATGCAGAGAGGTCAGGCTACAGGCAGATATTGCCCGACGGGTCCGACCTGCAGCCCAACGATGTATTACTTATCCCAAAGTACGTTCACAAAGGTAGAATCCCTCCTGATATTTATGAAAATGCGGTTCTTTTATCGGAAAAGTCGTACTCCGGCTCCATACCCTTGCGTACCATGAACAACTTTCAAGGCGCGGCTTATTATGCGCTGGTGCGAGGCAACGCGCCTTTCATCTTTTCAACAGAACAACCGTTAGAGACCTTCCAAGTGTATCGATTATCCCTTCGGAAAACTGCCCATCATGACCGATAACGCCCTTACAACCGATAAACCCAGCCTGAGCCTCATTGTGCCGATGTATAACGAAGGTCCCGGCGCGCGCGCCTTGATCGAGACCTGCGCCCAAACCCTCAATCAGACGGGCTTGACTTGGGAGTTGATTCTGGTGAATGACGGTAGCACCGATGACACCGAAGCGCAAAGCCGGGCGGCGATGGGGGATTACCCTGTTATCGTACTGAGCCATTCAGAAAAATTGGGAAAAACCGCCGCGCTCGCGACGGGCTTTGACCAAGCGCAAGGCGACTATATCTTCACCATCGATGCCGACCTACAGGAAAACCCGCTCGCGCTGGTCGATATGTTGAACCTGCTTCAGGGAGAATATGACATGGTGGTGGGTTGGCGAAAGGAGCGCAAAGACGCGCGCCTCAAATGTTGGGCATCCCGAATTTTCAACCGCGCTATGAGCGGCTTGAGCGGCTTGCCGCTGCACGACATTAATTGCGGGTTCAAGGGCATGACACGCGCCGTGATGGAAACACTGAGACCACTGCTCATACGCGACTTCCACCGGTTCCTGCCCACCTTAGCGCATATGCGGAAATTCCGCGTAACGGAGTGGGTCGTGGAACATGCGCCACGCCAGCATGGAACTTCGCGTTATGGATTTGAGCGTTATTTCAAAGCAGTGGCAGACCTGTTGTTGCTGTTGCCCTGGATGAAGCGGGGACACGCCATCGCGTTCTTCTTGTTGCCCGCTTTAGGAACAGGCTTGCTGATCGCGGGACTGCCTGGGTTCGGGGTTCCTCTTTTAGCCATACACGCGCTTTATCTGGGTGTTTGGCTCTGGTGGTGGAACACGAAACGCCCGACCACCCAATCCGAACCAGAAACCTCCTGAGAAATCAGGAGTTTAACTCATCCACTTTTTTCTGCAGCGCCTTCAGCTGGTGGTTCAGCCTCATCAGATACAACCAAATTCCAGCCCACACGATCGCGATGGTGAGCGTTAAAGCGATCTGCCAATTCACGAATAGATACCTCCAAACAACCGATTTGCGCGCGCATGCGATACAGGGCGAAACTCAGCATCCCATACAAAACAAACGCGCTGTATAATCCCGCGCGATAATAGCCGTCCAATCCGTCGCGAGTCCAAAGCGTATCTTTGGGATGGAGCGAAGAGTTGGCAATCGCGGGCAGGCGAGGCAACACAAAAATCAAGAAAGGAACCGTCAATGCCGCGAACACCGCATAGCCCGCCGAGAAACTGGCGCGCTGGCGCGGGTCTTCCAACGAACCGCGCAAAGCGAAATAGGCGGCATAAATCAAGAGTTGGATCAAAATCGATGTCTGGCGCGGGTCCCAGCTCCAGGCAGCGCCCCATTGCTGTTGAGCGAACACCATGCCGGTCGTTGTCGTAATGATCGCCAACAGAAAACCCACCTCATTGGCAGCCGCCGAACGCGCATCATCCATCGGGTCGCGCCGTTTTAGAAAACGCCAAGCGAACCAGCCGCCCGCCAAAAAAGCGACCACGCACAAAATCGCGGCAGGCACATGAAACAGGATGATCCGCGCTGAGTCGGGCGATACAAAGTCCCCCGCAGGCGGCATCCAAAAGAAGGCGAGCGCAACCAGCCCGATCATGCCAGCCCCAACAACCCACAGTAAGCTTTTATTCATAGCGGTTCCAACAGCAGATTATACCCCTCACTCTCTCCAAAAACGCTCAAAAATCCACGGTCCGCCTGCCGTCAACATCAAACCGTACCCACATAGCCCCTGCAGCGCGCCCCAAACGCTCTCCCCCTCAAAAGCGGTTTTCGTGCCGGAAACCGCCATCAGCATCATCGGCAGCAGAACCGGAAACGCCAAGGCTGCCAGCAATGCGCCTTTCACCGCGGTCCGAGCCACCAGCGCGCCGCAAAACGTCAATGCGCTTACCAAACTCAACCCGCCTGCCAACCACATCAACCCCAACCCCAGCGCGCTGACGGAACCCGGCTTCAGAAAGAGCGCGTGCAAAGGCAGAATAATCGCGCTGAGAACCAAAAACAGGCTCCCATGAAACAACCACTTGCCTGCATAAACGGAGGACGGCGTCGCGCCCACGCGCAGCAAATCGGCGGTGCCGGTCTCCTCTTCCACCAGAAAACCGCGCGCCAATGCGCCCGACATCCCAAACAATAACGCGACCCACAACAAGCCTGCCTGCAGTCCCTCGTTCAGGTTCTGTCCCAAGCTGGCAAACCCCAGCGCAACCACCGTCACAACCGCCATCAAGGCGGCAGAGGTCAGCCCTTGCCGGGAACGCCATTCCTGGAGGGTATCTTTCCGAAAGATCGCCAGCGTCTCACGCGCCCATGACGAGCCGGAAATCGCCGAGCGCGTACTCGTCGGGCTGGTTGGTGGCGAGGAGGGTGATTCCGCGTGTTCGTTGTTCATCGATAACTCTCGTTAAAAGCTGTTTGCCCGCTTCATCCATGCCTGCGGTTGGTTCATCCAAAATCAACAGCCTGGGCTGGCACAGAGTCGCCATCGCCAACCGCAAACGTTGCCGCATGCCGGTAGAAAAGGTTCGTGTCCAATCATCTGCCCGCGAATCCAGTTCAAAACGCGCTAAATGCGCCCGGAGTTCAGTCTCGGTCAAGAGCGCGCCATGAATAGCCGCCCACCATCGAAGATGTTCCAACGCGCTCAATGCGCTGTAGAGAGCGCCATCGGTTGCCGACCAGCCGACCTGCTTCGACATGGCATGTTCGCGCAGAACCCTCTCAGAATCGCCAACGCCTTGCAGGCGAATTTCCCCTTCTGTGACCGGCGTCAAACCCGCCACAACGCGCAAGAACGTGCTTTTGCCGGAACCGTTCGCGCCCGAGACCACCAGCGATTGCCCCTCCGAGACCTCCACAGACAAGCCCCGAAAGACCCAACGGTCGCCAAAACGCTTCCCTAAACCTTCGCATACCAAACGGTGTGGCACACAGAAAGTATACCTTTTTAGCCGTGAACTGTTTTGAGACCACTTCCATTCGAATAGGAATAATGCCTTCTATTCGCTCGTCTAAACCCCTTATTTCGAAAAATCGACGCCAAAAAGCAGGAACATGCCAAAAACTGTGCAATAATATAAGTTACGCAGGAGGTATCTCAAAAAATGAGAACGTTCAAAAAGCGTGGGTTCACGCTCATCGAACTGTTGGTCGTTATTGCCATTATCGCGATCTTAGCAGCCATTTTATTCCCGGTCTTTGCGCAGGCAAGAGAAAAAGCCCGACAGGCGCAATGCTTGAGCAATGTCCGCCAAAATGTGCAGTCGGTGATGATGTATACTGTAGACTATGACACTCTTTACCCAAGTGGTGTTACCGGAACTGGAAACCGCATTGTTCACTTATTTGATCTGTTACATCCTTACCGGAAAAGCGCGGAGGTTCTTACTTGCCCAAGTTATCCAACACAAAGCAAGGGCATGGACTGGGTCGCCCGACTGCAGGTGCGAGGCTACCAAGCCGCGAACACTTTTCGATTTTTCTCGTTGATTCCTAACTACGGCGTCTTTGGTCTTAACTTGTGTGGCACCAGCGTTGGATACCGGAGAACCAGTTTCCCGCTGGGCGAATCAGGCGTGCCTCGTCCTGCAGAAACCATAGCCCTTATCGATGGCTACTGGTATAAAAACGCAGGCACTTATTGGTTTGAATACTGGTTCAAAGTAGATGTTTGGCCCCGCCATACCGTGGGATCGAACATAGCCTACGTCGACGGACACGTGAAGTGGTCTCAACACCTTGGCATTCCCAATGGCGGTGCTTACCCTGCCAACTGGCGTGCCAATAACACAACTAGTGTCTGTGTAGAAAGACGCACGAACCCGAACTACTATGGGTTCTCGTTCCCACCCACATTTAGGAATCCCAATCGGTTACCTAAGAGCGAGGCAGAGTTTGACACCGTTGATCCTCACGGCAACTGTTTCGGAGACTTCTTCGGAGTGCCAGAAACGCCGATCGTCAACGTTCAGAACTGCTCGTGCAACGCGCAAGGATTGCCTGGTCCGGACTGCGTGATTCCTTATCCGAACTGATCGCTGCATGACTTCAGAGATTCAGGTGGGTTAGCCCTGCCTGAATCTCTTGATTCAACCATCCCAAAACTATTCCGGTTTCTATTTCAAGAAATCAACATTGCCGCTCTCTCATTTACTTCTTTTTACAAAAAATTCCCCTCAAAAACATCCATTTTCAGCCAACGATTAGGTATAATATTCTGTCTACCATTGGGTGGCTGGAGGATGCATGAGTTCCGAAATTGGAAGAGAAGTTATTAATGTTCCCATAGAAGAGGAGATGAAGCGCTCGTACTTAGATTACGCCATGAGCGTTATCATTGCGCGCGCGCTTCCGGACGTGAGGGATGGGCTGAAACCCGTTCAAAGACGAATCCTGTATGTGATGCGTCAACTTAATCTCGGACCCGACTCGTCGCATACAAAATGCGCGAAAGTCGTCGGAGAAACCACCGCGAATTACCACCCCCACGGACCCGAGGTGGTCTACCCGACGCTGGTGCGCTTAGCGCAAGATTTCAACATGCGCTATATGCTGGTGGATGGTCAAGGGAACTTTGGCAGTGTGGACGGAGACCCGCCCGCCGCCATGCGCTATACCGAAGCGCGCCTCACCTCCATTGCGATGGAAATCCTGGTCGACATCGAAAAGGATACCGTCGATTGGCTGCCCAACTATCTCCAAACCACCGATGAGCCGCTCGTTCTGCCCACCAAGGTCCCGAACCTGCTTTGCAACGGAGGCACGGGCATTGCAGTCGGCATGGCGACCAATATCCCGCCCCATAACCTGAGCGAGGTGCTGGACGCGGTGATCTATCGTGTTGACCGCCCTGAATGCTCGTTGGACGATATCATGAAAATCCTGCCCGGACCCGATTTCCCCACGGGCGGGCTGATCTTAGGCACAAAAGGCATCCGCCAAGCGTTTGAAAGCGGCAGAGGCAGTATCGTGATGCAAGCCAAAACGCAAATCGAGCCGATGGATAACGGCAAAAGCGCCATCGTCATCACAGAACTGCCCTATCAAGTCAACAAAGCGCGCCTCATCGAGCAGATCGCCGAATTAGTGAAACAACGCAAGGTGGAAGGCATCACCGATCTCGCAGACTATTCCGACCGCACCGGAATGCGTGTTGTGGTAGAACTCCGGCGCGACATCAACCCGAACCGGATGCTAAACTACCTGCTGAAGCATACCCAACTACGCACCTCCTTTGGCGCGAACGTTCTGGCGCTGGTGGACAATGTGCCGCGCGTGTTGGGGCTGATCGACATTTTAGACCATTTCATCCAGCACCGCAAAGAGGTCATCTTCCGGCGCACCCAATTTGAACTGTATCGCGCCAAACAACGCGCCCATGTGTTGGAAGGCTTGCAGATCGCGATGGATGTATTGGACGAAATCATCCGGCTGATCCGCTCAGCGGAAAGCGCAGACGCGGCGCGGCGCGAAATGATCGCCCGGTTCAGCCTGACCGCGATTCAAGCAGACGCCATCTTAGCGATGCAGCTGCGGCAATTGGCGCGTCTGGAGCAGAAACGCATCGAGGACGAATATAAAGGGCTGTTGCTGGACATCGCGCGTTTGGATTATATCCTGAGTGATCCCAAACGTATCGAGCAAATTTTGAAAGAAGAACTGAAAGCGGTTAAAGAGAAGCATGGCGATGAGCGGCGTTCGCGCATCATGAAACAGGAAGCGGACGAAATCTCAGAAGAGGATTTGATTCCCGAAGAGGAAACGCTGGTCACGATCACGCGGGACGGCTACATCAAGCGAGTCTCGATGGACGCTTTCCGCTCCCAGCGGCGCGGCGGCAAGGGCGTTATCGCTGCCACTACCAAAGAAGAGGACGAAATCGGACAACTGTTCCAAGTCAGCACCCACCATTACATTCTCTTTTTCACCGACCGCGGGCGGGTCTACCGGCTCAAGGCATACGAAATTCCCGAATCATCGAGGCAATCGCGCGGCATGCCCGTCATCAACTACATCAATATCAATGCCGATGAAAAGGTGACCGCCACCTTCGCGCTGCGCGACCTCGCCTCCGAAGGCTATCTCACGATGGTCACGCGGCTGGGCGAAATCAAACGCACCGAACTGACCGACTTCATCAACCTGCGAAGCAACGGCTTGAACGCTTTTGACATTGAGGAAGGAGATGACCTCGGCTGGGTGATGCATACCAACGGCAAAGACGAGATTATCCTCATCACGCGCAAAGGACTGTCGATACGGTTCAAAGAAACGGATGTTCCCGACCGTTCACGCGCGGCAGGAGGCGTTCGCGCCATCCGACTCAGCAAAGAGGATTATGTCGTGACCGCCTGCAAAGTCGCAAGTGATGCGGACTTGTTGGTCGTCTCCGAGCATGGATTGGGCAAACGCACCGCGCTGAAAGAGTACCGGGCGCAGTCGCGAGCAGGCAAGGGCATCCTGACCATGAACATCACCCCCAAAACCGGACCGATTGTCGGCGCGGAAATTGTGGACGCGGAAGACAAGATGATCATCAATACCGCGAACTCCAAAGGAATCCGGCTGCGTATCAATGACATCCGCCGGGTGGGGCGCAATACGCAGGGCGTGAAACTGATCGATCTTCGCTCAGGCGACCGCGTCGCTGCGATTGCCAAAATCATCACTGGAAAGGAAATCGTGGAAGAAAGTTAATCTCTTCTATGTAGCCGCTCTTCCATCGCTTTGCGCCAAGTTTGAATACGCGGGTCTTTGGAGTCGACAGGCATTGCTTTTAAGGCTTCCGGGATAAATCCCAGAGCGAACAGCGTCATCGCGCTGGCAACCGGCGTTTTGCGGACGCTGTTTCGCGCCCAAGAAAGTTGCTGAACCTCGCGCGCGGTTAAGACTCGGAACGAATAAGTTAATGGCGGCGCGTTTGCCAATGGGTCTAAGGGGTCTTCTGTCAAGACCCGAACCTGCAATCGATACGATTCGCCCCGCTGAAGCGACTCGCCCTCCTGGAGGCGCGCGCTGGAATCTTCCACGCTCAACAGGTTCGCCATGCCTTGATACCTGCCCGATAAACCCCGCTGCTCCAACGTGGCTTCATATCCCGACGCGCCTTCCACAGGAATCCAGCGAAAAACCGGTCTTGTCTCTTCCATCGCGGCGTTCTGTATGTCAGGTTCCATCATTTCCAACGCAGGTCTATCCGTCTCCCCATTGGAACGATAGGCGGGCGGTTCATCCCGCAAACGCTTCACATAATTGGAACTCCAATCAGGCAACCGCTGACCGCCCTCATAAAGCGCGCCACGCTCCAACCAGAGATTAGAAGCATATTCGGTTCGCGAAGGCTCTGGACGCGGGGACGGCTTGGGTTCGCGCTCCGGCATTTTGGGTGGCGAGGGCTTGGGTTTGTCTGCCAACTGCGGGGTTTCGGGCTTGGGCGCGGGATTCTGCGGGTCTTTTACGACAGAGGGCTGCTCTTGACGGGGTTTCTCAACGGTCTGTACCGTTCCCGGAAAAAGCGATTGCAGCGCAAAATAAAGCCCTACCAGCGCTGCAGCAACGACCGGAGCCAACGACCACCGGAAAAGAGGCTGGCGATACCATGCGCCAGCAGTCCGCGCTTGCTGCGCGAGGGTTTCTGCCTGCTTCAGCTGCTTATAGGTCTCCAGACATGAGGCGCAACGAACCACGTGGCTCATCATCGTATCATAGTGAGGGCTGCGTTTGCCGCGCTCTGCCAGTTCCAGAATCTGCTCCGCTTCTGGGCATCCATCTGGCGGTTGGTTCTGAATCTCAGAACCCCAGCGCTTTTCCATCGGTGTCAAAAGTTCCTCATTGTTCATCGGTTAAATATCTCCATTATTAGCAGCCACACAGCGAACGGTATGGGCAAAAAACGAACTAATTTCAAACAGGCAGACCGCAGCGATTCCTTACGCTTGCTGGGATTTTGCAGAGCCGCCGCTTCTTCCGGTTTCAAGCGGTCCTGCGGGCTGCCGGACGCGCTCAGACGCTCCAACGCCGCCTGAATCGCCGCGCTGCCCCCTAAAAGATCGGGCTGATACTCATACAAATGCGCCATCAGTTTCCCGCGCGCCCGGTGAAAATAGACCCGGACAACTTCTGCCTTGATATCCAATAATGCGCCTATCTCCTCAAAACTCTCCCCTTGATAGACCAGCATCAAAATACGGAACTCTTCCGCGTTGCAGGCTTGTTCTGCCGCTTGCAGCAGTTGAACCGCGAACCGCTGCTCATCCACCTGTTCATGAAGACTCGGAATCGGGTCAGAACGTAACGGCTCTGGCGCAAAATCTTCAAAATGTTCGTCTATAGAGGAAAAGAGCGCGGAGGGAGGCGCGCTGCGCTGGTAATAAGTGGAGAGCTTCCGAGCCGCGATTCGAAGCATCCAATGATGGAAAGGGCAGTCGCCGCGGAAATTCGGCAAGGAGCGCGCCGCCTGAACCATCGTCTCTTGAAGCAGGTCTTCCGCGTCTTCCCGGCTTCGAGCGCGTTTTCGCAGATAACCTTCCACCAAAGGGCGGCTCTCGTTCAACAAACGATCTATGGCTTCCGGTTCGCCCGAACGCGCCCGGTGTAGCAAGCCGGTTTCATCCATCGCTTCTCTTATCGGCAGCTCCGAAGCGAACCTGCCCCAATCAACAACGCCGACTCATAGTAGAGGGTTTGCTGATTAATCTGCTGGTCACTCGCCATACCGGGATCAATCCAGAGCAAGGTGGGGCGCAAAGTCGAAGCGAATTTATGCCATTTCGCGTGCGCATCGCCAAAAACATAGTTCGACCCGCTGTTGTGGCGGCAACGAAGGTTGTCTATCGCGTTTCGGACATCAGGGGAAAGCGCGCGACCCTCCACCACTGCAATCAAAGTCGCGGGTGCAGAGATCGATGCTAACGAACGCCCAAACGCGCAATGCGGACTCCAGGGATAGTTCGGGTCATTGGGATTATCGGGACAGCCTAATTTGCAGTTCCCCCGAACAAAAATATAGTTGATGTTGTAGCTCCAGCGTAAATTTTCAGGATCGCCGTTCGGCGGTTGTAATGCTCCTGAGGTTGGTTCATAACCATCGCCGGTTCGCGCCGCTGAAGGACAGACATTCACCTGGTAATTTTTCACATAGGGCTGTAGCAAATCGATCCAAGCGGCATAGGGACCGCCGCACTCACAGCTGAAACCACCCGCGCCGTTCGTACGCAAGGGCGGCGCGAGGCATGCGCGGTTCACTGGCGTTGTCTCGTCATAGTCCGAAAGATACATCGCTATCGCCGCGCCTAACTGTTTCAGGTTACTCAAGCATTGCTTTTGGCGCGCTTTTTCTCTCGCCTGCGCAAAGACAGGGAACAGAATCGCCGCCAAAATCGCGATTATAGCAATGACTACCAACAGCTCTATCAACGTGAACCCCCGATTTTTCATTGGTCGCTCCTAAGTCATAGATTCCCTCTCGACGCGTTTTAATCCTGCCGAAACGCCCAATGTGAACCTTTTGAACTCTCTCAGCGTATAGATACCTTACAGGAGGCTGACCATGAAAAAAACCTCATTGGTTGTTTTGGGAGCCGCGTTGATTCTGTTGGCGGCGCGCTTCGGGATTTCCGCATTCAGCGAACCGAATATCCCCGACAGCGATCAAATTCGAACCCTCTTTGAGACGGGTAAACAAGCTTATGAACAGAAAGATGTCAACACCTTGATGACACTGGTCTCCGATGATTTTAACAACAATGGGATCGACGCCAGCCGGCTGCGTCTTCAGTTGGGGCAGTTTTTCAAATACACAAAGAACCTGAAGGTCACCTACCAGCCGCCCAACATCCGAATCGAAGGCGACCGCGCCTATGCTCAAACGACCGCCTCGATAGGCTGGGAAGATAACGGCTGGCAGCAGCAAGACTTGGGAGTCATCGAATTGGAACTGCGCAAAGAAACGGAACGCAAATGGCTCGTGGTACCGTCCAGTAAATGGCGCGTCATCAATGTGCGGGGCATGAACATGTCCTTACTGGGAGGGGAATTCTAAGTGGCTTGGGCATCTTGCCCAAGCCCACAGCGTCAACTTTCACGGACAGGGTGTCCGTGCTGCACAAGTATTCAGAAACGCGCCCGAAAATAGGTACACTTAGCGGCTGTGAACATCTTGGAGATCGTTTCGGGCGCGCAGGTCAACGGCGCGGTGATACACGCGCTGAGCCTGTCCAAAGAACTGCAAACACGCGGTCACAATATTTGGATGCTGTGCCGCCCTGATGCTTGGATAGGCGAACAAAGTGTTCTGGCAGGCGTGCCGGTCATCGAGTCGACATTGGAACGCCGCAAAGAGAACGAACTGCAGCGAATCGCGCAATTCTGCCAACAGGAAGCGATTCAAATCATCCACACGCATATGACGCGCGCCCATAACTTCGGCGCGCGTCTCCGAAAGCGATGCGATGCTGCCTGCGTCTCGACAGCGCATACCCATACTCTTAATTTTCATTGGCGCCAAGTGGATCACGTGATCGCTGTTTCCCATGCCACCATGCGATTTCACCAGCGTTTCAATCGCGTTCCCACGCGGCGAATCAGCGTGATTCACGGCTTTGTAAAGGATGAGTTGCTGAACAGCATGGCGACCGATTCGCAGCGCGCCTCCCTCCGAAGCGCGTTGGGAGTGGCATCAGACGACTACCTGATCGGCTGCTTTGGCGATGTGATCCCGCGCAAAGGGCAGCGGCTCTTAGTCAACGCGCTGCCAGGAGTATTGAAAGAGGCGACGCGGGCGCGCCTGCTTATCGCCGGCTATAACAGTTCGCGCTATGCTCAGTCCGCCATGCGCGCTTGCGAACAGTTAGGCATTCAAGAACGGGTGATGTGGCTGGGACTTCGCAAAGATGTGCCAGATTTATTGCGCGCAATCGATCTCTACGCGCTGCCCTCCCGTAGCGAGATGCTGCCCGTCTCGGTGCTGGAAGCGATGGCAGCCGGCGTTCCCGTGATTGCGAGCGCGGTCGGCGGTGTTCCTGAAGCGGTGCGGCAGGGCGAAACCGGATGGCTGATTCCCCCCAACAACTCGGCGCGCTTAGCGGACGCGATTCTTTATGCATATCGCCACCCAGAGGAGGCAGCGCGGATAAAACAGTACGCTCAAAGAGCAGTACGAGAGGAATTTTCGTTGTCGCGGCAAGCGGCGAAAACAGAGCAGTTGTTCCAACAAATCATTGCAACCAAGCAGCCGATGACGATAACACCTCATCCACCGTGATCCACTGAAGACATTCGTAGGTACGGCATTTACGACCGCACGATTGACACTGAGGACGCTTGTAAAGCACCCGTTCCCGCTGCCCATAGGGTCCGTTCCGATCTGGGTCCGTTGGTCCAAACAGAGAGACACAAGGGGTTTGGAACGCCGCCGCCATATGCGCGGTTCCCGTATCACCGCAGATATGCAGGCATGTGGCTCTGACAACCTCCATCACCTCTTTCAGGCTGGTCTGCCCTATCAAACTGCGCAGAGGCGCTTGCTTCAACTGCTTCAAACGCGCCTCCAGCGGTAAATCGCCCGGTCCCCCCACAAACACCACCGGCAGATGATGATCCCGCTCAATACGATCCGACAGCTCCGCGAACTTATCAATCGCCCAGCGCTTGCGTTCTTGCCCTGCGGACGGGTTCATTGAGACGAACGGGGTTCCAGGCGCAATCTCCAACCGCGCCAATTTCTGATGTGCTTGCTGCCGCGCCTCTTCGGGAATAAACAAAGGAAACTCCACCGGCTCCGGCTCCGCGCCCAGCCAGCGAACCGCATCCAGATATTGATCCACCACATGCAGCCCTTGTGTACGAACCGGAATCCGGTACAAAATCAGCCGCGCCTCGCGCCGCACGCGATGACCACCCAGCCGGAAACGCGCCCCGCTGAACCACGCCCAAATCGCGCTTTTCCCCAGCCCCTGCAGATCCAATGCCAATTCATAACCCTTATCGCGAAGTTCTCGCCCGGTTCGGAATACCTGCCGCCACGCCTCCCATTTCAAACCGCCTGAACGCCACTGTTTGTGAGGCACAACGATAAACTCATCGATTCCAGGCGCGCCCTGAACCACTTGCAAATGACGATCTTCCACCACCCAGCCAATCGATAAATGGGGAAACGACCGCTTTAAGGCGGGAACCACCGGCGATGCATGGACTAAATCGCCAATGGAAGAGATTTTTACGATCAGCAGCTTGTTGATCTGAGAGAGGTCAATGGACATAGATTTATCAATCAACAAGAGGGAAGGGGTATGCCCTCCCCTCAGAAGACAGGTTAGAGAGCCATCGGCATGACCACGCAGAGATAATCTTGTTTCTCTACGGGCTTGAATAAAGCGGGACGCAGCGACTCGGTCAATTCCACAGAAATCCCTTCCTCTTTGATCACATCCAGCATATCCAACAAGTAGCGCACATTGAAAGCGATCTCCAAATCGTCGCCCTCGCGCACCAGTTCTACCGACTCCGACGCTTCGCCCACGCCCTCACCGCGCGCGGTGATATGCAGTTTTTCGCCCTCGGTCCGAAGCACCACTTTGTTACCATTCTCGCGCGCAACGAGCGAGGCGCGTTTCAAAGCCATCTTCAACTCGGCGGTCATCACCTTCCAAAGGCGCGTATACTGCGCGGGAATCACACGCTGGTAGTTGGGATACTGACCCTCGATCAGCTGCGTTGTGATGCGCGCGTTCGCGCCCGCAAAGGCGGCTCGGTGATCGGACAAATTCAGTGTGAAACTCTCTTGCGAAGGGAGCCGCTGAACCAGTTGAATCGCTTTGAGCGGCACAATCGCTGACACATCCGCGCTGCCGCTGCCTAATTCCACCTTCGCCTCGCTGACCGCCAAGCGGTGGGTATCTGTCGCGACCAGCTTCAAAGTGCCAGATTCATACTCCATCTTCAAGCCGGTCAACGTCGCGCGCGCCTCTTCCTGAGAAACGGCAAACTCTACCGAGTCGACCATCTCCATAAACAGGCTGGCTGGCAGTTGGAACTCGCTGGGATTCTCCAATTCTGGCACGGAGGGGTACTCTTCCGGCGGCAAACCCACAAAGCGGTATTCTGCGCCGCGCGCGCGAACCCACAAAGTGCCTTTCTCGCCCTGCTCCATATCGACTTCTTCACTCTGCAAAGAACCGATTAATTCTGTAATTAATTTCGCGGGGACGGTGATTTTGCCCGGCTCCTCCACCATTGCCGGCACCGAAAACTCCACCCATTGCTCCAGATCGCTGCCGATTAACTTGACGGAGTCCTCTTGCGCTTCGATATAGAGATGGCTCAATATCGGCAAAGACGTTCTGCCAGAGGCAGCATGCGCCACTAAGCTTAAAGCATCATGTAATTGATTGCGGGGACATCTGACTTTCATCACTCTTCTCCTCTCCTATATTGTATGGTTTCCAACAACAATTGTACCCACTTTTGGACGCGGATTCGATTTGTTTCGACGGATGTATCTTGTTGCGCGCCCGAACTTTTCTCCAACATATAGGGGCAGGGAAACTATTTTTCACCGAATTTTGAAAACAAACGAAAATCGCTCTAAATTTCCAATAAAATGAGCATTTTTTTGCTCATTAGGAACATCTATTGTCCCTCTGATTTCAACGCGGTCCATCCGCTTTTTTAGACCAGTTTCATGCCTCACTTTTCGAAACGATGTGCTAAACTATCGAACACTTTTGGAAGGGTAAGGACAAAATAAGAAGGGGAATCCTCAGCGATTACGAACTCATTTCTTTTAGAGGCTGTAAACACTTTTTTTCTCGCAAACTTGAGAATGCTGTAGGGGCGCGCATGCCGCGGCTATGCGGTCACCCTGAGCGCAGCGAATGGGTCTGCTTCTCAAAGGCTAAATTCCGCGTTCATGGGAATGGGCTGCGCCATATTCGGTTCCCCTTGCTTGCAGGGGAACCTCACGGAGGGGGGCGATTAATCAGCCGATACCTCGACTTCGCTCAGTGTGATAGAATTGGCGTGTAGGGCGAAAGTATTATTGAAACCGCTTGCAGGGAAGTCATATGATGAAACACAGGGAAGAGGTTCCAACGGTTCAACTCCAGCTCGGTGACGACGAGCAGATCGCTCAATTGCGCCGCGCCTGGCGTAATACCCTACAGGAACTCGCTCCCAATGTCGCGCAAAGCACGCGGGGCTACCTGGAACAAGTCGTGCCTGCGAACATTCATCAGGAAAGCGTAGAACTTTATTTAGAGGGTCAGTTCGCCAGAGAATGGCTCAACCGCCGCCACAAACGCGAGATTGAGGAAGCGCTTTCAAATCATCTGGGCTGGGCAGTCACTGTCCAAATCATCCCGCCTCCCGAACCAGAAGAACAACTCGAATCGGAAACGCAAGCCTTGGTCGCGCTCCCCATAGAACCGCAAGGACCGCCAATCAGTAAACCGAAACTGAACCCACGATACACCTTTGACCAGTTTGTGGAAGGAAAAAGCAACCGGCTCGCTTTCGCAGGCTCTAAGGCGGTGGTCGATATGCTCGGCGAACGATATAATCCCTTATTTATCTACAGCACGCCCGGACTGGGGAAAACACACCTGTTGCATGCGATTGGACACGCGCTCCTGAAACGCCAGCCCCAGGCAAGAGTCCTTTACCTGAGCGCGGAAGAGTTCCTGCAAAACTATGTGCGCGCGGTGCGGGAAGGAAAAGCAGAAGATTTTAGGCAGATTCATCGCAGCGTGAACCTGTGGCTGATCGATGATGTGCAGTTCTTGGGGGGAAGAGACCGCACCCAAGAGGAGTTCTTCCATCTTTTCAACACGCTTTATCAGGCAGGAAGGCAAATCGTGATCACCAGCGACCGCGCTCCCCGCGAAATCATCGCGCTGGAAGAGAGGCTGCGCACACGGTTTGAGCAGGGACTTTGCGCCGATATTGCGCCGCCCGATTTTGAACTGCGTTTAGCCATCCTGCAGGCGAAAGCGGAAACCGAAAATATCTGCCTGCCAGAAGAGGTCGCCTATTTTATTGCGGACAAAGTGCAATCGAACATTCGCGCTTTGGAAGGCGCGCTGACACGGTTAGCAGCCCATGCCTCACTCTATGGAGAACCGTTCACCGCGGAAATGGCAAGTGAAGTGTTAAGAAGCTATTTTGTAGAAGCCAAGTCATCCAAAGTGCATGTCGACCAAATCGTCTCGGCAGTATGCGAAGTGTTTCAATCTTCCCCACAAGAATTGACCGGCAAAAGCCGGAAAGGGGAGGTTGCCTTCGCGCGTCAGGTGGCGATGTATATGGCAAGAGAGCTGACCCAAGAGACATGGCTACGAATCGCGCAGACGTTCGGACGAAACGATCACACCACTGTTATGCACGCCCACCAACAAATCATCCAGCGATTAGGCAGCGATCCGGAAACCAAACGCAAAATTCAAGAAGTAAAACTGAAGTTATACACCTCCGCATAGACTTTTGCGATCAGAGTCGAGTAAACTTATCCACAAATGTGGATAACTCTGTGGAAAACCCTGTGGATAACTCCAGTTTCGCGACTTATCCACAAAGTTATCCACATTAAACCTCGACTTATCCACAGAGTTATCCACATTCGAGACCTAATATTTAGCCTGACTAACTATTTTACATGAATTCTCGAAAATCTTGTAATTTCAGTACGTTTTTCTTTAACCACAGAGTCAAAATTCGAACAATCAGTCAAATTTTTAGATCGAGTTATCCACATATCCACATGACCATAATAATAATAACGTAAGCCGCAGTATGGATTCATGATTCATGGAATGTGGATAACTTTTGAAAATGGGGATGAAAATCGAGAAAAAAAGGGAAACAAATCAGGAAAAAAAGGAAGATAGAAAACTACTCGTTGTTCCAGACTCGCTTCATGGCAGTATCTAAAATCAACTTCTCATCCCGTAAAGTATATTCGCCCCATTGAACGCGCGCGTTCCCTTCCGCGATGATTTTATCTTGAGACGCTTCCCACACGATTTTATCTGCCCTCAAAAACGCGCTGTGACGCTCGGAGCGCGCTTCTACGCCCCCCCAGGCTGTCACGAGCCTTTGTTTGGAATCAGCGCGCGCAGAACGCGATTGAAAGCGTAAAACGGGCTTGCCCTCTTGATAAAAGATTCCGGATACCTCTTGCAGGTCGCCTTGAATATCGCCTTGATCCGCTTTCCCATGACCCTGCTTCGCATCCAGACGCCAAATCATCCTGCCTTGTTCGTCCTTCAGTTCCAAAAAAACATCGCGCGCCGCAAAACGCGAATCGGGAATCGAACTTGCCTGCGCAGGTTCTGATGGGGTGGGGGGAGCGGGTCTCTGGGCTGGTTTCGAACAGCCAGCCAAAAGACCCAGAAGTAGGAAACAAACAACAGAAGAAACTCTCAACTAATAAGCCCTTGCAAACAAAGCGACTTCCTTCGCCTCTTTGCCGGTATAAACGCATTTTCCTGAGCCGCCAGGCTGGTCAAAAGGAATGCACCGGATCGTGGCTTTGGTTTCCTCTTTCACAGCGGCTTCATCTTCGCGGCTGCCTGCCCACCACGCCAAAGCAAAACCGCTCTGAACCGCCTCTTTGAACGCATCGTAAGTTTCCACTTCGCGAGTATTCGCTTTTTGGAACGCGAGCGCGCTGTTAAACAGCGATTGATGAATCGATTCCAGCAGGGAAGAAACATTTTCCGCCAATCCATCAACACCCATGAAGAGTTTGCCCTCTTTGCCCGGTTGATCGCGCCGCGCCAGCACCACTTGCCGGTTCTGCACATCTTTCGGACCGATCTCCACCCGAATCGGCACGCCTCTCATCTCCCAGTCGTTAAACTTGAAGCCGGGCGTCAACCCATCCCGGTTATCCATCTTCACGCGAAATCCGGCATTTCTTAAGGTTTCATGTGTTTCGTTGGCCATTGCCATCACCGCGGCGCGCTCTTCGTCAGTCTTATAGATAGGCACAATCACCACTTGCACAGGCGCGAGACGAGGAGGCATCTTCAATCCCATATCATCGCCATGCACCATAATAATCGCGCCCACCATGCGCGTACTCATCCCCCAACTGGTCGTATGACAATACTGCTGCTGGTTGGAGGTATCCAAGTACTTTATCTCGAACGCTTTCGCGAAGTTCTGTCCCAAATTATGCGAAGTGGCGGACTGAAGCGCGCGCTTGTCGCCCATCATGGCTTCAATCGTATAGCTATGCAGCGCGCCCGCGAATTTTTCGCTTTCGCTCTTTTTGCCGGGCGTCACAGGAATCGCTGCCTGTTCTTCCGCAAATTCGCGATAAATCCCCAGTATCTGAATCGTCTCTGCTTCCGCTTCTTCGGAAGTCGCATGTGCCGTGTGACCCTCTTGCCAAAGGAACTCGGTCGTTCGCAGAAAAAGGCGAGGGCGTTTCTCCCAGCGAACCACATTCGCCCATTGATTGATCAGCAAAGGCAAATCCCGGTAGCTGTTAATCCATTGCGCGAACATATGACCGATGATCGTTTCCGAAGTAGGGCGCACAATCAATGGTTCTTCTAACACTTCGCCGCCTCCCACCGTCACAACGGCTAATTCAGGCGAAAACCCTTCCACATGTTCCGCTTCCTTTTTGATGAAACTCTCAGGAATAAAGAGCGGGAAATAGGCGTTCTCGTGTCCGGTCTCTTTGAAACGACGGTCTAAACTGCGCTGCAGGTTTTCCCAAAGCGCGTACCCATAAGGCTTGATAACCATACAGCCCCGGACAGGGGCATAGGTCGCCAAATCCGCCATTTGGATCACGTCGGTGTACCAGCGCGCGTAATCTTCGCTGCGTGGAGTAACTTTTTGCACAGGAAAATTATACCTGAGATAACTAATTTTGAGAATTTTCTCTTCCCAACCCGGTCAAAATCGGGGTATAATTTACTGAGGTTTGCTTGTTTGATTTCCAATAATCCTTAAAGAGACGAACGGTTATAATAACCAACAAGGCAATGGCAACAAAGCGAGTAGCATTGATCATCCCCTTAGCGGACCGCGCAAATGCCTCTTTTACTCCCAATTCAGAGGTGGCTCAACTCTTTCGAAGCCTGTTGCAATTATGGGGACAGTCTGCCGATATTCTGGTGGCAGGCGACATCTCCAAAACCGATTTTCAAGCCAACTACGATTTAGGGATCGTCCCTTATTGCGAATTTCTCCCCACCTCCGCCCAAATTTATGACTGGATTGACTTCACCGCGGGCGACAAACCGCTCTACTTAATGGGCTATCGCGCCGTTCAAGGCACGAACCGAACGCCCGGAACAGGCGTCTTAGGAACCGCGGCGGTGCAGGGAAATCCCACCGATTCGAAATTCGCCTGTCATCGCGCCCTTTGGCACAACAACATGGTGACCCATGTCCAGGGCTGGACCGCGCGAATCAGCAGCGTTTACCATGCGCTGCGCGTGGACGAAGCCAACCCGAACCTCTCCGTTCTGCTGAGACCGGAGCCGGGACTCCATCCATCAACGAACTACGTTTTTATCGCGCGATGGCATAACCGCTATTTCATGCCCTCCGCAGGCAGTTCAGGCGTCCTTTCGCCTTGGATGCTGCCCTGGATCATGGCAAATGAAGGCGCGACTCCCGGGTGGGTTCGCCCCATTACAGGCGATATCGACCATCCCGTCGCGGAAACACCGGGGCGGGCAAGTGTGGCGAGTTGGAGCGATGATTACTACCTGCAGACGATGCAGTGGCTGCGAACCTTCTGCCAAAACACCGGACTGGTTTTGCAATGTGGATGCACCACGAACGGAAACACAAACCTTTCTTCCAACTGGCGCGCCCTGCACCGGAATGCCCGAACACTCAGCAGCCAGCTGACCCAAATCCACCAAACGGTGGTTCAGGAACGCAACGGGCGATTTCCCTGCTGCCTGCACGACCACGCTTGGACCGTTGAAGATACCTCCGGTATCAGCAATCGCACCGTATGGCAAAACAGCTACGGCACTTTCTATGACCGGGCGACGCGCGCCGCTTTTCGCGCTCACTGGAAAGGCTCCTTGCAGGAAATGAGAAATCTCAGTTTCGATGACTGCTGGTGCGGCTCTCACCGCTATTTGAATTTTGCGAAAAATATCATCAGCGACAACTACCTGCGTTTCCTTTCTGAAGAAACGCCGGTCCGCGCGGTTCGTCAATTGGGCGGGCTATATAACAAAGATCGTTCAGGCAGCACCCTCAACCCCTGGGCTTATTTCCGAAACCCGTTCGAGCGCAAATATGGAATAGAGATCATGAACGGGCAGGATATGTTGTTTCAAGCGCAGTTGGACTATACGACCCAGCAGGTCGACCGCGCTGGGATTTCCTTGGCATCGGGCTACCGGACCAGCGGTGAAAGCGGTGAACTGGGATTCGCGCGCTATCTGGGCGGATTTTTGATGGGAACCTGCTTCCGAAACTGGCTGCTCAGCGGCGCGGTGCTGTACCTGCACAACGACGATATGAGCTTCGAACACCCAACGCCCGCCATGCGCGTTTGGGAAGAATTGAACACTTGGCGGCAACTCTTGACAGGTTGGGTACAATTTGGAAGTGTCAGCGATATCGTCGCTTGGCGGAAACGCGCCCGAAACGCGCGTTGATCTTCCACGTGAAGAGCCAATTTTCTTTACTGAAAAAGAAGGAATCGGCAGATGAATGTCGAATTTTACGCGCAAGTAGCGTGTCTATTTTTTTGATTAAATAAAGGGTCAGTAACATTTTACATTAAAGACCTGGGGTACCCTTACATTTTGTTTGATTGCTTTTGGCAAAAATCATCCAGTTTTGTGAGAGGCGGAGACTCTATCCGTATTCTCACGAGCGCAGAGAAAACCTGAAAAGTGGAAATATTCCACAGGGGGGTCAGAAACTATGAAAGAAGCGAAGAAACGCAGAGTCCCGGCTTTGTCAGATCACTTGTCCAAAGCGCGTCTTTTGTTAAGCGCGTGCCTAATAGCAGGTGGTCTTGCTTGGGGCGCTTATGCTCAAACGCCTATTCAATACAACTATCTTGCGACAGCAGGCGAATGTGAAGCCGATGTGGATAAAAACGGCAACGCCGACGGGTGGGGAACCAACCAAAGCGGCGCGCCTTCTGGAATCACCAACAGCATCGATAAAACCTATAAAATTAGCGGTGTCGGCAGCCAGAAGATCACCATCAATCGCAGCTCCGGCAGCGCGGGTTCCTATTGGTTCATTTGGCTTTTGCCCAGTTCCACGATGATCAATCCCTCTGTGGGCATGCCGCTTAATTTCCGAATTAACCTGCGTACTCAAGGTTTTTCCAATGCCACCTATCAACTGTTGGTCAAGTCCGGCAACACAACCTACGACATTGTCAAACCGACTTCTGTTTCTACCAATATCTGGCAATCGTTCAGTTTTGTCGCGCCTTTGAAACTGCGCGATAATGCGCCTTATTTCGAAGTGCGTATTCAAGTCAACCTGAACGAAGGAGCCGCTGCGGGTCAACTCTGGTTTGATGATGCGCGCCTGCTTTCTTCGCAATCCTTTATCGCGCCCGCGCAGCCCCCAAACAATATCAAGACCGTTATGTTTTACGAGTCGGATTGGACAAAACTGCTGAATACGACTTTCTCAATGGGTGTCTTATTGCCTGCGGTTGGCATGGCAGTCCGTCATCACCGCTCTGACTTCCAAGTGGCAATCAATACCGCCTCCATCTATTCCATCAACAACACCTGGTCGCGCTATAACACCGACCTGTTTGACTATACCGATTGCGATCAAAATAATCCAAGTTGGTTCCTTTTGGATGCCAACCAGAATCGACTAATTCATCAAACCTACACCGACCGGTATGTGATGGATATTGGCAGCGCAGCCGTTCAAGAGCGGGCATGGCTGTCTCTTCAATCCTATTTAGACAGGGCGGGACGCCCGAAATGGGTTTTCTTCGACAACTGGGGCGACGCCTATTACGAAGAGCGCATGATGCCTCATCGGTACACTCGTGAGACATGGAACCAAGCCGTCACCAACTATTTGGCTTACTTAGCGCCTCGCATGCGTTCGCATAGCGACAGCGAACTATTGCCCAACACTGGATCGCGATCGGGCTTCTGGCTGCGAGGATCAGGCGGAAACGAAGATGGTCCCGGTATCAGTTGGTTGCCGCACGTAGGCGGATTTGTCATTGAACACGCTTTCACGCGGTACGATAATACGAACCAGACATTCATCTATCATAGCTACGGCAACTGGCGCAATCGTTGGACCGACAACGGCTGGCGACACCATTTGCGAGCCATTACCGAAAATAGCACTAAGCGGGTACTGGTGCTGCCCAATGTGGACCCCAACAACCAGCAGATGATCCGCTATGCGCTTGCCAGCTATCTGTTGGCACAGACAGACAATTCGATGTTGCTGCTAAGAAATCGAGTGGATTTGGGCGGCTACTCAACCCCGCTCTTCCCGCCAGAGATGTTCGTGCCGGTGGGCAGACCTTTGAGCAATTATCAAATTCTCCAAGGTGATTTAGCCAATGGCGGTCTGTTCTTCCGCGAATACCAGTATGGCGTTGTTTTGGTCAACCCTACCGAAAGCAACACCTATACCTATCAAACCACCAAACGCTATTTCAATTGGGATCAGCAAAACGTTCCGAACGGAACCATAATAACCATCCCGCCCAAAACAGGCATTGTGTTGTATGCGAACTCTCACATCAACATTTCCCTGTCCCCGCAGGAAGTGCGCGTGAATCCAGGTGAAGCGGTCAACTACACCGTGACTTATCAAAACATTGGGTTGCGACCCGCAAGTAACGCTAAAATTGAGGTGCCGCTACCTAACGGCGCGCATCTGGTCACCAGCAATCCACCCGCGACCATCGTGAATGGCAAATTACAATGGATTATTCCCACGATTGCCGCAGGCAGCACAGGAACGCTGACTTTTCGGGTAGAATTGAGATAGATTTTTGAAAATTGTCTCAAGGAATACCTTGTTTTTACCATTATCTATAAGGGAGGGCGCAGCAACACTGCGCCCTTTTACTTTCATCAAGGATGAACATTCTAATGGGCGCATATTGGTTTGTGCCTGCCTCCATCGGGCTGGCAAATGCTCTGGCGGAGCGGCACCACGTGATGTTTATCACGACCCCACCGGGCGCGCTGCAGGCAGGGGAGCAGTGGCAGGAACTGTTGACCCCGCAGGTACAAGTCCGAGTCGAGCCAGAAATCAAACTGAAAAATCCATTCTACTACCTCCAGCGCGCGTTAGGATTGTGGAAAGGTATCCGGCAGTTCCAATGCGACCTGTTGCACCTTCAGGAGCGCAGGGACCCTTACCTGATCAAACTACTCCTGAAGAAACCCCAATTACCCATCGTCTTAACCGTGCATGACCCCGTTCCCCATACTGGAGACCGGCTGAAACATGCCGACTCGCGGGGAGCATTGGCAGAAACCTTAAGGTTGAGAGCCGACCAAATCATCACCCATGGCGAATTCAACCGCCAGCAGCTGCTCAAAACGCAGCCCGGCTTAGACCCTGACCGCGTGAAAGTGGTGCTGCATGGCGAGCGGGGATTTTTCCGCAAACTCACGCCGCCCAGCAGCATGGAGCGGCTGAACTCGATGCTCTTCTTTGGCAGAATCAATCCTTACAAAGGGCTGGGGCTGCTGTTGGATGCTTGGGCAATCATCCGGCAGAAAAACCCGGATGCCCGCCTGTCCGTTGCGGGTAGAGGACATGATCTGCCCAATCACATGGAAAAAATCCTCAGCGATGACCATATAGAATTGATCGATTCGTTTATTCCCGCCTCCGAAATGGCGCGCCTCTTCACCGAAGCCAGCATGGTCGTTCTGCCCTACACCGAAGCCACCCAAAGCGGCGTATTGGCGGTGGCGGTTGGGTTCGGAAAGCCCGTCATCGCTACGCGAGTGGGCAGTATTCCAGAAATGATAGATGAGGGTGAAAGCGGCTTTGTGGTGCCTCCCAACGATCCCCAAGCGCTGGCGGAAGCAGCGTTGCGAATCATGAGCGATGAACCGTTGAGACGACAGATGATCGAGCATACCATCCACATGCGTGAAGCCCGGCTGGGGTGGGATGCCTTATCCATGCAAACCGAGCAGGTCTACCGAGCGGCTCTGCAAGCCCGGAGAAACTAACTATGAGAATTCTATATGTTCACCCGTTTGATATGGCGCACCCGCGCTTTGGCTCCGCAATCGTGGGGTATCACCCCTGGCGGCGGATGGCAAACCGGCACGACATTGACATGATCGTCGCGCAGTCCGACAGCGAGTTTCGAAAACCGGCAGACCCTGGCTATGAGTCGCCAGAGAGCTGGTGCAAAGAAGTGATCTATGTCCCCAATGTGCCGAACCCAAAATGGAAACTGCTGACCGCATTCCCCAAAGCGATGCCGGCGCGAGTGATGAGGGTTCTGCTGCCATGGCGCGCTCAGCATACGGGATTGACCATGAACCCCGAACTGGAGCGGGTCATTTTGGAGCAGGTGAACAAAAAAACCTACGATTGGGTCCATATAACGCCGATCCGCTTGTGGAGCCGGGTCGCCGCCAATTTTCCCGCGCCGCTTGCCTACACCGCGCATGATGTGGTCTACCGCTTCTTGGAAGGCTATGCCCAACAGCAAACCGGTTTGGAAAAGTTTTTTGCAGAAAAGCGCGCGCAAGATTGCAAACGATTTGAGCTAGAAGTTTGGAACCGTGTCAAACTCATTGTCGCGCTCACCGAGTTAGAAGCCGACATCATCCGGGAATCTGCGCCCCACGCCAAAATCGTGGTGACCCCCAACGGAGTCGATTCCGACTACCTCAACCCGAACCATCCTGACCTGCAGGGCATCGAAGGAAAACCCAATGTGCTGCTTTATGTCGGGCTGCTCAGCTACGAACCCAACGTCGATGCGGTTCAATGGCTGGCAAAAGAGGTGATGCCGGGCGTACGGGCGGCGCGTCCCGATGCCGAACTATGGCTGGTGGGCAGAAAACCGCTGCCCGAGGTGACCAAATTAGGCGAACTGCCCGGCGTCAAAGTGGTGGGCGAAGTGCCAGACATCCGTCCCTATATGAAACAGGCAGTCGCCATGCTCGCGCCCATCCGAATCGGGGCAGGTATGCGTGTGAAGACCTTAGAGGCGATGTCGATGGCAAAGCCGCTCATCGCGACCGAATTCGCGTTGGAAGGCATGGAGTACCGGGACGGCGAGCATGTGCTGCTGGCAGAAACAGCGGAAGAAACGATCGAGAAGAGCCTTTGGACATTGAACCATCCTGAAGAAGCCACCGCGTTGGGCGACCGCGCGCGCCAATGGGTGATGGAACATTACAGTTGGGATGCCATGACTACGTTGATGGAAGACGCTTTTCTTTCCGCGATGGAAACCGCCAAAAACCGGTAAGGCAGTTGTGAACCGCATGCGCGTTTTAGCCGTCTACGAACTGACTTCGGAAGAGCAAACACTGCCCAGCGCAATCGCCTATGTTCATCGCGCGCGGCGATTGCTGGAGGGGCTGACGCGGCAGGGAGCCAATGTAGAAGAGGTTTTCTTGGGCGATTGGCGAAACACCTCCTTCCAAGCGCTGCGTATGCTGGCTTACCCGCGTCTGAGGCGTTTGGCGCGCGAGTACGATTGTGTCTATGCGGCGGGAACCGTTTCCGGCGCGGCAGCGAGCCTTGCCCGGCGCGCCATGAAAACGCCCTGTATCTTCGATATGCACGGCTACCGCGCCACGGAGATGTATTTTCTTTATCGTCAAGAACGGGGACTTCGCGCCTATCTGCGCTATCCCGCGGCGATACTCTCCCAAAAATTGGCGGAGAAGTGGATCGACAAAATCTTGGTGGTCTCGGAATCTGCCCGCCGAATCTTGTTGCAACGCGGCGTTAAGGAGCAGAAGCTCGCCCTGATACGCAACGGAGTCGACCTGCAGCGATTCTCGCCTGTCCAGTTGCCGCCGATGCCCCCGGTTCGCTTTGGCTATGCGGGCAGCATGGTGGAATGGCAGGGGATCCCCATTCTCATCGAGGGTATCGAACGCTTCTTAAAATCAAACCCTGATACGCCCGTTCACTTTGACATGATGGGATTTACCCAAACCGAGGCGGATCAGCGTCTTCAAAAAGCGATTCAGCAGCGATTGGGCAGCAAAGTTTCCCTGTATGCAGTCATGCCCCAAGACCAAGCGATTCAGCGTCTCCAGGCGTGCCATTGGCTGTTGATAACCGCTCACCCTGAATCAGCGTATTGGAAGCCCGATGCCTTTCCCACAAAGTTTGCCGAATATTTGGCGCTCAAGCGTCCGATAATACATATGCGCGCCTACGAAAGCGCAGACTTGACCCAGCAATATCAGTGTGGGCTTGTTTGCGAACCCACCCCGCAAGGAGTCGCAGATGCGCTCGCAGAAGCCATTCGCCTGCCGAACCCCGCGCTGGAAGCGCAGGCGGAACGTGGCAGGCAACTAATCGAAGAGCATTTCGATTATCGAAAAATTCAAAACCTTTTTTTCAAGGAAGTCGAACAATTAACGCGAATATAAAGCAAGGTTCTTCGGGGGAAACGCGGAACAGGTTTTATCGACCATGAGCAACATACAACATTGGTGGCGCGTCTCGCGCAAACAGAAATACCGCTGGGCATGGCTGTTGACGGCGGCGGGACTCTATTTCTTAGTGCAATCTTTGACCTTACAGGGCGTCACCCCACAGGCGCAAAGCGCGCTGGCGATTTTTACGGTCTCTGTCTTTCTCTGGGTCACGAACAGCTTGCCTATGCCCGTTACCGGCATCGTGATTCTGTTCCTGTTGCCTTTCAGCGGCGCGTTGAAACCCGAACAATCGTTCGCCTATTTTGGCAGCCGGGCGGTTTTCTTCGTGATGGGCGTTTTCATTTTAGCCAGTCCCATCATGCGTTCAGGACTCAGTACGCGACTCGCCCTCTCTTGGCTGTCCAAATTCGGTAAAACCCAAAACACGCTGGCGGCATCCATTTTAGCGATCTCTGCGCTGCTTGCCTGTGTCATCAGCGCGCATGCGGTGGCGGCGATGCTGCTGCCCATCGTGTTGGAACTGGCGCGCGCCGCAAAAGCGAGACCCGGCAGCCGGTTCGGCTCCATGATCTTCTTCGCCATGGGCTGGGGAGCAGTCTTAGGCGCGAATGCCACGATGTTGGGCGGCGCGCGCGCCCCCTTAGCCATCGACATTTTGAAAAATACCACAGGGCAGACCATTGGCTTTACCGAATGGACCCTGCTGAACGCGCCGATTGTGTTAGCCATGTTAGTCGCTTCCTATTTCCTGTTGACTCGGGTGGGGCGCGAACAAAAAGTTTCTCTTGATCAAGCGATGGACTATCTGAAAGCGCAAGCCTCCGCGCTGGGACCAATGTCTATGCGCGAAAAGAATGTGGTCTTGGTGATGCTCATCACCATCGTGCTGTGGGTGGGTTTCAGCGACCAATGGGGACTGGAAACCGTCGCGTTTATTGGGGTGATGCTGGCGTTTGCGTTGAGGGTGGCGGATTGGCGCGAGGTCGAAGCCGATGTGAATTGGGGTATTATATTGATGTACGGCAGCGCAATTGCGCTGAGTAAAACATTGACGGAAACGGGCGGCTCCGATTTTATTGCCAGCACCATCTTTCCGAAAAATCTGACTTCGCACGATGGGTTGTTTTTATTAGTTGCGGCGGCGGGTGTCACTCTCACTGAATTCATGAGCAATGCCGCAGCGGTCGCCATGCTGACCCCGATTGCGATACCTTTGTCTGAGAGTATCGGATTGGATGCGCGTATCATCACGCTGGGATGTGTGCTGCCTGCAGGATTGTCATTTATGTTCTCAATCAGCACGCCTGCCATCGCGATGATTGTGGGGTCCGGGTATGTGCGCCCGTCGCAAGCCGCCAAATGGGGATTGATATTAAATATCTTAAGCTACATTATCTTTTATGCGGTTGCGCGGTTTTATTGGCCCCTTTTAGGGTTGACATGGTGAACAGTTGACAAGTATGAAAGTCGTCTATTTGATATTAACCAGTCCTTACGATTATGATCAAGCGCTTGCGCGAGCCGTCGCGGAAGCGCAAGGAACCGGCGCAAAACTGCGTGTGGTCTTCCTGATCGACCCCGATGCCATCACGACAACGGTTCACGATATGGGCGAAAGCGGCTGGCTCGGTTTAGGTTCACAACAGCGGCTTCGGGAGTCGATCCTGCAGGGCTACCGTTCGCTCGCGGAAGATGTTTTGCGCGATATCCAAGCCAAATCCATTCCCAACTTAGAGACCTCCGCGCTGGAAAGCAACGGGCATCTCTTCCTGCAAGAAAAACTCCAAGAAGAAGGCGCATACCTGATCGTGTGCGGCGATGACTCGCTGAAAACTCGTCTGGCGCCTTACCTCAAACAGATCGAGTTTATCGAGATCAGACCCTAAGACACTTTGACAGGCAGTATTCCTTACATGAATCCATTAACACTCGTTCTCTTTATTTTGGGATTGGTTATCCTAACGGTTGGCGCAGAAGTCTTGGTGCGTGGCGCGTCGCGTCTCGCAATCCGTGTCGGGGTTTCCCCGCTGGTCATTGGTTTAACCGTGGTCGCCTATGGAACCAGCGCGCCGGAACTCTCGGTCTCTTTAATCTCTGCCTTCAAAGGGCAGCCCGACATCGCCATTGGAAATGTCGTCGGCAGCAACATTTTCAATGTCCTCTTTATTTTGGGCGCGTCCGCGCTATTTGCCCCGTTGGTGGTCTCCACGAAAATTGTGCGGTTGGATGTGCCTGTCATGATCTTGCTATCCCTGCTGCTTCTGATTTTGAGCTTGGACGGCTCCATTTCACGCTTGGATGGGCTGTTGTTGTTTTTGGGCGCAATTGCCTACACCCTATGGACGATTGTCGCAGGCAAGCGTGAGAACAACCGGCATGAAACAGAGGAAGCGCAACCGGAAAGAGGGTTCTGGGCAAGTCCCCTGTTCCAGGTGATCTGTGTCCTCGTCGGGATAGGGATGTTGGTGCTGGGCGCGCGCTGGCTGGTGCAAGGCGCGATAGAGATTGCCCGGCTGATGGGCGTCAGCGAGATGATTATCGGGTTGACCGTCGTGGCAGCGGGAACTTCACTGCCGGAATTGGCGACCTCCGTGGTCGCCACGATACGGGGCGAGCGCGATATTGCTGTGGGCAACGTGGTGGGCAGCAATATCTTTAACATCTTGATGATTCTAGGCGCGAGCAGCCTTTTTGCGCCGCAAGGTATCCCGGTCGCTTCCGCCATGCTCCATTTCGACATCCCCATCATGATTGCGGTGGCAGCCGCATGTTTTCCCATTTTCTTCACGGGATTCATCATTCAACGCTGGGAGGCGTTTATCTTCATCGCCTACTACTGTATCTATACTGCTTTCCTTATCTTGCGGGCAACCCAGCACGACTCACTGCCGCTGTTCAGTTCTATCTTGCTATGGTTCTTGCTGCCTTTGACACTCTTGTCGCTGCTTCTCAGCTTCACGATGACAGTCCGAGATCATCTACTCAGCAAACGCGCTTGAAATTCGGTTTAACTTGCTGTTTATTTAGGTGTAATCGCTCAGGGTGCAAACATGACAACACTGAACTCATTAACATTCCAACCTGCTCCGTTGAAAATCGATGAACATGGGGTCATTCGTGTGGGGGACACGCGAATAACTTTAGAGACTCTTATCCTTGCTTTTGGAAACGGCTATAGCGCGGAAGAAATCGTACTCAAATATCCAACCTTGAATTTGACTGATGTGTATGCGGTCATCACCTATTACTTATGGAATCGCTCTGAGATTGATTCTTACTTGGAGAAGATTCAGGAAGAATCAAACGCGCGCTACGAAGAGTATGAGCAGCAATACCCCACTAAGTCTCTACGGGAGCGATTGTTGAAAGAGAAATCACGTAGGACATCTAAACGCGCATGAAATTGGCTACCGATGAAAACTTTGACTACGGTATTGCTTAAAGGATGAATTGACCAATCGCGTGTTGCGCTTGCCTCTGTGATATTTCTCCATAATTATCTCCGACCGAAGAGAAACTCAATGAGAAACCATAGAGTAGAATCTATCGGCTATGAATCGAGATTACGATGTGATTGTGGTGGGAACCGGACATGCGGGCGTGGAAGCCGCATTGGCGGCTGCGCGCATGGGCTGCCAGACCGCGAGCTTTACACTGAACCGCGAACGCATCGCCTACATGCCCTGCAACTGCTCCATTGGCGGACCAGCCAAGGGACACTTGGCGCGCGAGGTGGACGCTTTGGGCGGACAAATGGGTATCAATACCGATTTGAGCCTGACCCATATCCGGCGCGTTGGCACAGGCAAAGGTCCCGCCGTGCAGACTTTGCGCGCCCATGCCGACAAATCGATCTACCCCCAAACCATGCGCCGGGTTATGGAAAGTCAACCCCACTTGGCTTTAGTAGAAAACGCGGTGGAGGGACTGCTGACCCACCAAAACCGGATCGTGGGCGTGAAACTCGCGGACGGTTCAGAGGTCACTGCGCATGCCGTTATCATCACAACCGGCACCTTTTTGAATGGGTTGTGTCACTTGGGCGAACAGAAAATCGAAGCGGCTCGACACGGGGACCCGCCGGTGGGAGGGCTGTCGCAGTCGCTCCGCGCACTGGGGTTCCGCATGGGGCGCTTCAAGACAGGAACCACCCCGCGCTTGCGCAAGTCGTCCATAGACCTTACCCAAATGATTCTAATCGAGCCGGAAGAAGACTCTCCGCCTTTCTCTTTCAAGCATGCGCGTCTTGAATTTGCGCGTCTCCTACTCCCGTGCTGGCAGACCTACACCAACGAACGCGCGCATGCGGTTATTCAAGCGAACCTGCACCGGTCTGCCATGTACAGTGGGCAGATTCAAGGCACAGGACCGCGCTACTGTCCCAGCATCGAAGATAAAATTCACCGCTTCCCAGAAAAGCGCGCTCACCCGATTTTCCTGGAGCAGGAGTACTGGGATCAAGAAGACCTCTATGTGCAAGGGATGTCCACCAGTCTGCCCGAAGAAACGCAGATGGAAATCTTGCAAGCGATGCCCGGCATGGAACAAGTCGAGATGATTCGCGCAGGCTACGCGGTTGAGTACGATATGGTCTATCCCGATCAGCTGCATCTGACTTTGATGGCGCGGGAAGTGGAGGGTTTGTTCTTAGCGGGGCAGATCAATGGCACTTCCGGCTATGAGGAAGCCGCTGCGCAAGGCTTAGTGGCAGGGATCAATGCCGCGCTGTATGCGCAAAACCGCGAACCGCTGGTGTTGGAGCGCGCCCGCAGCTATATCGGTGTGTTGATTGATGATTTGGTGACCAAAGGCGTGGAAGACCCCTACCGCATGCTGACTGGACGCGCCGAATACCGCTTAACCCTCCGGCACGATAATGCTGATGAACGCTTGACCCCCGTCGGGCGCGCGGTGGGACTGGTGGATGACGAACGATGGCAGCGATTCACTCAAAAGAGGCATGGGATTGAAACCGAAACCGAGCGGTTGCAAAGCGAGTTCGTGAGCGGCAAGCATAATCCCTGGCTGCAAGCAAACGGGCAATCGATGGTCTCAGACCGCGTCAGCGCGTATGATTACCTGCGCCGCCCCGGCGCGCGATACGAGACTCTCAGCGCGCTGTTGGGGTGGGAGAATCCCGCGCCTTCAGACGTGGTTGAACAGATCGAGATCAACGCGAAATATGAGGCATACCTGAAAAAGCAGAGTCAGCAGGTGCAGCAGCAACAGAAGCTGGAGCATTGGCGCATACCCGATGACTTGGACTATCACCTCTTGCGCGCCATTTCCAAAGAATCGCGGGAGAAATTGGCAAAAGCGCGCCCCCGAACCGTTGGGCAAGCGGCGCGTGTGCCGGGAGTCCGTCCCGCCGACATCCATTGCCTGCTGGTCTATCTGAAAAAAGAGAACGGTGCGTTCTACAGCGCGTAAGTTTCGTAAGGCGCGCGGTCGGGCTGTCCGTCCGTGATCCAGAGCGAACGAGCCTGCATATCCATAATCACGGATGTGACGGTAATATAATGCTCTTCTGAGGGTTCCGATTCATCCGCATCACGGCATATCGAATAGGGGTAGCCGTCGCGGTCCTGCAGGAAGTTCTGCATATCGCCGATTCCGATGCTGCCCTCCGCCTCCAGCAATTCCAACAAGCGCGCCCTCCGGTGATAAGAGTGGGGGCGTTTTTCGCTGGGCGGTTCGATGACCTGCAATTGCGCGGGGTCTAAGAAATGATTCGTATGCACCAAGATTCCGTTCTCAGGCGAAAGCAGGCGATGCGTGTCGGGCGCCATCTCCACATCGACCGCTTGATCCGGCGCGCAGGCAATCAGAAAATTCGCGGAGCAGGAGCGGGGCGTTCCGGTCAACGCGTGAACCGTCTCTTTTAGGCTGCGGGTTCGCAACGCATCATAACAGCGCATATGGAACGGCTTCTGAAGGCGAGACCAATCATCCTTGAGGCTCATCAAGCCGTTGACCGTGATGCCGACCCCGGCGGAATTGAAACCGATTTTGCCCGCCACAACGCCCGCCTCCGTGAAACTGAGGGTTTGCAGACCCTCCGGTTCCGTCGTTCGAAGAATCGCGCCTTTCACTTGCGGTATCCAGTCCCAATTCTGACCTAATAGCAGGTGACCGTTGGCAGACCGTTCCGGCAGAATTGCGAAGCCGGTACATTCGCCCTGAACCCCCACGCTAACAAGGAAGTCCGGGTTATCCTCCAAGGCGTTGGCGGTGAAACGATCATAAAGAATTTCGTAGCGAACATTCACGGCTACCAACGCCTCCACCGGAAGCGCGAGGCGGTCCGCCATTCCCCGAATCATCGCCATGTAGGGTTCGCTTTGATGTTCCATCGCCGCTTGATACTGGCGCGCCCGGTCCATAATCTGATCGTCGCTGAGGCGTCCTTCGCGCCGGAAGCGGTCAAAATAGACCTCGACATTATGAAGAATGCGCTCCTTCAGCGCGTCTGCTTGTTGAATGCCCTGCTCATAGGGCGCGCCGCTCAATTCTACGATGGGTAAACTCATGACTCATTTCTCTCCTGTCGCTTCGCAAAGATAATCACTTCCGGCACTTTCGCAAAACCCAATCGCTCGTTTATCGAGAGCATGGGGCGGTTCTCCACATGATTTTCGGTTTTCACATGGGTATACCCTTTCGCTTTGGCAGCGGTCAGGGCGCGAACTTTCAAAGCGGAAGCGATTCCCTTCCCTCTGTATTCGCGCAGCATGCCCGTGAGTCCTGTATCTAAGTAGCCTTCTCGAACCATGCCCCAAAGCGCGGACATTCCCACACACCGCCCTTCGTGCATTGCCAAGAAGTAGAGGTCCGGCAGGAATTGCGGGCTGGAAAACTGCTTGCAAAACTGCTCAAACTCTGGTTGGGTATGCGCGCCGTCCCAAGGCACATCCTGCATCACTTGGCTGTGCATCTCATAGATTTTGCGATTCCGGTCGGGGTCCGCCTCCAGTTCCACATACGAGCGAATCTCAATGCCATGCGAGGCAGCTTTTTCCAGCGCGCCCTCAAACAGCGTCAGATTCATCGATGCCAACTCCAACTCCGACTCCGAAAGACGTTCTACCTCTACAAATCCATGCTTTTGGGCGAAATGGAGCCCTTCGGGTTGGTCCTCATCGATCATCGCTTTCAACTCGGTGTATCGCAACTCCTCCAGAGCCTCTATCACCGTTTGATAGAGCGCAGTCCCAATACCCCGGTTCCGAAGATCAGGATGCGTATAGAGACGCAGCATGAAATGCTGAGGATGATAGGACCAGGGCGACTGCGCGTATAGCCCTATCCCTGCGAATTGACCCTCCCATTCCGCCACCCAGAGTTGCCGTTTGCACTTCGGATCGTTGTTTTCATCCTGGTAGCGCATCAATTCAGGGGTGGTTGGGAACCGGGGATAGATGATATTGCGCAGCGCGCACATCGGCTCATAGTCCCTCTCTTCAAAAGGGCGTATCGTCAGGCTCATGTCTCATCTCGCAATGGCTTTTTGAAACCGACCCAAGCGGGCTGTTTCACGAACCCTAATCGCTCGTTTATGCCCAGCATATTGCGGTTGGTCTGGTCGTTCCAGGTCTTGACCACTCGAACGCCCCGCTCCTGCGCATAAGCAACCGCGCGCAGTTTCATGGCGAGCGCGATCCCTCGTTTGCGGTAGGGTTGGCGAACCCCTGTCAATCCAGTATAGAGATCGTCGTTGCCTTGACTGGACCAGAGGGTGCTGCAACCGATGTATTCGTCGCCGTGCATCGCGATAAAGAAAGCGTCCGGCAGCAGGTTCGGATTGTTAAAGACGCGATTCACAAAATGCTCTTCATCGGGCAGGGTTATCGGCTCCGGCATAGGCATATCTAAGGAGATTTCATTGTCCATCTCCCAGATTTTCCGATGGCAGTCCGGGTCCTCTTTCAGTTGCGCATAGGTCTTGATCACGATTCCTTCCATTGCCAAGCGCTCTTGCAATCCTTCATAAGGCGAGAAGTCCACCGTTGTCGGGTCCAATCTCGATTCCCAGGCGCGTTCATCCTCGATAAAGCCCCGGTCATGAATAAACCGCATCGAGCGCGCCATATCCTCCCGCGCAAACACTCGCAGACTGACCGGCTCTAAGGGCGCGAGTTGATCGAGCAAAAACTGGTACATCGCTTTCCCAAAGCCATGCCCTTGATACTCTGGCATAATCGTCACATCCACTGAATATTTATGCGGGTGGAACAGGAAACTCATATGCCCAAAAGAGCCTGAACCGATGATGCTGCCCTCATGCTCGATGACATAGCGTTGGAAACGGCATTTCTTATCGCGCGTTTCGTCATCATAACGTATCTCCTCCACCGTGGTGGGATACTCGCTATAGACCTCATTTTGTACCCGCGCATGCGCCTCGTAATCCTCTGATGTAAAGGGTCGAATATTCATTTTTCACCTCGTTGTCCTTTCCTATATAGAAAAGGATAGTGCGATTGCTAAGGGGTTATACTCGTCTGAAGGCAAATCCGTTCGCAGCGCTATCTTCTTATCTTTTTCTTGACTTTAATCATTCGTTGCTATTCTAAGCGAATGTCTGTTGGGTCGCGATGTCTTTAGAGAACCATGCCTGTTTGGTGAGGCATTCAGAAGGTTTTGTCAGTAAAGGCGTGTAGGCACACACACAAACATCAACGGCGAAGACGGAACTTCGCCTTCCAAACGTGGGCATCCTCCTGTGACGCCCAAGCGTTTGCTTTTAATGTCGTTCAGACAAATAGGCTTTTGCCTTGTCCAGCGGAATCTGCCAAGTAATCGTGGAGCGAAACGGCTTAAACCCCATCTCCTCGTTAATCTTCAGCATCGGCGCGTTGGAATATGCGTTGCCGGTCCGGACAAATTTCGCTTGCGGTTTCCGCTCAAGCATCAGTTCCATCATCTTCGCTTTCAAGTAACGACCGATGCCATGCCCCCTAAACTCTGGAAAGACACCGGTATCGCCCTGATTTAAGTATTCTGGTTTTGTCGATTTCCAAAACATCTCGGTGTATCCTGCGATCTTTCCACTTGCCTTGTGACGCGCATATTGCGTCCAGCGCTCCATACCCTGCTGCATGAAATAGGCTTCCATCTGACGGAGCTGCTCCGGTGTCCAGCGCATATCCTCAATCTCCAAATCATCCAGCGGCGTGGTGTTCATCACCTCGTGCATCGTAGCGATGGTTTCCAAATCCTCCTCAGGGTATGCGCCTTCCCACAGTCCAAACTCGAAGGTCTCGCTTAACGTGTCTCCTTTCGCGAGCCAGCGTATCAATAGCGCGCGATCCAGGGTATCAATTTCCAACTGGTTTGAACCCATCTTCAGCCCCACTTCCGCGCCGATGCGCTGCATAAATTCTTCGCCTGCTGGCACATTCGACTGGGTTTGAGCGATCAACAAACGGCGTCCGGTCTCCTCGGTCATCGCAACCGCTTTCGTCAGCAGCGCGCTGCCCAGTCCCTGGCGACGCGCTTCGGGCAGAATCTCCAGTCCCAACTGCGCTAAATGTTGGTTATGATCTGCATTCAGAATATTGCAGGAGCATAGCCCCACGATCTGGTCATGCGTCTCGTTCCAAATGAGCCACATGCGTATCTCCACAAAATCGGGGATGTTCTGAAACTGCGCCTGGGTCTCTTGCAGAGTTAAGGGCGGGTATTCGGGCGTTGCCTCCGCGCGCATCCGATTGCTAAAAGCGTTCAACGCGGCGAAGTCGCTTTCGCTCGCTCGTGTCCAATCAAACAATTCAATCAAGGGTCTCACTCTTCTCCTCCCAAAAACATTTGGTCTATGAGTTCTGTTACTTCCCAAGAACTCTTTTTGTTGCCCAAAAGCGCGCGAATTTCCGCAAACCCCTCCATCTGTGTCTGATAGGCTTCTTGTTTGTCCAAAAGTTCCAGCAGTAGACCGCATAAGACTTTGGGCTGCACCTCCTCTTGGAGGAACTCTGGACAGAGTTTCCGCTCCAATATCAGGTTTGGCAGTCCGATGTAGGAAACACTTAGGCGCCTTTTGCGCAGATGATACTCCATAGTCATCAGCGAAGAACCGCGATAGCTAATCAACATCGGCGTGTTCAGCAGAGCCGCTTCCAGTGTGGCGGTCCCCGAACAACAAAGCAGCGCGTCTGTGTGGGCAATCATGTTTTGAATACTGCGTGTTTCCATGGGGACCAGCAAGTTCGACTGACTTTGCCAAAGCGCTTGCACAAAATCGGGCGAAAAGTGGGGCATCACAGACAACACAAACTGAACCTCTGGTTTTTTGCGATGGAGCTGTTCACAAGCGCGCGCGAAAGCGGGCGTCAAATGGCGCACTTCGTGGCGGCGGCTGCCGGGCAAGATCCCAATGATGGGGCGGTCCGGGTCCAATCCAAACCGGTCACAAAACGCCGCTTTCGTTTCGGTGGGGCGCGACAACTGGGTCAGAGGGTGACCGACCCAATGCGCATTTGCGCCCATGCGTTGAAGAATCTCGGCCGACCAAGGAAAGGGGGTCGCAATGCAGTCGGTGATGAAGGGCAGGTCTTTGCCCTGCCGATCCCGCCGCCAAGAACCCGGCGGAATATAATAAAGCACGGGCAGCCCCTGCCGTTTGGTCCAGCGGCAGAGCGGCACATTGAACGCGCCAAAGTCGATGGGAATAAGCAGGTCGATGGCTTGACGCTTGAGTTGACGCTTCACCACTTGCATCGCATAAATCACGCGGGGCGCGACCTTAAACGCCTCTATTACGCCGATGGAACCCCACAGCCGGCTATCCTGCCAAATCTTCACGCCCGACTCGCCCATGCGCGCGCCGCCCACCCCACCGATCCGCGTTTGGGGGTAACGCGCTTTCAAGGTGTTGGCGAGGTCCGCGCCATACAAATCGCCGGACGCCTCGCCCGAAACAATCGCTATCGACCGTTCCATCCCGCTACCGCCTGTCTAAGGCTCGCCCATTGCGTCCCAAACGCGAGGCTTCCAGCGACTCGATGAGATGGTCGATTTCGGGAATGGCAGGCAATTCCGCCCGGATTTTCTCGATAGCCTGAGCAATTTTTAAGTTGGAGTAGTAAAGCAGGCGGCAAGCCGTTTTCAGGGTGTCGCGCGTTTCTTGGGAAAATCCAGCGCGCTGCAGACCGATTGAGTTGATGCCATAAACCTTGAAAGGGCTGCCTTCAATCAACATATAGGGAGGCGCGTCACGGTTGATGCGCGACATTCCGCCGATCATCGCATAGGCTCCGATGGTTGTAAACTGGTGGACACCGACCAATCCTCCAAAATTCACATAATCCTCAATCACCGAATGTCCGCCGATGCCCACCGAGTTCGCCATTACTACATGGCTGCCCACACGGCTGTTATGCCCCACATGGGAATACGCCATAAAAAAGTTGTGGTCGCCGATGAGGGTCTCTTCGCCTTCACCGCTGGCGCGGTGAAGCGTGACATATTCTCGGATGATGTTATGGCTGCCAATTTTCAGGCAGGTCGGCTCGTTTTTATACTTCCGGTCTTGGGGCGGCGCGCCGACGATCACCCCCCAAAAGAGATGGTTCGACTCGCCCAGCACGGTCCATGAATCGACCACGACATGCGCCTCCAATCGGGTCCCTTTCCCAATCACTGCCTTCTCTCCCACCAGGCAGTAGGGTCCGATCTCAACCTCTTCAGCGATTTCCGCTGTGGTATGAACGATTGCGGTTGGATGAATGTTTGCCATTGACGATCCTTGTCCGATGGACTTAACGCGTGGGCGTCGCCGCCACGCCTTCCGCGACTCCAAACAGAGAAGCAGCCGTGGGTCTTTGGAATTTATCCGGCGCAACCAGCGCGAAAATGATTTCCGCTTCCGCAACCACTTCGTTGTTCACACGACCGACCACTTTCACGCGCCCCACATCGCGTCGGTTCCAGAGCATCTCTGCCTCCGTGATCAGCGTGTCTCCCGGCAGCACCGGCTTACGGAATCGAACGTTCTCCAATCCCCCCAGCATCGGCATTTTCCCATAGAGCTCAGGAACCAGCATCATCATCACGCCGCCCACCTGCGCCATCGCCTCCACAATCAAAACGCCTGGCATAATCGCCTGTGATGGAAAATGTCCCTGAAAGAACGGTTCATTGATGGTCACATTTTTCAAGCCCACGGCTCGTTTACCCGGTTCTACTTCTAAAATGCGGTCTACAAGCAGAAAAGGGTATCGGTGAGGAATCAACCCGCGTATCTGCTCGGCATCTAAAATACTCTCTTGTTCCGGCATAGCGATAATTATACCTCTCTGCTTAAGGATAACGCGAAAACCAGTTCTTCGTCTAATGTTAGGCAGGCATCCTCGTCATTCCCTTGAACGCGGGAATCCAGGAAAAACAGGCGCATTCAGGGACAGTTAAGTTGGGTTCTCCCTGCCAGTAAGGGGAATCGGTACGGCATATCCACTTTGTTAGGAGAAATGAAGTAGACGAACGAGAGATGAAAAGCAAATTCGCGTTTCTAAAGGGGCATAGGGGGGGATTGGCTCTCTGGATCGGTCTCTGTTTTTGCCTGCTCAGCGCGCCCACGATGGGGCAGCCTGAGACAGAAAAGAGCCTGCCCAACGCCTATCATGTGATGGATTTTGAGACTGTCTATTCTTACCGGCGGGGCGGGTGGCGGGAATTGGGAGCGTCGCTTCGGAGCTATCTGGTTAATGAACTCTTGAAGTGGGGACTCCCGGTTGTGGCGCGTGATGAGCAATCCTGGCGGGGGATCGTTTCCGAAGCGGAATTGGGACAAGCAGGCTATACTGACCCGCAGACCGCCATCCAACTGGGCAGCAAACTGAATGCTCGCTATTTAGTGACGGGCGTCATCCAAAGCGTGGAGTGTCGAGAGCGGAAGGCATTCGATGCGGCGGCGCTTTGTTATGCGGTCGAAGTCTCCTTTCAAGTAACCGACATGACCACTGGCAAGCATCTGTTCGGCGGCTCCTTTTCGGCAGAAAGCGATTGGAACATCTCCGCGCCCCGGTACGAAACGCTGCTGAATGTCCTGCAGAAAGGGGGCTTGAATCAGGACGATTTAGATCAAGCAGTCAGGCGCGTCGCTTATCGGATCACCAGCCACATCTATGAAAACAACCCTGCTGCTTGGGTCCTTTTTCGCCCGACCCCTTTGAATGACAAAGAGTTCCTGATTGAAGCGGGAGAAGCGATTTCGCTGCCATCAGGCACAGAATACCAAGTATTGATGGTCTCCGAGCGCGCCCGTCTTGCCAGCGGCAAAGAGTTTCTGCAAACAACCCTGTTAGGGCATGCGCGGGTGATAGAAGCGCAGGCGGGAGTCTTGAAATTAGCATGGACACGCAAAGAGAAGAAACCGTTCCTGTTGTCCTCTTCTCAAGAAATCACCCTGCGTTTGAAGCGGTGAAACCTCGAGTCTCTTTTTGAGGAATGTTGGGGCAATGCTGTCAACGCGCTTTTCGGTTCCCCTTGCTGGCAGGGGGAACCCGACAGAGGGGGTTCTCTCCTCACATCATCCCTTGAAGATCGGTCAAACGCTTGATACGCAAAAGGTCGATTCGGGGCATCTCCAAAAATTGGAGACCGACGCGAAGATAAGACTCTTTGAAAACCTTCGACCAGGCGACACGCGCCGTCGCTTTGATTGGCACATCCTCCTCGAACATCTCAAACTCCACCGAGACCCTTTCCGGCAGCGTTTGGCGCGAGTGGAGAATCAGCTGCATGCCGCCCATACTCAAATCAATCACTACCCCGTCGATAGGATCCATCTCCGGTTCATCCAGGGAGCGCAACTGCACCGGCGCATTGAGCTGAATTCGTGTATGTGAGCGTTTCTTGGTCATCACGGCTTCTTGGGGCATGCGCAGTTTCAACCAGTTCGTCCCGCACTCCACGATTTCCGATTTCATCTCTAACTGCGCGCTTTCGTTATGCATGCGCAGCACCGCGAATTGCCCGGATTGCAGCAATCGCTGGGGAATCAGTTCCAAAGCCAATTTGACCGTAACAAACCCATCACGCATACCTGCCATGGCGGCAGGCGCAGGCTGTCCTATGCTTGGAAACAGAATCTCGACACGAGTATTCGATGCTTTCATAATAACAGTATCGATTATGGGATAAATGAGAGCGATTTGAAGGGGAACGGTCCTACAAAATCCTTCTCAAGCCCCAAGCGGTCAGCAGCGCGAGCGCGCCGCCAAAATAGAAAGGCGCGTGCGGTCCGACGGAACTCCACAAAATGCCCGCCAGCGCGGACGCAGGCAGCAGTCCAATCCCTTTCAACATCGCATGCAGCCCCAAAACCGTCGCTTTCCGCTCAGCAGGCGCCATATCGGCAATCAATGCCTTTTCCACACCGTCCGTTGCCCCATGATAAACCCCGTACAGCGCAAATAGCAGCCAAACAAGCCCGCGCGTCTGCAAATCGTTCAGCGAGAGCCAGGTCAACGCTCCGAAGCCGAAATAGACTATCCCGTACAGCAAGGTTCCCCAAACCAACATCCCGCGCCGCCCCCACCGGTCCGAATGACGCCCTGCCGGGTAGGAAATCAAGGACGAGGTCACATTGAACAGAAGATATAAAAGTACCACGCCCTTTAAGTCGAAGCCTAAGTCGCTGGCGCGCAGCAACAAAAACTGGTTGGAGGAATTGCCCAGGGTAAAGAGAAAGGTCAATCCCAAAAACCAGCGCAGCGGCGCAGGCAGCGCGCGCCAAGCCAACCAGCCCTGGCGCAAAGTGAATCGACTTCCTTTGGGGAGAGAGGGCGCAGGAACAGCAACGGGCTTACGCGGTTCGCGGATCGCCATCAGCGCGAAGACACCCAATAGCGCAGGCACAATCGAGATCAAAAATAGTCCACGCAGATTGCTGGAGACCTCTTGCCAGCTCAAGAACAGGTAAGCGAGAGAAACCCCGCAGACCGCCCCCAGCGTGTCCATCGTTCGGTGGAAACCAAAGCCCCTGCCCATCTGTTCCGGCGGCACGCTTTCCGCGATCAACGCGTCCCGGGGGGCGGTACGGATGCCTTTCCCGAAACGGTCAATCACTCGCCCTGTGAGAACCAGCCCCCACCCTTGAGCCAGATACAGCGCGCCGCGTCCCAGCAACGAACAGGCGTACCCACCCACCGCCCACGGTTTACGCCTGCCCATCAAGTCGGACCAATAGCCCGAAAAAACGCGCAAAAGGCTGGCGGTCGCTTCCGCAATCCCCTCGATCACGCCCAAAATTGCTGGCGACGCTCCCAGAGTCGTGATGAGAAAAGGCGCAAGCAGCGGGTAGATCATTTCGCTGCTGACATCGGTCAGAAAGCTTGCCAGCCCCAGCAAAAAAAGGTTCCGGCTGAGAAATCCCGGTTTTTTCATGGAACTCGCGAATCGCGATCCACTACCAGCAGAATCATGTCGCGGTACGCGCCGCGCTTCCAGTAGCGTTTGGGCATCCGCCCTACTTCCGCATAGCCTGCTTTTTTCAACATTTTTAAGGAACCGGTGTTGTCCGAAAACGCCGAAGAAAGCAGCATCCGAAGCCCCAACACATCAAACGCATAATTGGTTCGGAGCCGCGCTGCCTCTGAGCCGAAGCCATGGCGCCAATACGATTTCTCGCCAATGATACTACCTGTCGTGGCAACGCCATGTCGCCAGTCGATTTGGTGAATCCCCGAAAAACCGATATGCTGTCCGTCCAAAGTCTCTATTGCAAAGAGAATCTCTGTATCGTTGGGCTTGAGCATGCGATCAAAGAACTCTTCTTCCGCCACTCGCGTGATAGGCATATCGCCCATCATTGTCCAGCGCGTGACTTCTGGATCGTTCATCCAGCGCAGCGCGTTCTCGAAGTGCTTCTCTTTGTCGGCGGGCGATAAACGGACTTTCTGTCCGATCAAACCTTCCATTGCACAATCCTCCTTAAGAGTTTTCTAATCACCTTCTTCTACGATTTCATCGGGGGTGTATCTGCCAGCTATTATGAGGTTCTCTCGTTCTTGAATTCTTGCCCAAGAGTTGAACTGCAAGATTGCGATCGTAACTTCTCCAATAGCGGTGCGAGGAATAATTAACGCTCCATCCATAGCAAAGTGATCTTTCCAGTTATCTATCCTGGGATTAAAAAAACGGGTGAACTCTCCTGTTTCGTTGTGGAGTGAGCCAATGTCAATGCCTTTATGTCGGTTGCAAAGGAAGCAAGCGTACGCAAGATTCTTAAATGAGTTTCTACCTCCGTGTTTCCGGCTAATAACATGATCAACCTCGAAGCCGAAGTAGGTGTCCTGATCACTAATTTTGCATTCGCATCGGTGCCCTGCCCTTCCAGCCGCTTGTTCACGAAGAGTCTTAGATAGAAGAGTCTTAGATAAATGAGACCTCATAGCCCTGCCATTTTGCGATGGGCGCGCGCCTTTGCTAAGCGAAAGACCTGTTCCAGTGTCTCGTAGTAATCCAACTCGACACGCTCATCTCCTTTTAACTCCCCCGATTTTTCACGCGTAAGAAGTTCGTATGCTCTCGCTTGCGTTTCGGGTGAAGGATGAAAAGCGATCAACTGATCCGGAACGCTATTCGCTAAGAAATCAACAAATTCCTCGTAAATTTTCACGGGCATTTTCTCCACTTCCCTTATTATACCATCTCTAAACTTTTGTTTTCTCCCTCGATATTTCCCCTTTGTTCAATCATCTTCCACATAGGACGGTCGGCGTTTCTCCAAAAAAGCCTTGATCCCTTCTTGCGCTTCCGGTCCCACGCGAATGTCCGCGATTTTGTTCACGGTAAAGACTCTTGCTTCTGCATGGGACATTTCTGGCAATGCGCGCAGCAACGCCTTCGATTCTGCCATCGCGCACCGCCCATTCTTCAAGAGCGATTTCGCCATCGCGTCCACCGTCGTCTCCAGTTGATCTGCCGGAACGATTTTATGAGCCAACCCAATCCGAAGCGCGGTTTCCGCATCGAACCGTTCGCCCGAAACAAACAGCGCGCGCGCATAACTGTAGCCGATTTTTCGAACGACATAAGGCGAAATCACCGAGGGAATCAACCCCAGCTTCACCTCGCTAAAAGCGAAGGTCGCTTCCGGCGCAACTGCCACCCAATCGCAGACCGCCGCCAGCCCTGCGCCGCCGCCCAATGCCGCGCCATGCACTTGACCCAAAACCGGTTTTTGGCAAACATCGATGACTTCAAACATTTCTGCCATCGCTTGGGCGTCTTCTACATTCTGAGCGCGCGTATAGCTTACCATCGCGCCCATCCAATTCAGGTCCGCGCCCGCGCAGAACGATTTGCCCGACCCGGATAAGATGATGATTTCGGTATGGTTGTCATTCATCAACATCAGGAAGGTATCGGTCAGTTCTTTGATCAACACTTCGTTGAAAGCGTTGTGCGTCTCAGGGCGGTTCAACTGAACCCGTGAGATTCGCGTCTTAAAGTCCGTTGTCAGGGTTAAAGTCTGCATTATTTATTCCTCTTCGTGCAATTCCAACATGCGCCCGTCGGGGTCCCGTAAGTAAGCGGATCGTCCCCAATCATAGGAGCGCGGTTCTAAAGCAAACTCGATGCCTCGCGCCTTCAGGGCTTGGGTCGTTTCATCCAATGCGGCAGTTCTCAGCGCAAAATGATCTTGATTGGGCGGCATGCCAGGCTGCGGTTCGCCCTTCTCATGGATCAACAGCGTCATCTCTCCGATATGAAACACAGCGACATGCGCATCGGCATAATCGGGCTCAATCCCTATCGCCTTGCGATAGAAATCGGTCATTGCTTCCACTTGTTCTGTGAACAGCGCCAATTCCACGATCTTTCTCATCCCCAGTAATCCTCTTGATCGCCCAACATCGTCTGAATGTAGGAAAACTGCCCGATGTGATAATAAATATGTTGAATGTTGGTCAAGATCGGCTGCCAAATGAGGCGCGTTCCCCATGGCATTTCGACCTCTTTTTGCAGGTCCTCATTGCTCAAGGACTCGATCGCCTCCAAGAACAGATGCGCCATCGATTGCGACAGCGCGAGCGTATCGGTTTGCGCCTGTGATTCCAGCCATGCGTTTTCTTCCAGGTCTAAGGACGCTTGCCCTGCCAAAGAGTGAGCAAACACCGCGTTCCAATAGGAAACATGTCGGGCGATCTCGCTTGCGCTCTTCACGCCGGACTGGGGCTGCCAATCGCGTTTATCGGCGGGGATATGCTCCAAAGATCGGATAAAATAGTCGACGGCTTCTTTCGCTTCTTGTATTAAATTTTGGACATTCATTCGCTGATGAGTCTCCTTCCAAAATAAGGAATTAATTAAAGGATAGATTGCGTAAAACGCAATCCGATTATACCAGATAGGGAACGGCATTTGGGATGTGCGCGGGAAAGGCAAGCGCATCCGGTTCCCCTTGATTTCAGGGGGAACCTTACGGAGGGGGTTAATAGTTTCCGCAACAAATAACAGCGAAGACGTATCGCTTTCCTCCAACCGAAATCTTACACAGAGCGCGACAGGGTGGGCGAAACTGGGTAAGATCACCCTAAGGCTTGTAGTAGAAGAAGGCGTCGGGATTCGTGAACCCCATCGCGCGATAATTGAAAATGCGTTCTGAACTGCCGACAAAAAGATACCCGCCGGAGTTCAGCGCAGTATAGAAATCACGAAACACCTGTTCCTTCGCTTGATCCGAAAAATAGATCACCACATTGCGGCAAACGATCAGGTCAAAATCGTGGTTAAACCGGTCCGATAATAGATTATGGGTTTCAAATCGCAGGTATTTGCGCAGCAGAGGTGAGGCTTCATAAGCCGTTTTCTGATTGAGCTTACACTCCCGGAAATAACGCAAGCGGAGTTCCACGGGGGTGTTCTTCATATCGGCTTGATCAAAGTATCCCTCCAGAGCGCGTTCCAGCGCGCTTTGGTCGATGTCGGTTCCAAGAATTGAGTGGTTATGTTCTGGCGCGATTTCATTCAGCAAAATCGCCAGTGAGTAGGCTTCCGCGCCGTAAGAACAGCCCGCGCTCCATATCTTTAGAGCCCGTTTTTGTTTCAGAAGCATCGGCAGCGCGCGAGTCCTTAAGACCTGAAACTGTTCTGGGTTTCGAAACAGTTCCGAAACATTGATCGCCAACCGGTCGACAAACGAACGCATATGCCGCTCATTCTCTTGTAGGTAATCAAAGTAGTCGGTAAACCGCTCGAACTGCGCGCGTTCCACCATGTTCCATATTCGTCGGTAGGTCTGATCAAACTTGTAGCAGTTCAAATCCAGCCCTGTCCGCCGGAACAGCTTCCGTTTGAATTGTTCATAATCATTCAGCAATTCTACCGACTGGAAATCTTCTTTGTGCCGCATCATCTCATGCATAGGCAATCGCTCCCCGGAGCGCGCAATCTCGCCAACCACCTGCTCCAGGGGTTATATGCCACATTTCTCGCTTTTGGGCTTCAGTGACAATGCGAGGAAAAACTGCTTTCAGACTTTCCCATAGCAGGAAACCGGGCGCAAAACGCGAATCCACTGCGCAGGAGAAAGCAAATCATGCATCGACTGAATCCACCCCAAAACCGCCTGCAAGGCACATTGCCCAAAATCGGGGTTCGTCCCACGATTGACGGGCGTCGTCAAGGCGTGCGCGAAAGCCTCGAAAACCAAACGATGGCGATGGCGAAAGCGACAGCGGAACTGATCAGCAGCCGGGTGTTTCATGCCTGTGGTCTGCCCGTTGAATGTGTCATCGCCGACACCTGTATCGGCGGATTGGCGGAAGCAGCCGCATGCGCTGAAAAATTTGAACGCGAGGGCGTCGGCGCGGTGATTACCGTGACGCCATGTTGGTGCTACGGTTCCGAGACGATGTCGATGCACACCCATCTCCCCACTGCGGTTTGGGGGTTCAACGGAACCGAACGCCCTGGCGCGGTTTATCTGGCAGCCGTCATGGCTGCGCACGCGCAAAAGGGAATCCCCGCCTTCAGCATTTACGGGCGCGATGTTCAAGATGCGGGAGATACCGCGATCCCTGCTGATGTGGAGACAAAACTGCTGCAATTTGCCCGCTCTGCCATCACGATCGCTACCATGCGCGAAAAATCGTATGTCGCGATGGGCAATGTCTCGATGGGCATTGCCGGTTCGTTGGTAGACCATGCCTTTTTGCAGCGGTATTTGGGTATGCGTGTGATGACGGTGGATATGGTGGAGTTCGTCCGGCGCATGGAGCGCGGCATTTACGACCCCCAAGAATATGAACGCGCCATGACCTGGGTGAAGACCCACTGCCCGGAAGAGGAGGATTATAACCCGCCCGATAAACAAATGAGCCGCGCAGAAAAAGACCGTACTTGGGAAATCAGTCTCAAATGCGCGCTGATCGCCCGCGATTTGATGGTCGGAAATCCCCGCTTGGCAGAGTTGGGCTTTGAAGAGGAAGCGCAAGGATTCAATGGGATCGCAGGCGGTTTTCAAGGACAGCGTCAATGGACTGATCACCTTCCCAATGGCGATTTTTTGGAAGCGATCCTCTGTTCCTCGTTTGACTGGAATGGGATACGACAGCCCTACATCGTCGCCACCGAAAACGATTTTCTGAATGGCGTTTGCATGCTGTTCGGACATTTGTTGACCGGAAGCGCGCAGATATTTGCCGATGTGCGCACCTACTGGAGTCCAGAAGCGGTGAAGCGTGTCTCAGGGCATACGCTTTCTGGGGACGCGGCAGGCGGTTTTCTGCATCTAATCAACTCCGGTCCGGCTGCCTTAGACGGTACAGGGCAACAGTCGGAGAACGGAAAACCTGCCATGAAATCTTGGTGGAGTATCACTGCGGAAGAGGCAGATGCTTGTTTGAAAGCCACCACGTGGCATTGTGGCATTTTGGAGTATTTCCGGGGCGGCGGTTGGTCGACCCGCTACCGAACAAAAGGCGGAATGCCTGCCACCATTTTCCGGGTCAATCTGATCGATGGATTGGGACCCGCATTGCAAATCGCGGAAGGTTTCACAATTGAATTGCCAGAACAGACGCATGCGATCTTGGATGAACGCACCAACCCCACCTGGCCTACCACCTGGTTCGCCCCGACGACCACAGGAAGTGGCGCGTTTCGCGATGTCTATACCGTTATGGCGAATTGGGGCGCAAATCACTGCGTGATGAGTTCGGGGCATATTGGTCATGATCTGATCACGTTGGCTTCAATGTTGAGAATTCCGGTCTACATGCATAATGTTTCGGAGGAGCGCGTTTTCCGCCCGCATGCCTGGGCTGCGTTTGGCACCGCGGAGATGGAAAGCGCGGACTTCCGGGCATGTTCGAATTATGGACCGCTTTACAAATAGCTGTGAATACTTAAAAAGAACTAAGGAGGTTCAATTGAAAAAACAAACGATGATGGTGATGGGGTTCCTGTTGGCTGCGCTAATGATGTTGGCGGGCTGCGCGAAGAACCCGGTCTTAGGAAAGTGGGATGCATCCATGGGTCCTGTGAAGATGGAACTGGAGTTCAAAGAAGAAGATAAGTTTGCATTAGCCGTCGATATGAATGGAAACCGCCAATCGGTGGATGGAACCTACAAGGTGGAGGAAAAGAATGTGACGATGACATTCACAAACCCGATGCCATTGCCCGGAGGCAGCTCGCTCAGCAATATGACCGGCGCGCTCGCAGACGATGACAAATCGATGAGTGTCACCGTCATGAATATGCCCATCAGCTTTATGAAGCGGGCAGAGTAAACAACCGGGTTCTCGTACGGCAGGCATCTTAACTCATGTGTCTACCCGATAAAGGGCGCGATGCCAGTACGCCTTCCCTTTGCTGGCAGCAGAAGGCTGGGAAGGGGGTGTGTCTCTTGTGAAATCCGCGACTAAACTCGCGCCCAAAACAACGCAAAAGCGCAAGGACGCAAACCGCTTGTAGGGACTGACCAAAAAAACAATCTCGTCATTCCCGCGAACGGGGAGGGTTGACAGCCTTGTAGGGGCGCACCTGTGTGTGCGCCCTCTGATCGGGCAGACACATAGGTCTGCCCCTACACAACCTCCTTGTCATGCCGAGCGCAGCCGAGGCATCAACTGTTCAGGTTTTGAGACATCTTCCTACTGAACTCCAAACACCTCCACCGCGCTAAGTTGCGCATGCCCATCTTCCAAACTCGTGATTCGCAAGTAACGCCCTTTTGAGGGGCGAGCCCCATACGTCACCCAGCGAATGGTCGTGTCTTGTGGATCGATGTCGCGGTCATTCGTCATCGCGTGGCGGAATGAATAGGGATACTGACGGAACAGCTCCATCACGCCCGTTCGGAACGAGGGATCATCCGAAACTTCCACCTTGAAACGCGGGAAGAACTCGCCATGCCCCTCGCGCTGAACCAGCCGAACTGCCGCGACCGGTGGCTCGTCGCCCAAATCGACTTGCAAATACGCCCCTGCAGGCGCAATGCCTCCGCTCCAACGAGTGGTTCTATCGCCATCGGTCAGAAGCGAGGCGTCTGCCGGATTGAGCGCGGTTTGAACCGCTTTTCCCCGCGCCAAATCGCGCGACCAATTCACCACCGCAGGCGCAATCTGGGACTGGACATCATGAGTATAAACCTCTTTCTGCCCACGCCAATAAGCGCGATTCAGTTCATAAAGCCGGATAAATCGGTAATCCACTTGACCATAAGCTTCAATGCGCATTAACAGAACCGTGTTCACACCCACCACATCGATGCGTCCGAAAGGGTTCTTCTTCAACAGCGTATGTCCAGTCAGAGTCGTATAGTCTTCCTTTTCGCCGGAGTCCTGATCAGGCAGTTTCAAAACCCCTTGTTTGTCCGATACTAACCCGTCCGCCACTAAATCTTCATCACGGATTTCGTTTGCGCTGCATTGCCACAATCGGATTTTGGCTTCCGGAATCGGCGAGCCATCCGCCGCCAAGATTCGCGCAAAGATCGACCGGGGCAGGTCATACTGCCATTCACCGTAGAAACCGTTGCGGTACGGCGTGTTGGCATTGAAGCCCATGATGCTGTGCAGCTCGAACAAGCCAGACGACTCAGTATAATGTTCATTCGGGCGGCAATCATCACCACCCATCAGACCCGAATAGGCATACATTGCCCCGCGGGTGATGTAGTAATCTCCGCCATCCTTGAGCTTCACTTTTCCGTTCGGCTGGTGAGGCTCCGACGGCTCTTGGTTCGACCAATAGACATCAAACGCGCCCAATACCTGGTGACAGGCTTCATGTAGCAGCGAGCCTTCTAAGAAAATGCGAGTCGCCCTCAAGAAGTTTTGCGTATTCTTCACCTTTTCTGGGTCATTCAAATCGTCCCCTTTCAGTGTTTCCGTTCCCCATTCGCCGTCAAAATGAAAATCAGGCTTGTCATCTAAGCGATGTATGAACCCGCGCAACCTGCCGTCCTCCACGATTTCGAAGTCGTCCAAAGAGATGCGTTGGGTGCTGCCGTCCGGCGCAAGGTCATCGAAACGAGAACGGTTCAAGAAGGTCTCGTTCCACATCTGCTCGTGCCATTTCAAGTAATCCTCAAACGCATAAGAACCGTAAGCCGTCAAGAACTGCGAGGTGTATTCATAGGCGGACCGCTCTACCCAATATTTCCATGAGCGCGCTTTCAGGTATTTAGACTGCGCGTTGTTATTGCGCGTGATTTCGGTAATTTTCTCGTTGGGATCGACCTCGAACCATAACTTCTCATCGCGGATGTCGCTCAGGTCGCCTTTCCATGGGATGATGAGTTGAAACGTCCTCGTCTGTTCGGGCGCAAGGTTCACCTCCACCGTTCCCTGCTCAATCACCTTGCCATTGTAACGCCACAGGTAATCCAGCTTGCCCCGGTAAGGCGCGAAGCCGCTGTTCTTTACATGCGCAGTATAGGTCATGCGGTCGCCGGGCTTAGGCCATTTCTGTTCCTTTTCAAAGTCGGGGAATTTCATGATGCCAGGGCGGTCGCGTCGGAAGGGCTGACGTTCGTAAGTAGTTCTTCCGTTGTCGTTATAGCGCAAGTAGCGCGGCGTCCGGCTGATGAAGGTGACATTCAAATCGATGCCCTCGCGAATCCCCTCGCTCATCAGTGGCTCAAAAGTGACGACCAGCGTCGGGCGCAATGATTTCTCCATTGTCTCAGAACTGTAAAACTGCAGATCGCCATGCGCCATTTTGGGGTCTTCCAGTTCTATCGACCAGCCAAAGTTGCGATGTTGTCGCTCAAACCAGTACCGGACATCGCGCAGTAAGCCTTCCCCGCGCAGCACCCAGCGGTTGGATGCCGGGTCATACCCATCGGAACTGTTTTGATGATGAGAAGGAGCAGGTAGCCTGTCTTGCGCGCCGCTTGCGCCAGGCTCATGCCACCGGATTGCGTTGTTTTTAGGGCTGCTGTGTGACGCCTGATGGGTCGCTGTCCAATACATCGGCGCGCCGTCCGCGCCGCCATCGCGCCATTCCGTCGTCATACGGTGGAGGTTGACTCGAGTATCTTTCGCGAACTGTCCCGGCACTGGATGTAGCACTAAGTAGGCATCCACAATTCGGGAGCCACGCCAAATCGCTCGGTTCAGTTGATCAAATTGAAGCAAAATCTTGTTGTTCTGTCCGTGTTTCAACCATAGCGTTTTGCTGCCCCCAAAGTTGCGGTCTGGACGCGCGCTGTCCAAGGTGGTATCCGCCACATCCATATAGGTGTAAGCTTTTTCTGCCCATGCGATCTCCATCTTTGCATAGGAATTGATTCGTTCATAACGTCGTAATATCACCGTCTCTTGCGAAAATGAAGGAATAAGACTTATGATCACGGCTGCCCAAAGTATCAGTATTTTCATGCCAACCTCCCGGTTTCCATTTCGTGATGAGCGATGGGTATTCCTTCGGTTGGAAAGATCATGAGGTCTGATTCTTAAGGGGTGACAAGGTATGACCGACAAAAGGGAGCAAACAAAAGCCGCGACCCAGAGAAAAATTGAGCGCTATTAGAAACATTTCTCGCCCCGTTCTTTAGTCTGTCTTTCGATGCAGCAGCGGCTCGTAGGTACGGGGAATTGAGAGCGCTATTGGAAAGCGCAGGAAAGAGCATTGGTCCCCACGATTTGCAGATTGCTGCCATAGCGATTGCAAATAGACTTACTTCGGTTACGCATAACACCCGCTCAAAAAATCGCTGGGGGAGATTCCTTATGCATTTTCACGCAACTTTTTCACAAACACCCCTTTTCGGTGTATACTTAACACTGTAGACCCGGTCCTCATATTTCCCAAGCAAATTATCCGGGTTTTCGGAGGCTATCA
>JAHCHP010000039.1 GCA_026129765.1 Fimbriimonadia bacterium | reverse complement strand
TGCGCGATACCGACCCGTTGCAGCATGCCTTTGGAGAGGTTCCTGTTCAAAGTGTTTCGTTTCTCTAAAATGCCGACCGCCTCCAGCAGTGTGTCGATTCGCGCTTCCAATGTGCGGGGCTTCAAGCCGTTCAGTTCGCCGTAGAATCGCAGCGTTTCTGCAGGCGTCAGATAAGGAGAATAGAGCGCGGTTTCAGGCAGAAAGCCGACCTGGAGGCGCGCTTTGGCATCGCTGACGGGTTGCCCAAACAGGCGAATCTCTCCCGATGCGGGCGGTTGGAACCCCATCATCGCTTTGATCGTGGAGGTTTTGCCTGCGCCATTCACGCCCAAAAAACCGACGATTTCGCCCTGATGCACTTGGAAAGAGAGCTTGTCCACCGCCCTAAAAGCCGGTTTCCTCCACTTCCGGGTATACTCCACAACTAATTGGTTGACCTCAATAACCGTATGCATAACCTCACCATTCTCCCATTATCGGCAAAGTGAGCCGCAGAATGGACAGGATATTTTGGGTTATGTTGGGGGTTGCTCTTCGCACTCGCGAAGGATGGAGTTAGCGATTTCCTTTCGCCTGATTGTGCGTTCTGCAAAGCATCTGGCAGTTTTCAGCCGTGCTTGCGCCGCCCTTGCTCCATGCGGTCACGTGGTCGGCGTCCATCTCTTTGAAGTCATATATCCGGCTCTTGTTCGCGTCATGCCCGATTGCGCAAAGAGGGCAGTTCGACTCGCCTTTGGCTTGCGCTTCCTGCGTCTGTTTCTCGTAAACCGCCCGTTTGGTCGAGTCCTCGAAGAGCCGTATCTCCAACAAGCTCGGCTCCCTTTCGCCGCCGAGGATGTATTCGAAGACCCCCTTGCGCCGCTTCACCGAGGGATCGCCATAGAGCCGGCGCACCGATTCCGACACCTGCGCCGGATCGTAAGGCTGAGAGCGGTACGCCTCATACAACCGTCCCCATTCCAGCCCCTGCATCTCTCTCTCCACGTCGCGAAAAACGGTCGAGACCCAATCGATCACGCTGTTGAAGTAGGTCTTCAACTCTTCGATGTTCGTATCGTACCTATGCGCGCTCATATAGCCGCCGATGTCGCCCTTACTCACCCACTCCAGCGCGCGCTCCAAAAAGTCTTGGCGATTCGCGCTCCCCTTGATATACGCGCTCCACTTCATGATGTTGGAGTTCTGGCTGTTGCTGAACTCCGCTTTGGCGAGTGTGACGAACGGTCCAGAGTAGATGGCGTTCAGGAGTTCCTGGTCGTTGAGCGGGACGCCCGCGATATTGATCGTCTGGAACCACTCCTTGATTTCGGTCTCCGTGCCTTCGCACTCGTAGATCAGCAGTTTGGAGTTCAGGATCAGGTTTCGCTTGTCGGTGGGAAGGCTGTCGAAGTAGTGTGGGTTGCCATCCTTCATGACCGCGAACTTGCCCGTGACGAACCGCCCGATGCTGGTGATGCGCTGCTGCCCGTCCAGCACCTCGAACTTGTCCTCGCCGACTTTGTTGAAGTAAATCAGCCCGAGCGGATATTCCATTAGCAGCGAATGGATGACCGCCTGCTCCTTCTTTCCGCCCTGGTCGGCATAGATGTAGTTGCGCTGGTACTCCGGCTGGATCGTGAGCTTCCCGCCCAAGCCGAACAAGCCTTTGCCTTCCAGTTCGTTGTAGACGAAGCCGTCGCAGATGTCCGCGACGGTGATCTCGGTTCGCAGCGTGGTTTTCATGTCTTATTCCCCTTCGCCGGGCGGCGGTGGCGGATGAAAATTCGCTTATAAACTCTTTGGTAGTTCACCAACGCTTGTGCCGTACCACCACCCCACAATCCGTTAGAGAAACCTCTTCCCTCACTTTCGGTCGCTCCCAATATCTCGAACTGGTCGGGGTTGTATTTGTCCAGGAAGGTGATCGGGACGCCCATCGCGCCGTCGTGGTCGCTGGGGATCGCGTCGGTGAACGGCACTTCAATCGCGTCGTAGTTGTCGTACGGCTGATAGCAGGTGGGCGACTTGCGCACCTTCGCGTTGAACTTCCGATTGTCCTCCATCGTCATCAGCTTGAGCTTCTCATGGCGCCGCCCATGGTCGAGGTTCGTGAACCAAACTGAAGTCGAACGACCCATGACTTTGCCATTGATGACTCTATAGCTGCTCCCTCTTTTGCCGGAGTTCAGCATGGCAGCGGCAATGTTCTTTGGAATGTCGAAAAGCATATCAGTTCCCATTGGCGTCACACCCATCCACAGCTTGTTTTCCTTGATGAGCGGAAAGATCTCCTTGTACGTGATCGCGTTCTTGTTACCGATGATCAGGAACTTCTTCTCATGCTCCACCAACTGGGCGACGTATTCTCGGAAGAGCGAGAAGGGCGGGTTGGTGACGACGATGTCCGACTGTTTCAGCAGCGCGATGCACTCATCGCTGCGGAAGTCCCCGCCGCCTGCGAGGGGCATGCGGGAGTGGGGGGTCTGTTTTAGAAAGAGCTCGACGTCTTCGATGCCGGTTGCGCCGTCTCCCGTCCAGTCTTTCACTTCGGTCAACTGGACGGTTAGAGCCTTTGGCTTCTTTCGCTTGCCGTTCCCCTCGTTGTACTCCTCGAACAACGCCTGTTGACCTGCTATGGGCGAACCGTCGTAGCTGGTGGTGATGAGCTTCTTGAGACCGAGCTTCTTAAAGTTGGAGGCGAAGTATTTGAAGAAGTTGCTCTCGAACGGGTCGTCGCAGTTGCAGTAGACGACCTTGTCCCGGAAGGTGTCGGGGGCGAACTCCAGATATGCTTCGACCTCCTTCTGGATGTCGACGTACTGGGTATAAAACTCATCCTGCTTGGCTTTCTTCGCGTTGGAGAGCGTGCGGTTGCCGGACAACGAGCGTGTATCCACTGGCACATTACGATCAAGGCTCATGCGAGTCCTCCTTTGTCCTCTCGACCTTCGTGGTTAGACAAGATCATGCGGTACTCGTCGGGGTGTGCTGGGTCTGCGCCATTTGCCTGTTCATTTTCGAGCTTTTCGCGCTGCTTTTCGAAAGCGTTGGAGATGGACGTGACGAAGTTCGAGACGAGAACTCTGTGCGTGTCCTCAGCGGTGTTTAAGGTGTCTCTCCACCACTGTGGCGCTTCGTATCCAAGCATGGCGCAGTTGATCGCATTCGTTTTGTTCATGTTGTTGATTCACATGCTCTTTCGGGATTAGCCATCCAGCCCGATTAATTTCTCGCGTTGGGGCGAAGTCAGGGTTCCCTGCGTTCTTGTGTTCGGATTATTATAGCATACGAAAGAGATTGGATGAATGTGCGACGATTAATGTACCCGAGCTTACCTTCCGCGAAGCGGGGTTTGCTCCGGCGCTACGCCGGCTACACGATATAAGAAAAGTATATCATGATTTTTGCGTTTTGTCAAGGGGGGAAAGACAGAAATTTTATTGGGAAACATCGGGAACGTTTGAGCAAGGAGATGGGACGAGTAGTCGCTCAATCAATGTCCGCCTCTGCTTTAAATTTTTCAAAGACTCCCATGATGTATCTCACTTGACGATGAAAGCGGGTTCTCTGTCCGTTTATCAGCGCGAAACAAAGGTACAATTTAAGGCATGCGGAGTCAAAGCGATCTGGACGCTTATCGCGTTTTGGGGTTGGAACCGGGAGTCTCGGCAGAGGAGATCAGGCTTGCGTACCGGGACATGGCGCGTCAATACCATCCAGATCACGCGCCAGACGGCAAACGCGCCGAATACGAAGAGAAAATGAAACGGCTCAACGCCGCCTATGAACTGCTGAAGAAGAATGAAACCCGCTCAGTGCAGGAACGTCTACATCTTCAACAACCTGACACGATCTGGACTCCGAACCTTTCCTCTTCTACTACGCAGGACACTGCTCACGATCCCTATGAACAGTTCCGCAGCCATTACCGGCGGCGCGTTTGGAAATTGGAAGTGATGAACCAAAACATGCCGCAGTGGGCGCGTATGCTTTCGGGTCTATTTGCCAGTGCGGGATTAGTGGCGGGCTTTGTCATCGGATTGCCGTTTGGAGGCGTGGGCTGCTTTCCGGGCGCATTGATCGGCTTTCTGGTGGGCGCGTTGATTGGGGTCAGCGCGGTCTATCTGGGAATCGCCTTAGCGCCTGCCCTCATCGTCGGAGGATTGGGTTATTGGGCGGGCGGTCAGACCGGCTTAACGGCAGGTATTTTACTGGGTCTTTTCGCGGGGGTATGGGCATTGAGGCGGTTTTTAAGGAAAAATCAAACGTGAAAGAGGTCGTCATCACGGTAAGGAGGTTGATCCATGCAGACCTGGGAAGTTAATACTACTTGTTTTCGTTTTCGCGCGATGGCGCGATGGATGGGCTTGGCACTGGCAGGAATTCTCGCGTTTCATACGCCGTCGCTCGCCTACGCGCAGCCGCCCAGCCCCTTAGAAAAACCGATCAGCGCTGTCCAGTTTGAGGGCGCGAGCATCGGTTCTGAGCAAGAAAGACAACAATGGGTAGTGTCGCTCATCAGCGCGCAGCCCGACAACGAAACCCTTCAGAAAGTGTTCGAATCGATCAAAGAATGGTATCGCGCGCGAGGCTACTCTTTGGCAACTGTGGTCGATTATTCGCAGAAGCCCGATGGAACTCTTGTTATCGAGATAGCGGAAGGACGCATTGTCTCATTGGAAGTTTTGGGCAACCAGCGGACGCGCTCAATGCTCATCGAGCGGGAATTAAAGGGACAGATCGGCGCGGTCTATCGCGATCAAGAAATCGACGCGGTTCGACGCAGACTGGGTAGATTACCTTATTTCAAAAGCGTGAAAGTCTCGCCAGTACCGGGCGAGACTGTGGGAACCGCCCGGTTGCAAACGCAAGTGGAAGAGGAGCAATCGATGCTGCTATCACTGGCGATTGGCTACTCCGGGCAAGATGGCTTTGTCGGTTATGCGGACCTGACTGAATCGAATCTGTTTGGCATGGGTCATCAAGCGCGGCTGCAGTGGCAGCGCGACCAATTCCGCGACCCCGCCACCAACGACTCTCGTACCCTCAAACCCTCTTATGCCTTGAGCTACACCGCTCCCCGCATCTTGCTAGATGTCATCGATATCGGAATCGAGGTGTACGACCGCGCGCCGTTCTATCCCGTGTTCTACTCTGTGTTGGATAACAACCTTCGAAGATATGAGCGTCGCCGCGGCGGATTGGCGTTCCTAAGTTATCATTGGGGCGAGTCAGCCGATTTTCGAGTTCAGTTCCGGCAAGATGAGGTCGATTTCAATCAAGCGCCCAACACATTGGTAAGCCCTGGTGACAAAAGCGCGAACCGGGGGCGCGTCAACGCGTTGGGATTCAAAGCGACCTGGGACACACGTGAGCGCATCAGCAATCCCCGAACCGGCGCGTATGCCTCGCTGCTCATCGAATCAACCACCAGCAGCAGCCAATTCAAGTTTACGCGCTACTTGGGCGATGCCCGCTACTACCTGCCGTTGCCCGCCGAGCGTTCATTGGCGTTTCGCGCGGTTTCTGGCGGGACCTCCGGGAATGTGCCGCTCAGCGAACAGTTCTGGGTGGGCGGCTATGAAATGCTCAGAGGCTATGAGCTGGATGAGTTTAACGGCGACCGGATGGCGGTCATCGGCGCGGAATATCGGTTCCCGATTCTGAAAGATATTCAGGGCGCGATTTTCGTGGATCATGGACTGGCATGGAACCGGGGGCAGAATGTTTCGCTCGGCGATTTCAAAACGGGCGCGGGCGCGGGACTGCGTTTTGCGTCGCCCATCGGCGCGATACGCCTCGACCTGGCATTTGGTCGCAAATTCTTCACTTATCTGAGCCTCGGGCAAGCCTTCTAAATCAAGACAAAAACAAACAGGGCGGTGAATGTTTCACCGCCCTGTTTTACTTCCCTACACCGTTTATCCTTTACCGCAACCGGTAAGCGTAGATCGCGCCCTCATTGCCCAAACTGCCGATTTCATAGAACCAAGGCAGAATGAAACCGTTATTCGTTGAAGGCGAATTCACCAACATCGAACCGCCGCCGAACAACGCATCGTTTGGCAGCGTCCAGTCATAAAGCCGGTTGAGCGGATTCGCCGCCGTGATCATCACGAAGCGGGTCTGAGGCGACCCATTTTCTTGAGTACGGCAAAGCAGGTAGACATACGGCACCTTACGCTCTTTCGTGGCAACGACTGAGACTGTCCCTTCGGTGATCTGCGTATTCTCAAAAATGCGTCTTGGGTACAGGTTAATCAAGTTCCCATTCGCCGCCTGTAAAGCATAGATATGGGAATCGCGCGTCGCGAAATAGTAGCAATCCGTCCCTTGATCATAGGTCGGCTGAGTCGCTATATTGGAAGGAAGCGTTCGCTGCCACCGCATCGCGCTGGTCGCGGTATCATACACAAACATCTGGTTTTCGAAGGTAATGCACACATTCTCGCGCAAAGTATCAACCGTTGGCTGGAAAGTCGGGGATTGGGACACGGGCGGTGAAATCAGCTGAACGGAGTGATCATTCAAATCAACCGCCGCGACCTGACCATTGGTATAGGAGGCAAGAACGCGGTTTACACCCACAACGGGAGCATGTGCGAAAGTATTTTGCGGAGTTAAATAAAGTTGCAAGATATTGAAAAGCCAATCCAGCCCGTAAAGGCGGTTATCCAAGCCCGCGATATAAACGCGAGTACCATCGGTCGCGGGATGCGTGTCGGGACGAACCAAATTGTTCAAATTAGAGATATGTGTCCAATAGACGCCTTCGGTGATAGAGGGCATATCCACGCGCAGCATCCCCGTCGACACGCTGGCAACCTCGGTATTCAGATACCATCCTTCCTCTGCAAGTACCCCTTTGCGACCCACTAAACCGCCGCCCACATTGCCGTATTGGCGCACATTGTTCTGCAGGGTGCCGCTCTCGCGCAACGGTTGGTTGGTTCCAAAAATAATGGAGCGGTTAAGCGGCGGGAAATAGGCGATCCAGAACAGCTGACTGCCGAAAAACACGGGAGGCACATACAAGCGATGGTCGGTCCACAAGGTAACGCGCGAAGAAAAACTCACATTCATGTCCGCGCCCGCATAGAAATTCCATCCCCTGCGCGATTGCGGATTAAAGACGGAAGCCGCATTCATTGCTAAGGTTAAACCATCGGTGCGCGTATCGTTTGGAGCGCGCAACCGCACAAAAAAGCGGCGCGTTTCATCGGGATTCATCAAGCTGCTGGTAGTGGTGATTCGTGTGGCGAGGTCGTAAATTTGATCCGGTCCTTGCTGTTCATACAGATCGATAAGCCATCGCGAATCGAAGTAATTATCGATCTTTTGCATGATATAAGAAACCGTGTCTTCCCCATTGCCCTTGTTCGTCACAAGGAAACTGTACCAGCCGGCGACTCGAATCGTCTGAGCGGCTTCGCTCTCAATTTCCACTTGAACTTCCCCTTTTTGGCGAATGGTGGCAATACAGTTCTGAGAAACCGCAATCGGCGCGTTGTTCGCGCCATAAGCGATGGCTTGGAGATTAAGTGTGGTATTTGCCCATAAATTACCGCTGTCAGTGCGCATCGCCTGCGCAAAAGCGGTTTGTGGTTCTAATAAAGAACATAGACTAAGCCCTATAATGATAAGCAAGGGTCGCTTCATAGATTCTCCTCCTCTGCCGTACACAACAATAGACTGCTCTTAGATACCATCAGATTTTTTCCATGCTGCGCTGAAGGCGAAACTCAGCGCATACCCCAAAATTTGCTAAGAATAACCCAAACATGCGCGAAAACCCGCTGCATTTTCAGGAATTTACATCCCTAAAATGTTCTGAGATTACGTATCCACCCTATGAAAATAGTATGCTCAGAGCGATATTTGGGAACACAACGAGGGCTTCTAAGCCTTTACCTTTACCGTCAAATAAGTCAAACACGCCTCGTAAATTATCGAGGCGATCAAGCGCAATGCTCATTACATTCTCTATTGTTGGCTCGATTCCTTCTTTTTTTCCCTTCTTATTTTCGATTCGAGAGTCTACCCTATCGAGAAGGGTGTTGTCAAGTCGTAAAACAAGGAACTTTGGAGTATAATTCATAATGAGAAATCCTATGGTACGCTTATTGGACAATACCGGGTGGTCTGGCGATCCAAAAGACCTCTATATCGAATTAGTCATGCCCGAATCGGGGCAAAATCGCCCCTATATCTTTATGAATTCGGTCACAACATTGGATGGTAAATTAGTGCTGGGCGACCGGGGCGGCAGCGCGAAAGGGTTGGGCAGCGCGATTGACCAGACACTGATGCACCGCCTGGAAACCCATACCGGCGCCATCGTGATCGGAAGCGGTACCCTGCGCGCAGACCCGCACATCAATTACCCTGAACTCGCTTTACGTGTCGTGGTAACCACCTCTGGCGATTTGCCTTTGCTGCACCCTTTCTTTACACAATCTCAGCAAGCGGTCATTTTTGCTCCCGATAGCCTGCCCTCCTTCAAACGCAGAGAGTTGTCCGCCATCGCGTCGTTAGAGATCGTGGGCGAAACGCAGGTCGACATCCCCCAGGTAGTACAAACGCTTCATGAGAAACATCAAATCCGCCGGTTGCTGGTGGAAGGGGGCGGACACCTGAACTACTATTTCTTAGAAGCGAACTTGATGGACGAGGTTTTTATGACGCTCGCGCCGAAAATCAAAGGGGGCGCGCACCTGCCCACGATGGTCGATGGTCATGGACTGCCGAAAGACACAATTCCTGAATTTGAACTGCTCTCTCTGTATGAAGAGAATGGGGAGCTGTTCCTGCGCTACCGGAGGAAACCCTCGTGACCTTGCGAGAATTTGTCAGCGAGCAGATGAACCTGATTTTTGACGCGCTGAAACGCGGGCAATCGCCGCCGGTCGGAACCTATGAGGCAGAGTCCCTGCGAGAGTGTCAGCGACGCTCACAAGTCAGAACGGGCGTTACTCGCTTTCTGCCCGACAGCGCGCTGTTTGAATTCATCTTCCACGATCCCAGCCTCGGACCGGCGGTCCTGACGGTCAAAGTCGCTGCGCCCAAACCGATTGTCTACATGCCGGTTCCCGGATGGGTGATTGAAGATGTCTGGCAAGGCGACGTGACCGGCTCCTTCCGGTTCCACTCCGAAGCCGTTCAACTCATTGAGGTGTTCCAAAATGAACTGCGCGCAGAGAACAATCAGAAATATTTTGAAGACAGACAGCCCCCCAAACGGCGCGAGTGAGTTTGGGTAGAGGCTCTTGACTGCTGAAATTTGGATCGGGGGCGTATTTGAAAATGCAAAAGAAGAAAAAAGACAATTCCGAAAATCATCCTGTTGTCGGCGACAAAAGAACTATTGTACTGGGACGAGTGTATTGAATGGTATGATTGGCTAATGACCAAAAAGCGCGCTCAAGAGTTGCAGGCGAGTTGCCACGCTTGGCTAAAGGGCTGGTTTTCCAGCAAAGACTATTCAAAAATGCATCTCAGCTCAGGACAAACTTATCATCTTGCGTTCCAGTCTTTCGAGATCTGGTTACCCAAAAACACAAAACTTGTTCTGCCTTCGGGAGGCATAGAGCTGATGCTTCATTTACTGAAAGAATGGATGTTACTGCGCGGAACAGACAAAGAGCAAGGCACTTGGAAGTGACTCGCTAAGGACGACAGGCAACCCGTACAGAGCGGAAAAAAAGAGAAATCTGAACTGTTTGCTAAGATACAAAATGTCACCCAAAATGTCCGCCATTTTGTCAATGATTTTGACGCGCATTTTGAACTCAAAAATGGCTAATTATCTAATTTTTTGTCAAGCAAAATGTAACGAAGAATGTCAGACCATGTGACGCGCAGAATGTCGGAAAACGAGGATGCCCTTTATGCGTCCTCAAACTCTTCTTCTTCGCCGACTTCGCCCTGATACTCGAGGGGCAAAATCGCGGTAAACTGGCTGCCCTCGCCCGGCGTGGAGGTGGCGGTGAGCGCGCCACCGTGCGCCTCCAGCACATAACGGCACGACGAGAGTCCAAAGCCGGTCCCCTCGATATTCAGCGAATGATCCACCACGCGCCCGCCCACCGATAAAACCGTCTGGAGTTGTTCCTCAGTCATTCCGAGCCCATAATCGATAAACTCCATCTGAACACTCGCGTCCTCTGGGCGTGGCGACAAACGAATCAACACTCGGTCGGCGTCCGGCGAATACTTGATCGCGTTGCTTAGGAGGTTCTCGATAACGCGCCTTACTTTACGGCGGTCAGCGCGTATCCACAGAGGCTGGTCGACTCCCTCCAGTAAAATCTGATGATGCGCGGCGCGCGCCGTGTGGCTCTCCGCAATCGCGACCCGGCTGATCAACTGCGCGAGGTCAAAACTCTCCGGTTGAGGGTGCCAATGTTCATCCACAGGCGAAAGCAAATCGCGCAAATCGTCCATCATCAAATCCGATTGCTCCATAATATTGTTCAACATCTCTTGCTGGAGTTCTGGATCAGGGTCATCGCCCTGCATACGCAGAGTTTCTGCGCAGCCGCGAATCACCGTAACGGGCGTTTTCAAATCATGCACAATGTTCCTGCGCAACGAATGGGCTATTGTTTCCATCTGTTGGGCGTTTTGGGTCATCTGGTTAAAAGTATCGCCCAGTTCCGCGATCTCGTCGTTGCCTTTGACTGCAACGCGCGCGTTCAGATCGCCGCGCCCAAACGCATGGGCAGCATCCGCCAACTTTTGAATGGGTTCCACCACATGGCGCGCAAAGCGAACCGAAATTAAACCGATAACCCCCAAGAGCGCGATGCTGACTCCCATCAAAATCACCCGAAAACGCTGTAAAGGAATCAATGCTTCTGCCTCATCCTTTTCGCTGACAATCACCCAGTTTAAGCCGGGAATGTTGACCGGCTGGGCAGAACTCAGCACCTGCGCGCCCCGGTAATTTTTCACAATCGCCTCGCTTAAATGCCCCCGCAGCGCGCTCTCCACGGTGGGTGTCTGCGCGCTCAGCAGCAGCAAGGTCGTATTCTGGTCGCGAATCGCCGACAATGTGAGAGGCGGCAGCCCCGCTTTAGTTAAGGAAGCGAGAAACGAACGGGAGTCTTCCAACATAAAGCGCGAATTGCTGCGCATTCGGAAGTCGGCTCCCACCAGATAAGTTTCGCCCGTTTCCCCCAAGCCCGTCGATGCGCTGTCTTTGTCGCCATGCATCACTGTATCAATCGACTTAAGGGAGATTTGCGCGATCAGAACTCCGCGCCGCTTGCCGTTTTTTTGCAAAGGAAAAGCGACAAAAGCGGACGGCACCCCAAAAGACGGCGCATAATGGGAGAAATCCACAAACAGCGAACGCGGTCTGCCTCTTTGCTCCATTGCCTGGCGAAACGCTTCTGACAATCCGCCTCGCGGCGAGTTGATTAAATTCACCCCGAAATCTGCCTCTTTGCGAACCGTATAAAGCACCCTACCCGATGCATCCGCCAACACTAAATCGTAAAATCCCATTTGTTCACACAGCAAGCGCAAAGCCTCATGAGAACGCGCATGAGCCACATCATACGCTCCCAAGTCAAACGCTTTTTGTGCCACATATTTATATTGCAGCGATTGCCCCACACTATCGGAAGGCGGCTTAATCACTGAAATATGCAGTCGCTTCTGCAAGTTAAGCAGTTCCGGCTGGGAATAGTAAGAGTCCAAAACGTTTTCCATCCTGCGTCTCTGCTCGGCAGGTATAATGCGGTATTGGATCAAGCGCGCGGCTCCTGAAAAAGAATCGAAAGCCGATTGAACGGTAGGATGAGAAGCCAACAGGCTGGCGCGCGCCCCCACCTCTTGAAAGTGGGACGCCAAATGGCTGGACCGCGCAGACCCAATAGAGGTCAACTGGCTAAAAACGGCTTCCGTGATGGAGTTTTTCCCCACGATATAACCCACCAGCGACGCCAATAAGAGCGAAAGCGCGCCCACAAACAGCAGGATGAGAAATAACTTGCTGCCAAACTTTAAGGATCGTAAACCTATCATGTGCCTGCAATATTATAACCGACGAAGGTTCATCTTCACGACCGTGCCTTCGCCCGGCGCGCTTTCGATTCGCAGGGTTCCATGATGCGCCTCGATAATGCTTTTACAAATAGACAATCCCAAACCGGTCCCTCCCGAAGGGCGTGTTCGGGAAGTGTCCACGCGATAGAAGCGTTCGCCCAAATGGGGCAGGTGTTCTGGCGCAATACCGATGCCCGTGTCTCGTACTTCCAAATGAATCCGGTCGCCTTCGGGATACGCTGACAACGTGATCGAGCCTTCAGGGGGCGTGTAGCGTTGAGCGTTCTCAATGAGATTGACAAGCACCCGGGTCAACTCCTCTTCGTTGCCCTCCACACAAAGCCCGTCAGGATCGATATGAATCTGAACGCGCGCGCCCTCTTTTACCGACACCCGGTGCAGCGCGTTTTGAAACAGGTTGATGACAGGCAGTTTCTCGCGGTTCTGTCCCAGCCGCCCAGCGTCGGAACGCGCCAAAATCAGTAAATCTTGGGTCAAACGAGTCATTGCGCTGGCAGCTTCGTCAATCTCCCGGATAGCGACCAAACACTCTTCAGCGGTCGGCGAACCGCTCAACGCCAAGCTGGTGTTCGCTTTGATAATCGCCAACGGAGTCTTCAGTTCATGAGAGGCATCTGCCGTGAAACGCTTCTGCTGATCGATGAATTTTTTCTGCTGCTCAATCAGCCGCCGCTGTTCGTCAAACGACTTCTGCAGGCGGGTCAGCATACCGTTAAACGTCTCAGACAAATGCGCGAACTCATCTTCGCCGGTAATTTTCAACCGCCGGGATAAATCTTCCTGCGCGCCGATCTTTTCTGCGGTTGCTGCGATCTGTTGAACAGGCTGCAAGGCGCGCCGGGTCAGTAGCGCGCTGCCGCCAATGGCGCACAACAGGGCAAACGGACTCAGCCATAATAGAGCGATAGAGACCCCCGACATAGCGCGTTCCACTTCTTGCAAGGGATGCATCGCCTGAACCACTTCCGATACCTGCCCCTGACGCAACAGGGGGCGCGATAAAACGCGAAAGCGCATTTCCTTGATTTCGGTATAGGTCCATTGAGCCTGACCAGAAACGGCGGCTCGAAATGCCTTTTCATCCCATGGTTGAGGACTCACGCCAGGCGTCAAAACGCGCCCATCCAACCCAATGACCAAAGGACGCAAATCGATTCCCTCGATCAGTTGAGAAGGGGGCGTGGAATGGGGTTGACCGGGGGGAAAACGCCGGTTCGGGTCCGGTTCCGAGTTGTTGGGCGACACGCCGGTTCCGAAAGGTCTGGGACCCACATTGTCTGGCATGCCCCGAGGACCACGACCGCCTTCTGGTGGACGACGCGAAGCCATCTCGGTCCGAAACATCAGTTCCCGGTCGACAGAAGCGATCATCGATGCGCGCACAATCCAGGGAAGAATGATGCCTAACGCGCCAAAGAGGGTCAGCAACACCAGCGCATTGAGCAAGATCAGGCGGGCGCGCAAAGAACGCATCAGTGAGGCTCCTCAGGTCGGCGCAGCGTATAGCCCACACTCCGGATCGTGTGGATGAGCTTGGCAGGAAAGTCCACATCGACCTTCTTGCGCAACATACTTACATACACATCGACCGTGTTGGAATAGCTCTCAAAATCTTGCCATACGCGCTCTTGAATCACCTCACGCGTGAGAATGCGCCCCTCATTTTGTGCCAGCGCTTCCAACAAGGTGTATTCCCGGTCGCTAAGAGGAATGTCAATGCCCATGCGGGAGACCTTTCGTTGGGCAGTATCGATTTCCATGTCGGCAATCCGAATCACGCGGGTCTTGTTCACTTTGTCGCGCCGTAGCAGCGCGCGAACCCGCGCCAACAGTTCGGGGAATTCGAACGGCTTCGGTAGATAATCGTCCGCGCCCAGTTCCAGCCCCCGCACCCGGTCCTCCACAGCCCCCCGCGCCGTCAACATTAAAATCGGCAGCGGCTTGCGGCGTGAACGCAACTCCTCACAAATCTGCCAGCCGTCCATGCCCGGCAGCATTAAATCCAGAATCAACAGATCATAAGACCCTGCCAAAGCGGTCTCCAAACCTTCTTTACCATTTTCACAATGGTCCACGCTGAAATTCGCCCCTTCCAGTCCACGCCGGATAACGCGCGCTAACGCCACTTCGTCTTCAATCAACAATACTCGCATGTTCTTTCCTGACCCACATTAAGTATAGCCCCAAAAGATGAAAATCAGGTGAAAGCCATTTTTAACGCTTCTTTCATTTTCGTTGTTTATAATAGGGTTTATTCAGGCGGGCAAGCCCTTTCAAGGCAAGACTCGCGAAAAAGAGGAGATACCCATGAAACATATTTGGCACTCGCATTATAAACGGCACGCAGCCTACGCCGTGATGTTTTCGTCCGCGCTCACCGCAATCAGCTTGCAGGCAACAGCGCAAAATGACCCGTTGTTGACGCTTTGGCTCACCCAGCAGTCGGGACAGTATGCCCGCGTCATCGAAGTCCCGAACGGCGCGGCAAAGACGACCTGGCCCTCAGCCGGTTTGCCTTATCGGGGGGGAGGTCAATCGCTGCCCGCCTATTCCGATATCCAACAGATCAGCTTCTCGAACAACTATGTCTATGTTCGAAGCAGCGGGTTAGCCAGCTATCTAATGGGACCTTGGCAAAGCGAAATGGGAGGGATTTTCCAAAACTGGCCCTCCAACCAAAGACTCATTTACCGATTCACGCGCCAACCGCAGACTGCCTCCAACAAAGTGATGAATGGCTTAGGTCCCATTGGATTGTGGGTCAATGGCGTTACGATCTTCAACATGTTGGACGGGTTCGCTTATAACCCCGCCATGCAACGCGAATCGCCGGTTATGCCCAACCAATTATCGCAAGCGTTCTGGTTGAGAAACGCGGTGGTGGTGGAGGGGGTGACCTTTGATAAAGCGAAGGCTCATCAACCTGAAAATGGTCAATACCATAACCACGAGAACCCGATAGCGCTGCGCTACCAGTTGAAAGACCACGTTGCCTATAATACGGCGACAGGCAATTACCAAGAGAACCCAACCCAGTTGCATCATTCTCCCTTGTTGGGATGGATGAATGACGGCTTTCCAGTCTACGGTCCCTATGGCTATGTCGACCCGCAAAACCCCGACAGCGGCGTGAAGCGTATGGTTTCAGGCTATGTGATTCGCGATGGGCGGTCCAACACCACTGACCTGCGCGCCACAGGCAGGCGAACCTTACCCCTCTGGGCAGCGCGTATGTTGAACCGCAGTCCACAATTGACCGCCCAGCAATACGGTCCCAATGTCTCCACACAGTACGCGCTGGGACGCTATATCGAGGATTTCGATTTCCTGGGCGACTTGGGATTTTCTCACGGCGTTGATTTTGACTTAGATCTCTATAATGGGCGGTTCTGCAAAACCCCCGATTATCCCAACGGCACCTACGCCTATTTTATCTCCTTGGACGAGAACGGAAACTCAGCTTTTCCCTACATCGTCGGTCGGCAATGGTATGGTACCCCCAACGGCGGGCGCGTGAACACCATCACGGAGAACGTCACCCTCTATAAACACGCAGGACCCCATTCCACGATCTATTTGAAGTCCATCGTGATGCGCTCTGGCGCGCTACTGCGTTGGAACTCGGTGGAAGGCGGGCATTACCGGATCGCGGGCGCGCATAAACTGAACCAATGGCAGATCATTGAGACGCATGTCGCCAGCCAAGGGTTGGAAACAACTCACACTTTAAGCGCGGCAAACAGTAAGTACCGCTATTACCGGGTGGAACTGATCGCGCTTGATCCCTACGACCCTGTGTTTTAACCCAACAAGAGAGAGGAACTACCCATGACTTGGAAACCTGTGGGCTTACTGACCCTCCTATCGGCAGCGCTGATGGGAACCGGCATGTGGAATGAAACAGCGAATCAGGCGGTCACGATCCACCGCCTTTCGCTGACCATACAGCATGAGTTTGCCGGAAAATCGTTCGTTCTGAACAGCGCGAGTCTGAGAAACCGGGCAGGCAACTTGTTGTCCATCACAAGGCTCAGCTATCTGCTGTCTGATTTCACGCTGTACGATTCTGTGGGGCAAGCGATCCCATTACCAGAGTCCTTCGGCTATATCGACCTCTCAGAAGGTCGCGTTTCAGTGGACTTAGGCAGCGCGCCAGGAGGCAACTATGTGCGGCTCGCTTTCAAAGTCGGGGTTCCTCCTGAACTCAACCACCAAGACCCGGCTCAGTTTGCGGCTGGTCATGCGTTGAACCCTACGTTGAACAAACTGCATTGGAGTTGGCAGGGCGGTTATGTTTTCTTAGCGTTGGAAGGCAGATACGAGCAGCCGGGCGGCAAATTAGGGGGCTATTCTTATCATATCGCCACTGATAACCACTTGATGAGCGTCGTAGTTCCGATCCAGTTGAACCTCACCCAAGACCAGTCCCTCCGGCTGAGAATGGACTTATCGCGCTTATTTGATGGCACGTCCCCTTTGAAGGTCGATTCAAAATTGGGAACCGACTCAACCCATTCTGCAGAGGGGGATGCTCTCGCCGCTCAGATAGCGCGCGGAGTCGAACGCGCCTTTGTTTTTGCGGGAATCAACGCTCCCGTCTCAAACGATTCTCTCACAATGAGCGCGCCCTTGCCGCCCGGCACAACCCCCTATCCTTTCCGCGCGCCCAGCCACTTCCCGCGCCCGTCGCTGCCAGACGATAACCCGCTCACGCGTGAAGGAGTTGCCTTAGGCAAAAAACTCTTCTTCGAAAAGCGTCTTTCTAAAAACAACACGCTTGCCTGTGCCGGTTGCCATCATCCCGGGTATGCCTTCTCCGATCCCAATAAAGCCTTCAGCCGGGGCATCACAGGACAGCGGGGACATCGCAACGCGATGCCGCTTTTCAATTTGGCTTGGAGCGGAGCTTATACGTGGGATGGGCGGCGCGAGAAACTGCGCGATCAAGCGCTTGCGCCCATTCAAGACCCATTGGAGATGAATCAATCCCTCCCTGAGTCGGTTCGAAAATTAAAGGCGGACGCGACCTATTCCGCGCTCTTCCAAAAGGCGTTCGGTTCACCGGGGATCACCGCGGAGCGCATGGGGCTGGCTTTGGAGCAATATCTGTTGACCCTTATCGCGGCAGATTCAAAGTTTGACCGTGCCCTGCGGGGCGAAGCCGCATTCACAGACCAAGAAAAACAAGGCTTACTGCTGTTTATCACAGAGTACGACCCCATCCGGGGGAAATTCGGCGCGGACTGTTTCCATTGTCATGGGGGGAATCTCTTCACCGACCACCGCTATACCAACAACGGGCTGGATAAACGCTTCCGCGATGAGGGGCGCGCGCAAGTCACCGGAGAGGTTGGCGATATAGGGAAGTTCAAAACGCCTTCCTTGCGCAATATCGCTGTGACAGCCCCCTATATGCATGACGGGCGTTTCAAAACACTGGAGCAAGTGATAGACCATTATTCGAAAGGCATCCATCCCTCTGAGACCTTAGACCCAAACATCGCGAAACATCCCGCTGCAGGCATCCGGCTTTCCGCCAAAGATAAACGCGCGCTGGTGGCTTTTTTGAAAACGTTGACCGATCAAACCTACGAAAAAAGTCAGAAGAAGCCGTGAGTATCTCGCCATCTCCTCCGCATTTCAGGTACAATTAGGAGAGATGACACGCAAGAAAAAAGGCGCGGTGTTGGTCGCGATGAGCGGGGGAGTAGACAGTTCCGTCGCTGCAGCGATCTTGCAAAGGCGCGGGTATGAGGTGATTGGCATCACCATGCAAATCTGGCAGGAATCGGAAACCGATCCCCGGCATGGTGGCTGCTGTTCGCTGGGCGCGGTAGAAGATGCCCGGCGCGTGGCGCGCCGTCTCGATATCCCACATTATGTGTTGAATTTCAAGCGCGTCTTTGCGGATACTGTCATCCGGGACTTCGTTCAAGAATATCGCAGCGGGCGCACCCCCAACCCCTGTGTGCAATGCAATCGTTATGTCAAGTTCGACGCGCTGCTCCAAAAGGCAGATGAGCTGGGATGCGACTACATCGCCACCGGTCATTATGGCAGAGCGCGCTTTAACCGAACCACCCAGCGCTGGAACCTGCTGCGCGCCCGCGACAAGAACAAAGATCAATCGTATGTGCTGTATATGCTCTCGCAAGAGCAGCTCAGCCGGGTGATTTTTCCTCTGGGCGAAATGCCCAGCAAAACGGAAACCCGCCGCATTGCCAGCGAATTGGGCTTGTGGGTCGCCAACAAACCCGACAGTCAAGAGATTTGTTTTGTGGCAAACGCGGGAGGCTACCACCAATTTTTGAAGCAAATCACGCCCGATGCTTTCCAACCCGGCGAAATACGCGACCAGCAGGGTAAAGTGTTGGGCGAACATGGCGGCATCGCGCTCTACACTGTGGGACAACGCAGACGGCTGCACCTGAACGTGGGCGGCGTGCCGATGTTTGTCTTAAAGGTGTTGCCCGAAGAAAACGCGATTGTGGTCGGCACCGAAGAACAGTTGTATGAGCGCGCCCTGCATGTGGAAGCGGTTACATGGAGCGCGATTCCGAAACTTACGGAGCCGCTCGATGTTTTCGCGAAAATTCGGTATAATATGCCTGAGGCGCGCGCCGCGTTGATTCCCGGCGATACACCCGAATCGGCGCGTCTGCTGTTCAAGGAGCCGGTTCGCGCGATCACGCCAGGACAAATCGCCGTTTTCTACCGGGGACAAACGGTCATCGGGGGGGGAACCATTGGCAGGTCCAAACCCTACAAAGCCGATGAGGCTGGCACGCGCCAGGCAGTGGAAACAGCGGTTCAGTTGGTGGAACCGATCTTAGCGGGGGGATGTAACCGTTGAATACATTATTGCTTGTTTTAGTCGTGTTGATGTCGATCACGCTGATGGTTTTCATCTGGGCGGTGATTGCCCTTGTGATCTTGATTCGCAAACAATCGCCCAAAATCGAGGAACTCAACAGCAACCTTAACCGGGTGTTAACTGAGACCGTTCCTGCCTTGGAACAGACCAATCGGGCGATTGAAGAAGCGCATCGCGCGCTCAGCGAAACGGCAGACACGATTCAGAACCTGCATATGTTGTCCGACAACTTGCGCCACAAAGTCGAAGTGGCAGACTCGATTGCGGGCAAAGTGCGGAAGCTGCCCGAACAAACTGCGCGCCTGTTAGGGGGCTTATTGGGCAGCGCGCTGAAAGGCGGTGGACGACTCGTCGCAAACAAATTCCAAGAAGTGGTGGAACATCGAAACGCTGTGAAAAGCGGAAACCACCATCCAGAGCCATCGGTGGAAAACCACCGGACGACTCAAAAATCGATCGATTCAGAAGGAGGAGGAACAGAAGATGAACAATGATGATCGCAGTGGGCTGTTGTATCTCTTAGCCGGTATTGGCTTGGGGACGTTGATTGGCGCGGTGTTGGGCTTGCTCTTCGCCCCGAAAGCAGGTTCTGAACTGCGCGGTGACATTAACGAGCGCGTCCATGAACTGGGCGAGCGCGTGAAAGACCTGACCGAAAAAGCGCGAGAGCGCAGCGGCGATACTTTGCGCAATGTGCGCCAGCGATTGGCGCGCTCAGCCGAAGCTGCCGCCGAAGAAATTGCGCCTGACGAGGCATAATTTCAATGGCTTGGCGTATTGTTGGATGGGTGGTGATCGTTATCGCCACCCTTTCCTTTTTCTACTGGGCGCGCGCCGCGCTGCCACCCTTCTTAATTGGCGGCGTTATCGCGTTGCTTCTGAACCCTCTTGTCGAGACATTGATCAACAAGCGCGCTCTATCCCGCTCGCGCGCGGTCTTCAATGTCTTTGTCGCTTTTTTACTTTTAACCACCGCGATTGGGGTGCTGCTCGCGCCGGGCTTCTACTCTCAAGCGCAAATCATCATCAAAGAGTTTGCGGTCGCGCCGAATGGCAATGGTAATGGCGGCAAAACCAATGCTGCCCCGCCAGACACCTCCGGCAGCGAATCAGAGTCGCCTCCGTCACCCACAGACTCAACCGTCCCCAACACTGGGATGAGTCCTTCAGTAGTTAGTGAACCCACAGAGGATGTGACACCCAGTCCTGAAACGCCATCCGAACCCGCCTCTGGCTCGTTGGAGACTGGCGCTCCCCCTATCGAAACCGGTGAACCTGCCCTGCCTCAGACCCTTCCTCAAGGCGCTGCGCCTGCCTCACAAAACAAGTTTATTACGCGCATTCAGGAATTTGCGCAAAACATGGAGGGGCGTATTGAGTCAGAACTCCAGAATCGGGAACACTTAGTGAAGCGCAATGAAGGTCTGTTGAAGCAGATGGGATTGCCCGCTGAACCGAAAGCGTTGGCAAAAGAGATTCGTAAAATCTTTGACCAGCGAGTGGCTGCGCCGGTCAAAGCGCGATCCGCCGACCTGCTGCAAAGCGTTCTGAATGTGTTTTTGGGGCTACTCTCTAAAATTCTTTGGCTCATCCTAATCCCGCTGATTACCTATCTTTTCCTCTTGGAAATGGACAATATCCAGCGCGCATTTCTATTCCTGATCCCCCCCGGTCAACGCATGGCTGTTAGCGCATTGTTAGACGAGATTGGTCGCGTTTTCTTGCGCTATCTGCGCGGACTGGTCACGGTCGCGCTGCTCTATGGCACAACCAGCGGAATCGTATTCTGGCTGTTGGGCGTTCCAAACCCGGTTTTGGTGGGCGCGTTGGCAGGCGTGCTTTATCCCGTGCCGTATGTGGGCGCTGCCCTCACCGCGCTGCTCTCCGGTGGTTTCACCTATGTGCTGGGTCCTGCCCATCCCCTGCTGTTTGCTGTTCCGCTCAGTCCTCCGGTTCATGCGATTGTCATTGTGTTGTGCGGAGCGGCGATGAATGTCGCTTTCGATATGATTATCACGCCGCGCGTGCTGGGCGATGCGGTTGGCTTAAACCCTTTGGCAAGTATGTTCGCAATCTTAGTAGGCGCGCAAACGATGGGTATTTGGGGCATGCTGCTGGCAGTGCCAGTCGCCACGACCTTAAAAATCATTATCGAGCGCATGCTTTACTTCTCCTACGGCGAAGCCGACTTTTTGAGTGTGCCGGTAGATACCATGAGTATCGAGGTGATTCAAGAAGCATCCGACCCTACCGGAGGGGAGTCAAACCGCTAATGAAATTGTGCCGATAAATGGCAAAGTCGCAGAGACGAATTAGGGGTTGTAGTGGTAGACCTCTCTGTCTACCCGAAAGAGCAATCAAACCGCATAAGACTTTTATTTTGGAACCACAATCAGACAACTCCGTCATTCCCTCGAATACGAAAATCCATCTGTCGCTCAAAGCAACAGTAAACCCCTTCCCTGCGATTAGCGTGACAGGCAATGTAGGGGCGCACCTGTGTGTGCGCCCTTGATTTTGGGCAGACACATAGGTCTGCCCCTACGGGTGCGCCCCTACACCGAACGCGCCTTGACCAACCGCCCTTTGACCAACGCCACGACCGCGCGGTACACCTCCAATTGTTCTGCCTCGGTTAATCCCAACGCCTCGAACACCACCGTGTCCAGCATGCGGCGGTCCGTCAGAACGCGGTCCAATGACACGTCCGACGGATCGATATTTCCATAATCGCGGTCTGGCTTGGGCAACCCTAACTCCTCAAAGATGCTTTTGATGTCCCGATTCGCCATCGCTTCGAAAGCAGATAACAGGGTTTCTTGTTGGGAAGGGGAGAGTGTGTCACTATTTAAGATATAGATATTCTCAACTTCGTAGGTTTGCACCTTCAAGAGCCCTCCACCAAAAGGTGTTCTACCGCCGATCTCACAGAAGATTTGTGATATAGGCACAGAACAAATAGCTGCATCTATATCCTCAATCCTGTGAAGTTCCTGAAAGTTATCGCTGACATAAACTGTTGGTGAATAGTAGAATCGCATGCGGTCATCAATGAGATAGTTGCAATCTACTTTGGCAGCAATTCTTGTACCTAAATCCCACCACCTTTGACGCCCACTGCAAGAGGGTCTGTTTTGAAACCCTTGACTTTCCCCCCATTGAATATAGGCTTTGGCGAGGGGTGGTAGCGGTGAGGCGGGATTGTTCGGTCGGGAAGATCGAAGGAAGAGAAGGTATTTCAAGTCCTCCAAACCGACACGCAGTTTTCGGATTTCGCGCGGGCTTTTGATGACCGGTTGCAGAAACTCTGCTTCGATTTCGCCTTCCCAACCGGCGGCATTGCGGACGCGAACAGGGCGAGCGCGACCATCCTCATCGGAACTGAGGTCAGCAACTTCCGCCACGCTCATCTCAACAGGTTCAAGATAAAAGAACTCATTCGCGCCGGTTGTGAATCCACGCCGCACCTCCGCGATGTCGCCAAGACGAACCAGTTTGTCCCTGCCTTTCTCCATAAGGGTGAAGTAGATGTCGGGCGCTCGGAGGTAGATTCCACCCCATTTGTTGCCGGTGTAGTTGCCATTTGTATCTGAACCTTCAGATAGCAGTTGGGCGCGGGTTCGGGACACGACTCGCTGCGCCGCGGGGTTCAGTATCGCCTCGTCGAAAGTCTCGCGCAGGGAGATGAAGTGAGTCATAGCATCATTCTCAGGCGCGCCTTTACGAATCAGGCTGATGATGGTATTCACATCTGCGCTGGCGAATTGTCGTTCCAAAGCGGAATCGTAGATGGCAATAAGGT
>JAHCHP010000038.1 GCA_026129765.1 Fimbriimonadia bacterium | reverse complement strand
CAGGGCGCAGAACTGCAATATCATGCGCGTCTCGCGTTGGAAACCCGGCGTCTGCGCTCCTCCGAAACGGAGCCGTTCCAACAGCGTGAATGGTCGTTTCATACCCTTTTGTATCGCGATCCGTTGCAGGCGCTTCATCAAGTGGATGTGATGTTACAAGAGTACCGCCATGCGGTGGGGCGCGAGCAGGAATGTTTGTGGCTCTATCGCCGCGCAATTCTGCTGCGGGAGGGCGCGCAATGGGACGACATGAGCGCAGCCCTGCGCGAAAGCCTGCGATTGGCGCGCCAAATCGACCATCGCCTTATGATCGCGCGATGCCTGTTGATGCAGGCAGATGCGGAACTCGAAGACCGCCAGACCGATCAGGCGGCATTGACTCTGCTGCAGGCGGAAGCGTTCAAAACCGATTTGAAACTGCCGGAAATCTCGATAGAGTGGTCTCGCGTCCGCTCCAAGTTGCTCCAACATCAGGGCGCATTGGAAGAGGCGCGGCAGGAAGCGGGTGTCGCGCTGAAACATGCGCAGCAATGGGGGCATGCGCTCTATCAAGGATTCGCCCATTTGCAGAGGGCTTCGGTCGAGGTGGATTTGGGACATGAATCGGAAGCAAAGGAACATCTGGAGCAGGCGGAGGCGAAACTGTTGACTTATGGCGAGCCACGCGAATGGCGTCAACTCCGTTATCGTTGGCGCGACAAAGCGAGTGACTTGCCTTCGACTCAGGTTCATGCCAGCCCCACTGGATGGGCGCTGCAGGTACGATTATTGGGCGGGACCGAAATACGCTTTGGCAACCAACCGATGGAACCGGGCGATTGGGTCAGCCCGAAGGCTCGCGCGGTCTGCTGTCATTTGATCTTGTTGGAAGGAAAGACGATCCATGCGGAAACTCTGCAAGACCTGCATTGGCAGCATTTGCCCGAAGAAAAGGCGAAGGTCAACCTCCAGACCACGATATCCGCGATCCGCCGTTCCCTGCGTAAAGCGTTTAGTAAAGAGGCAGGCGATTGGATTCAACATTCCAATGGGCTTTATCGTTGGGAACCCAACTTGACTTGGCGCGCCGATACCCAAGCCTTTGAGCAATCTGCGCAAACCGCGCTGCAGACCCATTTACCCGACGCGCAGAAGAAAGCGTTGCAGCACGCGCTCTCATTGTATGGCGGTCCACTGTTGCCCGAATTCGCCTTAGAAGAGTGGTGCCTGCCATTTGTTCAAAAGTTTCAAACGCTTTATGCTGAGACGCTGCTCGCGCTTGCGAACCTCTGCTTCCAGAGCCAAGAGTACCGGGAGACGCTGCATAATTGTCAACTCGCCCTTTCGCTCGATTCGTGCGATGAACAGGCATGTCGGTTGGCGATGCAGTCCTACTTAGCGCAAGACCAGCGCGCCGACGCGATCCAACTGTACGAGCGGTTTAAGCAAGCCATGATGGAAGAGTTAGGCGACACGCCGCCGCCCACCATCCAGCGGCTGTACGAATCGATTCGCGGGGCGTCTTAAAAGTACAGACCACGCCCAAAACAAAGAAATATGCATTTGAGGGCAAATATGGGACATTGAGTGGTATAATTGCATTATGAGCCAAGTTTATGAGACGCTGCGTGAGAGAATAGAACAGTTGCCAGAAGCGGAGCGTGATCAATGGTGCCAATGGCTTCTTGAGGATTTAGAGGATGAACTGCGCTGGCAGGAACTGTTTGAACATTCTCAAGATATGTTGTCACAACTGGCTGATGAGGCGTTACAAGCGCACCGGTCCGGGAAAACGACACCGCTTTGGGACCAATGAACTCACGCGCGACAAAGCAGTTTTGGGAAATGTACCATGCGCTCCCTGAGGATATTCAGGAGCGCGCCAAGAACGCTTACTTTCGTTTTCAGGAAAACCCTCATCACTCCAGCCTGCGTTTCAAACGAGTTCATACCAATCGCCCTATCTACTCAGTGCGTATCACTCGTGATTATCGGGCGACTGGAGTATTAGATGACGATACGATGGTTTGGTTTTGGATAGGCTCACACACTGAATACGAGCGTCTCTTAAAAAGCCTGTAAAATGAGTTCCCCCGTGGCTTAGACCTCTTACCCAAGTATGCCAACCTCTGAAAGACACACTTTCATAGAGGTTCTATGCTATGGGAAAGTCTATATGAACCGTTCCCGATTCACAGGAAAACGCCTCGCGATGTCGAAATAAACCCACTATGAAGCGAAAAGCCTGGTCTGCGGTCTCTCTATTGTTGTGGTCCCTCGCGTTTGCTTTCGCGCAAACCCCCTCTGAGCTGAACGCGGGCATCGAAAAACTGCTGTCTGCGCCATGGATTAAATACGGATATTGCGGGGTCATGGCGCGATCCTTAGAAAATGGGGAGACTCTTTATGCGCGCGATGCGGAACGCATGATGATCCCCGCCTCCAACACAAAACTGATCACCTCCGCTGCCGCCATTTCGTTTTTAGGACCCGACTACCGCTACAAAACCCAAGTGTTGGCGATAGGCGACCTCAAATCGGGTGACGCGCTGGAAGGCGATTTGATCTTGCAAGGCGGCGGCGACCCCGTTCTCAGTGTGCAAGACCTGAAAACCCTCGCGCTGCAAGTGAAGCAGGCTGGCATCGCGCAAATTAATGGCATCTATTATGATGATACCTTCCTGGATGCGGAACGGTACGGGTTCGGATGGAATATCGACGACGAGTCGTATGGCTATCAGGCGCAGATGAGCGGTCTCAGTGTGGAGCGAAACGCGCTGACGCTTTTTGTGTCTCCCGGCGCGAAAGAGGAGGACCCGGTGAAGATACGATTGAATCCTCCGACCGATTATGTCATCCTCCACAATGCCGCGCGAACAGGAGCCGCGAACACGCCAAGAACCGTTTCCGTGACCCGGTGGCGAGCGGTGAACTGGATAGAAATCGCAGGCAGCCTGCCTCTGACTGCGGGAGAGGTCTCGATGGGCAGATTCTCGGTCGAGAATCCCTCCCGATTTGCTGCCACCCTCTTCCGGGATGCCTTGAGGGCATCAGGAGTCACCGTGAAGAATGACCAGCCGATGGCGCTTCTGTTCACGCCATTGAAACCCCGCGTAGTCGCGGAACACATGTCGCCTCCGATGTCGGAAATCATCGCGCTTCTGAATAAACCCAGCGATAATTTGATTGCGGAAACGCTCATCAAAACCATTGGGAAAGAGAAGCGGGGCGTTGGCAGCACCAGCGCGGGCATGACGGCGGTGAACCAATTTTTGCGGGAGGCAGGTCTTGATATGAACGCGGCGCAGTTTGTGGACGGCTCCGGGCTATCCCGTATGAACATGGTGAGCGCTGAGAACCTCACGCGCCTTCTGGAGTATATGCGCCGTTCGCCCCACTATGAAATCTTTAAGGCATCGCTGCCGGTGATAGGCGTGGATGGAACATTGGGCAACCGGTTGCGCAACACAGAGATACAGGGCAAAGTGTTCGCCAAAACGGGATCGCTCTATCGAGTCAGCAGTCTGTCGGGCTACTTAACCGCCAAAAGCGGCAAGCAGTATGTCTTCTCGATCATGATGAACGCCTTCACCACCCCGACCGCCGAAGCGCGGGGGCTGCAAGATCAATTGGTGAAGTTACTCTACGAATCGCTCTAATGAAGAAACGACTGTGGCTGCGGGTTCTATTGATTTTGTTGCTGCTCATCGCAGTATTGGCGGGAGGGGCTGCATGGTGGATTCGCCGCGAAATCCAGCCGTTGGAAACTGCCTTCCAACCGCAGCTCATTCGCTTGCGGGATGCCAAAACCCCGGAAGAGATGGCAAAGCTTTTGTCGGAACGCAAACTGCTAAGAAATCCAAAACTGCTGACGTTCTGGCTTGAATGGAAAAAGAAAGAACAGATCAAAGAGGGCGATTACGAGTTCAGCCCCGACATGAGCATGACCCAAATCGCCGACATCCTAATCCACGAACGATTCACGCAAAACTGGGTGACCTTCCCAGAAGGCTGGACGTTTGCCCGAATGGCAGAACGAATCGAGGAGCGTGGGATTGGTGACAAAGAAGCCTTCATGAAATTGTGCCGTGAACCAGAACGCTTCAATGAGACAGGCTTCCCGTTGCCCTCCGACAGTTTGGAGGGCTACCTGTTTCCCAACACTTACCGTATCCCGCCTGGCTCCGGCGAAGAAGAGGCGATCAAAACCTTGTTGGGGGGATTCAAGACCTATGTTTATGAGCCGTACAAAGAGGAAATCCAAAAGAGCGGTTTCACGCTGCACGAAATCCTCACCATCGCTTCGATGATAGAGAAGGAAGCGTTCCATCAGAAAGACCGTCCGTTGATATCAGCCGTCATTCATAACCGCCTGAAAAAACGGATGCCCCTCCAAATCGATGCGACGGTGCTGTATGGCATGGGACAATGGAAATCGAGGGTGCTTTATGAAGATTTACGCCATCCTTCCGAATACAATACGTATAGGCGTCAAGGCTTACCACCTGGACCAATAGCCAATATGGGGCTGGCGAGTTTGAAGGCTGCGCTAGAACCTGCCTCTGTGGATTATCTGTTTTATGTGGCGCAGGCAGACGGCTACCATCGTTTTACAGAGACGTACGCGGATCATCTCCGCGCTATTCGGGAAATCAGGGGGAAACCATGAGCCAATTTTTTGACCGGCAGCGATACCGTAAATCGGAAGTGCAAGGCTGGTTGCGATCTTTCTGCCCCGACGAGACCGTCTCTTCGGTGGTGGACATCTCGCCCGAACATCTGCAAGCCAAAAACATTCGCGCGCTGTTGTTAGATTTGGACAACACGATCACACCTTGGAAAAGCTATGAAGTTCCGCAGCCGATTCGGGTCTGGCTTCAGTCGCTAAGAGAGGCAGGTATCCACATGTGTTTTGTGTCCAATACGCGTCGGATCAAGCGTCTGAAATGGCTCAGCGCGCACCTGGAAATACCCTATGTGCTGGGTCCCATGAAGCCACGGCGCGGGTTGTTGATTCGAGCGCTGAACCATTTGAACGTGGAACCGGAACATGCCGCCATCATCGGCGATCAGATGTTTACCGATGTGTGGGGAGGCAACCGTATGCAGATCTACACCATCTGGGTACAGCCGCTCAACTCTCGCGAGTTTATTGGCACAAAAGTCAGCCGTATGGCGGAAAAATGGATCCGCCGGAAATTGAAACCCTATGGCGAATCCCATTCCGACTCTTGACGCGCAGACCCAACTGACCGGCGTGATCGGCTTTCCCGTGCGGCATTCGCTCTCGCCTGCCATGCAAAATGCCGCCTTTCAAGCCCTGGGGCTCAATATCGTCTATTTGGCGTTCGAGGTCGCGCCCGATCATCTGCCCCATGCCATCGAGGGCATGCGCGGGTTGTGTCTACTCGGATTGAACGCCACGATCCCGCACAAGCAAGCCTTATTACCCATCGTCAAGCAGTTGACCGATTCTGCGCGGAGAATCGGCGCGGTCAATACCCTGTTTTGGGAGGGAGATAAATTGATGGGCGACAACACCGACGCCTACGGCTTTATGACCGCCCTCCAGCAAGCCGGTTTTGATCCCGCTGGAGCGCGAGTGTTGGTGCTGGGAGCAGGCGGTTCGGCGAGAGCAGTGGTTTATGCGCTGCAACAGGCAAACGCGACTCTCTTTATGGCGAACCGCTCACGGGAAAAGGCGGAGGCTTTTCGCGAGGAATGGGGATTGGATGGAGTTTATGATTTCAGTGAGTCAGGCTTGCAATCTTTGATGCCTACGCTTGATTTAGTGGTCCAATGCACCTCGTTGGGGATGCAGCCGAACAAGGAGTTGATCCCGCCCGTTCCTCTTGGCGCGCTGCCCGCCCATGCATGGGTGTACGATTTGGTCTATCGCCCTGAACAAACGCGCTTTCTCCAAGCAGCGGAGGCGCGCGGCTTAATGACGCTGGGAGGATTGGACATGCTCATTTACCAAGGAGCCGCCGCCTTTGAACGCTGGACTGGACAAACCGCTCCCATCGACATTATGCGCGGGGCAGTTCGAACCGCATTGGAGGGGTAGTCAAAATCTCTTTATTCTCTAAAGAAAAAAATCCGGGTGGAAGTGATTCCACCCGGTCCTGATGATCAGGAAAGGCAGGGACGATTCATCCCCCTTGGAAGGGGAACGGTTGAGTAGAAAGCCGAATTCTAAACAAAGTGTTCCGCCTGCAATCCCTCGCCTGAAAGACTGCAAGCAGAACATCTTCTCTTGAGCAAAGGAGGTTCGACTCGCTGCTCCCAGATCAGCACACCCGACCCTCAAGGAACCGGGAGACGAACTGCGCGCCCTTCTGCATCCTGCGCCAACAGACTGCTTCAGGGAGACGCTAATAGTATAGACGAGGGCGATTGCGCTTCTCAAGGGACTTTAGTCCTGAATTTGGGTACAATAATGAGGAAAGCTCATGAATCAGCAAAATTTGCTTGAACGTATCTCTATCGACCCAAACATTTGTTTTGGTAAGCCTTGCATCAAGGGACATCGAATTTGGGTATCTTTGATTCTGGATTTATTAGCAAATGGTATGGGCGTAGATGAGATATTGCAAGAATACCCTGGTTTGGAAGAAGCCGATGTGCTTGCATGTATCGCTTATGGGGCAGAGATGTCTCGTGAACGATATGTATTGGTGAAATGAGTATGCATCTGAAGTTAGATGAAAACTTAGGAAATAGTCAAGCACAACTCTTGCGTGACGCAGGATACGATGTTGAGACTGTTTATTCACAAGGGATGACCTCTGCTTCTGATCGTGATCTCATCGAAGCGTGTAAGAGCGAAGCGCGTTGCTTGGTCACTCTGGATATGGATTTTGCAAATCCTTTGTTATTCAAACCTTCTGAATACAACGGAATAGCGGTGTTGCGTCTTCCACCTAAATCGAGTATAGATGACTTGAGGGAACTCATAGAATTGTTCTTAGAAGGCATGCAACAGTATCCAATTCGAGGGCAACTATGGATATTGCAGCGAGGTAAAATAAGAGTCTATCAGGAAGAATAGGTTGCATTCAAGCAAGATTTGTTTTCGTTGCTTAAAACACCTATTTATCACATATAGAATCTTCTGATGACTTGTTTTGAGTGTACTCACGAATTCATCCGAACATAAGCTTCAATATCAAATTTTCGTTTCAGCCCGTTCGCATTCATATATCGGATTTTGCCAAAGATAGGGCGTTCTGTCCAGGGGCGGTCATGCTTCCCGAAACACCATGCGACTCCCGTGTAGGAGTTCATATCCCGCCCATCCAGAAAATACTTGTTATTCAAAGTCAGCGCGATTCGGAAACCCTCTTCTGGGGCCAGTGTCCATTCCAGAATTTTTTTGCCCCAATACATCCGCATATAGTTGTGCATTTTGCCGGTTCGCTTCATCTCGCGCATGGCAGCGTTCCAATAGGGGTCATGGGTAGCAGCCGCTTCAAACTCCTCTTCACTATAGAGGTACTCTCGCAAATCGTTTGTGTGTTCGCGCAGAGTCTGTTTCGCCCAAGCGGGCAATCCCTCGAACCGGTCATAGTTCGGATTGTAAAAGACATAATTCGCGCTCAATTCTCGCCGAACGATCAGTTCTTCTAAGAACGCTTCTTTGCCCGTGCTGTGGGGAGATTTCTGCGCTTCTAAAGCGATATAGAGGGGCGAAATTTGACCGAAATGCAAATAGGGGCTGAGGTGGCTCTGAAAATCCAGGCTGGGGTCATTGCGCAGATCCGAATAACGCTTAACTTTTTCGTTCAGAAAGAGTTCCAAGTGACTCAGCGCTTCGGAATTGCCTCCGATAAACTTATTTACCCGCGCCACGCTTCTATCCAAATCCAACGATGAGAGGGCAGCCTCCACATCCTCCACAGAGAAACACTCAAAATTCAACCCCAACGAGTCGACTTGGACAGGCGTCTCCTCCAAAGGAACCAAGTAATCATGTAAATGTCGGGCTATCTTTGGTCGCAGGGTGGCGGCTGCCCACTCCTCTTTGCTGGAGGCGGTTTTTAATGGAACCACCAAATCGGTCTCCACTTGGATCACCGGGCAGTTCGCTTCACGCGCCACTTTAGCGCGCCACTCCCGCGTTATGCGCACATAGCCCCGATCCACCACCAGAAAGGCAGCCTCTTGGGCAAACTCCAACGCAGCGTCTGGGGGCGATTGGCGGCGGATGACCATCTGGATGCCGCGCTGAAGCAAGGATTTTTGCGTCTCGCGCAGACCTTCCAGCATAAAGGCATAATGCCGTTCATTGGCTTCCGGGTATCGATCCGTAAGACCGAACAAAACAATCAAGGGCAGCCGCAGTTCGTTTGCTTGCTGAATCGCGAATTCCAGCGCGTGATTGTAATGAGCCCGTTGAGCGTTCTGCATCCAATAAAGCGCGTATCGCCCTGTCCGAGCAGGCTGATCGTTTAACGCTTGAATCCGAGTCGGCTGGATGCACATAGAGAGTTAAAGGGCTTCTTTCTTTGGGAAACGCAACCGCACTCGAATTCTGTCAGGAGATATTCCGGCAGCCTTGCAAAGTTTTTCTATCTGAATAGTTTTTAGGATTGTATTGGTATTAGTTTCCACAAACAAAGTCTTGCCACCGGTCAAATCAAGTTGATGAGCATTTATCATTTCAGTGCCATCTCTATGTGAAGACTGATAGTTCAACATGTACATAGAGTTTTCTGGGAATGGTATTCGTGGCAATTTGCCCAAACTATCAATCCACCGAATAATTGCGATGAGTAGCTCTTTCCAAGTACTGACAACGACCTCAGTTGATTGATCAAATTGCAACCCTGTTGGCTTTGCGCCGGGCAATGTGTCTCGAATTTGAAAAATTTGGCTGAAACTAACAAGAGAATCTTCATCAAACTTTTCTTGTTCTACCGGGGACGAAATCGTTGCTGTTTCACTCATTAGTTCAGTTTCTGCATTAGAATTGAAAGAGTTTTTTCTTCTGAAGAAATCAGCAATAACCTGTCTGCCATTTAGAGTGTTTGCTTTCAACTCCCTCGCGAGCGCTTTGACCAACGCGCTGTCAGGGTCTTCAAGACCGACTTCCAGTTGTTGCGCGATACTTTCGCGAAGAGCGAACTCCTCTAATTTTCCGGACGTGATTGATTGTTTACTTATCGCGCTTAAGAATCTTTCTATACTTGCAAAATCAGGATAATTGGCTTGCGCTTGTAGCTTTTCAGCCGCTGGTACTCCTACTTTGTGATTATCATAGAGCCGCCACTCCCGCCCATTCGTCAAAACAGCCCAGCGTTTGCCTTGCGAATTCACATAGTTCATCGCTTGCGCCGCTTCTCCATCGTTGAGAGGAACACTCCACGCTTTTGCCTCCAGATACCAGGTTTTTGCTGTCCCGGGCAAGACGGTGTAATCAGGTCTGCCTCGCGCAGCATCTCTTTCTTGAGAAGAATAATCTGCGAAGTGATAGCCCGCCACCTCTCGCAATAGGCGGGTAATTATTCGTTCGCAGGTGTCCGCCTCGCTGAGACGCTGGGAGCCATTGATTCCTGCCTCTTCGTAAATCTGTTTGATTCTGTCTGTTAGTTCCATCGCATTGTCTCAAGAATCACTTTAAATAGAGCCGTATCAAATTCGACCCTCTTTGCATTTCATGCGCAAGGTTCTTGAAAGATTTAGTTTTTCCTGCATTCCCGCGTGCGCGGGAATGCTGAAGTTTACCACTTATTGTTTTCTCTTGACAAAAAAGGTCTGCTCCGGGTATACGTTAGTATTATGAAAAAAACACAGATACCGACGGAGCAGACCCTTCCATTGTACCTCATTATTCAGTGCTTGTATCGCTTGAACACCGCGTTCCGACGCCCGGAGCCCTATCTGCGCGCGTGCCAACTGTTCCTGGCTGAACTACTCGCCTGTGGGCGCAAGACCGTCACCCAACTCTGGGAAGCATTAGGGTTCGTCCACCTGCATCCCACGAGCGCGTATCGGCTGTTCCAGCGCACGTTTCCGATCCAGGCAGCGCAGCAACAGTTGCTCCAAGCGATGGTCGAGTCCACGGACCCGACCGACCCGTTTCTGGTCGTCGCCGATGGCACCCAGGTCCGCCGCACCGGGCGGCAGATCCCCGGTGTTCACTGGCGGTATTCCCCGCACACCGCGCCCTTTGCGCGCGGGTTGCATCGGGCGCAGTCGTTTGTGGTGATGGGGTGGTTGACCCCATCTGAAGACGGGCATCGGCGGTGTCTGCCGTTCCAGATGGAGCCGGTGTTTTCGGCGAAAGCGAAGCGGGCTCCGGCGGGGGCGTGTTGTTCGGAAGTCGAGCGGGTGTCCGCGCAGATGCACGCGTTGCGGGCGCAGTTAGATGCGTGGGGGCGTTCCTCACAGCCGATCGTCGGGGTGTTGGATGGTCAATATGACACGCGGAAATTTTGGGCGTCTTTGCCGGATCGGGTGGGGGCGTGTGTGCGCACCCGGTCCGACGCGCGCTTGTGTGATCTGCCCGCGCCGTCGGGGCGGCAGCGGGTGTATGGGACGGCGTGGTCGCCGTCGGAGCGCTGGCAAACCGCACAGGGCTGGCAGCGGGTCTCCTTCCGCTTGCGGGGACGGACGGTGCGGTTGCAGGTACAGGTGCATTGGTGTCGTCGTCGGGCGTGGGGGGAGCAGGTGTTCGGATGTGTGTTAGTACGGGGTCATCACGGTCGGGGGCGTCAGAAGCAGCGCCGCGCGCAAGCGTTCTTGGTCTCCGCCGTTCCCGATGGCGCGGGGGGTTGGCAATTGCCGGTGCCGTTGCCGGTCTTGCTGGAGTGGCTATGGCAACGGTGGGAAGTGGAGGTCTGTTTACGGGAGATGAAGAGTGGTTTTGGGTTGGGGCAGAAACAGTGTTGGGGGCTGACTTCCGGGGTTCGGAGTGTGCAGTGGTCCGCGTGGGTCTATGGGGTCTGTCTGTGGAGTGGGTATCAAGCGTGGGGGGTGTGTCGGGGACCGCGTTATCGGACGGGGTGGTATACCGGGCGTCGGCGTTGGACGTACCGGGCGTTGGAGCGATGCTTGCGTCGTTCGCTGATCGGTTTAGGGGTCCATACTGGCAGGTTGTCTGACGATTTCCAACGACTTGGGGGTCAGAAGGGGCAACCGGTGCGGAGTTGGCTGCTCAGTTACCTGTCGTGTTCGCGTTTGTGACGGGTTTGAGCTGTTTTTTCGGGGTTGGCTGCCCGGTTCAGGAGGGATGAAAGAGAGGGTGGAGCGAGGTGACAAGCCTCGTCTCCTGAAGTTGCACACCGGACAAGTGGCAAACTTCAGCATTCCCGCGTGCGCGGGAATGACGATATGTTCAACTTACTGAATATCGCGTCTTTGAAAGACCACCGCCCCCACAGCAAACCAGATTGCGATGTAGATCACGACAAACCACATATCAAAACTCGTCACTTCGGGTTTCAAGAACGCCAAAACCTCATCAGAACCAAAGCGGGGTGGACCATCCATGCCCATCGGGATCAAATCCTGCAATTGGTCTTGGATGTTGCGTTTGAGCCGCGCCATCGGTAGTATCCACTCAGAGGCGCGCACCACCTGCTGAAGCAAGTTGACATCGAACAGTGCCGCCAAGGGGCGCACAAAGTGATCCGAAAAATAGGCGAATGCTCCCAAAGCGACCGTATACATCGAAGCCAAAGCAGCCAAAGCGAAGGTGGAAAGCGACAGCGCCAGCGTGCCATAGAGCAGGGGATAGAGCATGACCTGCGGCAAGACGCGCCACATCTCATTGAACTGTTTGCCTGACTGAATCCAAAGCGAGAACCACAGAAGCGCGCACCAAAGCACCACGTTCATAAAGCAGAACAGCATCACGCCGATCCACTTGCCCGCGTAAATCTCGATACGGCGCACCGGCTTCGGCAGCACCACCGCCAAATAGCCTCGTTCGATTTCCGAAGTGATCGCGCCCGCGCAGAGCAGAATCGCCAGCACTGATGAAAAAAACTTGATCATATCGAGCCCGAAAAGAACCGTCACGCTTAAGCCCAACTCGTACCGGGATTCAGACATATTGAATGCATCTTTGAACGCGCGAGGCACAAACGACAACGCGAACATCGCGCCCATAATCAAAAGCGTAATCAGAAAGGCGCGCCTCCGGCTGGCTTCCCGCCAAGTCAAACCTACAATTGTCCACATATTCAGGAAGCCTCCTCCACCGTGCGAATAAACAAGTCTTCCAACGACTCCCGTTTGACCTGCATGCTAAACAACTCGCCGCCCGTCTCCACCACCGCCTTCGCCAACTCAGGCACGCGTGTTTCGTCTGCCAGCTCCACCCGAACATGAGTTTCATTTTCTTGAGTGACTTTAGGCGATATCCGGCTCAGCGATTCCAGTATCTGCGCGCTTAGATTTCTGATTTCCAGCTCAACCGTAGAGCGGTCGGTCAGCAGATCTTCCAGTTTGCCTTGCTTTACCACTTGCCCCTTGTTGATGATTGCCACATAATCACAGGTCATTTCGATTTCTGAAAGCAAATGCGAATTAAGAAACACGGTCTTTCCCTGTTCTTTCAGATGCTGCACCACTTCGCGCACGCTCCGTCGTCCCAGCGGGTCCAATGCAGAGGTCGGCTCATCCAGAATCACCAGTTCTGGGTCATGCAGAATGGCTTGCGCCAATCCTGCGCGCTGCTGCATTCCTTTCGAAAACTCCCGTATCTTGCTGTTGCGCCGCTCATACAGTCCTACCAGTGTCAACGCTTCATCGATGCGGTTATGCAGGCGGCGGCTGTCCATTTTTGCCAATTTCCCATGCAGCCTCAAGAACTCGGCAGCGGTCAAAAAGTCATGGAACTGGAACTTTTCCGGCAAGAACCCGATTTTGCGTTTGGCGCGCAGGTCGCCTGCAGGATACCCCATCACGCGCGCGCTGCCTCCGGTCGGGAACACATTGCCCAACAGCATCTGGATCGTGGTCGTTTTTCCCGCGCCGTTGGGTCCCAAGAAGCCAAAGACCTGCCCTTGTGGAACTTGCAGGGAGAGCTGGTCGACCGCCACCAGACCGGAACCTCCGATCAGCGGCTTAAACACTTTTTTCAGTTGTTTGGTTTCAATTGCGAATGTGCTCATAGTGGGTTACTCAATAGGCTCCAACTGTCGAATCATCATGGGGTTATCGCGCCATCGTTCGCGTACCTTGACCCATAATTCCAGATAGAGCCGTCTGCCCAGCAGAAATTCTAACTCCTGCCGCGCTTTCTGTCCGATAGTCTTCAGTTTCTGTCCTTTGTCGCCAATCAAAATACTCTTGTGGGTTTCGCGCTCCACATAGATCGTCGCTGCGATATAGAGCATATTTCGAGGGCGGTCCTCCCACTGCTCCACAACGACCGCGATTCCGTGCGGAACCTCTTCATAGGTGTTCAATAACGCTTTTTCCCGGATCACTTCCGCCGCAAACAACCGGTCCGACATATTGGAAAGTTGATCGGGCGGGAAGTAGGGCGGACCCTCCGGCAAGCGTTCTAAAATCAAATCTAACAATTTCTCTTTGTTATGTCCACGTGTCGCAGAAACCATCATCCAAGCGTCCGGGGGCAGCAACGCGAGATAAGCCTCGGTGTTCGGAACGACTTTTTCAGGGGGCAACTCATCCATTTTGTTCAGCACTAATATCACAGGCGCTTTCACTTCTCGCTGTAAGGCATCCGCGATATAGCGGTCTTCGGAGCCGGGAGTATGGGAAGCATCACACACCCACAATACTAAATCGGCGTCCGGCAGCGCATGCATCGCATAATCCACCATCTGCTGACCCAATTTGTGTTTTGGCGCGTGCAGTCCGGGCGTATCCACAAAAACGATCTGGTAATCAGGGGTACTCATCACGCCCAGAATGCGTCGGCGCGTGGTTTGGGGGCGGGGGGAAACAATGGTGACTTTGCGACCCACGAACAGGTTAATGAGCGTGCTTTTGCCTGCATTGGGTTTCCCGACCACCGCTGCATAGCCCGACTTGAAGCCCGGCTTTGGCTCTATCCAACTCAGATCGGCAGGTTCTATCGCCGCAACAGTCTCCACTTCTGGTTCAATGGCGGCGTCGCTCACTTCAGCCGCGGGTTGTTTTTTCTTTACAGGCACAAGGTAAATTATACCTTCTTAATGCGTTGGACGCGAATTCATAAACTGCAAGGTCTCCTCTAACGAACGGACTCCCGTCGTCGCGCCCAAAGCGGTCACACACATCGCGCCCACCGCATTGGCGAACCGCGCCGTCAATTCGAGGTCCCATTGATGAACGAGTCCGGTGAGGAACCCTGCCGCGAAACAGTCGCCCGCGCCCAACTCGTCGATAGCTTCCACGACATAGGCAGGCGCTTGGAACTGCGTTTCTGCATTCTTCACGAAGCAGCCTTGGTGGCTCATTTTCAGCGCGACTGTACCGACTCCCTTCTTCAAAAACAGATCGGCAATCGCTTCCGGTTCATCGCGCCGGGCGATCTGCCGCGCTTCATCATAGCTCGGCACGAAATAATCGATATACGGCAGGCACGGCTCCAAAATCTCTAACCACCGTCCGCTAATATCCCATGCGGTATCTAAGCAGGTCGTCAAGCCCTCTCTCCGAGCGTTTGAGAGAAGTTGTGCGGTCGGCGCGCCATCCATTGCAGGCATCAAAAACGCGCCCGCGACATGCAGAATGGCGTTCTGTTTGATTTGGGACAGGTCGATATCGGTTCCTGTAAAGCGCGCGTTCGCGCCGGTGTAATGAATGAAAGAGCGTTCGCCGTCTGGCAGCACAATCACTTGGGTGGAGGCAGTCCACGCGCCGGGATCGCGCTGGATACCCGAAGTATTGACGTGATATTTTTGCAGTTCGCCGATCACGAAGTCGCCCAGTGGGTCCACGCCCACTTTGCCAAAGACCGCCGTATCAACCCCGATTTTCCCCAACGCAAGCGCGGTATTCGAGGCGCAGCCCCCCACATGCAACTCCATGCGGTCTACCTGAACCAGTTCGCCCGGTTTGGGATATTCGCGCACAGGAATCCCGACCAAGTCCGCCACCAGAATGCCCACGCAAGCGACCGATGCCATACTATTTTCCTTTTAAGCCTTTCTTGATCTGCTCCAGGAAACTGGGGCTGTCATCCTCAATTTTTTTGTTGAACTGGATACCGCTCGCTTCAGCGAACTGTTTCAACAGCGCGCGCTGGGTATCGTTTAATTTCTTGGGAACTTTGAGCCCGATCTGAACGCGCAAGTCTCCTCGCGCGCCTCCTCCGGCGGGCGGTAATCCCTGACCTTTGACGGTGACCAGTTCTTCCGGTTGGGTGCCTGCAGGCAACGTTAGAATTGACTTTCCGTCCAGCGTTTCGATTTCGATATCATCACCCAACGCCAACTGGGGATAGGTCAAATTCAAGCGAGTGATCAACTCTTTGCCCCGCCGCGCAAAACGGGTATGCGGTTTGACTCTCAACACGACATGCAAGTCGCCATCCTGCGCGCCTTTCAGCCCCTTGTCGCCTTGACCGCGATAAGATAAAATCGTTCCGTCCTCGATACCGGGCGGGATGTTCAGCGTGAAGGGAACTGATTTCTGGACGCGCTTTTTGCCCCGGCAGGTTTTGCAAACGGTGTTGATGACTTCTCCCTCGCCCCTGCACCTGGCGCAGGGAACGACACGGGTGACAGTTCCAAGAATCGTGGTTTGGGTTTGGGAAATCCTGCCGCTGCCTTTACAGTCGGGACAGAAGACCGGCGAAGTTCCCGGTTCCGCGCCGGAGCCGCTGCATGCTTCGCAGCCCTCCATCCGGTTCAAAGAGACCTCTTTTGTAAAGCCTGTCAACACCTGCTCCAGAGTGAGCTCAATATCTAATCGGATATCGTCGCCGGGTAGCCAACCGGGAGGCGCGTTCGTGGCTGCGCCGCCAAAGAAACTGCTGAAAATATCGGCGAACCCGCCAAAAGGGTCTCCGCCAGGAGGCGCGCCGCCCATTCCAGACAAGCCGTCATGACCATAGCGGTCATAAACGGTTCGTTTATCCTGGTCAGACAGCACTTCGTAAGCCTCGTTGATCAGCTTAAAGGCTTCTTCCGCTTCGGGATTGTCGGGCTTCACATCGGGATGGGATTGCAGGGCGAGGCGGCGATACGCGCTTTTGATCTCATCCTCTGAAGCGCTCCGACTCAGCCCTAATACTTCATAGTAATCGGGTTTCGCCATGGTTCGTCTCTCCTCGCCCTATAAAGCACAGGTTGTCAAAATACGCATCGGATTTATGCGGTCTGAGCGCCTTCTTCCTCTTCAACGTCTTCTTCCTTAGAGGCTTTCTTCGCTTTTCCGCGCGCGGGTTTGCTCTCAGGGGGAGCCACTGCCGCCACTGAGGCTTCTACCTCGCCATTGGACAGGTTTTCAGGGTCGAGCTCTGTTTCCTTCTTTTTGCCGCGTGTCGATTTGGCTTTGGGCGCGGCAATCGCCTCTGACGGCAGGTCAATAGCTTCTGCCGCTGCTTCCTCGCTGGGCGACTCCTCGTCCGCTCCAAAGGCAGCGGTTAGGCTGACACTCGGCTCCGGTTCGGCAGGCGCGTCTGCCTCTGCACCGCCTATATCCGCTAAGGTTTTGGTCGTCAGTTCAGCGGCAGGTTCTTCAGGGTGTTCGTCATGCCACTCGGACAAAGCGTCAGGAGCGGTTTCTTTTACTGTGCTTAAATCAAGCGTTTCTTGTACGAAGGTATCCGCGCTTGCCGCGGCAGCATCGGGCGCGATCACTTCGACTTCGACATCGGTGGGAGAAACAATAATAGGACGTACTTTGCCTTGAGCGATCTCCTCTAAGGCGATAGAAAGCGGGTTATCCGAGTCGGTTAGTACCAGTGGCAGCACTTCTTTGTTGCGCAATTGCTGAGCGCGTTTGGCAGCGAGCAATGCTAATACATAGCGTGGATACTGGCTTAGGTTATCGGTCTCTGGATAAATCATGCTGTGGTCTCACCGTTCCTTTCCCATCTGATGGGAACCGTTGTTACTGCGGCTGATAAATAGTCAAAAAACCTGTCTTTGACGCTTTCCCAAAGGTCAAAAACGTGGTTCTGTGTTCATTGCCCGGTAAAATGCACGACAGAATTAGGCGTCTTCATCCCCATTGGAACGCGCAACAATTTCTGTCAAGCAAATATTATACCCGATGAATCTCCATGGTTGCAACCATTTTACCGGAATTCAATATCCCAATCATAGGGAATTTCGGGCGCATCATAGGGTAGGCGCAGTTCATCAGGCTGGGAGCGGTTGTAAGGCTCCGTTGGGAAGTTGATCAGCAGAGAGGCTTCGGTTCCGATAGTTTTGTAGCCATGCGCCACTTCGGGCGGAATCGTTAGCAAAACGCGATGATGATCCCCCAGAAAGACCTCTTGAAGGGTTCCAAAAGTAGGCGAATCGGGACGGCGGTCGTACATCACCGCTTTCACCATGCCCCGCGCCACAACCCAAAAATCGGTCTGTTTCTCATGCCAGTGCCAAGCGCGTATCACGCCTGGATAGTTGAGCGAAATATAGGCTTGACCGAATTTCTGAAACCAAGGATCATCCGAGCGCAGTATCTCCATCAAGAAGCCGCGCTCATCGCTGTTTACCTTCAACGGCTGAATCAAAACACCCTCAATCTTTCCCTTGCGCCCGTTCACTCTTCAATTATACCTCTCTAACGAACCCATCTTTGAAAATGCAGACCCGTTCGCTCCACTCGGGGTGACAGTGGAAACGACTCCTTCCGCTTGTTTACAGGGAGAAGGCTGGGAAGGGGGTTCTGTCATGCAGGGCGCAGTCGTATCATCTGCCAATTGTGTCATGCCGAGCGCAGCCGAGGCACCTGCTGTTAGAGTTTGGGGCACAACAGGAGTCTATCCCAACAAATCTTAACAAAATTATTTGATTTCACCTGTCATTCCGAGATTTGTTGCAGAACCGAAAATGCCAATTCCAACGCAGGGATCATTTCCAAATTTTCGCCCCGGATACGCGCTCGCTCAAAACGATCTTCACCCAACGCTTCTTGCATCAGGGCAACCTCTTTGTCGTGGTTGCTTTGATCCAAAGGACGCCTGCTGCTGCCTCCCACCTGATGCAAATGATCTGCCGCGCTCAACAGCTGTGCCGCGCTTTCATACAGCGCGCGGTGTCTTAGAAAAGAGATGATCGAATCGAGAATCGTCGCGATGTTTCGGTTGTTATTATTGGTTCCCAATTCCAGCGCGTTTGCGAGGCAGTCCCGGTAGCATCGAAGCGCGCCGGTTTCATCGCCTAATTTCAGCAGGCTGTTTGCCATATTCACCAAAGCGTTTTGAACTGCATAGGTATCACCTAACTGGCGGCTGGCATCCAAGTAATTTGTATAATAATGGCGCGCTGTTTCATAATTGCCGATATTTTGATGGGAGACTCCCAACGTATTATAACAATGCGCTTTCAACTTCAGGTCGTTCAACTCTTCACAGATCACCAGCGCGCGCTTAACGCAGGTGATCGCTTCTTCATTTTCTTCAAGGTCAGCAGCCACACTGCCCAAACAAATATAGGTCACTGCCGTCCAGAGTTGGTTGCCCGTCTCTTCATTGATCGCGAGCGACTGGTTAAACAGCGCGCGCGCCGTTTGAAAATCCCCTTGATATTGCGCCACTGTGCCTAAACTGCCCAATGCGCCTGCCAACGCTCGTCGGTTTCCTGCTGATTCGCAAGCCTCTGCGCAAGTCTGGAAATAAAACTTTGCTACCTCGAAATCTCCCAAAGTCAGGTACATATTGCCCACGCGCTGCAAACTTTTGATGTAATTGTCGGTAACTTCGCCGCTATGTTTTTCCAAGAGCGCTTTGTTCCATTGCAGGCTCTCCACAAAATAGCCACGAATCATCCAAAGACGATCCAGGTTCCCTGCCAACTGACATCCCACATCGAAACCGTTCTCCTCTTCCAGGCACCATTCCAGCGCAGCGCGAAAGTTATCGATATCCGCCGCAAACCGATTTAACCATTCCACCTGATTCGCGCCCATGAGTTCTGCAGAACCCTCGCTGGACCATTGCAGGAAGTAGTCGCGATGGCGCTGTTTCATAAGGGTCGTTTCGCCTGCCAACTCCTTGCGCTCCAGAGCGTACTGGCGCACCGTTTCCAGCAAGCGATAGCGGTAAGAGCCTTCACGAGGGTCTGCAACCACCAGCGATTTGTCAACCAACGACGTCAACAAGTCGATCACTTCCCAAGATTCGATGCCGCCTTCTTCTCCATCTGGGTCGCTGCAAACCGTTTCTGCTGCCTCCAATGTCCATCCACCCCGGAAGATCGCGAGACGATAGAGCAGTTTTCGCTCCGATTCGTTTAATAGATCATAGCTCCAATCGATCAGCGCGCGCAGGGTCTGCTGGCGGGGAATGGCGGTTTTTCCGCTGCTGGTCAGAATCTTGAAACGGTCATTCAGCCGTTTGACCAACTGCTCCAGGGGCAGGGCGCGGATGCGCGCGGCGGCAAGCTCAATCGCCAATGGAATCCCATCCAAATGCGCGCAGATTTGAGCTACATAAGGCGCATTTTGCAGGTTCAGCGTTAATTGCGGCGCATGGGAACGCGCGCGCTCCATAAAGAGCTGCACCGAGTCGTAGTTTTCAAAATCGCGCAATACCTTTTCGTCCACGATATGCTTGTGCAACGGCGCGGGTGCATTTAAGGAGGGCGCGCGCCAGACCTGTTCGCTGGGTAACCGGAGAACTTCTCGGCTGGTGACCATAATCTTGAGGTTCGCGCAATGGGTCAGTAAATAGGAGACAACCGGCGCTGCGCCCTCGACCAAATGTTCGCAATTATCCAAAATCAGCAGTGAGGTCCGATCCTTGAGATGATCGCTGAGAATCTCAAGATAACTGCTGTCTGCGGGAGCGCGCAGTCCCAGCATAGTGGCGATCTGTTGAGCAATCAAAGCGTGGTCTCGCACCTCGGATAGCTCGATAAACCACGCGCCTTCGGGGAACTGATCCAGCATTTCTGCTGCCGCCTGCAATGCCAAGCGGGTTTTGCCCACACCGCCAGAGCCCGTCAGGGTCAGCAGGCGCGCGCCCGCGAGACGAAGTTTGAGGTCTTGCAGTTCGCGTTCCCTGCCAATGAACGAGGTCAACTGCAAGGGCAGGTTATTGGGAAATGCCTGCAAGGAGCGCAGAGGCGGAAACTCCGACTCTAAGTCAGTATGAACCACCTGCCAAACCATTTCTGGTTGGTCTAAATCACGCAGGCGGTGATCGCCTTTGTCATGAAACACGCAGCCTGGCGGCGATTGGCTTTGCAAAAGCTGGCGCGTTGCGCCTGATAACAAGATTTGACCGCCATGCCCTATCTCCATCAGACGGAGCGCGCGGTTCATGGCAGGACCTGAATGCGCGCCGCCCGCTGCGACATCGCCGGTAAACAGCGCGAGACGAACCTGCAAAGGAATTTCTAATTCAGACGAGTCTTGCAGGGAACGCTGGATTTGGATGGCTGCCTGCAAAGCGTCGCTGGCGCGCGCGAAGGCTGCCCGGAAAGAATCGCCCACTGCCTGAAGAACCACCCCATGATGCGCCTCAAGGCATTCTTGTAGAAGGCGGTCGTGCGCTGTGAGCGCGCGCTCCATCGCTTCGGGGTTTTGCTCCCAAAGCCGGGTGCTGCCCACAATATCGGTGCATAAAAAGGTAACGGTTCCAGACAGAATAGCGGTTTCCACAATCATCTCCCCTTTGATTATGTTTGATTATGACCTCTTTTGTCAAGGTAAATGCCAGGAACCCTCGAAAAATCGTCTAAAGTTGTGTATAATTCTACAAGGTGATATCGAAATGAAGCCATGCCAGATTGAGCCGGTGTTAATTGACGACCGTCATGAACTCGTGGACGAGCGGTATAACCCTGCCTCCGAGCAGAACTTGCTGACGCGCAGGCATTTCCTGCAGAAAGCGTTCGTCACCACCGCCACATTGACTTGCGCCGATTTCTTAAGCTATTTTCTTGCCTTCGGGCTGCCATCCATGACCTCGCGCGCCCATGCGATGACCCAGCAGTCCGCGCAGCAGAACACTCAACCCCAATTTCTGATCCAATGGTTTCTGGAGGGGGGATGGCTCAGCTATGACATGTTCAGCCCCGTAGAGACCCCCAATCACGTGCTGAATCGGCTCGCGAATGTAAGCGAAGAGCGCTACCGCGTTTTGAAATGGGGTGAAGACAATTATCGAATTAAGACACACGGCAATATCCGCTATGGCTATTTAGCGGAGGACGGAAAAGACCTGTTCAAAGAGATGGCGGTTCTCAGCTCAATGTCGACCGGTACTTTTCATTCCGGTGACCGTTTGCGCGCTCATATGGGGCATTATCGATTTGAACTCAGCGAAGACCGCGCAGAGGATGAGCGGTCGGTCATGCAGGCGTTCTGCGAGGTGTACGGACAGTCCTACGCGTTACCCAATATCAGCTGGCATTACTGGACTTCGGACGGCGAATTGAACGAAGCCGCCTACACCGGGCGTAAGGGCTACTACCATGCGCTGGGACCGGTCTGGGCGCACACGATTTATGCGGGAACACCATACAATCTACGCAGATTCTTGCTTCGCCTGCATGATACCACTAACAATGCTGTGCATAAGGCGGTGCAAGCCTTTGTGGATGACGCGCAGCAATTTGCCTTGAAAGATACGCATATTGAGGCGGTGAAAAGCTATGCCTCTGCCGCGCAAATCTACAAAAAATTGATGTCGACAGGGTATAAGCTGGATAAAGGATTGATCTCTCGCCTCTTTACCGACCCCGCGCTGCGCGAAAAGTTCCAGATCACCCCCGAAGATGAGATGATTACCTATACCAGTATCAACGGCAACAAAGCGCGCACGAAGTTCGCGCCCATGACCAATGTGCAGGCATTAATGACCTATGACCTGATGAGACACGGGCTTTCCTGCGGGTTCTGGATCGAGTCGCGCGATATCCGGTTGTTCGACAGCCACCGTTCACGAAAACATTTGTGGAATGACAAGGGTGAACCGAACGGTCAATCCGACCAGACCGACATGATGCGGCGCCATTTGTGGAACCCGCTTAAAGCATTCGTGGAGTTGTTGAAAACAACGGAGGTTGGGAGAACCGGTAAGAGCTACTACGACTGCACAACCATCGTACTGAATTCGGAATTTGGGCGATCGATTCATGGGGCAGTCGATGACATTTTGAAGATGAACTTGCCTGAAGATAAGAAAAAGCAAATGATAGACGACCAAGATATTTGCCAACACTGGCCCGTTACGTCTTGTGCGTTTTTAGGCGGCAATGTAAAAGGTAACACCCAGTTTGGTGGAGCTGGCGAAAAAACGCTGATGCCGGTGCCGATCCTACCCGATGGTTCGATGGACCCCGCTTATGACCCGCGATTAGGCGATGTGCGCGAAGGAAAGAAACCGGCGAAAGAGGGATTTGTGCCAAACCATGGGCATGTCTACGCGACCGCGCTCTATCTCAGCGGAATCGACCCCAAAGGCAAGGGACGTAACCAAGCGCCGCCGCTGAAGTTCATTCACAGAAGGGGATAAAGGCAAAAGGTAAATTGTTCGCCTTGTCATTCTGAGCGAAGCCGAGGCATCTGCCCCTCGTGTCATTCTGAGCGAAGCCGAGGCATCTGTTTTATTTCTTTTTTGAGGGAGCAGCCACAATAGACTGCCCCCTCATGCTACAGACGATCTTAAATACTTAATGCGCTGAGCTGCAAGAGCCGCAACCGCCGCCGCCCTCGCTGCCTTCGGTCTGGAACGAAGAACCG
>JAHCHP010000037.1 GCA_026129765.1 Fimbriimonadia bacterium | reverse complement strand
CAGCCTGTCCCCTCAGCAGAAGCAAAAACGACTGGAGGAACTGCGCAACCAAATGATGCAAGAAGTACGGGGTTCTCTGCCAGATGACCTGCGCGCCCAGATGGACAAGGCGAACAAGGTCGTAGAGAAGAAGGAAGAGAAGAAAGAGGAAAAGAAGGAAGAAAAGAAAGAGGGCGATAATAAGAAAGAGACCCCTCCCGATGACGGTAAGAAAGACAAACCCTGAATCTCGTAATTGGATGGGAGAGAGAATTCAATTCTCTCTCCCATTTTTGTTTGGTTACCCTTCCATCTGATTCCACTTACTTACAGGGGGAACCCAACGGAGGAGGTTGTTTTTGAACTCGCGAATGAATTCCCGCCGAATAATTGCGAAGCCCCCTGTAGCTACCAAACAGCGTGTCGGGGCAGACCTATGTATCTGTCTAATCTGCGAGCGGACACACATGTGCGCCCCTACGAGGATGTCACCCTGAGCAGAGCGAACGGGTCTGCTTTTCAGAGGCTGGTTTTTTATAAACATAGGCTGACCGCGCAATGCTGATTCCTAAACACAACGGTTCCCGGCAGGATTCTTGATGGGGTCTTGCCGAACCTTAAACCGTTATGAAAATCAACGGTTTCTTCGCATGTCTATGCGCCTTTGCAGGGTTGAATTCGTTAATCGCCAACGCTTCCCTCGACCGTCCTTACGAACCGGTGGTTCTCAAAGGCGCAGACCTGCCCGCGCTGCTGGGCGCGCCACCGAACCAAATTGTCGCTTTCCGGTTCCAAAATGGCTGGCAGCAAGTTCCGGTTCAAGTGGATGAGCGCAAGCAGATCGATTTCGGCGTGGTCTACAACACTAACCCTATCGGGCATTTGGTTTGGACGTATGCCGATCCCACAACCTTTGTGGGCGCAGACCCCAACAGCGCGTTCGACAGCGATGACGAATTGGTTTTCATGGCAAAAGACACGGGCAGGCGTTCTGCCGCCGAGTTCCCGAATGGCGTTCAACCGGGTCTCAGCGTGGAACTGCGAATCACTGATCCTCTCACGCAAGGGACGGGCTATCTCTATCTCTTTCTGAGCAACGGCGCGTTGTCTCCCGATGCCGGACAAAACTATGTGAATTATCAATTCAACTTGCTTTCTGGCGATTACCGGCAGACCTATCTTCTGTTGGACGGACCCAACCCGGAAAACTCGACTATCACAACTACGTGCTACTTCACGCGGTTTTCGGATCGCTGGGCGCGTGAAGAGATTCGGATACTGCACGGAGACACGACCGGCGTCGATATTCTGGATAGGCACAAGTTTATGTTCGCGCCGGGCAATTGCGCTCGCACCGAAAACACGTTCAATGATGCGGAAGGCGCGTTCTTCTGCAATATCAATGGACCCGTGCGCGCCATCCGAAGCTATATGGGCGCGAACAGCGGACCGCTCACCACCCGTGAACACCATTTTTACGAAGGACGCGAACGAGTGATCACCTACTTGAGGGTGCATTCGATTTCGGGCGGGATGGACCTTTTCGATTACAGTCCCGCATCAGCCGGTATGCGTTACCATGACAGCCTGAACACACAAGGATTTATCATCGATGGACAGCAGGACAACCCCACCCGCGGAGCCTTAAACTGGCAGTTAGTGTCGGGCGCGCAGGGCTCGTTGATCCACCTGTTCGAAGTCGATACCACTATCAGCGCGCTGAATTTAACCTCGTTTTATACAGATCGCGTGCCGCCGCAATACACCCAATGCACAGGCGACGCTTTTGAGTATGGCGTCAGCGGACCGCATATCAACGGCGCGATCCCGAACACCGACCCCTGGTTGGGAACAAACGCCCAGCGGCTCATCATTATAAGAACGATCGATTACGAGGCTCCTAACACCCCTGTTCAGACCGCGCAAACGCGCTTCGCCCAACAGCAATCGCCCTTGCAAATAGCCTTGGGCGCGCTTCTGACGGGCGATGTGGATGGCACGGGTTGTGTCGATGACGAGGACCTGCTAAGCGTGATCTTCGCTTTTGGCGAATCAGGCATTCGCATGGAGGATGTGAACGGCGACGGCTCTATCGATGATGAGGATTTATTGGTGGTTCTCTTCGCGTTCAGCGCGGGCTGCTGAAAGTCGGGCGAATACAAAAGAAGTTTGATAGACCCCTTGCAGCGGCATGGTACAATTTAAGTCCACTTGCCGGAGTGGCGGAATAGGCAGACGCGCCGGTCTCAAAAACCGGTCCGGGGGGACCTGGGTGTGGGTTCGATTCCCACCTCCGGCACCAAACCATTAGGTTTGGCAACATTTCACCCTCTTTCATTCATCGCTTATTCTCTCTGAAAAACTCTTGAAGTTCAGGATGTAGAGATGATGAGTTGCCCAATTGTCTTAGATCGTATCTGCTTCTACAACCTCCAATAGCTTTATCCGGAGCAAAAACTGCCTGAAGCGCATGCGCCGCAGCGAATGAGAAGGCTTCTCCTAACCCTTATCCTTACTTGTCCCGCAAAATGAAGATACGCAGCCAGCTTTTGTCCTTCCTTTTGCTTTTCCAGAAGTGATTTAATCTCTCTCCTTTTAACTGCGCCCACTGCGGGCAATTGATAAACAACTCATCTCGTAAGTCACCCGGTATTCATGGGCTAATAACGCCACATCTTGAACGTTTACGGGCTCATACCCAAATCGCTTCTTTTCTCCTGCAGAACCGTTCTGTCATTGGCCACATCGTTAACCAAGCATCGGCGCGGCTAATCCCGTATTATTTTGTGCGTACCAGCGATTCAATGACACCGTTTTCTGGCAGAAGAAACTCGGTAGCGAATGCGTTGGCGCGCTTTTCAAATAAATCGCTCGCGTTTCCCGCGCAGGTTGGAGCCAGTCTGCGGTCTCGGTCCAACAGCGCATGCACATATTCCTGCTCGATACGCAGAGCGACTGATTCACAAGAATTGCCAGGTTTTCCTGCTGAATCTTTAAACAAAAACCTGAGTTAAAGTTTGGACGGGAAACTGAAGCAGTCTAAATACCTTGAACAGAAATCAATCCAGTGATATCTTATAGCGGGGCTGAGCTAATATCCAAACGGTTTCGTTCTAAGATAGCTAACTCCTTTCCCTGCTCAACCGCTTTTTGAACAGACAACGGATCAGAAAAACGGTAAGCAGGCGGCAGCGCAGACAAAGAATCTCCCCGATAAGATTCCAGTTTAACCGCCTCACGCAAGAGGCTCATAACAGACTCTATCTCTGAGTAAAGCTCAGGCTGATCTTGCCACTCTTCAAAATGGAGGGAAGTAAATGGGTCTTCTTGGAGAGGACATTCAGATAGAAGTTCACTTGCATCCTGCCTGTAAAGTCGGGCGAGTTGAATAGCGCAATACTGCTGACGAGGCGGTTTCCCGCCTCAATTTGGGTGAAGGCGAGGCGGGTCAAAGTCAGCGCGCTAACAGAGCGTTCTATTGATCCACAAACGCACAATCCTGTATTTTTTACTCAAAATTGTGCGTTTAGAAATCTATTCTGTGGAGCGTTAGAGAATGGAGTTTCACGCTATTCGCGTCGTAAACATCCTGACCATACTTCGTTTTCTTCCTGAATTCTTCTGAAACAGGGTATAATCTACTATGGAGTATCGGAGGAATTAGGCGATTATGAAACCCGCTTCTTGGCTATTGCTGATTCTGATTGTGGCAGGGATGGCATTGACCGTCACCGCCTTTATGAATAACTTGAGCCCCTATGTCAAAGTTTCTGCCGCGCTCAATGGCAAAAAAAATGTGCATGTCCCCTTGAAACCTATCTTGGAGACGATCCATTTGGATATCAAAACCATGACCCTCACCTTTGAAGGCAAAGATGAGACCGGCACGATGAAAGTCATCTATCCGAAAGGAAAACCGAACAACTTTGAAGCCGCTTCCCAAGTGGTGGTGGTCGGCTCTTACGAGAACGGCGCATTCCAAGCGCATGAGATGCTGGTCAAATGCCCCAGCAAATATCAGGGCGAGGAGCAAGCCAAGAGGTAGGGGATGACATTAGGTTATATCGTTGTCTGGATCAGTTTCATTCTCTCCCTCGCCGCGATAGGCGCATTTATTATGGGGGGACGGAGCCAGGGTTGGCTGCGCTATGCGCGGTTCGCCTACTGGGGCGCGTTCGCGTTCATTTTGGCGACGGAAGCGGTTCTGCAATACCTGCTCATCAACGGGCGCTACGACATCAATTACGTCTTCAATTTCAGCGAGAAGTCGCTCTCGCTTTGGTATAAAATCGCAGGCGCATGGGCGGGACAAGAGGGCAGTTTCCTTCTATGGACGATTTGGACCGCGTTCTATGGCTTGCTGGTCATGCATTCCTCAGGGAGTTACCAGCGTTGGGTCATGATCGTTTTTTCCTCAATAGTCGCTTGTTTAACCGGCATCCTGGCGTTTCAGAGCCCTTTTGCTCTCACGCCGCCGCCCCCCGAAAACGCGCCTTTCCTGCAAGCTAACTTCCCCCCGAAAGATGGCTTGGGATTAAATGCCTCCTTAGAAAACATTTGGATGACTATCCACCCGCCGATTATCTTCGCCGGGTTCGCTGCCTTAACTATCCCGTTCGCGTTCGCGGTGGCTGCGCTCCTGCGCAACGAATATCACGAGTGGGTCGTGCGGGCGCGTCCTTGGGCGATTTATGCCTCTACGATGCTGGGGTTCGGATTGGTACTGGGCGGCTACTGGGCTTATGAGACCTTAGGCTGGGGCGGATTTTGGGCGTGGGACCCCGTGGAAAACAGTTCCTACTTCCCTTGGCTCTTCATGGCTGCCACGGTGCATGGCATGATTCTGCAAGTGAACCGGGGCAAAATGGCGCGCTGGAACCCGCTTTTGGCGGCGTTGCCCTTCCTGCTTTTCATCTATGGAACCTACCTGACCCGGAGCGGCGCGCTGGCAGAGGTCTCTGTTCATTCGTTTGTCAATTTAGACAACGCCGCGCTCAATGTCTTGAAGTTCATGATGTTTGGCGGTGTGCTGGGCGTGTTCGGGTTGTGGCTGTATCGCTGGCGACAGATGCCAAAACCGCAATCGCTGGATAAAGTGAGTGGTCTCAGCCGTCAATCGGCGATTCAGGTGGGTATCTGGATGCTGGTCATTTCGGCGGTCATCTCGCTGATTGGCACTTCCTGGCCCTTGGTCACAAAAATGATCAAAGGGGAACCCGTCGCGCTGAAACCCGATTTTTATAATCAAGTGCATGCGCCCTGGGTTCTGCTGACCGCCGTCATCATGGCAACCGCGCCTTTCTTAGGCTGGCGCGGCATGAAACTGGATACGCTGTTAGAGCGATTGACCAAAGCCTGGCTGGTCGCGTTGATTGCCGCCTTTGGTATCTACTTTGCCGGGTTCAAAGAGCCGGTCAGTTTGTTGGCAGTGACGCTGCTGGTCTTTACTGCCGCCGCGAATTTTGGAGCTATTTGGCGGCGTGTGCGCATCGAGAAAATTCAGGCAAGCGGCTTGGGCATCGTCTTTCTGAAAGCGGCTCTCTTCACGGCGCTGACAGTAGGCATACTTTATGGGATGGGGAACCGAGAACCGGCGCAGTTGCTGGTCTTAGGCGCAATCGCCTTTGTGTCTGCGCTGACGCTGGGCGCGGTCTATCGACGCATTCAGGCTGGCAGGTGGACGGCGGGCGGATTCTTGACGCATATGGGGCTGTCGATTGGTTTGATCGGCTTAATTTTGTCCAACGCCTACGAAGTCAAAAAAGATGTCATTATTCCTGAAGGCAGCGTGATCAACGAGTTCGGCTATCGCTGGCGTTACCTCAATATGACGGGCGACACCGAAAAATTTGGCGATCCGACCGCAGACAAGTTCAATCGGGTGCGCGTGGAAGTGGCAAACCATGAGGAAAAATTCATCGCGGAGCCGCGCTTCTACCGCGACCAGCGACGCGCCGACAACAACAGTGTGGTCTGGCCCTGGATACGCCGCTGGTGGGATCATGACCTCTATGTCTCCTTTATGGCGCCGCCCCAATTAGTGGTCGAACCGCTGCGCGCGGAGTTGTCGAAAAACGAACAGACGACAGTCGGCGATTACACCATCAAGTTTTTGGGGTTCCGAGCCGACGGCAGCATGGGACAAGACGGCTTCAAAGCGGTGGCGAGTGTGGAAGTCAACAAAAAAGGCTGGGATAAACCGGTCACCTTAGAGCCTGCCCGAATGGTAATGCAGCAGCGATTAGCCCCTGTTCCGGCGCGTATGCCCGACAATGCGATGTTGGCGATTGGCGGTATGGATGTCAACCAGGGGCAAGTGATGTTGGAGGTCACTTTTGTGCCGGGGCGCAACGAAACCATTCCCCGGCTGGTCATCCCCTTAGAAGTGTATTATAAGCCCTTTACCATTCTTGTGTGGCTGGGTCCGCCGCTGGCATTGATTGGCGGATTGATGGCAGCCTTTAGGCGGATGCGCGACGGGCGGCACATGCTGGCAAAAGTATCACCCGCTTCGGCTGCGCCAGCGCAACAAACAGTGAGGGCTGGACAATGAAACTATTAGAAAAATTGAAAAGCAAAATCCATTTAGCGCGTGTGACGGATGCGCGCTTAGACTATATTGGCAGCATCGCCATCGATGAACAGTTGATGGACGAGGTCGGTATCGAACCCGGCGAGCTGGTGCATGTCTGGGTCATGGAGAACGGCGAGCGTTTTCAGACCTATGCGATTCCCGCGCCGCCCGGCTCCGGCGAAATCGCGGTCTATGGCTCGGCAGCGCACCGAGCCAAACGCGGACACCGGGTCATTATCGCTGCTTTCTGCATGACCGATGAAATCATAGAACCGCGGATGGTGCTGGTCAACGAGCAAAATCAAATCGTGGAACGCCTACCGTTCAAAGTGCAGGCGCTGCCTGTAGAACTCTCATGATAGCCAAAGCCTTAACGATTGCCGGGTCCGATTCGGGAGGCGGCGCAGGGATTCAAGCCGACCTCAAAACCTTTGCCGCCTTGGGCGCGTATGGCAGCAGCGTGATTGTCGCGCTCACGGCGCAAAACACCCGCTGCGTCAAAAGCGTGATGGCAGCGACTCCGGAGTTTGTTGCGGACCAGATTGATCAAGTGATGGAAGACATCGGCGCGGACGCCGCCAAAACGGGCATGCTCCTCAATGCGGAAATCATTCATATCGTGGCGCACCGGGTGAAAAAACATGCCATTGCGCCGCTGGTGGTGGACCCGGTGATGGTGGCGAAAAGCGGCGACCGCCTTCTGCAAGAAAGCGCGATTGAGGCACTGAGAGAATCGTTGATGCCGCTCGCGACTCTGGTCACGCCGAACCTGGGCGAGGCAGAGGTCTTAGCGGGCTTCCCAGTCCGCGATAAAGACGCTATGCAGGAAGCCGCGCAAGCGATCAAAGCATTAGGCGCGCAATGGGTGCTGGTGAAAGGCGGGCATTTAACCGACTCGGCAGATGACCTGCTGTATGATGGCACGCAGATGACCTGGTTCCCCGGTAAGCGAATAGACACCCCTCATACCCACGGCACAGGCTGCACCTATTCGGCGGCGATTACCGCCTATCTGGCGCAAGGTCTTCCCATGCCCGAAGCGGTTCTGCGAGCCAAGGAGTATTTGACCGGCGCGCTGAAAGCGGCATTCGTCGTTGGCAGCGGACACAATCCCGTTCACCATTTTTACCGCGTATGGTCCCCCTCATAGAGTTACAGAGGATCACCAAGCGTTTCGGCGCGTTAGTTGCCAATGAAGCGGTCGACCTGCAGGTGCAGGAAGGCGCATTGCATGCGATTGTCGGAGAGAACGGCGCAGGCAAAACCACCCTCATGCGGATTCTTTACGGCTACTACCTGCCCGACTCCGGTGAGATAAGGCTCCGCGGCAATCCCGTTCATTTTCGCAGTCCCGCCGATGCTATCGCGTCGCGCATCGGCATGGTCAGCCAGCATTACAGCATTATCCCTGAATTGACCGTATTAGACAACCTGATTTTGGGGTTTGAGACCGCCAATTCATGGGGCTTGTTAGAGCGTCGCCAAGCGCAAACGCGCGCAACAGAGATGGCAGCCTCGCTTGATTTTGCGCCCCATTGGAGTCAACCTGCCAGCGAGTTGTCGCCTGCCGAAAAGCAGAAACTGGAAATCCTGAAATTGCTTTGGCGCAACGCAGATATCCTCATCTTAGATGAACCGACCGCCATGCTGTCTCCCAGCGATACCGGCGCGCTCTTCGGCAATCTCATGCGCTTGAAACAGGAAGGACGCACGATTCTGTTAGTCACCCATAAATTGTCTGAAGTAATGCAGTATGCCGATTATGTCACGGTGCTGCGTGACGGGCGCAAAGTGGCGGAAAGCGCGGTCGCTGATACCGACCCGCAGCAGTTGACGCGCTGGATTATTGGCGAAGAGGGAAAGGAGAGTGAGCCTTCTGAAACGATTTCCCCCACTTCCGTCTTGACCTCCGCGCCCGTTCTGGAGATTTCCGACCTTTGGGTGAAGGGAGACCGGGGCGGATGGGCATTGCAAAAATTCAACCTGCAGCTCTATCCCGGCGAAATCTTAGGGATTGCAGGCGTCGACGGGAACGGACAGACCGAATTGGTGGAAACGCTGGCGGGATTGAGAATTCCATCCAAAGGCAATCTAAAGATACAAGGCGTGTCGATGAACCACTGGAGCGCGGCAAAACGACTGCAAGCAGGTATTCGTTTCTTGTTCGATGACCGGTTCCGCCGCGGCATGATCGCCGCATGGAGCGTCCGGGATAACGCGATTTTGGGCAGCCATCGGGACCCCGACATCCAATCGTTGGGGTGGTATAACCTCTCGGCGGTTCAACAGCGCGCCCGCGCCTTAATCCAGCGATTTCAAGTCAAAACCAGCGGACTGAACGCGCCGATGAGCAGTCTTTCGGGCGGTAATCAACAACGGCTGGTCATTGCGCGCACCTTGAACGGATCGCCCAAAGCGCTTATCGCTTATACGCCGACTCGCGGGTTGGATATCAAGGGCATCGAATCGACCTATCGTGTGATTCGCGAGGCATGCGCGCACGGCATGGCAGCCTTGGTGGTTTCTTTGGACTTGGAAGAGCTGATGACCTACTCCACCCGAATCGCCACCATCTACCGGGGGCAATTGACACGCGCCTTTGAGCCGGAAGAGTTTTCGCGCGAACAAATCGGCGCGGCGATGATCGGCTTGGAGGCTTAAGCGCATGAAAGCGTTCATCGACTGGAAATCGCTAAAGAACCCGGTGCTGTCTTACCCCGATTGGTCGATTAAGGATTTCGCTTGCGCCTACAAAGACCGGGTTTTCTACCTTTTCTACTCTGCCTTCTACGAAGATAACGGGCGTGTCCGAAGCCATGTGGTCGAAGTAAAAACGTCCGACTTCAAAACCTTTTCCGAACCCATTCTGAATTTTGACGGGCAGGCGGAAGGTTGGATCGGGATGTGTTCGCCCGACCTCCAGCGTTTTGAGCGCGAGTATGTCTTGACCTTCAACTCGTGGGGCGATCAACCGGGCAGACCGAATCAACTTTTTTATCGAACCTCACGCGATTTAACGCGCTGGAGCGATCCTCAACCCTTGGCGCGCAACCTGACGGAGGATAAGCGCGCGATCGATGCCGCCTTGACCCGCCATGGTAAACGGTACCGGTTGGTATGGAAAGATCATGAACATCGCAGCCGAATCGCGGAGTCGGAATCGCTGAACGGACCTTTTCAAACTATCGGGGATGGCTACCTGCAGTTCACTCTAACGGATAAGACAAGCCTTGCGCGAACACACGAAAACTACCAATTTCATCATTGGAACAAGCAATGGTATCTGTTGACGACCGCATATCGCCCGCATCGCCCTTTTCTCTATCAGATGCAGGGAAACGGTTCCGAATCTGAGCATTGGCTCTCTTGGCATGCGGGGTATGAACTGGAGATACCTGTTGAGACGTTCAACACGGAGCATCGCGCGAACGCCTCTGCGCTTTACGATTGGCGCGCCCAAGACGGTTATTTCTATTTGCTTTATGCGGGCAACACCGAAAACGAGCGGTTCTTGAAACGCGGATGGAATCGGCTGGGTTTAGCGCGCTCTAAAGACCTCAAGCATTGGCTGCCCGCCGGTGAGGTTTAACCCTTCTCGCGTTTGCGACGCCAATACCGGATATACCCCATCGCCACCATCTGATAGCTGGCAGCCACATCATACTCGGCAGGATCGATGCCCAGCGCTTCCATTTCCGACTGCGCCTGCTGGTGAAGGCTTTCTATCACTTCCGCCTCCTCCGCGCCCGCATCCAGTTTTTCGCGCACTAACTCCCCCCAATTTAGCAGCCGAGACTCCAAATCGTTCAGGTGAAACTCCACATCCTGATAGGCTCCGAAATGGGTTAGGTAGAGGGATTTCAAATCTAACTGACGCAGGGTTGCAATACTCTGCTGCCACACCTCGATATCCAGCTCTGGCGGCGGGGTCGGCGGGCGGACATAGGCATAACCCGGCATCCGCACCCCGGCGATGTCGCCCGCGAAAAGCTCTCCTGTATCCGGCACAAAGTAAGCATGATGATGAATCGCATGTCCAGGCGTGTTGTGTGCTACCAGTCTGCGCCCTGCCGCTTCCACCGAATCTTGATCCTGCAAAACCACCACGCGCTCTGAAGGAACGGGCAGCGTCTCGCCCCATAAGGTCTCCAACAGGGAGCCATAGAGCCGGGACGCGCTCTGCAAAAGTCGGGAGGGATCGATCAGATGGGGCGCGCCTCGCGGATGAACATAGGCTGTGGCTTCGGGTAGTTGACGCATCAATTGCCCGACTGCGCCCGAATGATCCAGGTGGATGTGCGTAACGATCAGATGTTTGAGCGCATTTAGAGGCACGCCTGCCTCCGCGATGCCTCGAATGAGGGTATCCAAGCCGCTGGCAGGTCCCGTTTCCACCAACGCCGCCTCCTTGCCATCATAAAGCAGCCATGCGCCGATGATACGCGGATTGCCCAAGAAATTCAAGTCTATCAGCCAAAGACCGGGCGCGATAGGAGTTGTGATTGTGTTCATAACGGTCTCAAAAGCGGAGGACACCCACCGTCGTTTCTGCGAAAGCGGGAATTTGGCTTTTTGAAAAGCAGATTCTTCACTTCGTTCAGAATGACAGCGTTTATGTCATGCCGAGCGCAACCGAGGCATCTGCTTTTGAAGAAACCCCCTCCGCGCGGTTCCCCCTGCAAGCAAGGGGAACCCAAATCAGTATCCCCTTGCAATTACCGGCAATAAGGGTACCAAGGAAATGGCTTGTACGGACACCAAGTAATCGCGTTGCGCGCGAAAGCGTTCTGGCAGTCGCCGCCGCGGAGACCCTCTTGGTCAACCTTATACCACTTGGCGTGAGAATCGTAGAACAACAGTACCGCGCCCCGGTTGTGAACCACCGACGGACAGTCGGACGGAGGCGCGACGAAATAACCATCGTTCAAGGTGCGCTGTTCATCAATCAAAAGCGGAACATCTGCGGGGAATTCGACCTTGCTGTCGAAAATGAAGCTCATCACATGGTTCATCGAGTAGCTCAATCCTTTTTCCCGGCGACGATCTGAAGGACAAACATAGATACCCGCGCTTTTCACATAGGGGAACAACGCGCCTGCTTCGGGTCCTTTCACGTTCAACCAGCCATTAAAGACAGGCGCGGTGGCAGGATCGGTATAGGGCCAGTTCAAAACCCACATGGCAGGAACCCAGTGTCCCTGTGCGGTAAAGGTACGCTCGCCGCGAGCCCATTCCGGCAGATCGGTGCGGGTCGGACCATAGTTTTGGGGGTCGCCCGGCGCTGCACCCGGCAATCGCTGGTCATAATCTTGGGAATAGGAAGCGAAAGCGGTTCCTAACTGTTTCAGGTTAGACAAACATTGGGTCTGGCGTCCCTTCTCTCGCGCCTGCGCGAAAACAGGGAACAGGATCGCAGCCAAAATGGCGATGATCGCGATCACGACTAAGAGTTCAATTAAAGTAAAAGCGCGCTTCATTGCAGAGTCCTCCAAATGATAATATCGATATATTACCCACTGAGTATACGAATTCCTATCAACCGGTTCCTTTTTTTTCACGCATTTGATCAAGACTTCGGCTTCACTGCCTGACCTGTCGCGCAAGACTCTAATGCTGCCGCCAAGATCGCTTGCGCGTCTCGTCCTATCACCGGGCTGACCATCCCCTCCATCGCGCGCTCTTCGCGCAGGCAAGTCAAGAAATAATCGGGCGCGTTGCGTTCGCCTTCCGCCAGCGGAACCGGCTCCAACATCTGAACCTCCTGCCCGCGCCGGTGAACGCGAATCCTTCCGTCCATTAAAGTCGCGGTTCCTTCCGTCCCGTAGAGCATGGGATTGCCCGCGCCATCCGAACCGATTTGAGACCATGTGCCTTCCAGTACCGCTGCCCCATTGGGATAGCGCAACAAGAGGGTTCCATTGTCATCGCAAAGGGGGTAATCTTTGGTATAGTTCCCGCGAACCGCCATCACCGCCTCCGGCATTCCCATCAAAAAGCGCGCCATCTTCGCGCCATAGCCTCCAAAATCAGCAATCGCGCCGCCGCCATTCTTCTGCTCATCATAAAGCCAGCCCACAAAATAGGGGTCGCAGCCGATTTCGCGCGGTCCCGCATGTCCGGTTCGAAACTTGAAATGGAACACCTGTCCCAAGTCGCCTTTCACGCCCAGCCGGTTATCGGTGGTGACCAACACAATATCAGGGTTTTGTTCAGCTAACAACTGCCGCCAGTCGGTATAAGCGGTTTGAAAGCGGTCGCGCGCGCGATCCAGCAATGGCGTTTCGTCAGCAACCGCAGTCAGAACCACGTTCGTCTCCTGCGCCCATTGATCCAGCAAGCCCCACACGTGTCCATGGGTCAATCCAATCACTCCAAGTTTATAGTTCATCGTTTCTCCTATTCTTATATTTTTTCAAGGCATCCAGACAGGCAGGTCTTCTATCGACTTCAACGCTCTATCCGTCACAGGAATTCCCCATGCCTGGAAAAACGGTCCCAAATTCCTACCGCAAGCGCGGCTGAATCGAACCATCCACTGGTCCCGTTTTTCGGCATCGTTTCGGGGTCGCTCGTTCGCTGGGAGCGCGCGGTATTCGGCAAACACCTTCTTGTAGGTTTCCCAGCCAAACGCTTTTTCCAGTTGGATATACATCTGCAGCGCGAGGAACGGGTCTGATTTCCACTCGTTGAAGGGGCTGCCGCGCTCACGGAATGCCTCAAAGGAGGGCGGCTTATCTACGCCCGGATGCCCGCGGCTGCCCGCAGGCGGTTCACAAATCGTGTCGATGGCATGCAGAGCGAACAGATTGCACGTCACTTCGCCGGTTCCCTCAAACGTCCAATCGCCCACCTGGTGATTATGCCCCAACTCGTGCAGTAAGCCCCAAGAGCCCTGCTTCAATGGGGCTAAATGGGACATTGTCTCTGCAGCGTCCAGATGAGTCATGATCGGATAACCGCTATGCATATAACCTGCGCTGATCTGCTCGTCGGCGACAAAGCGGTGCGGGCGGGGGGGCTGCAAAGGAATGGTTCCCAGCGTCGCATGCGCGTCTGAAATCTGATCCCAAAATTTCATCACGCTCTCGGGGTCCTCCAAATCGCGAATAGCGGACGAAGGCACGCTGACAATCACCTTGCCCGATTCCAGTTCTGCCCAGGGCGCGGGATAATGGCGTATGGTCTCCCGCCATGCCTGCAGCGAGGTTTGACCTAAAACAAAATGCGGGGCATCCACCGCGCCCGAAATCGTGATCTCTGCCTCGCCCGCGCCGCGCCCGTTGCTCACCACATAAATCAACCCGCCGAACGCGCTCGCTGCTTCCACACGCGCCGCGTTGAGAGGAAACACGCGAACGATGTCAGGAAATCGACGCCAAGAATCGAGATGCCAAAGCGTGTCGGAATGGCATCCGATCTGCAGCGATAATCCCGCCTTCGCCGCCTCGTCCGACAGACTGACAATCAGCAATCCCCCCGCAGGCGCGTACAGCCCGGTGCTGTGCCAACCCGACATCCCTGTTTTGATTCGAAAGGTTCTGGAGACCGATTTTGCGCCAGGAGCAACTTCGCCGGGGAATGAGGCAACTGCCGGATGAGCGCGAATCGACTTGGGCGGGGTCGAGCGCTCCGATTGCAGTTGATACGCCACCAGAAACCGTTCCAAATGGCGTTCACTTTTCAGGGGTGTTTTCGCGGTTGGAATCAGCGTCGCAGAATGTTTGGATGCCAATTGGCGCGCTTGGGGCAGCAACAAGCGGTCATCTGGAGGCAAATTGCTGATCGCGTTCATCGCGGACCAGGCGGCTTGCGCTTTTTCGATGTTTGAGCGCGCCTGCCCCGATTCCCCTTGGCGCAGAGTCTCTAAGGCGATGCGCGCATGACTGTTTTTAGGCGCGTCGCGCTTGGCATCGAATCCGAGACGCGAGGTCTTTTCCAAATACCCATCTGCCCAACCTAACCCCGCCTCGCTGAGCAGTTGATTGCCCGCGTTTTGATCAATTGTTTTGCCCGGATTGAGTTGCAGCCAACCCCATGCCAACCCGCATAAGACCGCGCCGCCGCCCGACTTCAGAAAACCCAGAACCGCCTCGATATGAGCCGGCTGCAATGCGCCCTGAGACAAACAAAGCGCGTCATAATTGGAGAGGGTTCGGGTCCAGTTCCCGGTTAAAGCCGAGGCATCAATGCCATGCTCGCGCAGGTGTTGAGCCAGTCCATCGCCGCCCAGCACCCCCACGCGAATCTTTTTGGACTCGGATGCTTTCGCTGCCCATTGAATCGCGTTCTTCATTAAGCGGCTTGTGTCGCCGGTCTTCAGAGCGTCTGCATCAAAATAGCCCGTATGCCCAAACGCGACCACGCGCCCTTCTCCGAAAGCCCCCGCCGCGACGACCGGCGCATACACTTTGTCTTTTTCTACCTGTCCCACGACGACCCCAAACGCCGAATCGCTATAGATCATTAGTGGTCCCGGAATACCCGGCGCGGCGATCTCTTGAACGCCCTCCAGCAGCAAGCGGCGATCCCGCTCATGATCGGTTTGCGCCCATACAACCGAAAAACAGAGAACGGCAGCGATGCCTATGCCCATCCAACCCCAGCCTCGTTTCATACCGACTCCTTTTCGCTCATAACAGCAGACTTCCTGCGACAGAACGTTGCATGGTACAATCAAAGGGCAGAGGAGACAACGATTGATGAAATTAGATTCGACAGAATGGGATGTGCGCGTCCAGCATACGGCATCGTTGCAGACCGTAGACCCCGCTATTTTTGAATTGATTCAGAAAGAAACGCGCCGCCAAGAGCAGAACTTGGAACTGATCGCTTCGGAGAACATCACCAGCCTGGCGATACGAGAGGCGGTCGGCTCCGCAATGACAGATAAGTATGCGGAGGGCTACCCCGGCAAGCGATACTACGGCGGATGCGAGTTTCACGATGAAGTGGAAAGTTTAGCCATCGAGCGCGCGAAAGCCCTTTTTGGCGCAGAGCATGCGAATGTGCAACCCCACAGCGGAGCCAACGCCAATATGACGGTCTATTTTTCGGTGATGAAGCCGGGAGATACGCTGATGGCGCTCGATTTGGCGCACGGCGGACATCTGACTCACGGAAGCCCCGTGAACTTTTCCGGAACGCTTTACAACGTCGCGCATTATGGAGTCCGGCAAGATACCGAACGGATCGATTATGACCAACTGCGCGACTTAGCCAAGCAGCATCAACCGAAAGTGATTGTGGGCGGCGCGACGGTCTATCCCCGTGAAATCGATTGGGCTATTATGCGCTCCATAGCCGACGAGGTGGGCGCGTATCTGATGGCAGACATTGCCCATCCAGCCGGTTTGATTGCGGCGGGCGAATATCCTTCTCCTGTCCCTTATGCCGATTTCGTTACCAGCACGACGCATAAAACATTGCGTGGTCCGCGGGGCGGTATGGTGCTTTGCAAGGCAGAGCATGCCGCGAAAATCGACAAGACGTTGTTCCCCGGTCTGCAGGGCGGTCCTTTGATGCACCAAATCGCGGGAAAAGCGGTCTGTTATCATGAAGCGATGCAGCCCTCGTTCAAACAGTATCAACAGCAAGTTAAATCGAACGCGCGCGCGCTGGCGAACGCGCTGCAACAAGAAGGGCTGCGCTTAGTGTCGGGCGGAACCGACAGCCACTTGATGCTCATCGATTTGACCCCCTTCCAAATTACCGGTAAATTAGCCCAGCACACCCTGGATCAAGTGAGCATTACAACGAACAAAAATATGATCCCGTTTGATGCGCAAAAGCCGTTTGTTACCAGCGGCATTCGGGTCGGCACGCCTGCTGTCACAACCCGCGGTATGCGCGAACCGGAGATGGGTATCATCGCCAACCTCATGGCGCGCGCTTTGAAACATCATGACAATGAGTCTGAGTTAGCCGCTATCCGTTCTGAGGTGCATGCGCTGACCCACCAATTCCCGATTCATACGTTGTAGAAAAATTAATGGAAGAATCTTCTGAGTATCAGGTAGGGAACCAATCGCCCAGCGACTGGTTAGCCAAAGAAATCGCGCTTGCCTTGAAAACACACGGGCTGGTTCTTCCAGACGATGCGCGCGCGCTGGCACATTTGCTCGCCTCCGGGCGAATGTCCGAAAATCAATGGCTGACCATGATCCAACGCGCGATAGCAGTTCCTGCATCCAGCACCATGGTTAAGGAGAGCCAAAATGAAGAATTGCGTCACCTCGATCCAGATGACGTCTTTTCGTGGAGCGACTAAACCGGTCTTATTTGAGTTTGATTCATCTAAGCCCGTCATCTTGATCTATGGAGAAAATGGTTCGGGGAAAACGACCATCATCGATGCGCTCGACGTCGTATTCAACAAGGGAGCAGGGAGTTTAACTCATCGAAGCGGCGCGACTCTGCATGAACTCCCCTCCTTGGGAAGCTCAGCGCGCAATCTGGAAATTGGCATCCGGTGGGCAGATCATACACTTGTTGCCCATTTAGAAGCGAAAGGGATCAAGATTGAAAATGAGGTGGCTCTCCCTCCTGCCCATATCCTCTATCGAAACCGCATAACACAATTGGTTGAATCCCAGCCATCTCAGCGATACGAACAACTCAGGCGGTTCATAGATGTCGGTTTCGTCGAAAAAGGAGAAGCCGCTCTCATCAGCACATTGAACAGCGTAAAAAAGGAGTATGAAAGCGGGAAAAAATCTTACGAACAAGCGATGGCTATTTTGAATGAACTGTGGGTACAAGCGGGTTCTCCAAACGAAAGCGCGTTGAATTGGGCTTCACAGGCAGTTATAATCAATCCACAGGCAGCCTTACAGCAAAAAGAAACTTTTGATGAAGTCATCGCTTTAATTGAACGAGGAGTAGCCGCAATGGAAGCCTATACTGTTGCAATGGATTCGTTCAAGCAGGCTCGACGCGAACTACAGGAAATCAAGCAGCAAATTGCGCAGTCTCCTGTAATTCATTCACAAGAAGGGATTAAGATAGTCGATTTATTAACGCGCGCGCAGCAATATCTCGTCGAACATCCTCAATCTCCGAATTGCCCTGTATGCCATCAATCGATTCAGGCATCGAGCTTGAAACAATCTATCGAGGATCAACTCGACCAGATGCAGGCATTGCGCGATTTGTATCAACAACAGCATACCGCCGAGAATCGCTTAGAGGGAGCGCGTCTCAGCGCAATCAACAGCTTTAAGTTCTTACGGGAAGCGCTTTTGACGCTTTATACAAAAATTCAATCGAAGCCAATCTCGCCACTTTCAGAAATACTTAGGGAACAACACGATTTATTGCATGATGAGTCGCGCTCTGAACCTGAAGACCGCACTCAGATCTGCGCGCTCATGCGTTCGCTTCAAGCCTACGCGCCCAATTTAACAGCACAGCGAGATACTCTGGTTGAACAGTCAAATCAAGCGCGCGCGTTAGCCATTAATCTGCAAGCCGCGCGCGCTTGTGAACAAAAAACTTTTGAGTGTCTTCAATTAGCTTCACGCTTGAAAAAAACGCTGGATATCGTTCGAGAAAAACGTTTCCTGTTCACCCAAGCCGTTTTAAGCGCAATCAGAGAGGACTGCAAAAAACTTTATGAGCGCATTCACCCGGGTGAACGCTTGAACCTAAACGTGTTTCGGTTGGATGAAACTAAACGCGCTTCATTGCAGCAAACCGCCTCTTTTGAAAACTTTGAGGATGTTTCCCCCACCGCTTATTTCAGCGATTCGCACTTAGAAACGCTGGGGGTATGCCTGTTCATAGCGGTTGCGAAACTGAATGCTCATAAAGAAGCCCTCCTTGCCTTGGATGATGTATTCGGCTCAATAGACCAAGAACATCGCCGCCGCATTGCACAGCTCTTAAGGGAAGAAAGCCAGTCATTTGCGCAAATCTTTATCACAACACACTCGCGCGAATGGTTGACCCTCTTACAAGAGACTTTTCGGGAACAAGCGCAAACGATCGCACTCGACAAATGGCACATGGCACAAGGAATCCACTCGGTTTAACTTACGATGGATTACCCACTGCGACGCAGCATAAAGAGGTGGGGGTTACTCTCCATCCCAATATGTTCATAGAAGCCCACCGCATCCGGCACAGAGACCAAATAGAGTGTGACCTGCTCACCTAAATGCGTTTTCATTCGCAGAGTCAGCTCGCGCCCAATACCCTGCCCCTGATAATCCGGGTCTACCGCTAAGTCGGATAAATAACAGCAATAGACAAAATCGGTCAATCCACGCGCAATGCCCACCAAACGGCTGCCATCCCATGCAGAGAGGGTCACATTCGCGTTTTGCAGCATTGCGGCGAGGCGGAGAAGATCATCCACAGGGCGGCGCAGACCCGCGCGGCGAAACAATTCGGCTGCCGCTTCCGGGGACACCGGCGCGTTCAAGCGATACTCGATAGGAGAGGTCATAGGTAAAAAGAGGAGGGAGGGAGCAAGCGCGCGCTTACTGCCCTCCTTGATCCAGTAGTTTTTAACAACCCGTTCCGAAGTTGAACAGCACTTCCAAGAAGTCCAGATCGTTGACAATGTTGTCGCCGTTCAAGTCCTCCGGCAGGCTGCCCGTCTGACCAAATCGGAACACGATTCGCAGAAGGTCTAAGTCATTCACACAGCCGTTCCGATCCACATCGCCCGCCAACGGCGCAAACGGCAGTCGTATACGCCACATGCCGCGCCCGTAAGTGGCAGCGTTGAGATAGGTCGTGCCGGTCGGCGCTTTCAGGGTGTTCACTTGAACCCGCGGCAGACCGTTTGTGTCGGTGCCATTGCTCCAAGTCGCGCCGCCATTCTTCGTGTAGAAGACCCCAATGTCGTTGCCAACGTAGATCAGTTGGCTCGGGTTCAAGGGGTCTAACTCCACCGTATTGGTATGGACATCCGGCAAAGCCGTCGCGCCTGAACCGTTCAGGTTGGTCCAAACCCGCGTGCCTGCAGTTGTGTTCACGCAGAGATAGAGGTGTCCTGTCCCCGTACCGCCCATTGTGGCATACAGACGATTGGGATCGGTCGGGTGAACCTTCAGCGATGTGATGGCTCGGTTCGGCAGGCTTGGCGATCCGGTGTTAATCTGAGTCCAGCTTGTTCCCCCGTTGGTGCTCATCCACAGTTCGCCGTTGGTGGAGCCGGTATAGATGCGGTTCGCATCCGAAGGCGCGGCAGCAATACTCAACACCGTACCGCTTGCCGACAACTGCTGACCGCCCAAACGCGCGCTCCAAGACTGGGTCGACTCATTCCATCGCCACAGATAGTTGGTTCCTGCATACAGGAAGTTAGGGTTGGCAGGATTGATGGCAATCGTCGCGATAAATGGCACACGGTCGCTGCCAAGACTGGGCGAAATCGAATTGCTGCTTGACCAGCCGTTTGTGGTGCGATAAACGCCAAGCCCTTGCGAGGTCGCGTATTGAATATTTTGGTTCAACGGGTTAATGGCGCAGTAACCGCCATCGCCGCCGCCCACATTCGCCCAGCTACTGAGATTGCCGCGCGCTGTCGGCGTGGAGTTGTCCTGCGCGCCTCCGAGCATCCAGTTCAAATCGCTGGTGGGCCAGTCGCCCCAATAAAACTGCGTGATGCCCAGCACGTTATTCAATGAAGTATAGGTAACCGAATGGGGGCTGGGAGTGTATGTCACCCGGTAAACGCCGCCATCGGTTCCAAACAGCAACTCATTCGCATTGTTCGGGTTCACTGCCATGCTATGGATATCGATGTGGATCAGCGCGCTGGATGTGAAGCCGTTGTTGATGTTCCGCCACGTCGCGCCATCATACTGCACGAGGTCCACAATGCCCAAATAGATCACATCGACCGGGTTCCCTGAAAGGATCCGGCTGGATACCGCCATCGTTAAATCGTACCAACCTTGATACCAGCCCGGATCAGGCATCGTGCCTTTGATGCTGACCCACGTTGCGCCCGCATCCTGGCTCCGCCAGATATTTTGGTCCGCGCAGGATACTAAATAGACTGTATTGGCGTTGACTTTGGATGCCGCTATGCGCAGGGCATTCTGATTGGAAGCGCTTAAGGGAGTCGTCAACTTCGTCCAGGTCGCGCCCCGATCCGATGAGCGCCAAACATCCTTATTGCCACTATGCCCCACAGCATAATAGTAGCGTGTGTTGCCTGAGGCGATCCCCATGGTCAAGTCGCTCCAAACCACATTCGCCGCATTGTTGACCAAAGACCAACTGGTTCCGCCATTGGTGGAGCGCCATATCTGACCTGCCAGACCCTGATAGGGACCGAAACCGGTGGTAACGGTGATTACATTCGTGTTTTCTGGGTCGATCAATATATCGCTTACACAGCGGTTCCCGAACTGAGCCGCACCCAGCGAAACCCAGGTCGTCCCGCCATCGGTCGTTTTCATGACGCCATTCGAGTAAGGGCGCATCCAACCCTGAAAATCGCCGGTTCCTACATAGATAATATTGGGGTTCGTTGGGTGAACTGCTATCGAGCCGACTTGCTGCATAGACCAGGATTGGGAAAGCGAAGTCCAAGTCACACCGCCGTCGGTGGTTTTCATCACTCCGCCCTGCGGCGCGCCAATGAAATAAGTGCTGTTATTGGTGGGGTGATGGGCAATCGCATTGACCCGCCCGCTGATATTGCCCTGCCCAAAATAGGTTCGATAAGGAACCGCCAGCCCTCTCGGTCCCACAAACTGCCACATAGGGTTGGCAGCGGTCACCATTTCCGTCATCTGGTCTTGATGTTTGAGCGCGCGCAGATAGGCGGTCCAGTCCACTTGATCGTTGGGATAGGCGCGAACCGAGACATATTGCAGGTACGCCTCCAAGAAGCCCAACGCGAGTTTTGTCTTCATTTCAGGCAGTTCCTCGCCCCGCGCTTTGGCGTCTGCCTCCAGATTCTGCTTAAAGAGTTTCATATCCGCATAATGCTTGCGGATCGCCTCCACCGAGTTATAGGAAAACCTCTCCATCGGTTGAGGCATTTCGCTGCGTTTCGAGGTCTCTGCTTTTGGACGCTCTGCGCTCACCGCCGAGAACGGCGATAACACAAGCAGGCTCAGCAACAGTGTGTTCAATAATCCCAATTTTTTCATTCGATTCTTCTCCTGTTCCATATAACAGACTCCGTGATGCGCCGTTTGTCTCTGTTTTATTACCACCCTTCTTAACTTAATAGGGGGGAATCCAATTCCCTCATTCCCATGAACGAGGGAATTTAGTAGGGACAGACCTATGTGTCTGCCCTCTTGTGGGCGCACACGCAGGCGCGCCTCTACATTGTTATGCCGGTCGCAGCCGAAAATCTGCTTTTTAGGCAACCCCCAATGCGCGGTTTCCCTTGCCAGAAAGGGGAGCTGGATGTGCCTATACCTTTTAGAATCCTAATTCGCTGTAAAGATACCCTTAAATTATAACACGGTTTGCCTCTAAATATGCGCCTCTCGCGGGTGGACGGGTACAATTACCGCTGATTCCACCTCATCATGCATAAAAACGCAGGGCTTGCAGACCAAACCGAATCGCTTCCGATGCGGGAAAGGATAGGGCTTTATGTCCATATCCCGTTCTGCCACACCAAATGCGGTTATTGCGATTTCAACTCTTATGCTATGCAAGGACCGATCGTCCAGGCATTTGAAGACGCGTTGCGCCGGGAAATCGAGCAGTCCCCCTATAGCGGATCCGCCATCGATACCCTCTTTTTTGGGGGAGGGACTCCTACCTTCTTGACTGGGGATTCGCTAACTCAGATATTGGAGTTATTGTTCAAGCGGTTCGGGATTCATCCCGATGCGGAGATCACCTCCGAAGCCAATCCCGGCACGGTGGATACCGCCAAACTTAAGACGATGCGCGAAGCGGGATTTAACCGCCTCAGTTTCGGCGTTCAATCGTTCGACGCGGCAGAGTTAAAGCGCATGGAGCGTATCCATTCACCGGAAGAGGTCTTTACCGCAGTCATGGCGGCGAGAGAGGCGGGTTTCGACAACCTCAACTTAGACCTGATCTATGCGCTGCCAGATCAACCGCTGGAACGATGGCAAGCCAACCTTTTGAAAGCGATCCAACTGCAGCCGGAACACCTCTCGCTCTATGGCTTGATGTTGGAGCCGAACACGCGCTTTTATCATCTTTACCAAAAAGGCAGGTTGCGGCTGCCCGATGACGAAACTCAATTAGCGATGCATGCCTTTGCGCGCGCTTGCGCTCAAGAGCATGGCTATCAGCCTTATGAGATTTCAAATTACGCGAAGCCGGGGCGCGAATGCCAGCATAACTTGATCTACTGGCACAACATGCCTTATTTCGGTTTCGGACCGGGCGCGGTTTCTTACTGGGAGGGCGCGCGCTGGACCAATATCAAACATCCCAGGGAGTATATCCGGCGCGTGAAGGAAGGCGAACCTTTAGGATTTGAGTCGGAGCGATTGACTGGATGGGAACGGGTCGCGGAAACGATCATGCTGGGGTTGCGATTGGAAGCGGGAATCGACTGGGAGGCATTGGAAACGCGTTTCCAACTACCGATCAGGTCCCATTATGCAGAGGTATTGATCGCGCTGGAATCGCGGGGATGGCTGCAACAGCAGAACGGTTCCGCGCGTCTGACAGAAGAGGGTTTTTTGTGGCATAGCGAAGCGGCTGCCGCTTTTTTTGAGGGATAAACAAATATGCGAACGATTGGAGTGATTGGGTTATTGATCTTTTGTTTGACCGTAGTCTGGGCGCAAAGCGTGAAAATCGCGCCGGGCGATTCCATCAAAATCTCTGTTGAGAAAGAGGAATCGATCTCCCGCGTCTACCGGGTCGACTCGCAAGGCAATATTCAGATGCCCCTTCTGGGGCTGGTCAAGGTGGGTGGACTGACCGAAGGCGAAGCCTCTCAAGCGATCAGCCGGATGCTGCGCGAAGGACAGTTTATTCGCGATCCGAAAGTCAAGGTTGAAATCCTGCTCACCGAACGCCCCACCGCCGTGATCGTTAGCGGCGCGGTGCGAAAAGCGGGGCAAGTTAATTTGCAGCCGGGCTGGCGTTTGGCAAACGCGCTGCAAGTGGCGGAACCCACCGATCAATCCGACTTGTCCGCTGTGCGCCTGGAGCGCGTGGACGGCACTCTGCTGATTGTGAACTACCTGCGCTTTCAACAGCAAAATGACTCGGCGGGCAACCCTGAATTGACGGCAGGCGACCGGGTTTTTGTGCCATTGCAGCCGGGCGGTCAAAACGTGTTGGTGCTGGGAGCCGTTCAAAGCCCGGGCATCATTAAATATGAAGAAGGGATGACCGTTCTTTCTGCCATCGCGAAAGCGGGCGGCGCGTCCAACGAAGCGAACCTGGGCGAGGTGCGGCTGAAGCGCAAGGGACAAGCCGACACCCAATCTTTGGATTTGAATAACCTGTCCTCCGACACCACGGTCGCTGCTGGCGACGAAATCACCGTCGCGTTCAAAGCGGTGAAAGAGTTCGTGGTGGCGCGCGGCGCGGTGCAAAACCCGGGCATCATCTATTACAATCCCGGCATGACGGTAACCCAAGTGATCGAAGCGGCGGGGGGACCTGCTTCCAATGCGCGGTTGGACCAGGTGGTGATTGAACGCCCCGAACCGCGTAAAATGCAACGCATCCGAGTGAATCTGCTGGAGGTCGCGCAAGGACGCCGACCGGACGAGCCGGTGAAATCGGGGGATACCATCGATGTGCCGGGTCCGAAAGCCAGAGCCACTGCCGCCGAAACGCTGCAAGTCGTGTCCCTGGTCTTGAGTATTATTTTTCTGCTCATGCGGCGTTAACAGAGCCTGACGGGTAAATC
>JAHCHP010000036.1 GCA_026129765.1 Fimbriimonadia bacterium | reverse complement strand
GTTTGGCTCGAAGAAACTGTTGGACGGTACAGCGGGCGTCAGCACGGCGGTGACCAACACGAATCTATTGGGTGGGGTTTTCTTTGGCGGAACCTTTGCAGGCACAGCGGTCGCATCGGGCGATGTATCGATCGCGATGGTGACAACCGCTTCGCGCGCTTCGGTGGCAGGGTCAGCAACGTATGCGGCGTTAACCAGTACGGTGGCGGCAGGAAGCGTGGTGATAAACGGACAAACTGTCAGCACAAACGGCACGGAAACCCTGCAAAGCTTTATCAATAAGATCAACTCGGTATCCAGTGTCACAGGGGTTGTGGCAGAAGCCAGTATCTCTGGCGGCAGCTATGTCGTGAACCTGCGCCAGCAGACCTATGGCGCGAACTTTAAGGTGGACTTCAACGACTCGACGGGATTAGTGCGTCAGGGCGCGACTCTGGTGGCTGGACGCAACGCGCAATTCACGGTGTCGCTCAATACCGCCTCTGGCGTGACCAGTGTTCTGTTCCAGGGAGGTCGGGCATCCAGCGATAACGGCTTGCGCTTAACAGACACAAGCGGTAATGTGCTGCTCCTGACCGAGTTTGCCAACAACAGTGTGACCGGCGCATTGACCGCTGCCGCAAGAATCACAACCGGCGAACTGCAGTTCCAGGTAGGTTCGAATGCGGCGCAGACGGTTCGACTTTCTTTGAACAACTTGGGAACCACTCAGTTGGGGACGAGCGCTGTGGCGGGTATGAGCCTGGCAGATGTGGATGTGACCGCGACCGGCGGTGCGGAGGACGCCTTGAAAATCATCGATTCAGCGATTGCGCAAGTGTCTAAACTGCGCGGCGATATGGGTTCATTCCAGCGGAACGTGCTGGAGAGTAATATGCGCTCCTTGAGCGTCGCAAAAGAGAACTTAACGGCAACGGAATCGGCGATTCGAGACGTGAACTTCGCGGAAGAGATCACCCGCTATACCAAGTTCCAGATTTTGCAGCAGGCAGGTATGTCGGTGCTGGGACAGGCGAATTTTGCGCCTCAACAGGTCCTCCAGTTGATCCGGTAAGCCATCGCATTCCGTTTTCGCGCAGTCGGGACAGGATGTCCAGAGCAGGGAAGCAGCCTCTGCGCGATCAGACCTCAGACAAAAGGGCGGGTTATCCCGCCCTTCTCTATTTTCCCTTCGTCCTTTAGGAGGGACAAGGCGCCAAGCTGGTGCCGCCATGGAGTTGGGTGGGCGCATCGCGCTCGATAGGCGCGCCTACAACGCTCCCCCATTCCGTCCAACTACCATCATAGTTGCGAACGCCGTGATAGCCCAGCAGGTACTTCAAGACGAACCAGGTATGCGAGGAACGCTCGCCAATCCGGCAATAGGCGGTGATTTGCTTGTCCGGCGTGATGCCTTTGCCTTCATACAGCGATTTCAGTTCTTCATACGATTTGAAGGTTCCATCCTCATTGACTGCCGACGCCCAAGGGATGTTGGCTGCGCCGGGAATATGTCCGCCTCTCTGGGCAGTTTCCAGCAAGCCGGGGGGCGCGAGAATTTCGCCGGTGAACTCTTGGGGCGAGCGCACATCGACCAGCGCGGCTTCACTCTTACCCAAGTTTTCCAGCACCATCGGATAGTAGGAACGCAAACTCCAGTCGGGGGCTTGCGCTAGATAATTGGTACGGGCATACTGCGCAGGCTCCAGGGTGGTTTCGCGGTTTTCCGCAAGCCATTTTTTCCTGCCGCCATTCATCAGCACTACATCGGCATGTCCAAAAATTTTGAACAGCCAGAGCGCATAGGCTGCAAACCAGTTGTTATTGTCGCCATACAGCACCACTTTATGGGTGTCGCAGATACCGGCTTCGCTCATGAGCGATTCGAAGGTCTCTTTGCTCGGTACATCGCGCCGGATGTTATCTTGTAGTTGGGTCTGCCAGTTGAAAGCGACCGCGCCGGGAATGTGCCCTTGGTCATAGGCGGTTGTATCCACGTCGACCTCCACAAGGCGAACCTGGGGATCGTTCAAATGCGCTTGTACCCAGTCAGTAGAAACCAACATTTCAGGATGCGCATACTCATTTGCCATGTTATTTTCCTCCATTGTATTGTAAAGTCACCAAGTTAAAACGGGTTATTCAAACAGACGAGACGACATCGCGAGCCATCACTTTTTCAAACGCCTCGACGAACCGTTGGTTTTGGTCTGGAGTTCCCGTGTTCACGCGAATATATTGCGGTAAGCCCAGTGGTTCGCCGGAGCGTGTGATGACACCTTCCCGCAAAAGCGCGTCAAAAACGGCGCGCGCGTGGCGCGCCGTGTCGATCAGCAGAAAATTCGCGTAAGAAGGCACATAGCGCAAGCCAAGCCGCTCACAGCACTGATAAAAAGTACGCAGGCTCGCCTGATTCAGTTTCCGGGTTTGTTGAACATGCGATTGATCTTGCAGCGCAGCGACACATGCGGCTTGAGCCAGCGCGTTGAGGTTGAACGGTTCGCGCAAACGGTTCATCGGGTCGATGAGTTCGGGGCGCGCGACCGCATACCCTGCACGCAATCCTGCCAAGCCATAGGCTTTTGAAAAGGTTCGCATCGCCACCACATTCAAGCCTTGCTGGACATAGTCAATACCATTCGGGTAGTCAGGATGATCCACATACTCAAAGTAAGCCTCATCCAGGATTAAAAGGACGCTCTCGGGCAGGTCTTGAAGAAGTTTTTCTACTTCTTGACGATAGGTCAAGGTTCCGGTCGGGTTGTTGGGATTCGCGATAAAAATGAGCTTCGTCCGCTCGTTCACCGCGTCCCGCATCGCAGGCACATCGTGGCGGAAGTCCGGCGTCAGCGGGATTTTCCGAAGGACGGCATTGTTCAGGTAGGCTGCCGCCTCGTAGCGCGTAAAGGAGGGATCGCCCATTATCAGTTCATCGCCCGGGTTCAGAAATGCTAAACCCAGATAATGAATAATTTCGTCGGAGCCATTGCCAAATAGGAAATGGTCTGGGGGGAGTTGATGAAAATCAGCCAGCGCGGCGCGGAGCGTATAGGCGTCGCCATCCGGGTAGAGGTGAACGTTTGAGAGCGCGGCTTGGATCGCTTTCAACGCGCGCGGCGACGCGCCCAAAGGATTCTCATTAGAAGCCAGCTTGATGACTTCGGTCAAGCCCAGTTCACGCTGCACCGCTTCAATGGGCTTACCCGGTTGGTAAGGTTCCATTTGAAGAACGTTCGGTCTCGCCAGCGGTTTCATGGTTTTTAAGGAGGTATTGGCTCAGTTGAGCGTTTTCTTTATTCTTCTGGTTCTGATGCGGGCAGTAACGCGATGGGCGTGGAGCCTCCGTACACTTGGTCGCCGACTTTCGCCAGAATCTCGACGTCTTTGGTAAAGATCGCCAAATCGACTTGGCTGCCGCGTTCAATAAAGGAGACCTTTTGACCCGGTTTCAGTTGTTCGCCTTCTTCGATATAGGTCGTAATTTTGTTGATAAATTTATCGGCGATTTCCACCATCGCCAGTTTTACTTGCTCACTCTCTAAGAAAACGGTTTGGCGTTCATTCTCTAACTGGTAGCGTTTGCCCAGCAGGTTGACCGCCCGGCGCAAAAAGGTGAGGTTGACATACTCCCACAGATCGACCATCGGCAGGTTGGCTTTGGCTTGGGTATGGACGATGCGACGCACCTTGCCGGAGACAGGCGCATAGTTGTAATGCACATCCAGTGGACTCATATAGATTCCGATCAGCCAGCCTTCGCCCGTCGGGTCTTCGCCTCCCCAGTCAGCTTTGGTGATTTCACAGACGGGGATCGATTGCCCCAGTTTTTCGGCATAGACCGCGCCGTCCTGAATAGGGCGCACATAGACCACTTTGCCATCACACGGAGCCAGGATCAAGTTGGGATCTGAGGGGGGAATCCGCACCGGGTCCCGGTAGAACCAAACTTTTCGCATGAACCAGAGCGCGCCCGCTGCGAATGCGCTCGCGCCTGCGCCCACCGCCAGCCATTTTTTGGTAGTGTCTTTCACACGAAAAGTTTACCTGATTGGAGAGCAAATTTTAATGGATGAACTACTGGAGCCGACGGAGGGATTCGAACCCTCGACCTACGCATTACGAGTGCGCCGCTCTACCCCTGAGCTACATCGGCGTGCGGTCGAAAATTATACCCTAAACCTGTCAAGCCAATTCGTAGCCTGTCCGATAATCAGTTTTCAGGTACAATTGGGCAGATATGCAGATCAACCAACTGACTATCCATAACTTTCGCAGCTTTCGCCATGTAGACATCGCTCTTAAACCGATGAGCGTGATTGTCGGCGCGAACGCTTCGGGAAAATCCAATCTTGTGCAACTGTTTCGCTTTTTACGCGATTTAGCGCGAGAAGGACTTGCGAATGCAGTCTCGTTGCAAGGGGGAGCCGATTATCTGCTGAATCTTCAGTTAGGAAAACAGGAACCCCTCAAGGTTTCTCTCAAAGCAGCTAACTCTGTAGCCCTCTCCCAGAAGGGGACTAAAAAGCGAGTAGAAAAAATAGAATACTCGCTCGAACTTCGTTTTAATGCAAGCGATAATCAATTTGAATTCCAACGCGAGGAAGTGCTTTTTGAAGCGAGTGCTCCGTCCTCTAAAAAGTCATCCAATGGATCGATTTTCCCCTCTTCATTTAAGGTTGTGAGAGTGGGCGGAGATGTGTCAATAGAGCCTTTCATTGTTGAGGATAGTAGGATATCGAGAAGAGTGATGACAATCCCTCGGGATTATTCAGTTTTACAATTGATACCCTATCCGATAGCCCCTTTAATGTCAAAGATAGAGTCTTCCGAAGGAGCGCATATCCACACTTTGTTTAAAAATATTTCCATTTTTGACTTCTACCCCAAAATGCTTAAGCAACCTGCGCCTGTCAGAAGCCGGGCTTCATTGGAGGAAGATGGCAGCAACCTTGCGATTGTATTGGAAGAACTTCTAAGAAATGAAGAGTCAAGATTGATACTACTCAACGCGCTCGAATATTTCTTGCCATTCATAACCGATATCCAGGTGCAGCATTCTACGGACCGTTCTGTCTTGATCCAGCTTGCAGAGAAATATCATGGGCAAAAGCTTTTACCAGCCCTGTTGCTTTCGGATGGCACTTTAGAAATACTCGCCATCATCATTGCGCTTCGATTTAGTTCGATCTCGAGTCCGGCGGTTTTCGAAGAGCCGGAGCGCAACCTTCATCCTTCTCTGGTGTCACGTTTGGTAGGGATGTTTCAAGAAGAGTCCAAAACTCGTCAAGTTATCTTCACAACACATAATCCCGAAGTTTTGCGCCATACGCATATAGATAGCCTGTTTTTGGTCTCGCGAGATAAGGATGGTTTTTCTGCCGTTACTCGCCCTGCGGAGAGAGAAAGAGTCCAGGTCTTTTTGAAAAATGAATTGGGCTTGGATGATCTGTTTGTAGATAATTTGCTGGAGGTTTAACCTTTGAAGTTTGTTTGGTTCTTGGTGGAAGGCGATGAAGATGAGCGGTTTTTAACACATTTTCTCGACAGACTTGCGCCAAAATTTCACTCCATCGCTGTCGAGTATAAAATGATCCAATATGCGAAAAAGAAAAGTGATGATTGTTTGAACACCATTCGCAGTCTACGAGGAATGGATAACGATTACTTCATCTTGATGGATAAGGACCAATATCCTTGTTGCACTCATTGCAAAGAGGTCATCCGCGCCAAAATTGGGAACGAGGCAGACGATAGCCGTATCATCGTCGTAGAAAAAGAAATTGAGGCGTGGTATCTTGCTGGATTTACAACTTCGCCGCTTATAAAGAACTTGACTGTTCCTTCAGATACCAACGGTGTGGATAAACAGCGCTTCGAGCAGTTAGTTAAAAGTAAGACCAAGTTACCTCTACGCGAAGCGAAAAACGCGATGTTAAAAGAATATGATATCGAGCAAGGGCGACAACGCAATCGATCATTAGATTATTTCCTCAAAAAAATTGAGGCGTTAATAGAGGCGGAAAACGTGCAGACTGGTTAATCGTGTCTCAGGCAATGCTCTCGGTTCTAATTGTATACCGCCCCTGCAACGTTTTCCCGACCCATTGCGCCAACGGGGGCATCAGCGTTTCGATCTGCGCTTCTTGATCCTCCAAAGGTTGCAGAAGGTACTGTTCTATGCGTTCGCGCCAATCTTGCAATTCTGCCTGGGAGGAGTTAGGAGCCATCCAATCCAATAGCAACTCGTGCGTTCGGCGTTTTTGCAACACCTCCAACGCATCCAACATTTGACGGTGGCTGCCCCCCTCCCAAATGGCGAGGATCATCGCTTCGCGCAATAACCGTTCGATGCCAAATTCTGAGAGAACTCCTTGCCCCCCATGAACCTCCATACTCCACTTCGCGGCTTGAACTGCCTTCTCCGCCGTCCAATATTTGGCCAAATGGGTTACCAGGCGAAAGAGATGATATTGATCGCTGTAAGGAGGCTTCTGCTGCCATACATTTTGTAGGAGTTCTACTGAGGACCAAGCGAGCGCGAACAGTTCGTCTTGGGTTTGTTTCCATCGCTCAAATTGAGCGCGCATGAGCGGTTGCGAGATGAGCGGTTTGCCAAAGGCGATGCGTTTAGCCGCGAACCGTTCCGCCTCAGAGATCGCGCTATGAGCAAGCGCTGCGCTGCCGATACTATTCGCTACCCGCGAACAGTTCAGCACCTCCAGAATCAGATAAACCCCCATCTCGGCAGAGCCTAACAGGTATCCCTCGCTCTCCTTCAATTCCACCTCGCCCGTTGGCACGGAGCGGGTCGCTATTTTCTCTTTCATCCGGCGCATGAAATAGTTCAGAGATCCATCTCCACGGTATCTGGGAACCAAAAAGAGAGCCAAACCGCGAATACCCTCCGGCGCGCCCATTGGACGAGCGGCGACGACTGCCAATTCCGCTCCGACGTTACTGCAAAAATATTTCTCGCCCGTCAAGAGGTAATGGTCGCTGCAGGAAACAGCAACGGTGCGGACATAAGAGCCGATGTCGGAGCCCCCTCCGGCTTCGGTCATCCAGGTAGCGCCCTGCCAAGCATCGCCGTCTTTAAGCAGCATCGGTGTCAAGAACCGTTCTCTCAATTCAGGCGAGCCGTATTTATGAAGGGGGACAGCGGTGGATAGGCTGACCGTGTGCGGGCAATACAAGCCGGGGTCGTAGAAGGAGGTGATGTACCCCAAAGCGAAGCTGTTGAGGAGGTCGTTTTGCTCAATGACGCGAGACACTGAGCCATGCCGATAACTTTCCTGAACCAGCGTTGAGTACCCTTCAGGCATGATCAATTCATCGACGCGCTCACCCCAACGATTATGCATTCGGATCAAAGGCGTTCCGGCGCGGTCGACCGTGTCTGAGAGCGCGCAACCCCATGTCTCCCACCACGTTTGATATTCGCGAAGGGCTTGGGTATCGAGAACGCCGACCAGCTTCGATTCCAAACAACTGAGAGGATTCATCGTTTCTATTGTAGCATATGTGTGGAAAATCGGGACTAAAGTCCCTGTTCAAAGCGCGTCAACAGGGTGTATAATCGGGTTTGATGGACGCAGTGTTGATTGCGGGCGGACGAGTAGAATTAGAGTTGGCGCAGGCGGCTGGGCAGAATGTGAAGGCGCTGTTCCGGTTTGGCGACAAGCCGTGCGTGGAGCAAGTCTTAGACGCGCTTTGGGCGGCGGGCATCGAACGAGTCGCGCTGGTGGGCAATGAACTGCTGCTGCAAGGATTGCAAGCCGACCCAGAGCGATTGTTTTATGTCTCCGAAGGCAGTTCGCCCGTTGAGAATCTGTTGAAGGGAATTGAGCGTTTGGGGTTGCAGGCGGAAGATCGGTTTCTGCAGTGCGCTTCCGATCTACCCTTGATCACCCCCGAAAGTGTCCGAGCCTTTATCCAAGCCCTGCCCGAATCGTTCGATGTGCGGGTTTCCTTTGTTCCCGAAAAAGCCTTCCAAACGCATTATCCCGATTGTCCCTACACAGGGATTCGTTTTCGCGAAGGGCTTTTTGTTTCGGGCAGTATCACCGCCTTACGGGTTGGGTTTCTGAAAGAGCAAGAGCCGTTTATCCAGCGGTTTGTGGAGGCAAGAAAAAGCCCTCGCCAAAGTTTAAAGGTATTGGCAGGGCATTTGGGCTGGCGCGTGGTCTATCCCGGTTTGCCTGTGATATTGAGTTATTTACGGGGGCAGTTGAGCGCAAAAGCTTTAGAGCCGCTCGCGCTTAAGGCTTTGGGAATTCGCCTGTCCTTTGATTTAGAAGCGGGCGCAGATTTGGCGTTCGATATCGATACGCTGGAAGATTTTCAATCGGCGCATCGCCATTTTGAGGCAGAACGGGCGCGACGATGAAACAGCGCGAGTGTCAGACTTTGCGGATCGGTTCCACAATCACGCCGTCGAACACTGCCACATTGGACTTCACGCGGCAGCCGCTGCCCACCACACACCGCACCAGCATCGTGTCTTGCATGACGACCGCGCGATCCCAGAGAATACTCTCTTGAACCACCGCGCCCTTCTCTATGACACAGTTTTCGCCAATGACGCTGTTTTCCAGCACGCGCGCGCCCGACTCGATTTTGGCTCCGCTCCCTATTAGCACCGGATAACCGATTTCGGCATCCTTGGCGATCTCCACGTTCTCGCCCATCCATACAAACTTGCGCTTTTCGGCATAGGGCAGGTTCAGATGAACGCGCCCGTGAAGGGCGTCTCGGTGGGACTGATGGTAGGTTTTGAGGTTCCCTACATCTTTCCAATAACTGGAGGTCAGGAACCCGCACAGGGGCAGTTTGCGTTCGATGAGCATCGGCAGCAGGCTCGCGCCAAATCCGTAAGGCGTATTGGCGGGAATCAAGTCAAACACATCCGGCTCCAACACATAAATACCGATGTTGGCGGCATTCGAGAAGATCATTTCGCCTTTCGGTTTTTCCAAAAAGCGCGTAATGCGTCCCTTTTCGTTCATCAGCGCGATGCCGTACTCTGAGGGGTCTTCCACCAAAGAGAGCGCGATGGTTGACAACGCTTTCTTCTCTTTGTGATAACGCATCAGTTTGGTCACGTCCAAGTCGGTCAGGTCGTCGCCGCCAATGACGATGAAGGTATCATCGAAGAACTCTTGACAACGCTTTACGCTGCCCGCATCGCCCCAAAGTTGATCCTCTTCGGAATAATGGATTTTAAGCCCCCATTTTCTGCCGTCTCCGAAATGATCTTTGATGACATCGCCCAGATAATGCAGGTTCATCATGATGTCGGTGAACCCATGCTTTTTGAGCAAGATCACTAAATGTTCCATCACCGGACGGTTCATGATAGGAACCATCGGTTTCGGCACTGTGCGGGTCAAGGGGTCCAATCGTGAGCCGACGCCGGCTGCCAGCAGCATCGCCTTCATCAGATTCCGACCCCCACCAGAGCGAATTCGCGCGTCGCTTCTGCCACCATCGCGATCTGATCTTCTGTCAGTTCAGAATGGATAGGGAGCGACAACACCTCTGCTGCCGCGCGTTCCGCATGAGGCAGGCTGCCGGGTTGGTATCCCAAACTTTCATACGCTTTTTGCAGATGAAGCGAAACCGGATAGTAGACCGAACTCTCGATACCGCGCATCTGTAAATGCTGGCGTAGAAGTTCCCGCTGGGGGTGTCGAATGGTAAATTGATGATAGACGTGATAATTGAACGGGTGGGTAAAAGGCAACTCGATGCCCGTATCCTGTAGTAAAGTCCGGTACAACGTCGCATGATAGCGCCGCCGGTCGTTCCATTCTTGAAGCCGTCGCAGTTTGACCCGCAGAATCACCGCCTGCAGTTCATCCAGGCGGCTGGTATAGCCGATGTCTTCGTAGATGTAGCCGCGCCCGTTTGTGCCATGAACGCGCAGGCTGCGCGCTTTCTGGTCGATACGCTCGTCATCGGTGATGAGCATGCCCGCATCGCCCGCCGCGCCGATGTTCTTGGTGGGGAAGAAACTGATGGTGGCGGTATGCGCGAACCTGCCTATGGGCTGCTCATGATGGCGCGCGCCAATCGCTTGGGCAGCATCCTCCACCAGGAACAAACCATGGCGGTCGGCAATTTCCCTCAGGGTCGCCATGTCCGCGCTTTGCCCATACAGGTCTACCGGCAAAATCGCTTTTGTGCGCGGGGTGATGGCGCGTTCCACCAAATCAGGGTCTAAATTGTAGTCGCAGGGATCGATATCCACGAACACGGGAACCGCTCCCAGCTGCGCGATGACCTCCGCGGTCGCGACAAACGTGAAGGGGGTGGTAATCACCTCGTCGCCCGGTTTGACACCAAGCGCTTGCAGGCTGATCTTCAAGGCATCCGTGCCAGAGTTCAGACCGATGGCGAAACGCGCGCCGCACGCTTGAGCCACTTCGGCTTCAAACTGATGCACATGCTCGCCCAAAATATATCGCCCACTTGCCAAAACATCCAGCACCATTGGCTCCAGCTCATGCTGAATCTTTTGGTACTGATGTTTCAAATCTGCCATCCTGACTTGCAAAGTTCGTGTCCTCCTTCAGAGTCTCAGGCGCGCTCTAAGAGCGAATAACCGCCTGTCTGACTGCCTGCAGCGAGCGCAAATTGGTCGCCGCGCGTAAAGTCGCCCAACACACATCCATCATCGATAATCGCGCCAGTGAGGTGGCAGCCCTTACCGATTTGAACGCCCTCGCCAAGAATACAGCCCTCTAAGAAGCTGTTCTCGCCGATGACGCTGTCTCGCCCAACGATAGTATACCCTTTTAAGACCGCTCCCGCCTCGATTTTCGCGTTTTCCGCGAGATAACAACCCGCCTCCACCTGCGCTTCGGGGCTGACAAACGCGCCCGGCAGCCGCCAATAGCCGTCGGTTTTCTCTCCGGGAGGCGCGAGCGCGGTTTTGACTTCGCCTGACAGCAAGGCGCGTGTGGCGGTTCGGTATTGCGCATGACGTCCAATATCCAGCCAATAACCGATGCCTTCTTTGCCAAAAACCGGCGCACCCTCTGCCAAAATCTGCGGATAGAACTCGCGTTCTATCGAGCAGTTTCGGAAAGGAATTTTCGCGATGGTTTCCGGCTCCAGCACATAGATACCCGCGTTAATGAAGTCGTCCCCTTCCATAGGTTCTCCACGATCCGCCGCGCGTTTCTGCTCTTCAGTCGGCTCTACAAAGGCTTGCACGCGCATCGAATCGTCCAATTGTATGACGCCGTAAGGATGAGGGCGTTTCACACGGTACAACGTCAGGGTGACATGCGCTTGGGTTTCTTCATGGTTTTGTAAGATGGAGCCGATATCAAAATCGGTGAGAATGTCGCCGTTAAACACGATGCAGCGAGCAGGTTCCAAGCCTTCCACCGCATTGCGAATCGCGCCTGCCGTGCCTAACGGTTCCTTTTCCAGCGCGTAACGCATACGCGTGCCGAATTGGCTGCCATCGCCGAAATGGTTCTCAATGGCGTCAGCAAGGTAGTTCGTGGCGAACACGATCTCGTCTGCGCCTGCCGCGCGCAACTGCGCGACTTGATATTCCAGAAAGGGGCGATTGGCGACCGGCATCAGCGGCTTGGGGCGTCGCATTGTGAGTGGTCGCAAACGGGTTCCGAACCCGCCCGCGATAATAACGGCTCTGAGCATAATCCCTCCAAAAAACGCGAAAATTATACCTGATATAATCGATAATTCATTTATCTGAGGCTTCAGGCGGAGATATGTCTGGAATATCGCCAGGCAGCAGCGCGCGCATGGTGGTGCCTTGCCGATACTCGCTTTGCACCTCCACCTTGCCCCCATGCGCCTCCACAATATGCTTGACAATGGCAAGCCCCAGCCCAGTGCCGCCCGTGTCGCGGGAGCGCGCTTTATCCACGCGATAGAACCGCTCGAAAATGCGTGGCAAATCGTCGCTCATGATACCAATGCCGGTATCTTCCACTTCAATCAAAACGTACTCCTGTTGGCGGCAGCCGCGGGTGATCACCTTGCCTCCGGGGCGGTTATATCGAATCGCGTTGCTCAGCAGGTTCATCATCACCTGAATCATTTGGTCCCGATTCGCAAACACAAGCAGCTCTTCGGGCAGATGGGTTTCCATTTCCACCTGCGCTTCTTGCGCCTCAGTGCGCATTTGTTCGGTGAGGTTGTGGATCAGGGGCGCGAGGTCCAGCAATTCCCGTTCCGGCGCGCGCGACTCGGCTCGAGTGAGGATTAAGAGATCATCCGCAATACGCGCCAGCCGTTCCGTTTCCGCGACCACCATATGCAGGAACCGTTCGCGGGTGGGCGCGGGCATGGCGGGGTCATCAAGAAGTGTTTCGGCGATAGCGCGGACCGACGCGAGGGGGGTTCGAAACTCATGGGACACATTCGCGACAAAATCGCGCCGGACCTGCTCCATGCGCAGCAAGTCGGTTTGATCCATCAACACCACCGCGTAAACCTGCTGGTCTTGATCGGGCGCGGGCATCTGCCAGATCGTTGCCAACGCGACTCGTTCTTGGGGATTGGTCAAGTGGATTTCCGCGGAGAGGGGCGCGCCGCGTTTTACGCATTTTTGGAACAAGGTATACAATTCGTAAGAGAAACTGAGCGCGAGAATCGATTTGCCGCGAAAGTCGCGATAGTCAAACCAATTCAAGGCGCGTTCATTCACATACAGCACTTGCGCATCGGCAGCGCAGATAATCATCGGCAGCGGCAATCCCTCAATCAGGTGGCGCGTATGCCGTTCCATATGACGATGAGCCAATTGCAGATCGTCTCGCGCGTTCAGCAATTCTTGAACACGGGACTGTTGACGCTGCAGGTGAAGCGACAGCCGGCGCCAAGCAAACAGGCTCAGCCCGGCAAACAGCGCGAGCAAAATGAGCAGGGCGATTTGAAGGGGGTGGGGCGGTGTCCAGAGAAGAAAAATCGCAGCCAACGCATGGGTCAGCAGAAGTAAGACGAGCAGTAAAGCGCGCGTCATCCCCGGAACCGGTAGCCGCTCCCTCGGACCGTTAAGATATAGGAGGGGGTTTGCTCATTTGGTTCAATCTTTTGGCGCAACCAGCGGATATGCACATCGACCGTGCGAGGGCTGATGTAAGAGTTCATGCCCCAGACCCGATCCAGCAGCTGGTCACGGGTGAACGCCTTGCCAGGATGACTCGCCAACAATGCCAGCAACGCGAACTCTTTCGGGGTCATCGACAGCGCATCTCCATGCCGGGTCACCTGTTTCGCTTCCAAGTCAATGATCAGGTCGTCTATCTGAATACGTTTTTCGGTGGGGATGGGGTCGGCTCGCCGCATGACCGTGCGGACGCGCGCCATCAGCTCTTTCATGCTGAACGGTTTCACGATGTAATCGTCCGCGCCCAGGTCCAGCCCCGCGACCCGGTCATCTTCATCGGCTTTGGCGGTCAGGAAGATGATGGGCGTTTGGCTCTTCTCCCGAATCAATCGGCATAGCTCGAACCCGCTGCGCGAGGGCAGCATCACATCGAGCAGCACTAAGTCGGGATTCTCGGAGTGAAACAGCCGCAGCGCATGTTCAGCATCCGCTGCCGACTGCGCGTTATAGCCTTCGCGCTGCAAATTGTAGAGCAGCGTTTCATTCAGCACCGAGTCATCTTCTACCACCAGCACTTTCATAGGGATCACTCCGCAATGATTTCAACATTCGCGCGGGGAACCATCACGCGCTGACCGTCCTCTAATTCCGCTTCCAGCACGCGCACATCTGCGCCCGATTCGATTTTGACTAATTCGGGAGGCAATGCGCGCACGCGCCCCAGCTTTCCAAAATAAGGTTCACGAATGATTCTAATGGGGGTATCCATCTCCAACATCTGCGCGCCGGGCGGAGCGGCATGATGAACCACCTCGCCGTCATTTGGCACAATGATTTCAGGGCGGATGACGCCCGCTCGGATTTGAGTCGCGCCGTTCAGTGAAGCGACCTTGCCGCTCAAGTTCTTCAACAGGTTGAAGGTGCGGTTCGCCATACGGATTTCGCCGAAGCCTTCAGTCGCCACGATGGAAAGCGGGATGTTTTCGCCTCCCGTAATCGCCACGCCGATGTCGCGTCCCAAGAAAGCGATCAGGTCCACATCGCGGATACCGCCCACCACAATGCCGGTAACACCCATCTCAGCCGCCTTTCGAATCGCGCTGCCTTCGATGCCGGAACCGCCAACGATCACTTTGCCGTTGAGGTCGCCTTGCAGGTGTGCGGGGGTCAACACTTCGCTGGGGTCATTCACGACCACTTGGAGCGCGCCTTGCCGTTCGCCGCCCACGCCAAAAATGCCCTGGATCAGCGCGCCTTCCGTTTCAACGATAGCGCCTTCGTCAGGCATGACTTGCGCGATAACGCCTCGGATATAGGCATGCAGATCGATAATGGTGGGAGGTTCACGAACGCCGATATTGCCTGTTTCGGGGGAGACCAGTTCCAGAGTGCCTTTCACAGGGCTTTTGCAGACGCCCCGGAATAGCCCCAAGAACCCTTTCGTTTCTGCCAGAATCTGGTCTTTCTCGACGGGATCGCCCACCTTGACCTGCAACACATTCGGCACTTCTTTTGGCTCAATGCCCAAGATATGCGCGACGCGCACGGTCTGCATCAAACCAGGCAGTTTTGCGCGAGCCACGACCGTGGTCGGCTCCACGTGATCCCCTTCTTTCACTAACACTTCGCCTTTGATCGGCAGACGACGGGTCTTTAAGACCGTGGTCTGCGCGCTGACAGTTAAACCAGGAGTATATGCAGTTCCCATTGCTTTTTTCTCGCAAGCGTCCTGCTTGCGCCTGCATGATTATAGCACGTTTAAGTCGATGGACGCGCCCGCCTTTGCGGAAACGCCGAATATTTGAGTTAGAGTCGCGGCGATGTCTGCCAGGCTTGCGCGGGTTCCCAGGCTGCCACCGGTCTTCAACGCGGGAGAAGTCATCAGCAGCGGCACATACTCCCGCGAATGATCAGTGCTGGGTGTGGTGGGGTCGTTGCCATGGTCGGCGGTCAGCATCAGCAGGTCGGTCGGCAGCAGCCAGGTGAGCAACTCCGCGAGTTTTGCGTCGAAGGTTTTCAGACATTGCGCGAAACCGGCGGGATCGTTGCGATGACCATAGAGCATATCGAAGTCTTCGAAGTTAGCGAAGATGAACGCGCAATCGCTCTGCAGCGCGCGTTGAAGGGCAAGGAAATGTTCCGGGTTGGATTGGGTGCGTTCGGCTTGCGTGAAGCCGCGATAGGTGAACAGCTCCGGCACGACTCCGATACCGTAGGTTTTAATGCCTGCTGCGCTCAGTGTGTCCAGCAGGTTCTCCGGCGGGGGCAGGGGGAAATCGCGACGGCGTTCCGTTCGCCGAAAGGTCTGCGGGCTGTCGCCTTCAAAGGGGCGGGCGATCACGCGCTGCACATGGTGCGGTTCAGTTAAAAGTCTCCTCGCCGTTTCACACATCTGGTACAGCTCTTCTATCGGTATCACTGCTTCGTGCGCCGCGATTTGGAACACGCTGTCCGCGCTGGTGTAGACAATAGGTTTGCCTGTACGCTGATGTTCTTCGCCCAATCGTTGAATGATTTCGGTTCCCGATGCCGCGCAATTGCCCAGTGTTCGGCGTCCAATCGCCTGTTCAAAAGGCTGGATGACTTCAGGCGGGAAGCCGTCCGGATAGGTCGGAAACGCCTGCTCCGTAATCACGCCCATCATCTCCCAATGTCCGGTCACTGAGTCTTTACCTTTCGATTGGGGAGTCAGTTTGCCATACAGCGCGGCAGGTTTTTCTACGGGCGGCACACCTTCCAACGGCAGCAAGTTCCCCAGCCCCAATCGCTGAAAGGTTGGCAGTTCGATTCCGCCTACCGCCCGCAAGGTATTCGCCAGGGTGTTCGGCTCGTTCTCGCCCGTGTCGCCATACTCCGCCGCATCCGGCGCTGCGCCCACCCCCACACCATCCAACACCAACAGCAGAACCCGCTTGATTGTTTTTTCGGCAGCCATACCTTTTCGATTAGCGGTGATGGGAGAGAATCCTGTTTGAAGCATAAAAGCGTTCACCCCACACCCCCCAAACCATCACCGCTTGAACTTCACCAGCGTGGTGCCGTCGCCGCCGTGTTCCGGTTCGGCGTCGTAGAACCGCTGCACTTCGGGGTGGGTTTTCAGATAGTCGCGCACGACTTGGCGAAGCGCGCCGGTGCCTTTACCATGACTAATGCGCACGATATCAAAATCGCCTAACAGAGCGTCATCGATAAACCGCTCCACCAGTTCCAACGCTTCCTCAACGCGCTTGCCATGCAAATCCAGGAACGGCATAAAATTGATGCGTTGGGGAGCTCGGACCCGAGACGGTTTCGGGCTGGACTTTGGTTTCGGCAACTCCACCGCTTGAATCTGGCGAACATCGAACGTCATGCGGATCGCGCCCAACTGCACCTGCGCTTTGCCCTCGCGCGGGTCCTCCAAAAGTGTACCGACCTGCGGATAGCCTTCCACGCGCACCGCGATGCCTTTCTTCAGCGGCTGCTGAGAGAGTTTGGGGCGAGGCGGTTCCGGAACCGACGATTCCACTTTTTTTGTCGATTGCTCGATCACCTGATCCAATTGCTGGCGCAGTTCGTGAGTCTGCTTACTTTCTTTCGAGGCTTGACGCAAGGCGCGCAGCACCTCGTCCGCTTCCGCGCGCACCTGTTTCAGCGCGGTTTGCAACTCCGCCTGCGCATCTTGACGCGCCTCGCGTCTCGCCGCTCTTGCCGATTCCAGTTCCGCGTTCAACTGCCGTTCGCGCTCTTCCAATGCGCGCAACTTGTCGGCATACTCCGATTGCGCCTGTTCCGCTTCCCGCTGCGCCTGCTCCAGCTTTTCCAGCATCCTCATCAAATCGACCTGCTGCGAACCGAGCGTTTCTTGCGCCGTCTGAATCAGCGATTCGGGTAACCCCAAGCGCTGCGCGATACTGATCGCATGACTTGCGCCGGGAACTCCCAAACGCAGGCGGTAGGTGGGACGCAGGGTCTCCATATCGAACTCCATCGCCGCATTCTGAAAGGCGGGATGTTCATACGCGAAGGCTTTCAACTCGCCATAGTGGGTCGATGCCAGCACACGCGCTCCCTTTTCCGTCAAAGCTAACAAAATCGCTTTCGCTAAGGCTGCGCCTTCAGTCGGGTCCGTTCCCGCGCCGACTTCATCTAAAAGCACCAGGCTGTTCTGCCGCGACTCTTTGAGATAACGCGCGATATGGCGGATATGTCCAGAGAAAGTAGAAAGCGACTGTTGCAGGCTCTGTTCGTCGCCGATGTCGGCAAAGACGCCCTGCGGGATCGCGATTTTTGTGCCTTCCCGCGCCAGCGTATGCAGCCCCAACAATGCCATCAAGGTCAACAATCCCACCGTTTTCAAGCAGACTGTCTTGCCGCCCGTGTTGGGACCAGTGATCAACACCGCTTGAAAGGGCTGCCCAAGCTCGATGTCCGTCGGAACCACATCTGCCGGATTCAACAGCGGATGACGCGCCTGCCGCAGTTTCCAAATCCCCTGATTGTTGACTTCGGGAGCCACCGCCTGTGTATCCGCCGCCAACCGACCCGCCGCCATCACCGCATCCAACTCGGCAACCGCCACCGCCGATTGCATCAACTCGTCAAACTCCGCTTCCACCGCGCGCGACAGCCCATACAGCACGCGCTCAATCTCTTCCTGCTCTTGACTTTGCAGCTCGCGCAAACGGTTGCCCCACTGAACCAGTTCTTCCGGCTCGATGAATACCGTCGCGCCGCTCATGCTGGAATCATGCACGATGCCCTTGACCCGGTTCTTATACTCGCTGCGAACCGGCAGGCAGTAGCGACCGCTGCGCATCGTATAGATCGGTTCTTGCAGCATATCGCGCCATTTCTGATTATGCAGCATGGCTTGCAACTGCTCTAAGGCGCGTTTCTGCGCCCGCCGCGCCTCCGCCCGGATTTTCGCCAGCAGATCGCTCGCGCTGTCCAACACTTCGCCCGCCGCATCCACGCTGGTCTCAATCGAGTGTTCCAAATGCCGGAAGACACTCATCTGCGCGGCATAATGCGCCAGTCGCGGATACCGCTCTTCACGGGGCAACAGGTACTCTTTGGCAGCGCGGAAGGTTTTCATGGCTTGCAGCAGACTCCACAGCTCAGGGGGGATCAACATCCCGCCGATTTTCGCGCGCTCCAAGGCGGGGCGGATATCTTGGCACCCGGTCAGCGCGGGAGGCGGCTCACGCAGCAAAATCGCGCATGCTTCGGTCGTTTCCGCGATTCGCGCCTGCACCAGCGAGAGGTCCGCGCTCAGAGGACGCTGTAAAGCGGTCTCCTGACCGAGCGGGGTTTCGGTCCGGGCAGCCCACATCTGGCGAACGAGAGGAAATTCCAGCACTTCCAACGAGTGCGCATCCCACTGGATATCCATTAATTTTGAACCTGAAAAAAGCAAGTTAAATTGTACCCGCGCAAGGGGACGGCTATAATCATGACGGCATGGATTCGCTTTTAACTCTGGACCGCGAGCTTTTCTTTCTCATCAACCATGGGCTTCATGCGCCTGCGCTGGACCCGGTGATGTGGTTTTTTACTTCGCTGGGGTTGGGACAGGTGCAAGTCGCGTTAGTTTTGCTTTGGGCAGGAGTTCGCCGTTGGTTCATGAAGCGAGGACACCTTTCGGAGAACGCGCCCGCTAAGCCGATCCTGCTGCCCGCGCTCATCGCGTTTGTCGGCAGCGGTCTCACCACACAGTTGATCAAGCGTGTTTGGAGCCGCCCGCGCCCCTCCAATTTGGAAGAGGCGTTGGTCGCGCCCGACGAGCGAATCTTTGCGCGCTCCTTTCCTTCAGGACACACCACGACCGCCTTTGCCTTGGCTGCCTTTGTCTGGTGGTTCACGCGCGGAACCCGCTGGGCGTGGGTCGGGTGGGCAGCATGGGGCATCGCCTTTCTGGTGGGCTTGTCGCGGATCTATCGCGGCGTGCATTATCCGCTGGATACGCTGGCGGGGGCATGGATCGGCGTTTTGTGGTGCGCGCTTGCCGTTTGGTGGGTTCAACGCAAACGCTAAAGGCGCGCAAATTTCCCAGCAGGCAACTTTTTTAGGTTCCCCCCTTGACAATTGCGTGAATCTGTGTTATAATATAGACGCTAATCGGTTAACGGGTACCGTTTTGTGTATACCCTGCGATTAGATAAATTCAATGAAATGGAGGGATTTGCGATGAAGCAATTACTCGGTACTATCGGCGCCAGCCTTCTGCTGGCAACATGCGCAATGGCGCAGGATGTGATTGTGCGTCCCTATGTGTTTGCGGACGATGCGTCTTCTAACTTTTCGTACAACTGGTCTAATGGGTGTTTAACCCTGCAAGACCTGTCTGTAGACGGCAACCCGTTCAGCCGGGAGAACCCCTGGGCGAACCGCCACCATTGGTTCGTCACGATGGACGGTATTTCTCCTGCCATCTTTGACCCCAACGCCGACGGCTCCTCTTTGGAAGTGAGCTTCACCCTCAACTTGGCTCCTGCTATGCAAGATAACCGCACCGTAGAAGGTGGTCTCTATGTGGTGGAGAAACCTTTCCCCCGCATTCCTGGCACCGGACAAGAGACTTGGTTCGCGGACGGCGTTCTGATGATTGCGAATGAAAACGCCGGTGGAAACGGTGGCGAAATCGCCGCATTCGGCGGTCGCATGCCTTTCTGGGGCGGCGCAGGCGCGCGCTATATGGGCGGTCCTGCCAAAGTCACATTCCGCTACAACGGCGCAACGATGAAAGCGCAGTACGAAGTGGAGTACAACGGCAACACCTATACCAGCCCCGAGCTGAACCCCGGCGATGGTCAGGGACTGCGCTTCTTCTCCATTGGCGGCTTTGTGCAGATCAACCGCATTAATGATGCCGATCCGAACCGCCAAGCGGTCGTTTCTTGGTGCGATATCAAAGTCAACGGCAGAACGATTGTGGGACGCAGCGCGGGCGATGTCAACCTGGATGGCTGCGTAGATGACTCCGATTTGTTGATGATTCTGTTCAACTTCGGAGCCGGCTGCAACTAACCTTGTTTTGGGCGCGCAGCCTGAAGCGAGAAGGCGCGCGCCCCCTCTTCTTTCAGGAGGTCTCTCAACTTGTTAAAACGCAGGGTCACCTTGCAAGATGTCGCAAAGCAGGCGGGGGTTTCAAAGGTCACAGTCTCCAACATTCTGAACAAGCGCGAGACTGCCGTTCCTATCAGCGAAACCACGCGAGAGCGGGTGCTGGCAGCGGTTCAAGAATTGGGCTACTATCCCAACGCGGTCGCGCGCGCGTTGGCGCGTCAACGCGCCGATGCGATTGCCGTTGTGCTTCAGTTCCCCTCTATTTTTCAAGGATGGTCTGGATTCACCAACGAACTCATGCATGGTGTGTCGGACCGGGCGATTGAATTGAACTTCGACATCCTGCTGCATACTCGCGCTCAGGGTTCCTTAGAAGCGGAAGCGCAAGCTTTGATGGATGGGCGCGTCGATGGCGCGCTGTTGCTGCGCGACTATGAAGACCCGCTTTCCGATTTATTGGCAGAGTATGGGTTTCCGCATGTTCTGTTTTTCACGCGCAGCCGCCGGGATGATGTCTATTGGGTCGATTGCGATAACCGCGCCGGCGCGCGATTGGCAGTGGAACATTTATTGAATCTGGGACACCAACGCATTGCGCATTTGGCGGGTCCCCCATCTGCCTACAGCGCGGGCGAACGACGGCAGGGCTACATGGCTACACTTCGGGATCATGGAATAGAAGTCAAACCGGAATGGATCATCCCGTTGCATTATCCGGGCGCGGACTTCACGCCGTTGGCGAACCTGCTGCAACGGCGCGACCACCCGACAGCGCTGTTTGTCTGGAGCGACGATGTGGCGATGCGAGCCTTAAGCGTGTGCGCGGAACTGGGATTGTCGGTGCCGGAGGATATCGCGATTGTCGGTTTCGACTCCACCCAAATTTGCGAACACACCAGCCCGAACCTGAGCAGTGTGAACCAACCGATTTATCAAATGGCATCCGACGCGCTGGCGATGCTGGCTTCGCTGGTGAGCGGTAAGCCGGTGGAACCGCGCGCGCGGCTCTATACGCCCAGCCTCGACATCCGCGGGTCATGCGGCGCAAAAAAGGGAGGGAACGCATGATGTTGAAACGCGATATCGATACCAAGTTGGCGGCGGGCGCGATTGCGGTGATCGTGCTGGTCGTGGCAGCGGTCTACTTTTTCTTCTTTTCTACACCCTCAGAACCCATTTCTGGCAAAGCGGCGGGGGCAGGCGAGCCTACCCGACCCGGGGAATTGCCACCTGGCGTGACCCCACCTCCCGACCTGCCCTATGCGCCGCCTGGCGGTTCTCAAACCCGATAAGGAGCATCTAAAGAATGAAGAGAAACGGATTTACCTTGATTGAACTGTTGGTCGTCATCGCGATAATCGCGATCTTAGCGGCGATTCTGTTCCCCGTGTTTGCGCAAGCGCGCGAATCGGCGCGAACGACTGGATGTCTGTCGAACCTGAACCAGATCGGTAAAGCGGTCATGATGTATATTCAGGATTATGACGAGACTCTGTTGATGAAACGCTATTTGGGGCAGACCTGCTTGAACCAAGAGTATGGCAACACCGTCTCCACTCGCAGTTGGAAGCATGTGATCTATCCTCAAATCAAAAACACCGAGGTCTTCAAGTGCGCCTCCAACCCTTTGAGCCGCTCTTATGATGAACAGGGCGGATGTAACACCACCCCAGAACCCCGCTTCGTCAGAAGCTATTTCTATTACCCGCCTTTCTTCAAGTCGGGTAATCCGATAGGCAGCACGGCTTGGTGGGATGGTCATAACTACCAGCTCTCCAGCGTGGAGTATCCGGCGAACTCGATCATGTTAGGCGAATTCAAAGATTACTATCCTGACTACGGTCCCTGGATGTCCTTCCTGCCCAACTGGGGCGCGGCGGGCGCGAACTGGAGCAGCAAGCACCGGGATGAGAAACGCGCGAATCTTGTGTTTTTGGATGGACATGCGAAGATGACGCACTGGTCGCAATCGTGCGAACCAAGCAACCCCAACAACACGAATATGTGGCAGTATAACCCCAGCAACCCGAACGACATCACGGGGGGCAACCCGGATATCCGGTGGCTGAACACGTTTTGCATCACGCTGCGGTTAGCGCCTTAAGCGGTGATGGCATCATCTCAATTGATCATGGATACGCCTACCTTACTCGAGCAATTAGCTCGACGCGCTTTTGACTTCTTCTGGAAGGAAGCGCACCCCGACACAGGCTTCGTCAAAGACCGGGCGAACAACGCGGAACGCGATACGTTTGATGTGTGCAGCATCGCGTCGAGCGGGTTCGCCCTGGCGAGCCTCCCCATTGCGGTTCGAAGACGCTGGATCACCAATTCCCAAGCGATCCGGCGCGCTGAACAGATGATGGAATCGCACCTGCAACTGGAAAACCAGCATGGCTGGCTCTACCATTTCATTCATTGGGAAACCGGTAAACGGCAATGGCAATGTGAAATCTCTTCGATTGATACGGGGCTGTTTATCATGGGAGCATTGTTCGCGGCGCAGGCGTTGGAAGACAAAGAGTTAATGAAGCGCGTCAACCAGTTTTATGAGCGCATGGATTTCCAATGGATGCTGACCGATGGCGGCGGCAAACCGCAAGAGAAAACACTGGGGCATGGCTGGAAACCAGAAAATGGTTTTCTCAAGAACCGTTGGAACGAATATTCGGAACATATGTTCCTCTATCTGCTGGCGCTGGGCTCGCCGTCCCACACGCTGCCTGCCGATTGTTGGGAGGCTTGGAAACGCCCGCACGCGCGGTACAAGAACTTTGAACTGCTCTTGGGGGGACCGCTTTTCATTCATCAGATGAGCCATGCCTATCTCGATTTTCGCGCCCGACGCGACCGCCTGGGCTATCATTATGGAGTTTCCTCGCGGAACGCGACTCTGGCGCAGCAGGCATTCTGCGCGGAGCATGCCAGCCAATTCAAAACCTATGCGGAGGGCATTTGGGGATTGACCGCCTGTGATGGACCGGATGGCTACCGCGCTTATGGCGCGCCCGGATGGGTGGAACATGACGGCACGATTGCGCCCACCGCTTCGATTACCTCCATCATTTTTACGCCGGAGGAGAGCCAGCGCGCCATTCAAGCGATTTATGACCGCCATCAAAAACGATTGTGGGGACGCTACGGCTTCGGCAATGCATTTAATGTCGACCGCGATTGGTGGGACAAAGAGGTGATCGGGATCGACTTAGGCATGATGTTGTTGGCTTTAGAGAACCATCGTTCCGGGATGGTGTGGGAATTCACGGAGCAAATCCCTGCCATCAAACGCGGCTTGCAAAAAGCCGGTTTCCGAACGGTGGAAGAAGACCTCTCCCGCGCGCCCCTACTGTTGAAGGGGTGATAGTGCCCTTCTGTCTTGACGAGCGTTGCCGAGGCATTGTCTGATCGATAATTGCGACTGATGCCCCCCCACTACCTTGCCAAGTCCACATTCGCGGATTGAAGTAAGAGCGAGTTTTGAGTCGCCGCAGGGCGACTTTGCCAATCCTCGGCGCGAATTCATTCGCGGTTGCCAATAAATAGCATCCCCATTCGGTTCACTAAGGTTGACAGGCTTGTAGGGGCGCACCTGTGTGTGCGCCCTTTGATCGGGCAGACACATAGGTCTGCTCCTAAGTTTTTGTTATGCTGAGCGCGGTTGAGGAATCTAATGTTTCTTTGAACATATTCTTTGAGAACGGCGACTGAAGTCGCCCCCAAAACAGCGCGAAGTCCGCCTACGAGGACTAAAATTCAATCCCAGTTGAAGGGCAAGTAGCCGACTTCTCCCTGCTTTGCAAGGGCAGACACATAGGTCTGCCCCTGCGGTTGACGATGGAGTCGCCGCAGGGCGACTTTGCTGCTTTGTCGGCGCGATTTTATTCGCGGTAGCCAGAAAAAAGCGGGACAGGAATTGTAGGGGCGCAGATGTATGTGCGCACACTTGGTGGGCAGACACATAGGTCTGCCCCTACGGTTGACGATGGAGTCGCTAAAGGGCGACTTTGCCGCATTATCGGCGAGCGTTCATTCGCGTTTGCCAGAAATAAGCGGTACAGGAATTGTAGGGGCGCACCTGTGTGTGCGCCCTCTGATTGGGCAGACACATAGGTCTGCCCCTACGGTTGACGATGGAGTCGCTGAAGGGCGACTTTGCTGCTTTGTCGGCGCGAATTCATTCGCGGCAGCCAAGAAAAAGCAGACCCATTTGCCGCGATTTGCAAGGGCAGACACATAGGTCTGCCCCTACCCAACGTTCGTGTCATGCCAGGCGTAACTGAGGCATCTGTTTTTCTATTTTTGGGCAGACACATAGGTCTGCCCCTACCCCTGCGGCGCGAATTCAAAGCTCTTAAGGGATTTATACTGGTTCTCCCAAGTAAGCTTCGATCACCTTCGGGTCTTTGCGAATCACTTCGGGCGCGCCTTGCGCGATCAAAACGCCATAATCCATTACCAGCACTCGCTCACAAATGCCCATCACTACTTTCATATCATGCTCAATTAGCAGAACGGTTTGTCCCATTTCGTCGCGCACTCTCTGAATCAGGTGCATCAACTCTTCCGATTCCTGAGGGTTCATACCCGCCGCGGGTTCATCTAAGAGCAGTAATTTCGGTTGGGTCGCCAAAGCGCGCGCGATTTCCAATCGTCTTTGCAAGCCATATGGCAAGTC
>JAHCHP010000035.1 GCA_026129765.1 Fimbriimonadia bacterium | reverse complement strand
ATTTCTCAGAACCCATTTTACGTCCTTACTATGAAGAAGCAATTCAACGCTGCCGCGATTTAGACGATGAATGGGGGCTTGCCTGGTCGCTCCTTAACTTGGGCAGTGAGTTTGACCATGACGCTGAGCCTCTCCTTCAAGAAGCGTTACGGCTTTTTAGGCGATTAGGCGACCTGCCCGGCTTAACGCGCGCCTTGAGCAGTTTAGGCAGATTCTATTTAGAGGTTCAGAGAGACATCAGCGATAAAACCCGCGCGCGGTTGGAAGAAAGCCTCCAGATTGCGGAAGCGATTGGCGATCACGACGCCGCTTATCAGGCGCGCAATCCCTTGGTAGATTTAGAAATTCTCAGTGGTCGTCAAGAACGCGCTTGGGACATCTGTCAAGAGAATTTGAGAAGGGTCATGGAATTGGAAGACCAAGCGCCCTATGCCAGGCGATTGCTGCAGTTGGCGCCTGCTTCGGAAGCGTTCAAACCGCTCAGCGAAACCCGCAAGTTGTATGAAGAAGCGGCGCGGGTGTTGCGACATATTGGCGACGGATATAATCTTTGTACCTGTCTTTATGAATTATCGGAAATATTGCTGCTGCTGGATGATAAAGAAGCGGCTCAACAGGCGATACAAGAGGGTTTAAACTATTGTTCGCCAGAGTATGTTCCCTATACCTTTATCGCGCTGAGGAGTCAGCAAGCCTTACTCGCCATGGAGGCGGGCGATCATGCCTTTGCGCTCAAAATCTTTCATGAGAATGTCGCGCTCAAGCAAGCACCGCATGAAAACACCCTTCTCGGCGCTGCTTATACCCAACTGGGCGATGAGATTCAGGCGCAGTATTGGTTGGAAAGCGCGCTGCAAGCCACACAGAACAACCCTGCCCTTCACGATGGTTACATCTTTTCCCGCCTCTACTTAGGCAGATTAGACATCGTTCGAAATCGCCTTGCCAGCGCGCGCGAACACCTGCGCGCAGCTTACGATTGGTATCATCAACGACGAGAACGGCGGAAGTTGTTGATTGTCTTAGAATCGCTGAGCGAACTTGCCGTCAAAGAAAGGGACGAAATAGAAGCGGCGCGCTGCCAGCAAGAGTATGACTCGCTTCGCGCCGCTCTCGGGATGGCTTGATTTTCAGTGGCTGCCTTCTTCCTTTGCCTCTCCCGACACTTCGGAAGTGACACGTTCGGAAATGGTCTGCTCCCAGCCGGGATACTTCATCCAATGATCGCGGCTGACATAATCGGCAAACGCATAAGCGAACAGGATAATGAGCCAGAAGAAACCCGCGCCTGCCCACAGCCAAACCTGCTTCGTGCCGAACTTCACATTCATGAAGTTGGAGATAACGATCACCGCTTTCACCACCGCAATCGTAAGCGCGATGACGATACCCGCAGAGACAGAGACCTTCCAGTAACCTGCCCAAACCGTCAGCACCAGCAGGACCATCAACACGAGCAAAGTCCAAAAATAGAACCCAACCGACGGGATAACATGCGCGTGTCCGCCGTCATGATGACCAGCAGCATCGTGATGTCCGCCTGTAGAATGACTTTTCGCCATAGCTTAGTGACCTCCCACCAGATAGAGTAAGGGGAACAGGAAAATCCAAACAATATCGACTAAGTGCCAATAGAGCCCCACCATTTCCACCGGCATATAATCCAGCGGCTTGTTCTTATTGATCCAAGCGCGAATGACCAACGCGCCAATAACGATAATCCCAATCAACACGTGCAAACCGTGCAAACCTGTCATGGCAAAATAGAACCCGAAAAAGAGTTCCATTTGAGGGACCAGCGCAGGGTTCTTCTCAACTGCCTCCGCGACATGCGGGTGTTTCTCGCGCACCTCATTCAGATGTTCTGTGTATAAGGTGAAATTATGACCTGGTATCAGCCCGTGATCGAACTTGGCAGAGTACTCAACATACTTTACGCCCATGAACACGCAGGCAAACAAAATCGTTGCCAGAAAGAATCCGATTTGCGCTTTCCGCGCCTGAAGCATCGCCGCGCGCACGCCTAACGCCATCGTGAAACTACTGAACAGCAACACGAAGGTGTTAACCGTTCCCCAGAACACATCCAGTTCTAAGTGCGCGTAAGAAAACGCCTCAAGATACTTGTATCGATAGATCGCATAGGCAGCAAAGACGCCCCCAAAGAACATCACTTCCTGGACGATGAACGCCCACATCCCAACCGTATAGGTGTCATACTGTTGAGCGATGTCCTCGAACTGTTCGCCCAAATGCGGGTTGTCGTGGGCGCCATGCCCATGCGCGCCGTGGGGGTCTAAGCTCAGGTCTTGTGTCGTATTGCTCACGATTTTCCTCCGCCAACGATCACCGGCTGCTGCGCAGGCTTGTTCGGATGCCAGTGTTCGTAATCATAGGCTTCTTGCGTAACGATGGGAATCGTTTCAAAGTTATGGGGATGAGGAATGGCATCCACGATTTCCCATTCCAGACCGCGCGCGTTCCAAGGGTTCTGAGGGGCGATCTTGCCATATTTTAGAGACCAGAGCAGGTAGCCTAATGGCAGAATATAGCCCAGTCCCATCACCGACGAGCCAGCAGTGGAAAGCACATTCAAGACCTGCCACTCTTCGTTGTAGCTGTGATACCGGCGGGGCATCCCCATATACCCTAAGATGAACTGCGGCATAAACGTCACATTAAAGCCGATAAAAATGATCATTGCAGATAACTTCGCCCAAGACTCTGGGTACATTCGTCCGGTCATTTTGGGCCACCAGAAGTGAAGCGCTGCCATATAACCCATAATCGCCCCGCCCACCATCACATAATGGAAGTGCGCGACCACAAAGTAGGTATCGGTCAAGTGGACATTCGTTGCCATCGCTGCCAAATGCAGCCCTGTCACGCCGCCAATGGTAAAGAGACCGATAAAACCAAGACCATACATCATTGGCGCGGTCAGTTCAATACGTCCTTTGTAGAGCGTTGTCAACCAGTTGAACACCTTAATCGCCGAAGGCACCGCGACCAAGAAAGTGATGAACGAGAAGACCACGCCCAGATACATCGATTGTCCCGTACTGAACATATGATGCCCCCAGACCAAGAAACCGATGATGGCAATGGCAAGACTGGAGAACGCCACGAAATGGTAGGCGAAAATGCGCCGCTTGGAGAACGCGCTGATCACCTCGCTGACAACGCCCATAGAAGGCAGAATCATAATGTAGACCGCGGGATGTGAATAAAACCAGAACAGGTGCTGGAACAAGATGGGGTCGCCGCCGCGCGCGGGGTCAAAAATGCCCAATCCCAACAACCGCTCAACCGCCACCAACAGCAGCGTAATCGCGACGACCGGCGTGCCAAGCACCATAATCAGGCTGGTCGCGTACATCGCCCAGACAAACAAAGGCAGACGGAACCATGTCATGCCGGGAGCGCGCATTTTGTGAATCGTCACCAAGAAGTTGATTCCTGTGAAAATAGACCCAAATCCTGCGATAAAAATTCCGACCACCGTGAGCGCGACCTGCGTTTTCGCAAACGAACTGCTGTAGGGGGTGTAGAAGGTCCAGCCAGTATCCACGCCGCCCATAATCAATGCCGCCAGCGCCAGCAATCCGCCGCCCGCCACCATGTACCAGCTCAGCAGGTTCAAACGGGGGAACGCCACATCGCGCGCGCCAATCATCAGCGGCAAAAGGAAGTTTCCAAAAACCGCCGGAATCGAGGGAATCAAGAAGAAGAAGATCATCATGACCCCGTGTGTGGTAAACATCTTGTTATAAGTATCCGACTCCAGCAGGTCGCCTTTGGGCGAAACCAATTCCATTCGCACCAGAGACGCCGCCAACCCCCCGATCAGGAAGAAGAAGCTGACCGTCAGCAGGTACAGGATTCCTATCCGCTTATGATCTAACGTGACGAGCCACGATAGTAAGGTTGTGCGAACATTGATGTAGTTCACCTTTTCGTGATGCGCCTGGGTTTCCATTTGGTTTTCCGCTGCGCTCATAATGTGCCTCCAATAAATCTCGCGTTCATTGTCTCAATTTGTTTATTTGGATGCTTCCGCCGGTTTCGCATCCTTCAGCGATTTGATATAAGCGATGATCTTGATGATTTGATCTTCGCTGGCGACGCCCTGATAAGCGGGCATCAGATTATCATATCCCTTGACGATTTTGGCAGCCGGGTTCAGAATCGACTCACGCATGTATTCCGCGTCAGCAATGACCTTCTGTCCATTCGCCAGTTCAATCGGTTTTTCATAGATCCCTTCCAGCGGCGGGCATCGGACGGCTGCGCCCGCAGCGCCATGGCAGGTATTACAACCTAACTGCGTGAAAATCTGTTTGCCTTGATCTTCCAAGGACATCGGCGCGCTGCTGGAATCGGTCCCTTTACCGCCGCTCTCCAGCCATTTTTGATAGTCGTCAGGTTCCATCACATAAACGCTGCCGATCATCTCTGAGTGCTTCGTGCCGCAATATTCCGTGCATAGCAGATGGAACTTGCCTGTTTTGGTCGGAGTGAAGACCATACTGTTATACCGCCCCGGAACCGCATCCCGTTTGACTCGGAAAGCGGGCAGCGAAAAGGCATGGATCACGTCCTGAGAAATCACCGTCACTTTGATCGGGCGTCCCACGGGAATATGCAATTCGTTGTTCTCGCGCACGCCGTTCGAGTGTTGGACATGCCACATCCACTGCTTACCAATCGCGATGATCTCCAGCGCGTCATCACGCGGCGTGTAGATATCGGCATACAGTTTTGCTGCCCAAAAGAAAATAACGAGCGCAAGAACCAGAGGCATTAGTGTCCAAGTCATTTCCAACCGCATGTCGCTTTCAGGCGGGTTGTCGCGATTGACATTCTCGTTGCTGGCTCGATATCGAACCACCAGCACCAGCGCCGCCGCGCAAACCGCAACCACGAAGAAGATCGCCATACCGGTAATCACCCAGTATAACCAGGAGATATGAAGCGCTTCTTCCGCTGCTGTCGGTGGTACCAAAGGAAAATTCCACATAATCCAGTTTCACTCCTTGTTGAGCATTCGGCTGCGATGGCGTTCTGCCCGAACCATCATAAAGATAAAGGTTCCAAGCGACAACACCGTTAAGATGCCAGCCAATTGCACAACGCGCATAATGACAAGTCCATAGCGTCCCGTTGAAGGGTCGTATTGATAGCAATAGAGAATCACCTGCTCAACGGGATTTCCGATTTTATTCTTGGAAGACTCGATTAAAGCGAAGCGCAAGTCTTTGGCGGTATAATCGATTCCCAACAGGTATCTCGCCAACTTTCCTTCAGGCGTCAGAATCATCACGCCTGCCGAGTGCGCATACTGCTTTGTTTTGGGATCGTACACATAATTGAACCCCACTGAGTCGGCTAACTGATTAATATTGGCTTCGTCGCCCACCAAAAAGTGCCAGCCTGACTTTCCGCCTGTCCGTTGATAAGAGTTCACATAATTTTCTTTCTTTTTCGCTGCCAGCTCCGGCGTTTCTGTCGGCGAGATGCTGACCGTGATCACTTCATAATCCTTTCCAATAGAATACCGCTTTTCCGATTTCATCACGCGCGTCAGCTCGTTCAGAACCACGGTGCAAAGCATCGGACATTCATAATACGCCATGACCAACACAACCGGTTTATCTTTGAAATAGCTGCGCAATGCCACCGTCTTGCCTGATTCATCTCGGAATGTCAAGTCCAATGGAATCTGATATCCCATTTTCTGTTCAATCCGTATTTTATTGATATCGACGCCGGTATTGTTGTTCAGCACCGAGTTATTCGCCATTTCCTGCGCGAACAGGGTCGCTCCGCTCAACACGCAAGCGAGCGCGATTCCCAGTCTTCGTCTTAAGCCATAGCGCGATTTAATTCGACGCGGGTTTCGATTCTGCATTCTTATCATTTGCCGTACCTCCCGTGGCGGGTTGGGTGACTGGCAATCCTTTTTCCAGTACCATCTCTTTAGCGCGTTCCACAGGAATGCGCACCAATCCTTGGCTGGCGTTGATCCATTGGTAGCTTGTTATTTTCTCTGTATCTTGTTTCAAAAACTTGTCCCAATCTTGCACCGGGTAGACCTGCAACGGCGCCATATTCTCCGGTGGAGACTGCATTTTCAGCGATTCCTGCCGGTCAGAAGGCAGTGCGGAAGGCGGGTCTGGCAATATCCAGACATACGCGCCATACCCGATAATCAGCGATGCGACGATCGAAATACCAATACCGATCAGAAATTTTAATGCGGCTTGAGGCGCGATATCCTCGGTTTCATAACCCAAGCCATCATACTCTGGAAACTCTTTTTTTTCAATGTCCATGAGCCACCTCCTGTAAACGCGGTTCATGCTGTGGCAGCAACGGTCGCTTCAACAGGTTCGTAAAGAAAACCGCCAGCCAAATGCCTCCCACCCCCACCAGCGCGGCAAAATCCATCCAGTGCGGCGTCGGGCTTTCGGAAAAGACCGGCTTGATCTCCCAGTAAACATGCACCGCGCGCATCACAAAGATCAGCACAATCGTGGACCGCAACAAATTCGGCAGTCGCTTCACGCGGGGCGACAGTAAAATTAAGAAGGGAGCAAAGAAGCCCAAGACCGCAATCGCAGTAGAAACCACATTCCAGCTGCCTTTGTTGCGCTGCACATAATAAGAAATCTCTTCCGGCAGGTTACCCGCATACTGAATCAACATCTGCGAGAAAGAAACGTAGGTCCAAAAAACGGTAAAGGTGAAGAGCAGATTGCCCCAGTCGCGCGTATAACTGGGATTGATAAGCCCTTTATAAGGCGCTTGGTCTCGCCATCCTAAAATCAACCAGACCGCTAAACCCATCATCACATAGACTTGGCTCACTGCCATAATCACGCCATACATCGTTGAGAACCAATGCGGTTGCAGCGACATCAGCCAGTCGGTCATGGCGAGGGTTGCGGAAAGCATAAACACCACAATCCCCGGCGCGGCAAAGTTGACTCGCTTCTGCGCAAACGCGGGGTTACCTGTTTTGTCCTGCTCTGTTGACCATTTCCACAACATGTATGCCCAGAAAGTCCAGATCACAAAGTAGATCACAAACCGAACATAAAAGCCGGTGGTGTTCAGCCAGTACGCTTTTCCCTGCAAAATGCGGTCGCTTTTCGCTTCTTCGTGGGTCCACTCAAACAGCGCATGCATCCCTTCAGGCAAAAGAATCGGAATAAACAAGAGCGCGACCAGCGGCAAGGTCATGGCGGACGACTCGAACATGCGGATCAAGGGCAAGCCCCATTTGCCTTTGACCGTATGATGCAGCAGGGTCAGTCCCAAACCACCCAACGCGAGAAAGAGCCAGAAGATAAGACCGTAGTGATACGATTGGATCGCATGCTCTTTGCTGACCATAAAGCTGCCAGCAATCAACGCGCCCAATCCTACGACGCCCGCTCCTATCGCCATTGTTCTTGCCTGTTGTATCTTCGCCTTTGCCTGTTCCATGTTTGTTTACGCTCCTGCCTTCCCCGCGCAGAGACTCCGTGTCTCAAATCGCCCAAATTTAGTGGGCTGCGCCATGCCCGCCTTCCCCGTTTTTGTATTTATCAGGGTTGATCAGACGATCCATATCGTCGTCATTCAAATCTTTTGCATTCGCGTTCTGGCTCAACTGGAGAACGCGCACATACGCCGCCACTGCCCAACGATCTTCCGGCTCAATTCGAGAACCGTACCCATACATGATGCCCAGCCCGTTCGAGATGACGGTGTAGAAATGCCCAATCGGAATCTCTCGAAGACGCTGATCCTGAAGCGAAGTGACCGGTTTGGGCCACTGCCCACGCTGCGCAATCATCCCTTTGCCATCGCCTGATAACCCATGACATGGGCGGCAGAAAGTGTTATATTGATCTTGTCCTCGGTCCAGCAACTCTCGTGTCAGTTTGACTCCCGGCGGCAGCGTGGTCAGCAGTTTACCGTTGGACATGCCCGTATAAAATGCCTCATCCTGTCGCAAATGACCGCGCGCGACCGTGTTTTTGACCGCAGGGCGGGACGCCATGCCATACGACTGCCCTTCCCAATCCCGGTATTGATCTTGCTGGAGATAGAAATCGCTGGTTCCCTGCGCCTTGAGTTTGGGCTGAGTCCACATATCGCGGTGACAACCGCTCAGGATTAGGGTCGCGAGCATCCCCGCGCTCACCGTCCAGACCATGTTTCGTTTAGATCGCTTCATTATCATCTACCCTTCAATCGTTAGAGACCGGACTGACACTCAAAGGATTCAGCGATTTTAAGAAATCGCTTGCGCCCTGAAGGTCGAATTTCGGGTCTTGCGCTTCAATACATAGAAAGAACCGGTCGGTGGAGGCGCGCGCGAACTCCGGCACATTGAATACCGGATGATGCGGGCGCGGCAAGCCGTTCAGCCCCAGCATACTCAGCAGCGCGCTAAACGCGGCGAACAGAATGGTCACTTCAAAGGCAACCGGGATGAAATAAGGCCAACTGAGATCGTCACGACCGCCCACGTTCATGGGATAGTCGTAAGAGTTCACATAGATTTGCAACGCCATGCCGCTGAGCGCGCCGATGAACCCGCCGATGAACACCGCCCAAGGCACCTTCGCTTCCTCAACACCCATCGCGTCGGAAAGTCCATGGATCGGGAACGGAGAGTAGCAGTCGAACTGCTTATAGCCCGCTGAGCGGGTTTTCTCTGCCGCTTCCATCACCTGTTCAGGCGTCTCAAACTCAGCCATGACGCCATGATATTGCGGTTCTATTGGTCCGTGAGCCATACCTTATGCATCCTCCTTCGAGGTCACTTCCGCGCTGTTAGGAACATGCGCGGGCGCATGCCCGTTGTGACCCGATTTTCCATGATAAAGTCGATGCCAGAGGTCGCGCATTTCGAAAATGGCGATCATCGGCATAAAGCGCGCGAACAGGAACATCATCATCACAAAGAAGAAGATCGTTCCGATAAACATCGACCAGTCCCATTGCGTTCCTGCATAAAAACCCCAACCTGACGGCTTATATTCGCGGTGCAGGCTGACCGAAATGATGACGAACCGTTCCAGCCACATCCCCACATTGACCACCATCGAAACTCCATAAAGCCAAAAGAGATTATGACGGAAACGCGGGAACCAGAGCAGTTGTGGAATTAAGCCGTTGCAGATCATCAATGCCCAGTAAGTCCCGCTGTAGGGTCCCCAGAAGCGGTTCTCAATCATGTAGGTCTCAAACTGGTTCGCGCTGTAGAAGCTGTAGAAAGCCTCCATCATATAGCCGTAGAAAACGATCAGTCCTGTCGCCAGCATCACCTTTGCCATCATGTCCATGTGATGGTTCGTGATGTAATCTTTCAGCTGCGGGTAGATCATTCGGAACGGAACCGCCAGCGTAATCACCATCGCGAAGCCCGCATAAATCGCGCCTGCCACGAAATAGGGCGGGAAGACGGTGACGTGCCAGCCGGGAACGATAGAGGTCGCAAAGTCTAACGACACGACGGAGTGAACCGACAACACTAACGGAGTGCTTAACCCCGCCAACAGCAGGTACGCGCTTTCGTAGCGCATCCAATGCTTCGCCGACCCTCGCCATCCCAGCGATAAAGTGCCGCAGATGAGCTGCGCAATTTTTCCCTTGGCGCGATCTCGCAGCGACGCAAAGTCGGGGATCAACCCGGTGTACCAGAACAGCAAAGAAACGGTAAAGTAGGTAGAAACCGCAAACACGTCCCACAGCAGCGGGCTTCGGAATTGCGGCCACATCGCCAGCCAGTTCGGCAGCGGGAAGAGCCAGTAGTCCAGCCATGGACGACCGGTATGCAGTAAGGGGAACATACCGGCGCACATCACCGCAAAGATGGTCATCGCCTCGGAGAAGCGGTTGATGGAGGTTCGCCACTGCTGGCGCAATAAGAGCAAAATCGCCGAAATCAGCGTGCCTGCGTGTCCAATTCCGATCCACCACACAAAGTTGATGATGTCAAATCCCCAGCCCACCGGCTGGTTGACGCCCCAAATACCGATTCCTCTCAGCAAAAGCCAGCAGATGGTGAAGACCATCACCATCGTGCCTGCAAAGCCCAAGGCGAATAAAGGATACCAAATTTTGGGCGGACTCTTTAAGACGATACCGCCGATCTTTTCGGTGATCGTTTCGTAGTTCTGCTTACCCTCGATCAAGGGCGCATCGGTCCCCATCGGCGGTTTAATGGTCTCCTGCATGATGCTCCTCCGGTGCCAATTCAGGGTGATAATTTCGAACGCGCGCCAGGTAAGTTGTGCGCGGGGTGACGTTTAGTTCCTCCAGCATCACGAAGTGCTGGGGCTGTTTGCGCCATTGACTGACTTTGCTGTTGGGATCGTTCATATCGCCAAAGGCAATCGCCTGAGCGGGGCATGCCTGTTGACAGGCAGTGACGATCTCGCCTTCGCGGATACGCCGATTCTCTTTCTTTGCCTCTATCCTTGCGTGATTGATTCTCTGCACGCAATAGGTGCATTTCTCCATCACACCGCGCCCGCGCACCGTTACATTCGGGTTGCGAAGCAATTTCAGAACGGGTGTATCATAGTCAGCATACTTATAGAAATTGAAGCGGCGCACTTTGTAAGGGCAGTTGTTGGAACAGTATCGCGTACCCACACAGCGGTTATAGACCATTTGGTTCAAGCCTTCTTCGCTGTGGACGGTCGCCGCGACAGGACAGACCACTTCGCAGGGAGCTTTTTCGCACTGCATACAAGTCACCGGCAGGAAGTTCAATTCCGGGTCATCGGCAGGTCCCTTGTAATAGCGGTCGACTCGAATCCAGTGCATTTCGCGCTGGCGAATCACCTGATCTTTGCCCACCACCGAAATATTGTTCTCTGCCTGGCAAGCCGCCACACAAGCGTTACAGCCGGTACAAACTTGCGGGTCAATTACCATCGCCCAAGCATATTTGTGATTGTCCGGGTTATCGTAGGTCTTATAGTTGCGTTCCGCATACATCGACATCGGCTCCATCGCATGATGGTGATGGTCGGGCAGGTGCGGGTCCTTTTTGTAATCGGTAAAGGAGCCAACCTTCATAATCGGTCGCGCATTAGAGCTGTCGATATAGTCGGTGGGAGATTTTAGCCCTGTTCCAAAATCGAACACATGATGCGCCTCGGTGCAAGCCACCGGATACATCTGACGGGTCACGCTTAACTCCGCGCCGGAAGCCATCGACATCGAGTCGGAACCTCTCAGAGTGTAGGCATTGAAACCCGCGCCAGAACCGTTTTGTCCGCCCCGCGTGCGTCCATAACCCAAATGGAGCGTAATCGCGCCGTCCGCATGTCCGGGCAGCGGGAAAGCGGGAACCACCAAGGTCCGGTCTCCGACTTTCACTTCCATCAGCGGGTAGGACTGCTTCGTTAAATCGAGCTTGACGCCCAATCGCGCCGCCATGTCCAAGCTCATATAAGCCACATTATCCCAACATACTTTGGTCGTCGGCTTCGGAATCTCTTGCAACCAAGTGTTATTCGCATTGGAGCCGTCGCCAATCAGCGGATCCGGCAGGAAAGCGATTTCCGTGTCGCTGCCTGATGGCAAACTGCCTGAGGGAACGCTGACGCTTTCCGGTACAGAGACGGAGACGGATGGGAACGCCGTATTGGGAACGACCCCATCGTGAACCAATTTGTCGATATTTCTGCCTGCCCAGGTCTCTTTCACCAGATCATAGGGCAGTTTGCTGACGCCTGCCAAAGTTGTAATCACTTCGAGTGCGGAGCGCGTATCGGGATAGAGCTGCCCAATCAACGGCTGCAGCAGGCTGACGGACCCATCAAACGCGCGCGCGTCGCCCCACGTCTCAAACGGATGGCTTTCGGGCAGATGCCAAACACACAGCGCGGAGGTCTCGTCGGTATACCGGCTCAAGTGCGCGGTCAGCTTAACTTTGGGGATCAGCTCTTCAAATTTCAGGTCGGCAGGCGCGTTATAGACCGGGTTGCCGCCCAAAATCAAGAGCATTTCCACGGTGTTTTCTTGAATATCTCTCGCTAAAGCTTTGATCCCGTTCAAGTTGTTGCCGGGATTGAACTCTGCAGGCTGAATATAGCGCGTAACGCGGCTTTGGAGAAATGCGTTGATCGCGCAGGCAATCGCATGCAGCGCGGCGGGTTGCTGATCGCCCACTGTAACTAATCCATCGCTGCCGCTCGCTTTCAAATCTTGCGCGGCTGCCTCCACCCATTTTCGTTGCGCTTCGGACAGTTCGCCTGCCGACGCGCCGTTGACCGGCACACCCATTGCTTGCGCCAGCGCAACGCCCAAAGAGGCGATTTGGCTGGGCTTCGCACGCAGCCGGTGATCCGCGATGGACCCGGTCACACTGGGCATCGTCTCTGCCACATAGAGCCGGTTCATGCGTTCCATCCCCTCTCGGAGGCGGCGCGCTTCTGAAAATTTGCGCGAAGAATGGATCGCTGCGGGACCCTCATATAAGAAATCGCTGTCCAATGAGACGATGGTCTGCGCTTGAGCAAAATCATAGACCGGCATCAACGGGCTGCCGAACGCCATGCGCGCGCCTTCGTAGAGGTTATCGCGATTGACGGGGTCATACTGATACCACTTCGCTTGCGGGAACTCTTTCAGAAAGGCTTGCATCTGCCGGATGAAAGTGGGTGAGGTGGTGTTGGGGGTCAAAATGCGCAACCCTGCCCCTTTCAAGATTTTCTGGCGTCCCGCTTCAGTGAAGGCTTCTTCCCAGAAGACTTTCCATGTATCGATTCGCCCAAACTTCAAGATCGCTTGGCTGCGGTCTGGGTCATACAGGTTCAGGATTTCCGCTTGCATCATCGCATCGGAACTGCCCAAGCTGGCGGCATGCAGCTCGTTCCCTTCGATTTTGGTGGGGCGTCCCTCGTGCGTTTCTGCTAAGATGCCGACTCCAAATCCGCCATTTTTGATTATGGTTGAAGCGTAAAAGACCGCTTGACCGGGAATCATGTCTTCGGGCGCTTTCACAAACGGCACAATCTTGCCTTGGGGCTTGCGATGACATGCGGTTAGCCCTGCGAGCGCGAGCGACGCGCCCATCAGTTTGAAGAATTGCCGTCGATTGACAAAGTCGCCCAGAGACGCCGACTGGCGCGGGAACTCCTGATGAAGGTACTCTTCAAATTCTGGGCGTTCCGCCAATTCGCCGATGCTCCGCCATAGCCCGCCTTCCTTTGCCTTATCCAGTTTCTCTCGAATCTGGCTCAAATCCATGCGCTCTTGCTGGTTTTCCATCGTTCCTTTCAACCCTCGTCCGCCATGCTGATTGTCAGCGGTGGCACACGGAACAGTTATCCAACTGCTCTACGTGAATGTTATATCGTTTGACTAAAAACTTTCCAAATTCTGCCGAGTTGGTCGGCATCTCTTCACCGGGCTTCAGCGTTAACCCGTGCGCTTTCATCATCGCTTCCACCTCTTCTTGGTTCTTGGGCGGCTTGTAATACATATTGAACACCTCGCCTTGCGGGCGGATGTTCGCTTCTGGTTTGCGATGACAATCGAGACACCACGCCATAGAGAACGCCTGCGATTTGTAGGTGAGGTGCATTTTTTCGATTCCCGAGTGACAACTGTTGCAGCCGATGCCCTTGTTAATGTGAATGCTGTGATTGAAATAGACAAAATCGGGCAGGTCGTTGACTTTGTTCCACGCGACTGGCACTCCCGAAGCCATACTGCTGCGCATCGGCTCCAAGAGGGGGCTGTTTGTCCAGACTTGCGAGTGACAACTCATGCAGACTTCGGTGGAAGGGACGCCCGCATGCGCCGACTTTTCCACAGACCAGTGACAGTAGCGGCAATCGATTCCCAATTCTTCGTAATGGTGCTTATGGCTGAATGGAACCGGTTGATCTAAGGGAACCATGGCTTTGGTAACATAGGAAGAGCGGCTGACATTGGATGCGGTCAGCACCAGACCTACGAGACCAAATAAACCTCCAAAGATTGTGACCCGAGCAACGGTATTATGATATTTTTTAAAGACTTGAGGCATAATGAGCGACCTCGCCTAAATAACATGGCGCGCTCTTTGTTCCGTATGAAAGAGACCGGTCTATCGCGCATCCATGCGAATTTTCGATGTTCGTGATATTTATCACAAACTTAGCCATGCTAAGGATTTTCTCTCCTAAAAATCGCTGAAATCCTGCTGATTTACGCCTATATGATACCTTGCTCAGGCGGGTCATGTCAAGGTTTTCGAGCGGATTTGTGAATTTCTGCACAAACTTTCGAGAATGTCCTCTGCTTTGGCTGTAAAAAGGATTCGAGGCGCGCATGCAGTTTCCTGCTATTCTGAATCAAAACAATCAATCACGTTCACTGTTCGGGTTCCCCTCTTTCTGAAACCGCGAATAAATTCTCTCAGATAAACGGCATAATCGTCCTGATCTGAAAATGCCGATACCTCGGCTGTGCTCGGCATGACAACGGCGATGTGTAGGAGCAGACCTATGTGTCTGCCCGATCAGGGGGCGCACACACAGGTGCGGCCCTACCATCCTGTCAACCCTCCCCGCAAGCAGGGAGGGAGTCAACCTGACTGTCACCCTGAGCGAAGCCGAAGGGTCTGCTTCTCAAAACTCCAGCAGCAGATGCCTCGGCAAGCTCGGCATGACAATGCGGTCGGGATTGCCCCTACAAGCGGTTTGCGTCCTCGCGCCATTGCGTTGTTTTGGGCGCGAGTTCAGTCGCGAATATCGCAAACCCTCAACTTTTTTCCTTAAGCAGTTTGCTTGCGTCCTTGATTAAACGCTCCACCTCTTCGACATTTGTGCCGTCATAATAGCCGCGAATGACGCCAGCGCGATCCACCAAGACCAGTTTTTCGCTATGAATGAAGTCGCGCGCGCCGCCGGGATCGGGAGGAATTTCATCCACGCCCAACTTAAAACTTTCTCGCGCCAGGTGATAGATTTTGCGTTTGTCGCCCGTCAGAAAATGCCACGTTTGGGGGTCAACCCCAAAATTTCCGGAGTATGCGTTCAGGATCGTGGCGGTATCCACTTTGGGGTCTACGGTGAAGCCTAAAATCTGGAAATCGGGGTTCGATTTCAGAGCGGTCTGCACACGCATCATATTCTTGTTCATGGTGGGACAGATTCCCGCGCAAGTGCTAAAGAAGAAATAAGCGACCCAAACCTTGCCTTTTAGCTCCGAATTGGATAATTGCGTACCGTGATGGGTATCGAACTGGAACTCGCCCACCGTGTTGTAAGTCTCTAAACCCTCTTCCGAAGGCGTCGCCTCATTCGGCTTCTGACTAAACAAATAGAAACCCAATGCGCCCACCAACACCAATCCCAATACCATCCAACTGAGCGCGCTGCTCATTCTTCCTTGTCTCATCGTGTTTCACTTCCTCAAATATGCATCAACAGGAACAGCGCGACCCACAGCGCATCCATAAAGTGCCAATAAAGTGTTCCCAACTCGACGCTCAAGTGGCGGCGCGAAGAGTAGGCGTTATGCAAGGCGCGATAAAACACAAACGCCATGAAGCCAATGCCTCCGACCAAATGAATCGCATGCAGTCCTGTAAACAGATAGAACAGTCCACTAAACAAATGCTTCTGAGGGTCCATCCCTGTCCGCATCAATTGGTTCCAACCCAGCAGTTGCATCACCACAAAATTAAGCCCTAAAATCAGGGTGATTCCTAATCCCAAGGCGAGCGTTTTTTTGTTATCCTGCCGAATCGCGCGCAATGCCCACTGGCACGTGACACTACTGATCGCGATGAGCGCGGTGCTGATCCAAAGCAGCGATGGCAGTTCCAAAGGGAAAGCATTTTTCATGGAGAGGCGCGAAACATAGATGGCGGCTAAGGTCGCGAACATCAACCCAATCACGCCGATCACCATCCACATCCCCATCCGCGCCCACTGTTCGCGAGCGCGCTGGTCATCGCCACCGTTCCAGCCACGCCAAAACTTATCTGAGTTGTCGATATAGTTTCCGATATTGCCTGAACGAACCGGGCGCGCTTTCATTTTAGTCATAGGGGGCAGGTTTCCTATAATGAGAGTTTACATAGCAATCATTAATAATCCCAGTAATGCGGGAAGATACAGCACACTTGCCATTAGAACCGCGCGCGCTCCTTCGGTGTTGGGTTGCTGCCGGAAACGGATCGCCTTGCTGATCATCCACATCCCCAAGCCCACCGCGCCCACTAAATAAAGCGCGATCTGTTGGGTAAAGGGCGCAATCGAAAGGCTGAACAGAAACAGAGCGACACTGTACCCCAACACATAACGCGCCGTCGCGCTGCCGCTGGCGTTTAAGAAGGGCAGCATTTTGAATCCCGCCGCCGCATAATCGTCGCGGTTCAGCCACGCTATTGCCCAAAAATGTGGGAACTGCCAAAAATATTGAATCGCGAAGAGCAGCAACGCTTCAGGCGCAATCTGACCATACGCCGCCGTCCAGCCCGCCAACGGCGGGATCGCGCCCGGAATCGCGCCAATGGCGGTACAGACTGGGGTTCGCCGCTTCAACGGCGTGTAGGCAAACACATAAAACGCAATGGAGAGCGCGCCCAGCAACGCTGTTAAGGGGTTCACAAAGAACATTAACGAAAGCACACCCAACGCACCCCACAAAACCCCGATCCATTGCGCCTCTTCCACGCGCAGACGCCCCGAAGGAATGGGACGGTTCATGGTGCGTTTCATGCGGGCGTCATACTGCCATTCTAAAACCTGATTGAGCGCATTCGCGCTGGCGATCACCAGCCACGATCCCACCAATGCGAAAAAGATGAGCCAGCCACCCAAAGGCGTGTCCGTATGGCGCGCGCCCAGAAAAAGCCCGGCAGCGGTCGTCAGCCAGACCAGCGTTGTGACTCGCGGTTTGCTCAACAGCCAATAGTCGCGAAGACGCGCTGACAGAGAGCCGCCGCGAATCGCCTGTGTCGCGATCACATCGGGGCGGGTGGCGGTTTTCATACATGTGCCTCCAAGGTTCGAGGCGAAACCGCTGCCTGAGGCGAGGCTTCCAAACGCAGGCGGCGGCACCAGAACCAGTAAACCACCGTGAATCCGAACAAGGTCGCGCCCGTCGCGACATGAAAAACACTGACCCAGACATTGCGCTCGGTCCAGACAGTTGTCGCGCCCAAGAAGAACTGCACGAAGACTAAGCCCGCCAAGACATGCGAATAGGTATAGACGCTGCCCAACGCCTTACGCCCACTCCGAGCCAGCCAAATCATATTGGCAATGAAGCCAATCGCGATCACATATGCCCAAGTCCGGTGCGCAAAGTTCATGGCGGTCTTGAACACTAACTCAGAGTAAGTCATGGGAATCGCGGCGTTTTCGTCATAGGGCAGCGCATTAAATGGCGGCACCACTTTGCCATGCGACAACGGAAAATCGGGGATAATCAAGCCCGCGCCCGAATGGCGCATGATCCCGCCCACTAACAATTGAATAACAAGCGCAACCACAAAGAAGGCTGCCCATTTAAGAGCCGACTTCGGCAGCGCGAGTTTCGGGGGACGATGACGAAGCCAACCCGGAGAAAGAGCAAGCGCAATAATGAAGGTCATGCTCAATACGATTTGCGCGAGCAGCGCATGCAGTACCCCAATGCCTATGCGTACCGGCTCCACGTGATTCACGCCCGCCATACGCATCGCATATTCTTGTAACGACTCTTGCGAGACCACCAGCACTCGCAAACCGCCCAGCACCGCTTGCAAAATGACCGAAATGAGCGCAATCCAGCCCAACCGACGGACCCAAGCGCGCGGTTCCACACGCCAAAGCCAAACCGCTTGAATCGCAATTAACGCGGCTACGACACCCGCCACCATGCGATGACCATGCTCATAGAACACGCCGCCCACCATTTGAGGCGGATGCAGACGCCCAAAGGACAGCGGCCAATCGGGAACGGCATCACCAGACCCTGTGCTGGTCACAGACGCGCCCGCAGCAATTAAAAAAACGGTCGCGGCTGCCGTAAAAACAGCAAACCACCGCAGTTTGGGGTTCTCCTTCAAACCTTGAGATTCTCGCGCGCCATTCGGTGGCTCTTCATGCTTCAATAGCCCGTTTTTCATGGTCGTTCATTTCTGATTATACACAAATTTCAACTCGGCGGAACCGTTCGGGGCGACCTCCACCTCTTGCGATTGGCGTCCCAGCGTTTCGTGCCAAACTTCTATAGTGTATTTTCCGGGCGGCACATTGCCGATTTCAAACGCGCCCTCTTCGCCCGTAACCGCAAAGTAAGGATGGGTCAGAACTCCGCACCAGCTCTTCATCCAGGGATGCACATCGCATTTGAATTCCACCATAATTTCCGGCTTGTCAAAGGCGCGTTTATCGACCTGCCCTTGCTGGGGCTGCATTAAATTGAATGCGTTGTTAATTTTGGTTGCGCCTCGCACATTATGCAAAAGCGGGTCGCTGTTCTTGATCTCGATGGTCTGCCCCACCATCACCCCAAAGACGCGAGGCTCGTATCGGCAGCCCTTTTGGTCTAACTGAAATGCCTCTTGCGGGGTCGCGTACGTTTCAGAAAGCCCCGATTTAATGTAGACAAAGCAGTTCTTCAGGGTCTTATCCCCATTTACAATCAAACTTTCATCGAACATCTTCTGATTGCCATGCGCCGCCATACAGCCTGTATCCAATTTGATTTCCTGCGGTTCCGGCAGCGTTCCCTCAAAAAAAACCTTGCCTTTGATCACGCCCGCATCGGCTATCAGCGCGTCCGCTTTTTTCCCAGTTTCAGTGGCAGGCTGCGTCCCGGGACCGCCTGAAACAGGCGGCTCTTCTGATTTTTGGCAAGCCGTCAAAATCAACGTGAGACCGCATAACGCCCCTAAGATGTTTACGCTTTGCTTCATCCTCATCAGTTTACCCAGCAAAGGCGTCGAATGTCAAGAGAAGCCACCCAGTTTGTGAAAAAAATCACAAGAGTAAGCGCGCGAGAACCTATCATTTATCATTCATAATCTATGTGTGGGAAATCATCATGGCGGCGCGGAAGTGTTCGAGAATTTCTTGGTGCTGATCGGAATTAGCATCGCGATTGTGGCTCTTTTCCAAAGGATTAGGCTGCCCTCTTTGGTCGGTTTCATTATCACGGGGGTCGTGATCGGTCCTCATGGGTTGAAACTGATCCAGAATGATGAAGCCATCAGTTCTTATGCGGAATTAGGCGTTGTGCTGCTACTCTTTTCACTGGGTATCGAATTCTCGATAGATAAATTAAAAGAGCTACGCGACTACGTGCTGCGCGCGGGCGGATTGCAAGTGTTTCTCACGCTGCTGATTTGCGCGTTGGGCGCGATTGCGTTGAAATATCCCATTGATCAAGCGATCTTTATCGGGATGGTGGTCAGCCTCAGCAGTACCGCCGTCGGTTTGAAATTGTTGCAGCAGCGCCACGAGGTGGAAAGTTCGCATGGACGATTCACGGTAGGTGTGCTGCTGCTCCAAGATATTTTAGTGCCGATTTTTGTATTATTAGTGCCGATCTTGAGCCGTTTAGACGAAGCCAATCCTTTGCAGATCGCGCTTAATTTGGGGCTGGTGGTAGTTTCGATGTTGGGAGTCTTTTTATTGGCGCGTTTCGCGGTACCAGTGCTGCTCAAATGGATCGCTTCCGCACAAACGGCAGAAATCCCGATCTTAGGCTCCCTCTTTTTGGTGATGTTGATGGCATACATCACCCAGCGGCTGGGGCTTTCGCCTGCATTGGGAGCCTTTATCGCGGGCATCATGATTTCTGAAACGCCCTACAGCCACCAAATCACCGCCAACATCAGCCCCTTCCGAGACAGTTTCCTGAGCCTCTTCTTCATCTCGGTCGGCTTACTGATCGATTTACCCTTCGTCACGGCGAACTGGGCGGAAGCTTTGGGCTGGACCACGCTGCTGATCGGTCTGAAATGGGCGGTGGTGCTGGGGGTCGCAAAGTTTATGAAACGCCCCCGGCGCGTAGGGATCATTGCGGGCGCGCAGTTGGCGAATATCGGCGAGTTTTCTTTCGTGCTGTTAGGTGTGGGGCTCATCGATGAACTGATCCCCAAAACCTTGTATCAAGGGCTGCTCTTCTCCTCTGCGCTCACCATCATGCTGAATCCGGTTCTGGTCAGCCTCGCCTATGCTTTCGCCTTGAGAACCACATCGCGCCATGGACTGGTGCAGCACTTACCTCCGAGCCGTGTCAAGGGCTTAAGCGATCACGTGGTCATTGTGGGATATGGAATGAACGGCAGAAGCCTGGCAAACACGCTCCGCGATTTCAAAATTCCCTATATAGTGATTGAGTTGAACGGCGCGTTAGTGCGCGAATCGGAGAAAAAACGAGAGCCGGTGATCTACGGCGACGCAGCGCATGCGGAGGTACTGGAAGCGGCGCATATCCACAGCGCGCGAGTGGTGGTCTTCGCGATGTCTGACCCGGTCAGCACCCGCTATGCGGTTCAGTCCGCGCGTCGCTTAAATCCCCAAGTCGCCATTTTAGCCCGTACCCGATACCTGAGCGAGTTGGACTTGTTGGCGCATGCAGGCGTAACAGAAGTCATCTCAGAGGAATTTGAGGCGTTTTTGGAGATCAACGAGCGCGTGCTTCAACGCTACGGGGTGGAAGAAGAGACGCGAGAAGAGGTCTCCGAAGGCTGCCGTTTGCGCAACTACGGTTCCTTGCGTCAAGGCATCGGAGAAACTCTTGGCGATTGAGGAGTTTTTACATGTTGCAAGTAGAAAACACAATCAATGTCTAAGCCTTCTTCCTTCTCGCGCAGACGAGAATTCGCGAATGACAAACGCTTCCGCGAGATTTCCACATGAATAGCTTTAACAGACGAATTCATAGGTCCTCTACTTACCAAAGTGAACCTGCTATTGGCTTCAAACCCGATATTATGAACAAGAAGAATTCCGTGAGGTTTGGGACAGAATCGGGAAATAAAACGCTGGCGTTGTAGAGAGTCGTCTATTGGGCTGACTGAAACCTCCATATCGAGAATGCCTGTCTTTCCTGAATTCCAATCTTCCTCGCGTTTGCGAAAATCACGATGGGGTGGCTAAATCTGTTCCAGTCGGCTTCAGAATAGTGTGGCAAAGCATTCTTGTCTGCCACCGAAGTTGAGTATATAGAGAGGTTCTACTTTCCTTCGCTGTCCACTGCCTGATCATTCTCAGGAGGTGGGGGTTCTGCTGGCGCTTCTGTCTGAGGTTCTGGAATCAGGACGGGCGTTTCGCCGGGTTTAATCCAGCCTTGGCGGCGCGCCTCTGCTTCCCGCCCGCTCATCGTATCCAGGCTCTCGATGCCCTGCCGCAGATGTTCATTTTCGCCCTCAATCACCGCCAATTGCTGCTTGAGTCGCAAAACTTCTTGCCGTTCATCATACCATTTCAGGTAGGCTTTCGCGCCGGGCGTCAACAGCCAATGCGCCAACCACAAAACCGCCAGCGCAACAAGCCATTTTTTCCATCGTTGGGGCGATCCGCTCCCCATTTTTCGCGTTCCTTGCTTACCCATGCTGTTTAGCCTTTGCCGGTAAGATTATACTCTACCGGTCGTTTCTCCTATTAAATTCCTGTTAAGGAACCTATCCCCCTTGATTTTTGACCAACAGGTGTGGTATATTCCTTTCAGAGTTTAGGAGGTACATCGTGACTCAAAAAACCCGCAATGGCGCGATTGCATTTGCTCATCCGCGCGAGGCTGATTTCGCGCAGATGCTTGACTCTCACCAAATCCGGTGGGAATATGAGCCTAACACGTTCATCTTACAGACGGACGAGGACGGCTATCCAAAGGAGTGCTACACGCCCGATTTTTATTTGACCGAATACGATTTGTATGTTGAGCTGTCCGCCAAGCAAGGCGCGCAGTTAAAGCGCCAGCAACAACGATTAGCCCAACTCAAAGAAGCGCACCCAGGCATCCAGGTGCTGCTGGTCGACGGTCAGGAGTGCGAACGCATGTTGGCTCGCAACGGCGCCCGCTGGTTCACCCGGCAGGATGAACGCCTGTTAGACGACTAAATCATGCGCGGAGGCGGTTTTGCGCCGCCTCTTGAACATCCTTAACCCAATACCTCTTCAAGCTTGATCGGCTTCAGTCGCTTTTAAGCGGATGGACGTCGGCGAATCGAGAATCGCCTGTGGAGGCGCATAAACAAACACATGCTCTGAAACGCGCTCTGCGCTGCCCTCCAACGCGAAAATGACTCCATTCAAAAAGTCGACAATGCGCTCGCGTGTGCCGGGCGGCGTGGAAGAAAGGTTAATGATCTGCTGTTTACCCTCTTTCAACCCATCCGCTGCCAACTTGGCATCCTCAATGCTGTGCAAATCCTTGCGAATATGCACATAATAGGCATGAAATCGCTGGACGCGCCCGCCTGGCATCGCTTTCGCGACGGACGGCTGGGTTTGTGCCGCTTCTTCTTGCGCCTCATCTTCCTCGATCACTGGAAACAGTTTCGAGCGAATACTTTTCCAGAAGCCGCCTCGTTCAGCGTTCATCTCTTCTTCTTCATACATGTAGCTCATGGTTCCCTCCCTGGTTTTTGCTTATCATGTCAACGCGCGCCAAAAATGGCGGTTCCGATACGCAGCATATTGCTGCCCTCTTCTATCGCGATTTCAAAATCGCCGGTCATGCCCATCGACAACCAAACGCGGTTTTCCGCAGGCAGCGTTTCAAACAGCGCTCGAAGCCGCGCAAAGTAAGGACGCGCTTGCTCCGGTTGATCGCTGTAAGGCGCCATGCCCATCAATCCCCGCAACCGCACATGGGGCAGTGAGAGAATCATCCCCACTAAGTCGGGCAGTTGGTCAGGATGCGCGCCGCTTTTTGCGGTTTCACTCGAAAGTTTAACTTCGAGTAGCACATCTTGCACAATTTCTTGTTTCGACGCCTGCCGCTGAATTTCCTGCAATAATTCTACCCGATCCACACTATGTATAAGTTTGAAGCGTCCAACTGTATATTTCGCCTTGTTGGTTTGCAATTTTCCGATAAAATGCCAGCGAATGTCGCTTGGAAGCAGGGGGATTTTATCGCGCGCTTCTTGCCAGTAATTTTCGCCAAAATCGCGCTGATTGCCTTCGTTGTAGACGGCAAGAATACGCTCAGGGGAAACCGTTTTACTGACGGCGATTAAACAGATCGATTCGGGGGAATGGTGAACACGGGCGCATGCCTGCGCGATACGCCCGCGAATGAATTTCAAAGAGTCTGAAATCTCAGTGGTGGGATCCATTCTGGTGATGGAGCTGCGCTTCGGCGTAAACTTCGTCCAGAGTCCCGCTCTTATGGCGTTTCGCTAAATGCTCCAACTGCCCTTTTTCCATGAACCAGACTCGCTCCGCGATATTCACCGAGTGATCCGCGATTCGCTCAATATAATGCGCCACCAGCAACAGCCACGAACCATAGACCACCTTAGAGGAATCTTGCTGCATGATCTCATGCAATTGCGCGCGCATCTGGCGATAAAGTTGATCCACTAAATCGTCCTCTTCGCAAACCTGCAGCACCAGTTCTAAATCGCGTTTTACAAACGCCTCGATGCTTTCGCGAAGCATTTTACGCGCCGATTGCGCCAGTTTGGGGATATCGATCAGACTGACATGGTCCGGTTCCGTTTGCAGTTTCCGGGCGGCTTTCGCGATATCGACCGCATAATCGCCGATTCGCTCGATGTCTGTGATCATCTTCATGGCGGTGCCAATAATACGCAAGTCGCTCGCCATAGGCTGTTGAAGCGCAAGCAGACGCAGGCAATGATGCTCGATGTCGATATCCATCTCATCGACCTCGTCATCCGTCTGCAACACCTTTTCGACAATCGCCATATCGCGTTTCATCAACGCATCGACCGAGTCGGCTACCATGCTCTCGGCTAAACTCGCCATAGCCAGCAGCTTGGTCTCTAAGGTTTGCAATTCCACATCAAAAGCTTGCCGCGTCATCAACATCGTTTGTTCCTCTTTATCTTGCGCCTAAACCATTATTATACCCCAATATATCGTTAAGGCTTTGTTATAAATCGCGTTATGGACTGGGTAGAAAAATGCCCTCGCGCCGGCTACCTCTATCTATTCGAACGAGGAAAAAGTGGTAAAAGTTCCCTCAATTTGATTCTATTTACTTATTATCGGATTTATAAGACCAAAAAGCAGGGTGGGTTCATAGGAATTTCCCCTATGGGGGCGTAATCAATTGTGTGAGACAAGGATGGATTGCAGGCGTCGATGAAGCGGGGCGCGGTCCGATGGCGGGACCCGTCGTCGCGGCTTGTGTTGTGCTGCCAAAAGACCATGTGATTGCCGGAATCACCGACTCAAAACGCCTCTCGGAAGATGCAAGAGAGCGGCTGTTCCGAGAAATCACGCAGCGTTCTGCTGCTTGGGCAATCGGAATCGCCTCTCCTGTGGAAATCGACCGCCTGAACATTCTTCATGCCTCGCTTCTGGCGATGAGGCGCGCAGTGGAGCGGCTCAGCCTTTGCCCTGCAGAAATCTGGGTCGACGGCAACCGGCTGATTCCCGGCTGCTTTTTGCCCCAGCGCGCCGTTGTGAAGGGCGATTTGCTGCATACAGAGATCGGCGCAGCGTCGATTCTGGCGAAAGTCGCGCGCGACCGAATCATGCGGGATTATGACCGCCTCTACCCACAGTATGGCTTTGCCGCTCACAAAGGCTATCCTACCCCTGAACATTTGAACCGTCTCAAAGAGTATGGCGCATGCCGCGCTCACCGCCGGTCTTTTGCGCCCGTCGCTCAGATATTAGGGCTTGAAACACGCCCGCGCTACCGGGGACAGATTGTGATAGGAAGCTAACGATGCTCGACGCTTGAACTGCTTGGAGGGCGGACCTCCGTGTCCGCCGAATGATGATTCGAAACGGGATTTGCGAAGAACAATCTTTCCAAGCAGAAACAACCCAGCCGCTTGATGAGGGTATCCGCAAAATTAAGAAATTAATACCTTTCTAACACCACCAGCTCTCCTTGAAACCTCCAATCATCCGCATTTTCAACCATTTTATGCCGCACAGGATTCAACCTTACATAATCCCATTTTTCTTCATAATGGCTTACATCTCGTAGTGTTGTATCCCAATAACTGCTTTGCCAAGCGAACTGTGGGTCTTCAATTTGACGCCGGTATAGTGACTTCCAGTAACGAACCCAATTTTGCAGTGGCATATCAAGATTACTGGGAGAAACGAAGGTGTGAAGATGGTCTGGCATAATGACATACCGCCCTACTTTCCAATCACTCGCTTGATGCCAAACCTGGATGAGCAAATTATGAGATCTCTCATTCGCTAAGCCTGGATAGCGTCTTTTCGTACAGACTGTTAAAAACACTATGACAGGATGCGAAGAGGTTTGGATAATTCGATGATTGGGTTGTTTCCGCTTCGGTAATTCATTCATTGAAAAACGATTCCTCCCAAAACTTTAACGGTGGACACGGAGGTCCACCCTCCAAACTGTAGCTGAATTGTTTCTCACTAAAATAGTTGAATCGTAAAATGCGGTTCCCATCGTAGTTCTATCACTCGGCGGACACGGAGGGCGGACCTCCAAACTGGACGTAAGCGACGGAAAATCAGGATTGTTGTCCGATTTCACTTCTGCTCTCCTCCTCTTTGAAGAGCGCGCAGAACCCGCCAATCTTTTTCCTGCTGAATCAATAACTCCAATCGCAGGGAGGATTCTTCTGAGTCCAAGGCGCGGATCGCCTGCAGAACGGTTAGGCGCATGCCCCAATCATCGTGCCTCGCTTTTTCTACCAACCATTCCAGACCAGCGGTTTGCTTGGCTCGTCCCAACGTTTGGATCGCCAACCGCGCCAACGAAACCTCGGTCGATTCGGCAACCTCACGAAGCGCGAAGACGCCCGGTTCGTCCAGCAGGGTCAAAGCGTTCGCGCAAGCCTCTCGGATGGGTAGTTCAGGGTGGCTTAGTTGACCGCTTAACCACTCCACGGCTTTGCTTGGTTCGCCAATTTTCCCCAGCGCGAGCGCGATGCTGAGTTGGGTCATGGGCGCAGCGTCGTCTGCCATCGCCACCAGAACAGGGACAGCCTCTTTCATTTGCAGCGCGCCTGCAGCGACAATCGCTCGTGAACGCATCGCAGAATCGGTCTGCAACATCTTCAGGACACTGGATGACGCGCCCTTCAAACGCAACAGCGTCGCTAAACGCAGCGCAGGTTCTCGTTTCTTGGGGTCTTCCGACTGCAGGAAAACCAACACTAACTCGCCTGATTCCGTTTCTTGCAGCACCTCCACAAAAGCGCGTTCGACAAGAGTTGAGGTCATCTCAGCGAGTTTCTTGTCAACCATCCACTGAGAGGCTGGCTTCCCGATCCCAATAAGCGTGTGTCTGGCACGGCGCACCGTCTCTCGCGCGGAACCCACTTCCCATAGACAAGCATCCTTATATAAGCGTTCCATTTCGGAATCGTTGGGCATGGACAGGCTGCCAACCGCGGGCTTAGGAATGTCAGGGAGAGTCGTCTCCGAAGGAGCCGCAGAGGAATCCGCAGGCAGGTCCATCGCCGATGCCCATTGCCCCTTGATGAGCAGATCGCCATCCTTAAATCCTTGCGCATA